>JAFVTI010000039.1 GCA_017503325.1 Clostridia bacterium | reverse complement strand
GGCAACTGAGGAGCAGATCGAGTTGTATGCCGAGCTGAAGCGCATCGAGCAGGGTGTGCTTGAAAACTGCGACTTCCTGTTTGAAAACACCGAATATGACGACAAGGTCATTGCGGGCGTGGATCTTGCAAGGCTTGCGGTATGCCTGGAGCGTCTGGAGCATGCGGAGTATTAACCCGGAGACGGTTAGTAATGCTGCCACGCAAAACGGTATGCACATTGATGACGGAGAATGAAGTATGATTTACTGTAAAAACATATCCAAGGCATACGGCACACTATCCGTTTTGCACGACTTTTCTTATGATTTTTCCGACAGTGGCTTTTATCTGCTATACGGCGAGAGCGGCTGCGGAAAAACCACCCTGCTCAACGTGCTTTGCGGCTTGCTGCCCTTTGAGACGGGGGAGATCGTGATAAACGGTACGCCGTTTGTCGGACAAATTGATACGGCGTCGCTTGGAGCATATACCGAGTATATCACCCAAGACCCGTTTTTTGTGGATTATCTCAACGTGTGGGATAATTTGTATTTAGTCAAGCAGGATGCGCAAGCCATTACGCAGGTGCTGGCGCGCTTTGGTCTGGCGGGCAAGGAAAAGCAATTGCCCCTGTCACTGTCGGGCGGCGAGCGGCAGCGTTTGGTGTTGGCGCGCGCCCTGCTTAGCAAGAAAAAGATATTGCTGCTCGACGAGCCGACCGCGGCGTTGGACGAGCAAAATAAGCAAAGCGTATTCGCCTTGCTTGCCGAGCTTAGCCGGGATTGTCTGGTCGTATGCGCGTCGCATGATCAGGTTGCATGGCAGTATGCGGATCACGTGCTGGAATTTGAAAAGGAGCATCGCTACTTGGATGCCCCCGCTGCCCCCGCCGAGAAAAAGCCGTACGCCAAGCAAGCCAAGGGCAAGCCGACGGGGCACAGGTCGAAAAAGGGTGAGCCTGTCGCAGAGAAAAGCGGCAGAGTGCTGCGCAGGCTTTTGCGCAAATGGTTTGGCTCCAAGCGGAAAAACCGCCGCGCAGAGGTGCTTTTCGCCGTGTTTTTGCTGCTCGCGTTCACGTTGTGCTTCTTGGCGGACACGCCCACCAACAAGACCAACGCCAGCGTAGAGTTTGCCTATAAGATCAACATGCTGCACGTCGAGACCACGGGGGACGGGACGGCTGCGCTGGAGTATATCCGCGCGGGCAAGGGTGTGTCGGACGTCGCCTTTAACTGCAAGGCAAGCCAGCCCGACGTATATCATCCCATACAGCACGGCGGCGGCATTATCGAGGGCATGGAGGCATATACCAAAAGCGTGTATCCCTTCGTGCTGCCCGACAAGGCAGAGGATTTCGGGCTTGTGGACTGCTTGATCTTGGGAGAGTACTTTACAGGTCCCGATCAGATCATTATCACCAAGCAGATGGCAGAGCAGCTCAGCCCGCGGCACCTGGAGCGCGTGATCGGTAAAAAGCTGAAATACGATCTGTTCCCGATCGGAGAGACCGAGCTGGAGGTGGTGGGTGTTTTAGGAGACCTGGACGCCATGCAGGCGGAGTATCTCAACGCCACCAATGCAGGGAACTTCAAGTATGAGACCAAGCAGGAGCGGCAGGCGCTGCGGAACGTCTATTTCATCAGCAGCTCGCTTGCGCGGGAGCTTTCGCAAGATCCGTTGTATCACGCCACGGGGGATAAGCGCACGTATAAGGTGTATTTCGATTCCTACGGTGATATGATGCAATTTTACGAGCAAAGTGCAGAGGAGCTGCAATCTCTCGGGGCAAGAATTGAGCCGGGATGGCGCAACTACGAGCTGGAAAGCCTGTTTTCCAATATGAGCATGCTGCTTTTGCCCACGTCCTTGCTGATTTTGTTGTTCTCGGTGCTATTCTTTATCAATATTCAAAAAACCGAGATATCCTATAACAGTAAGTTTATTTCGGTGTTCAACTATGCGGGATATCCCTTGGGGCGCGTGATCTCCTGCTTTGTCAACGTAAGCATTGCAAGGCTGCTGGTCATAGGGCTTTGCTGCATGGGAGGCGCGTTTTTGCTGACGCTTGCGGGCAATGCCATCAACGCGCACTATATGATCTTCAAGTTCCAACTGTTTTCGTATAATCCCGTGCTGCTGGCTTTGTATCTGCTTTTGCTTTGCTTGTCCTGCTTCGCGCTTTCGCATTTGCTGTTGCGTCCGCTGCGATACCGCACGTGGTATGAAAATATCGTCAGCGCGCGGGATCTGATATAGGAGGTGCGGCAATGTTAAGGCTTGATAATATCACAAAGCAGTATGACAGAGTCGTGTTGGACCGTGTCAGCTATACCTTTGAGCCGGGCAAGCTATACGTGATCAAGGGCGTTAGCGGCTGCGGCAAAACCACACTGCTCAATATCATCGGTGGTGTGGAAAAAAGCTTTGAGGGAGAGATCGTCAAGCAGCCAACGCTGCGCATGGGCTATATTTTCCAATATAGCCTGCTGCTTGGCGACGCAAGCGTGCTTGACAATTTGCGGCTTGTGTGTGACGACCTTCCAAAAATCGAGATGCTTGCCCGCCGTGTGGGCATCGAGACGTTGTTGCATAAGTACCCCGGCGAGCTTTCGGGCGGCGAGCGGCAGCGCGTGGCGGTGGTGCGTTGCCTTTTGCGTGATCCACAGGTGATTTTGGCGGATGAGCCGACGGCGTCCCTGGATAAGAAAAACTCCGCTATTATCGCCGAGCTGCTTGCAAGCCTTGCAGGTGAGGGGAGAACGGTCATCGTGGCGACCCACGAGCAATGCTTTGACCACCTTTGTCATGCCTGCATCCATTTACTGTACGGTAAGATCGATAAGGTCACCCAAAATCCCATCCCGCAGGGTGGCGCTTTGCAGGCAAAAGGGGACAAGATCAAGGGGATGCGGATGCTGCCCTTTGTCATCAAACGCAGATTTACACGCATCAGGCCCACCGCGTACATCTCCTTTGCACTGGTATTTCTGCTTTTGTTTGCAATATCCACGCTGCAAAATAGCTTTGGCGACGAGTATATGGGATACGCCAAGCAGGGCTATGCCTACGACGCCTTTCAGATCAACCGCGAGGCATTTGACAAGTTAGATCCCAAGTATGCGGAGAAATGCAAGATATACAAGCAGTACAACGCAGAGCAGGACGGCGTCAGCGCGTTGTACCTCCCCGCGCCGACCGCCTCGGTGCTTGCACTGGACGATATGATCCAATATGGCAGCTATCCGAAAACGCGGGACGAGGTGCTGGTCAGCAGGGAATATCTGAGCGATTGCGCCACCGACGCGGAGTATGCAGCCAAGATCGGCACGGAAATCGCGTTTATGGGAAAGACGCTGACCGTATCGGGCATTCTGTATTCGCTTGACGCCAAGACCTATGACGCCGATCGCAGCGACAGCTTTTTGACCAATTACCGCAGCGACCCCTACTACAACGGCAATTACGGCAAGCATATTTATATGGATTACGATCTGCTTGCCGAGATCGGCACGCTGCAGGAGTCCGAGGAAAACAATCGGGTGATCGGATACTATCCGGGGCTTTACGACGACCGCGACGCATGGAATGCCTTCAAGGATGCCATCCGTGGGCAGGAGCGCGTCACAGGTATTAACGCGCTTGACCGCATGGGGCGCAATATGCAGGAGTATTTCAGCACCATGTCGTTCTTTTTGCTCGGGATATTTGCCATTTGCTTTGTCCTGTTCTGCATTTTCATCCGCTCCAAGGTGGATGTCGAGCTATTCTACAGAAAAAGAGAGATCGGCTTTTTGCAGCTGTTCGGTGTGTCGCGTTGGCGTATTTTTGCCATGCTGCTTTACGAATACGTGCTGCGGTTGGGCGTATCCCTGTGCAGTGCGCTGCTTTTGTACGGCGCGGGGATCACGGCGTATCGCTTGATCGTCGGTCGCTGGATCGTGTGCAACCCATGGCACGTGCTGATTGCTTTGCTGCTTGCCACGGCGTTGTATCTTGCGGTTTTGACGTGGATCTTTGCCCGCTATATGCGCAAGAGCATTCTTTGGCTGATCAACGATTAAAGATCAAATAAAAGAAAAAAGATAAAGATAACAGATCAAACAAAAAGGCTGACGCGCCATATCTGCATTCTTAGCGGGAAAAAGCACGAACACCACCAAGGAATCTTCTTTGGTGGTGTTTTTTTGTAAGCGATAGCTTACTAAAGCCTCCCTCCGGGAGGGAGGGGGACGGCATGTTATAATATCAAGTGCAACACTCGAAAAAAGTATAGACAATATTCTCACCAAGGTGTAAAATGTAGTTACCACACAAACATTTTGCAAAGGAGGCAAGAATATTGATGACTTTCAGTACACAAAAAAATATTGCTTTTGGATATAGAAAAAACCAGGTATTGCTACCTGGCTGTTCTATATCTATTTTCATTTTTCGGTGATATTTTTTTACGTTTACATCTGCGAGACCTATGCTACACTGGACACAACGAAAGGCTAAAAAATCGGGATTCGTTCCTTATACAATAGAAATAACGCATTAGAATGCTTAGTGTGTATACAAATCCACAAGAAAGCTTTTCACTGGAAATGTTGACGGTTACTTATTGTGGTAATGCAAGCTTATCAACGGCAAATTTAAGCACATAACAGTGAGGAAACAATCTTATATTTTGTTTATAATGAATTCATTGACATTTTATTTCTTGGATGCTTGGTAGATAAGATCTCTTTTTGCTTATTCGTAGACACTTGTGTGTAAATCTGCGTGGTGGTGATAGAGCTGTGCCCCAGTAGCCGTTGTATGTAGCGGATATCCACATCCTCCTCCAAAAGTAAGGTCGCAAAAGAGTGACGATACATGTGAGGTGTAATATGTAGATCATAACCCGCCATTTTTACATACTTGCTGATTATTTCTCGAACGGATTGTTCCTTTAGCGGCATATGTAGTTTGTTTATAAAAACGTATCCCGTTGCTTTGATGTCATCTACAAAAGCATTATAATATTCACGCAATGCACATAGTACCTCGGTGTTTTCGATTTGTATAATACGTTCTCTTGACCCTTTGCCAAATATTTTTATGGTGTGTGTTTCAAGGTTAAGTGAGTTATTTTTTAACTGGCATAATTCCGACACACGTGTTCCGGTAGCAAACAACATTTCTAAAATAGCTATATCCCGAAGTACAAGCTTTTTTTGATGTTCGGTTGAGGTTTGACTCTTGTATTGATAGGCGGTTAATAAGATTTGATTAATAACAGTCAGAGGGATGGTTTTAGGCAATATATTTGGCTCACGGAAAGAAATATCCAATCGTTGAAATGGGTTATGATCAATGTAGTCTTCGATGAGCAAAAAATGTGTAAACGCCTTTAATGTTGCAATTTTCCTTCTGACTGTTTTAGGTTTGTATTGTTCGTGCATAGCTTCTATATAATGACACAAGGTTTCTTTCGAAAAATCATCATTACAGAAGCGAGTAAATTGTTTGAGATCTATCTCATAGGCTTTTATAGTTTTGCTACTTAGTTTTTTTCTAGCCTGACAGTAACCCAAGAACAACGTAGAATAATGTTGCATATCCATAGATAAACTCCTTAAAATGTATTTTTTATATTATATAACAAAACACAAGCTTGTTAAAGTTTATCTGACAAGATTCTGTATACGTGACCATATCTTGACTTTTTGCATCAATTATGCTATAATACAAGCAAACCCAAGATAACTATTAATTATTTGAGGTTAATATGGATATCAAAGAAACAATAAGCAAGCAAGCATTCGAAAACTATTCAAATAAAGAGCCGTGGCCCAATTCGGATGAGTGGCACAGGTTTACATATAAGAGTATATATAAATATGTTGAAAAACAACTAGAGAAATATAGCACCTCAACGTCCGTTATTTTAAATGCGGGTTCAGGTGGAACAGATTATCCACACAAGGGTAAGATGATTCATTTGGATATAGTCGATACATATATAAAGGAATTTCCAAATCATATCATTGCATCCATCGATCAAATACCGCTTGAGAATGATAGTATTGATATTATCATATGTGTAGGTAGTGTAATTAACTATGCTGATTATCAAAAGAGTCTTAAAGAGTTTTCCAGAATACTGAAGCCTTCTGGAATTTTGATATTAGAATTTGAGCGGAGCAATAGCGGAGAGTTTTTGTTTAACAAAAAGCATCATCAGCAAATCTTTCCCCAAACCTATCACTACAATAATCAAACACATATTTTATGGATGTATAATGAACATAATATTATAGATGCTCAGCGATTATATGGATTAACAACAATTCATAAGCATCGTTTTCATACTATGTCAACCTTGATTAATCGTATAGGTGTGTCTGAGTCAAAAGCTGCAAAATATATTAAATTTGATTACATATTAAAACCCTTCTCATATGGTTTATCTCACAATTGCATTTTAATTTCTAAAAAAATCTCTGATATATAAGAATATCGTTATGACACCAGATATTACTGAAATGCTAGTAGATATGATACTGCTCATTTGATTATTGGCGAATGCAACTAAAACTAAGCTTAATGTACTGATCATTAGCCAAAAACAAAATAAGAGAACTAGTGTTATATTTTTCTTGATTTTTTTTGAAACAGTCAAAGGTTCTATATTAACGTTTTGGCATTTTCCAGCTTCGAAAACCGGACAACTTACCAATGCGATTTTATTACTATCCTTTTGCGGAGCAATTTCTTTTTTTATTCTGCTTAATAATGCATTTAAGTCAGTATAAACTTTGTCTCTATCTAAATATCTTTCATACCATTTTCCGTAGTGATTTAGGTACAAATCCTCAATGATTTCGATATATGAGTCAGCATTTAAAGGACTACTAATACTTGATTCAGAAACACTTTTTATAGCGATTGAAAAGCTAAATGGTTTATGTTCTAAATCGGGTTGATAATACGGATATTTAAGTAGTACAAAGTTATCCATAGAAAGCATTTTTCTAAAATAATTGCTATCCTTATCACAATATAAACCGTTTTTTTGAGCAAGAGATATTTCGGTAATTATATACTTAAAATATAAGTTTTGCTTGGATAATTTCTTGGCTATTTCATCAATCGTTAACTGATAAAAAGTATAAAAAGCACAATGATTCCTTTCTTTTGTGCATATGTAGTCAATCACTAAAGTTTGAGTTTGGGGGAGGTATCCATATTCAGCAAATCCAAACATTCGATCGTTTACATACAAATTATAAAAAAATAGCAGACGATTTGTTGGGGTATTAGTAGATAAGATGTGTTCTTTTATTTGATTTGTATTAGTATAAGATGTTTCAATGTCTATTGTAGACAGATATATATCAATTGCTTTATCAATGTCTTTTTTACGCTTGGCCGTCTCACATATGCTGAATGTTACCATTGTAATTCTCCAACTTCTCTAAATAAGAGCATATAATTAATAGTTATATTGGGTTAATACAATTATAGAAAATTCCCCGATTTTCCTCGAAACGAGGTCAATCGGGGATTTCTGTTGAAAACACAAATAAAAAATCTCACTAACTCTCCCACTCCGAGGGTGTTTAAGTTAGCGAGATTAAGTCGCAATAAACTATACCAAATAAAGAAAAACCTTACTAATCCGTTTACAATTCATTTTGAATTTCGAACGTTCGAATTAGTAAGGTTTGGTCGCAGTGGGCACCTTTGAACTCGTTCTGCTAGTCGGGGATATCGACAAAAATATCAATACCTTTTACGAAAATTCATCCACTTGTTTACGCTTGTTTAACAGTAAATAGCAGGATATATCTATGGTTATTACGATAATGATTATAAATTTTCATCTACAAATACGTTAGAACATAACATTTGAAGGGGACGAAATCCCATTAATGGACTTTGCCCCCGTGTTTTCTTATATAGTTTTATGTTCACATTCGTTACATATTGTCATTAATAAATTTAATTCCAAAATAATCTCGATTAAAAAACAAAACGAACTTTAGCTGACTAAAGTTCGTTTTATTTCCTTTTGGCGGAGAGACAGGGATTTGAACCCTGGTACCCGGTTAGAGGTAACACGATTTCCAGTCGTGCGCCTTAGACCACTCGGCCATCTCTCCGTATTCTGTTGACGACCTGTATATCATATCACAGAATTTTGCGTTTGTCAAGCACAATTTTCAAAAAAATTCAACTTTTTTTATTTTGTTACAAAAGGGGGACATTTCCGTGACGGGCATTGCCCGTCACGGTGATATGTCAGCGTAAGTTATGCGTTCTCAGCGATAAACTTTTCAGCGTCCTCTGCCTTGAGTCTCTTGATGCCCTCGGTGGGGTAGAGGGACTGCTCGCCGCCGTTGGTGTACACAAAGTAGTGACCTGCGGGGGTCTGGAACAGGATCTCCTCGTAGCCTGCGGGATCACCGTAGTGGCCGTAGGTCTTCTTGACGATCAGAGTAGCGGATTCGGTGTCGTACAGGACTCTGCCGATCTTCTTCTGCATGGTGGTTTCTCCTTCCGTTAAATTTCTTGTCCTTTTTTGTTTCCTGCAATATCATATCACAACATTGCCAAAAAATCAAGAGGAAAATCATGATAATTGCAAAAAAAGTTGTGAAAATTTTACGAAATCGTCGTGCATGCTTTGTGAAAAGCGTCAGATATCTGCGTCTTTGATATATTGACTGCCTTTTTCTGCAATAAACACCTTACGTGCGGCCAAGTTGTCGCCAAGCAGCGTGTCAAACATGATGTTGGTCGCCTCTGCATCTGTGGGCGTGACCGCGATCAGGCGGCGCGTGGCGGGATTCATGGTGGTCTGCCACATCATGTCGGGGTCGTTCTCGCCAAGACCCTTCGAACGCTGCAGCGTATATTTCTTGTTGCCGATCTTTTTGAGGATCTCGGCCTTTTCAAATTCGTCGTATGCGAAATAGGTCTTGTCCTTGGTTTGGATCTCAAACAGGGGAGACTCCGCAATAAACACCTTGCCTTCCTGCAGAAGTGTTGGCAGCAGGCGGTAGAACAGCGTCAGGAGTAGGGTTCTGATCTGGAAGCCGTCCTCGTCCGCATCGGTACAGATGATGATTTTGGACCACTTGAGCGCGTCAAGGTCAAACGCGGTCAGGTCTCCCTTGACCTTCTTGCCCTGAATTTCCACGCCGCATCCGATGACCTTGAGAAGGTCGGTGATGATCTCGCTCTTGAAGATGCGCTCGTAGTCTGCCTTGAGGCAGTTGAGCGTCTTACCGCGCACCGGGATGATGGCCTGGTATTCGGCGCATCTTGCCAGCTTACAGGAGGTCAGCGCCGAGTCGCCCTCCACGATGTAAAGCTCGCGGATGGATACGTCCTTGGTACGGCAGTTGACAAACTTTTCCACGCGGTTGGCAATGTCGATGGTGCCTGTCAGCTTTTTCTTGATATTGAGTCTTGTTGCATCGGCAGATTCACGGCTGCGCTTGTTGACAAGCACCTGTGCGGCAAATCTCTCTGCTTCAAGCGGATTTTCGGTAAAGTAAATGTCCAGATTCTGACGCAAAAAGTCGTTCATGGCCGAGTAGATAAACTCGTTGTTGATCGCCTTTTTGGTCTGGTTTTCGTAGGACGTGCTGGTGGATTGCGAATTGATGACAAGTACCAAGCAGTCCGCGATATCCGAGAACTGGATCTTGGATTCGTTTTTATTGTACTTATTGTTGTTTTTCAGATACTTATCCAGCGCAAAGACAAAGGCGGATTTGGTTGCCTTGTCGGGCGAGCCGCCGTGCTCCAGAAAGCTGGAGTTGTGGTAGTATTCGATCGCGTTGACCGTGTTACACACGCAGAAGGAGAAGTCAGCCTTGACCTTGTACATGGGCTTATCCTCTCTGTCCTTGCCCTGGGTCTCCATGTGCCAGAGCACAGGCTGGGTGACGGCTGCCTCACCCACCATTTCGGCAACGTAGCCCGAAATGCCGCTCTCATACACGAATCTCTGCTCGGAGAAGGTCTTGTCCTCCTGCTCGATGTAGAGCACAAAGCAAATGCCGGGGTTGACGACTGCCTGGCGGTGCAGGGTATCCACGTAAAAGCTGTGGGGGATGTTGATATCGGTAAAGACCTCAAGGTCGGGCTTCCAATGGATGATGGTACCCGTGCGCTTTTCCTTGCGTTCCAATTCGCGCTCGGTAAGCTCGGTGACCGGCTCGCCCTTTTTGAAGCTGATGGTGCGCTCGAATCTGCCGTCGTAAGAGGCAACGGTCATGTATTCCGAGCTGTACTGGGTCGCACATGCGCCAAGGCCGTTCAGACCAAGAGAATATTCATAAGCGGATTCTCCGCTGTTGTTATCATATTTACCGCCTGCGTACATTTCGCAGTAGATCAGATACCAGTTATATTGCTGCTCCTTCTCATTCCAGCCCAAGGGGACGCCGCGGCCGTGGTCCTCCACGGTAATGCTCTTATCGCGGAATACGCGCACCGTGATCTCGGTGCCGTGACCTTCCTTGGCCTCGTCCACAGAGTTGGAAAGAATTTCAAAAAAGGAGTGCTCGCAGCCGTCAAGACCATCCGAGCCAAAGATAACGCCGGGGCGTTTACGTACGCGGTCCGCGCCCTTTAAGGCCGTGATACTCTGGTCGTTGTATTGCTGCTTTGCACCTGTGGTTTTACTTGCTGCCATGTATTCCTCCGTCACTAATATATATCCAATCTATATTATAACATTTTTTTCTCGTTTTGCAAAGGGTTTTTGCACAAAATATTTGTACAGGGCGTAAATATTCGGGGAATTCTATTGCAAAATGACCGATAAAGCAGTATAATTATAATGAAATAATATGGGATAGTATGGATTGTGAGGTGTGTACATGAACGATTCTTCCGTTCTGTCAGCGATTCGCGGCGGCACGTGCTGCCTGCTTGGCTTTGGTGTGTCCAATATGATGCTGACAGACGTTCTTTTTGAGCTTGGTGCTGCGTGTATACGCGTTTATGATAAAAAGACCCCCGAGCAGCTGGGCGCGATCGCGCTTTCACTGTGCGAGCGGGGTGTGGAATTTTTCTGCGGGGAGAATTACCTTGAAAGCTTGGACGGTGACGTGATCATCCGCTCGCCCGGCTTTCGCCCCGACAGACCCGAGATCGCGGCTGCCATCGAGCGTGGCGCTTTGCTGACAAGCGAAATGGAGCTTTTCATGGCGACCACCAAGGCGCGCGTGATCGGTGTGACGGGAAGTGACGGCAAGACCACGACCACCACGCTGACCTGGCACTTGGTCAAGGCTTACTTAAAGGCGCGCGGTTACGGCCACGCCTACGTGGGCGGCAACATCGGCACGCCGCTCATGCCTTACTCGGCCGAGATGACCGAGGATGATTTTGCCATTGTCGAGCTTTCCAGCTTTCAGCTCATGACCATGCAGCGCGCACCCGCGTGCAGCGCGATTACCAATCTCAGCCCCAATCACTTGGACTGGCATACCGGCATGGACGAATATATCGCGGCCAAGAGCCACATTTATACGGGGATCGGCGCAGAAACGCTGGTCACAAACCGCGACAACGCGCTTTGCATGCAGCTTGTGGATGCATCCCCCGTACCCGTCGTGTTGTTTTCTTCCCAATTGCACGACTTTGAGAGCATTATGCAGGGCAGAGCGGGCAAGGCCGTCTTTATCCGCAACGGTATGATCGTTTGCTCGGACGGTAAGAGCGAAAGAGAAATGCTGGCCGTTTCCGACATCAAGCTGCCCGGTATGCACAACGTGGAGAATTACATGACCGCGATTGCGCTGACAGAGTCGCTGATCACGCCCGAGATGGTCGGGGAGCTTGCGCGCAGTTTTGGCGGCGTGGAGCACAGATTTGAATTCGTGCGCGAAAAGGATGGCGTTAAGTTCTATAACAGCTCGATCGACTCGACTCCCACGCGCACCGCAGCCGCGCTTTCGGGCATTCCACCGAGAAGCGCGTGGGTGATCTGCGGAGGATACGACAAGCATATTCCGTTTGCGCCCTTGGCAAAGGTGCTGCGCGAGCGCGCACTCGGCGTTGTGTTGACGGGAGCGACGGCCGACAAGATTGCTGCGGCCTTGGACGAGTGCCGCGAGGGGGATCTCGATCTGCCTATTCTCAGGCAAGATGATTTTGCCGATGCGGTGCGCTGCGCGGCAGCGCACGCCAAGGCAGGCGAGATGGTGCTGCTGTCTCCCGCTTGTGCAAGCTTTGATGCGTTTGACAATTTCGCGCATCGCGGCCGCACGTTTTGTAAGATTGTAAATGAGTTATAATACAGAAAACAGAGGAAGAATTATGGATCTGAAATCATTGATCACGTCGCTTTGCAGCCTTTACTCGGTATCGGGCGCAGAAGCGGCAAGCACACAGGGCGCGGAGCACATTCTCTACGACCTGTTTGACGAGCACGTCACGGACGGCGTTGGCAACCACGTCTTTATCAAGCGTTGCGGCCGAAAGAACGCCCCCAAGATCTTACTTGACGCGCATTTTGACGAGATCGGTATGATGGTGACCGACATCACCGAGGAGGGATTTGTCCGCTTTACCAACGTGGGCGGCGTGGATACCCGCATCCTGCCGGGTGCAAGACTGATCATTTACGGCAAGAAAAACGTGGAGGGCGTTGTTTGCGCCATGCCCACAAAGCTGCTTGGCGGTGACCCCGATGCGCTGCCCGAGATCGGTCAGCTGTATCTGGATACCGGTTGGAGCGCACACGAGCTGAAAAAAATGATCTCGATCGGTGCATCCATCGGCTTTATGCCTACCTATACAAGCCTGCTTGGCGATCGCATCGCGGGCAAGGCGTTTGACGATAAGGCCTGCGGCGCCTGCATTGCGCACGGCGTGGGAGCGGTCAAGGCCCAGGACATGGCGGGCGACGTTTATTTCCTGTTTTCCGCAGGGGAGGAGACCAGCATGCTGGGCGCTCTGACCGGCGGTGGCAGCATCGCTCCCGATTACGCCATGGTCATTGACGTGACGCACGCGGCCACGCCCGAGACGGTAGACCTGCCGCTTGCAAGCTTTGGCAGCGGTGCAGTGCTGGATTATGCACCCATTACAAACAGAGCCCTGACCAACATGGTCAAGACGCTCCTGACCGACAAGGAAATTCCGTTTACCTGCGGTGCATCGGGCGGAAGCACGGGCACCAACGCAAACAGACTTTGGCTGACGGGGGACGGTGTGCCCACCGTGCTTGTCAGTCTGCCTATCAAAAATATGCACTCGTCCACCGAGGTGCTGGACCTGCGTGACGCGCAGGCGGTGGCAGATGCGGTGAGTGCGTTTATTTGCTCAAAACAGATCGGGGAGGAGTTTGCAAGATGAAATATTACGGACTTGAACTGATCGAACAATTATGCCGCGAGTTTGGCCCTTCGGGCTGCTGCGATCCCGTCAGAGAAGCGCTGGTGGAGCAGATCACCGACGCCATCGACGACTACTTTGTGGATCGCGTGGGCAATGTGGTTGCCAAGGTATGCGGCAGCGGCGAGGGATACAACGCCAAAAATCCCAAAAAGGTGCTTGTTTGCACCGGCATGGACGAGGTTGGTATGATTATCAACCGCGTGTCCGACAAGGGACATCTCAAATTCAGCCTTGTGGGTGATATCGACGCGCGCTGCCTTGGTGGCAAGAGCCTGTTGGTTGGCGACGGCAATCGCGCTGTCAAGGGCATCGTGGCATCCAAGGCGATCCATTTGCAAAGCCCCGAGGAGCGTCGCAAGCTGACGCCCGCACGCAAGATGTATATCGACATCGGCGCAGAGAGCGCGGACGAGGCAAAGGAATACGTGGACGTTGGCTCTATGGCAACCTTTGATACGCCCTTTGAGTGCTTTGGTGAGCAAAAAGCGTTTATGCGCGCAAAGGCCTTGGAATCCAGACTCGGCTGTGCAGCCATTATCGAGCTTTTGCGCATGCTCAAATCGGGCAGAGTCAAGCTGCCTTACGATCTGTACGTGGCGTTTACCGATTGCTCGCAGCTCACTTTCAGCGCAGCGCGCGTGGCCGCAGCTCGTGTCAAGCCGGATTTTGCCATGATCGTTGAGGCAAGAGAAGCACTGGATTATCCCGGAGTTGCAGAGAGCACCAGACTTTGCGCACTTGGCCAGGGTGTAGCGATCGCGTTTGCGGACGGTTGTGCCATTTACCACAAAGAGCACACCGCCGAGCTGCGTGCCTGCGCACAAAAGAACGGCATTGCAGTACAGGCCGTGTGCGGAACGCCTCGCGCACAACTGGGAGGCTCGGTGCAGCAGGGTGCACATGGCGTGCGTATGGTCTCGTTGGGTTATCCCGTCAGAAATCTGCATACCCCCGTGCAGGTTGCCAAGGTTTCGGATTATTATGCGGTAAGAGATCTTTTGTTCTCTTACGTCAAAGAGATAAAGGAGTAAATTATGCTGACTAAATTAAAGCATCTTGTAAACGTCAGCGGCGTATCGGGCAGAGAGGCTGCCATTGCCGCAAAGATTTCCGAATATATGACCCCCATCTGCGATAAGGTCTATACCGACGCAATGGGATCCTTGATCGCTTATAAAAAGGGAACGGGAGAAAAGAGAAGAAAGATCATGCTGGTCGCGCACATGGACGAGATCGGCTTTGTGGTCACGCACATTGAAAAGAACGGCATGCTCAGACTCGCTCCCATCGGCGGTATTCATTTTTCGGCATCCGCCTTTTCCGAGGTTGTATTTGAAAACGGTCAGCGCGGTGTGCTGGTGCCCGAAACAGGTGTCAAGCCCAACGACTGGACGTACGACAAAATGGTGGTCGACATCGGCGCAAAGGACGCACGCGACGCAGAGAAGCGCGTTGCGATCGGTGACTTCTTCTCGGTCGCTCCCAACGTCATCAAGCTCTCGGCGCGCAGAATTGCGGGCAGACCGATCGACGACCGCATCGGCTGCACGATCATGATCGAGATTGCAGAGAGACTGCAGGAAGAGCCTTGCGCAGACGACGTATATTTTGTGTTCTCAGTGCAGGAGGAGGTTGGCGTGCGCGGCGCAGGCCCTGCAGCAGAGCAGATTTGTCCCGATTATTGCATCAACTTTGACGTGACAGGCACGGGTGACACCATTGGTGCCAAGCCCATGGCCTGCGAGCTTGGTGGCGGCGCTGCCATCAAGGTCAAGGACAGCTCTGTGCTTTGCCACAAGGGCGTGACCGACAGACTGGTCAAGCTGGCCAAGGAAAAGGGATACAAGTATCAGATGGAGATTTTGACCGCGGGCGGTACTGATACCTCTGCCGTACAAAAGAGCGGCACGGGTGTCAAGGCAGGCGCGATTTCTATCCCGACCCGTTATATCCACTCGGGTGTGGAGATGTTTGATCTTGGTGACACCAGACTTTGCGTGGAGATTACGCTGCTGTATCTTCATAGCGATAAAAAAGAGTAAGTTGCGCGAAATACAGGGGGAAATATGGAATTTTCAGAAAAAATATGGGATCTTGCAGCCGAAGCGGAGGTGGCTCTTGCACCTTGCTTTGCGCGCATTGACAAGATCTCGTTTGGCAATACGCAAAAGATCATGGATGCCTTCCGCGAGCACCGCGTGGGCATGACCATGTTTGATTCTACCAGCGGCTACGGCTACGACGACCGCGGCAGAGATACGCTGGACGCCATCTGGGCAGACGTGATGGACGCAGAGGCTGCCTTTGTGCGCCATCAGATCGTCAATGGCACGCAGGCGCTGACCATCGGTTTGTTCGGTCTGCTTCGTCCGGGTGACGTGATGCTCAGCGTGGCGGGCAAGCCTTACGACACGCTGGAGGATGTTATCGGCATCACGGGCAAGGCGGGCGACGGCTCGCTTGCTGACTTTGGCGTCAGGTATGATCAGGTCGAGCTGACAAGTGCGGGCGAATTTGACTTTGAGGGCATTGCGGACAAGCTGTCTTTGTACGGCGAGAGCGTCAAGGTGGTGTTCGTGCAGCGCTCCAAGGGATATCTGAACAGAAAAACCCTGTCCTGCGCGCAGATCGGCGAGCTTGTCAAGTTTGTCAAGGCAAGATGCTCGGCTTACGTGGTGGTGGATAACTGCTACGGCGAATTTACCGAGGAAAAAGAGCCCACCGCGTACGGTGCGGACATGATTATCGGCTCTTTGATCAAAAATCCCGGCGGCGGCATGGCTGAGACGGGTGGCTACATTGCGGGCACGGCACGCGCCGTGGAGCTTGCAAGCTACCGCTTGACCTCTCCCGGCGTAGGCTGTGAGGTGGGTGCGACCATGGGGCAGAACAAGAGCCTTTACAAGGGGCTTTTCTATGCACCGCATACGGTTGCGCAGGCACTCAAGACCGCGCATCTTGCGGCTTATGTGTTTGAAGCCCTCGGCTTTGCGGTCGAGCCTCGTTGGAACGAGCAGAGATATGACATCATTCAGACTGTCATCACAGGCTCGCCCGAGGGGCTTTGCGCGCTTTGCCGCGGCATCCAGGCGGGCTCTCCCGTGGATGCATACGTGACGCCCGAGCCCTGGGCAATGCCGGGCTATAACGATCCCGTCATTATGGCGGCGGGCGCGTTCGTACAGGGCTCGTCCATTGAGCTGTCTGCCGACGGACCGCTGCGTCCGCCCTATACCGCGTATTTCCAGGGCGGCCTTACCTATGAGAGCGGCAAGATCGGCATTCTTTCGGCGGCCGAGAGTATGCTGAAGGAGGGAAAAGCATGAGAAAAATAAGATTTATTGCGGCTATTTTGCTGCTGACGCTTGTATGCGGTGTGTTTGCCGCATGCTCCCAAAACCAAGCACCCACGGGGATGATGGACGTGACCTGCGAGGGTGAGCAGTTTATTCTGTACGTCCCCATGACCTGGATCTCCAATTCCCGCAGCGGCGTGTCGGGTGCGTATTACACCACGGCCGACCATTCCGAACAGGGACAGGATCTGGCGCATCACAGCAAATACTGGACCATCACCGCGCAAAAGGTGAACGATGCGTCCGAGAGCATTGACGCATACTGGGAAAAGCTGAGCGCGTATTATAAGGAGACCTACGAGGCGTTTGTCGTGCTGCCGCACAAGGGACCCTCTGCGGAGTACCCGGAGGGGCAGATCTACCGCAAGACCTCGCTGGATATTTTCGGTGACGACGCAGGCATGTGCGCAGCACAGGTCTACGTGTTCTCGGCCAAGGTCAAGGAGTTTGCACCCGACAAGGAGCTGACCGAGCAGCAGAGCATGAGCTTTACGCGCAAGTATTGCCAGGTCATTGCCAAGGCTCCCGACGGCAGCGGCTTTTTCGTGCTGACCTATACGGCAAGGGAAGAGGATTACGATACCTTTATTGATACCTTTATTTACGAGATCCCCGACGAGACCGTGGTGGGTGAATTCATCATTCTGAATGAAAAGACCTCCACAACTGCTCCCAAGCTGTTTGAGGATCCCGATACCACGGACGACATGATTCCCGCATCCACAAATGAAATGCCTTATCGATTCTACGTTCCGAGCGATTGGCGTGTAGGACATACCACCGAATACCCCAGCGCATACGCACCGAGCGGCAGCGCCAACGTGAGTGTGAATATCTACGTGCCCTCCAACGAGGCATTGAGCGTGGATGCATACTGGGAGGGCTACTGCCTGCCCGAATACGAGGCGGTGTTTGATTCGCTGACTGTTTCCGAAACGGTTGGCGAGGGCACGATCGGCGTGGACAAGGACGCCAAGAACGCCAAGACCTATACCTTTGACGCAAGCATCGGCGGTAAGGACTACCGCTATGCACAAACCGTGATCGTGCACTCCAGCCTGATCTACGTCGTGACCTATACCGCGCTTGCCTCGGACGGCAGCTTTGAGCAGTATTTGGAGGATTACAACGCAATGTTGGACGCTTTTACATTCCGCTGATATGAGTACGATTTATTTGGATAACAGCGCAACCACCGCGCTCTGCGATGAGGCCAAGCAGGCAATGCTTGCGGCCATGGAGTGCTACGGCAACCCCTCGTCCTTACATAAGGCGGGGCTGGATGCCGAGCACATGGTCAAAAAGGCGCGCGAGCAGGTGCTCTCGGCACTTGGCGTGCGCACAAACGCAGGACAGGTATATTTCACCTCGTCCGGGACAGAGGCCAACAATCTGGCCATTCTCGGCAGCGCATATGCAAAGGAACGCCGTGTAGGCGGCCGCATCGTGACCACCGAGGGCGAGCATTCCTCTGTGGAAATGGTGCTGCGCGACCTTGAAAAGAAGGGATTTGACGTCGTCAGGATCCCCACGCGCGACGGCGTGCTTGATATGGACTTTGCAAGCAAGGCCATTACCAAGGATACGCTGCTGGTCACGACCATGATGGTCAACAACGAAACAGGCGCGCTTTACGATCTCAAGGCCTTGTTTGCATTGGCCAAGCGAAACGCCCCCGGCGTGGTCACGCATTGTGACGCGGTGCAGGGCTTTATGAAAACGATTTTTTCTCCCGCAGCTATCGGCGCGGATATGGTGACGGTCAGCAGCCATAAGATCCATGGCCCCAAGGGCGTGGGGGCTCTGTACGTCAGCGCCGAGGTGCTCAAGGCTAAAAAGCTGATTCCGGTCACGCTGGGCGGCGGCCAGGAGGCGGGTATGCGTTCGGGCACCGAGAATACCATTGGCATTGCGGGCTTTGGCGCGGCATGCGCCAGGGCACAGAGCACGCTGCGCGACGATCTGCGACGCATGAGCGCTTTGCGTACCTATCTGGAAGGGAAGCTTGCGGAGATCGGCGAGATCAAGCTCAATCTGCCGCGCGCAGGACGCGCACCGCACATTGTCAACCTGACGCTGCCCGATATCAAGAGCGAGACCATGCTGCATTATCTTTCCGGGCAGGGGATCTACGTCTCCAGCGGCTCGGCCTGCTCCTCGCACGGACATGCAACCTCGCGTGCCTTGTCAGCCTTCGGCCTTGGAGCAGAGCAGGCGGATTGCTCTCTGCGCGTCAGCCTTTGTCCCGCCAATACGGAGGGGGAGATCGACGCACTTTGCGCCGCTCTCGGTACGGGCGTGCGCGAGCTTGTCAGAATTCATAAATAATTGAATATAAGAAAGGAATTGCTATGAAAACCATTCTCAGAACCATTCTTTTTTTGCTTTGCGGTGTCATGCTGGTCAGCGCGGTTGCCTGTGAAGGCGGCAACGAGGGTACGTCCACCGAGCAAGGCACAAACGAGCCGGCCGAGGATGCTACCCAAGGAGAGCAGACCGAAACCGAGCCCGAGACGACCGAGGAAGTGACTACCGAAGAGCCCGATATCATGATCGGCGAGACGCTGGATGCAGCGTACGCAGCCGACTTTACCGTTTCCAAGGTGTTTACCTCGGATATGGTGGTGCAGCGCGGTGAAAAGCTGCGCGTTTGGGGTTGGGCACCCGAATCCGAGAACGGCAAAAAGGTCTCGGGTGAGTTTATGGGCATGTTTGCAGAGGCTCTGATCGAGAACGGCGCGTGGACCATTCAGTTCGGCGCAAAGCTGTCCGCCTGTGCAGAGCTTGGCAACTCCATGAAGATCTACACCGATTCCAAGGAGGTCGTGTTCAACGACGTGCTGGTGGGTGACGTTTACATGGTCATCGGCCAGTCCAACGTGGCGTATTCCTTTGGCAGCTATCTCTCTGCAGCCAATACAGACAAGGAAAACTACGGCACCAACATGATCGACGAGTCCTTGCCCATCCGTCTGCATTACAACACGCTCAACGAAAACGAAGCACACGGTTATCCCAAGAGAGGCACGACCGAGGTCTGTCCCGACGTCGTACATAACCGTACCTGGGAAAAGCCCAATTCCACAAGTGTCAACCGCTTTACTGCGATCGGCTATTGCTTTGCCTGGAACCTGGTACAGCTGACCGAGGGCAAGGTGCCCGTGGGCGTGATCGAGATCGACGGCAACGGCCAGCCCTTGGGCGCATTCTTGCCCAACGAGGTGGCGGATGCCACAAAGTCCGACCGCTGGAACGAAAAAGAGGGAATTTTTGTGCCCGAGGGTGTCAACGCAATCTGGGCAAGATATATGTACAATCATTACATGTATCCCTTTGAAAAGTACGCCATGGCAGGCCTTGTATGGTACCAGGGCGAGAGCGATTTCCAGCGTGCGCACGCGTCGGAATTCATCGAACGCTTCTCGGCCTTTATGACCTATATGCGCTCGACGCACAACGTCACCAATCCCGATTTTGCGGTCTATCTGGTAGAATTCCCCACCATTTATGAAAGACATCCCGACCATTCGGGCGACTGGCACTACATGGATCTGGGTCTGATCCGCTGCGTGATGGGTGCCATTCCGCAGACGCTGCCTAACTCCTATCTGTCCGTTTCCTGTGATCTGTGGGCGGATGATACCTACTTCAACAGCCTGCACCCCGACTGCAAGTTCGGCCAGGGACAGCGCCTTGCAAAGCTGGCAGCAGCCGTACGCGGTGACGCGGGCAGCTTAGAGAGTGCGACCGGTCCCATCCTGGAATCCGTGGAATTCTCGGATGACTACAAGACGGCTGTGCTGACCTTTACCAACGTGGGTGAGGGTCTGACTACCTCGGACGGCGGCACGACGGTCAATGGCTTTACCTTTATGAGAACGTCGTATACGGTCAATAACAAGAAGGGTGCTACCACCTCTGCCGAGATCACAGCCCCCAATCAGATCACCGTGACCTGCTCGGCAAGCATGAAGAACGGCGTGGTTTATAACGGCATTGCCAACAACTTCTACGGTGAGCAGATCAACCTCTGCAACAGCTACGGCAACCCCGCAGGTGCATTCTTCGCAGCTGCAGAATAAAAGACAAACAAAAAACGCTCGTGCTTGAAGCACGAGCGTTTTTTGTTCATTCAAATCATAAAGCTTGTTTTGAATGGTGTTGATTCAATCGGAAATCAGTCCTTAACGAACTTTGCAGCGATTGCGCCTGCAACGGGGATCTTGTGATTGATCTCGCCCTTGAAGAACTTTACGATCGCGATGATGTAGAATACGAGCATCACGATAGAAAGAATCCAACCAACGAGAGGAATAATGCCCAACAAGCAAACGAGAGCAAAAGCAATCAGAACGGTCAGCGACTGCAGCTTCTCCTCCTTGCTAAGCTTATTCCACCACAGGATGTCGATGATCAACAGGATAAAGGGGAGAATTGCGGCAAGGCCCCAGAAACGGTTTTCGCTGATGCCAAGCTTTTCCATCATTGCCTTCATTGTATTAGCCTCCTAAAACAAATTTTTATTGAATGATCTCTCATTCTGCAACAAATTATAGCACATAATTCGAAATAATGCAATACTTATTTAGTCTTTTTTTGAACGAATTGCAAATAAATTGATATCCCATGCCGGAAAATAGCGAAATCTGCGTAAATACAGCCGATAATCGGGACGCATGTCGTGCAAAAGCTGCGGAAGCAGGTAAAGATCCTCGCTGCGATGGTAGCAGGAGACCAGCAGAGCGGGGGCTTGCGCGGCAATGGTCTTTTGGCAGCCGAGCAGCGCCTTTTGCTCCGAGCCCTCCACGTCGAACTTGATATAGTCGCACCTCGCGTCACCGAACAAGCTGTCCACCGAGCGTGCCTCGACCTGTTTGACCTTGCCCGCTCGGGGTAGCAGGACTCCGGAGGTATTCTGCGCCGCGCCCGCGTTGCGGTTGCCCGAGGCATCGAAGTAAAGCACGGTGTTCTCATCCCACGCGGCATACTGCATGGGAATGACCGCAAATCGTGTCTCCTCTTCAGCATATGCGCAAAGCTTGCGATAATTGCGTGCATCCGGCTCAAGCGTATAAATTGTTTTCAGATTTTTCGCATAGGGCGCGAGCGCACGTGCAGAGTCACCGTTGTAAGCGCCCAGATCGATCACGGTCTCAAACGTGTCAGAGGGAAGAATCTCTGTAAACGACTCGTCGGGATCATTCTCGGCATCCAACAGATACTTCAGATCTCCCGAGAGCTTATAGGCAATGATGCAGTCGAATACGCGCACGGATTCTTTGTCTGCAAGCAGGGCACGCGCAGCGTCAAATTGCTGCTTGTGCTCGGAGTAAAAGGCTGAGTCGAACAGATTGTCGCCAAATACGGGCACGTCGGGCGCGTAAAGCTCGCATTCGCCTGCAATGCGCAGGATATTTTGCATCACGTCGGGCAGGGAGGAGGCAAAGGAGAGCAGCACGATCATGTTGTCCGCACCGTATTTTTGCTTTACTTCGCTGTAGGAAAGCACGCGCTTGCCGTGAAAAGAATGCCCGCGCACAAAGCCGTCGCTGGCAAAAAAGTCCTTGATGGTAATGCCCTTGGCCTCAGCCACGGCTAAGATCTTGTCTGCGCCGTTGCCCATGCCGTACATGACCACGTGCTTGTCTGTATGTTTCAGATATTCCCACAGATCGGGATAAGCGGAATATGGCATGAGATGTCCTTTCTTTTGTTGACAAATAAGCTTGATTATGCTACAATTATACCATAATCTTATGCTTTTGTAAAGGAGATTTATTATGGCTTGTTTGTTTTGCAGAATCATTGAAGGAGAGATCCCTTCCAAAAAGGTGTATGAGGACGAATACGTCTATGCATTTTACGATATCGCACCCATGGCACCCGTGCACGTGCTGCTGATTCCCAAGCAGCATATGGACAGTGCCGATGCGGTTACGGCTGAAAACAGCGTGTACGTTGCCAAGATCTTTGAGGCGATCCCCACTGTTGCCAAGGCTTGCGGCCTGGTGAACGGCTATCGCGTGATCACCAACTGCGGAGAGGATGGCTGCCAGAGCGTAAAACACTTGCATTTCCATCTGCTTGGCGGCAAAAAGCTGCCCGAGACGCTTGCATAACGCAATGGATACCAGACTTTGTGACGTCCTTGTGGGACGAGAAGAAAATTATCTGCTTCCGTTTTACTGGCAGCATGGCACGCACCGTGATCGCATCCCTGCGCAGATCGAGCGTATTTACAACAGCGGCTGCCGCGCGCTTTGCGTGGAATCCCGCCCGCATCCCGATTTCTGCGGTCCCGATTGGTGGGCGGATCTGGACGTGATCCTGTCCGAATGCGAAAAGAGAGGCATGAAGGTGTGGATCTTTGACGACAAGCGATATCCTACGGGATATGCAAACGGTCTGATTGAGACAAAGTATCCGCATCTGCGACAGCGCGAGATCATCGAGGATCATATCGACGTGATGGGGCCTGCGCCCGAAACCTCTTTTTTGGTCAGCACGACCTGGGAGGATGACGAAATTCTGGGCGTTTATGCGTTCAGACGCACCGATGAGGGCGAGCAGACCACGGGCGGCTATATCGATCTGACGCCCACTCTCAAGGATGGGTACGTATTTTTTGACGTGCCCGAGGGACTTTGGCGCGTATTTATTTATACCAATTCCCGCAGAGGCAACCGCGGCAATTATATCGATATGGTATCCGAGGAGTCCTGCAGAGTGCTGCTCGAGGCGGTCTACGAGCCACACTATGAGCATTATAAGGCATACTTTGGCAACACCCTGGTGGGTTTTTTCTCTGACGAGCCCTCGTTTGGCAACAGCATGGCCACCCGACATCCCACAGACCCCTGCGGACACGAGCGTCCCGTGGGCACGGTGGGCATGGCACTGCCGTACAATCCTCGCGTCATCGAGCTGATGAGCGCCGAGATGGGTGAGTTCGCTCTGCCTTATATGGCAGAGCTGTGGTTCTGGAGCGAGCATGCCCCCATTACGCGCCTTGCGTATATGAATGCCATCACCTCGCTGTATCGCGACAATTTCGGTTACATGATCGGCAACTGGTGTCGCGAGAGAGGCGTGATGTACATCGGCCACATCATTGAGGACTATAACTGCCATGCGCGTCCCGCGGTTGGTGCGGGGCACTATTTCCGCGCCTTGGAGGGGCAGGATATGGCAGGTATTGACATCGTGCTGCATCAGGTCATGCCGGGTATGGCGCACCATATCCATAATGCAAGCCTTTCCTCGGGCTTGACCGACCCCGCATTTTATCACTACGTGCTTGGCCAGCTGGGCGCATCGCTTGCGCATCAGTATCCGCAAATGAAGGGCAGAGCCATGTGCGAGGTGTTTGGCGCGTACGGCTGGGCCGAGGGATGCACCATGATGAAGTGGCTGGTCGACTTTTTGTTGGTTCGCGGTATCAATCATTTTATTCCGCATGCATTCTCGCCCGATTATCCCGATCCCGATTGCCCGCCGCACTTTGGCGCAGAGGGGCACGACCCGCAGTTTGAGGGCTTTACCCATCTGATGAAATATGCCAATAAGGCCGCGCACCTTCTGTACGGTGGCGAGCACGTGACCTCTTGCGCCGTGCTGTATCACGCAGAGGGGGAATGGATGAACGAAAAGGGCGACTATACCTTTACGCAAGTGCCCGCGCAGGAGCTTTTGGATGCACATCTGTGCTATGACATCATCTGCCTTGAAATGCTGGAAAAAGCCGACATCAAGGGCGGAAGGCTGATCGTCAACGGTGAGGCGTACGGCGCGCTGGTCGTACCTTACGCAAAGGAGATCCCCGAGAGCTTGCGCGAGTGCATCAACCGCATTTGCGAGGCGGGTGTACCCGTGCTGCATTGCGGCGGCAAGGCCGAGGGGCTTTGCGGGGAGCAGGTGAGTAAAGAGCAGCTGCCCGCGCGCATTTGTGCGCTGGGACTTGCGGATATCCGGGTAGATGGCGATTGCTCGCTTTTGCGCCACTACCATGTCAGAAGAGACGTCTGCGACGTGTTTATGTTCTTCAATGAGGACGGTGTCAAGACCGCGCGTGCGACAATCACGCTGCCCGTACAAGGGGAGTTTGCAAGATTGCGCATGATCGAGGACGCTGTGTACGCGGACAGAACCGAAGATGGCGTGATCACGGTCGAGCTTTTGCCGGGGCAGTCCGAGATTCTGGTATTTGGCTGTGAGGTCTCGGGCAAAAAGCTGCCCGCAGCACCCGCGGCTCAGGTCGTACTGACGCCCGAATACAAGATTGAGCTTGCCGACTCGGACGATCTGAGTGCGTTTTACGACTATAAAACCACCGATCGTCTGGTCAGCCTGACCTCTCACGGGGAAAAGCCTTCCTTCTCGGGTATCGCGCGCTATACCTTTACGCTCAACGCAGAGCGCGTGCCCGCACAGGCGGTGCTGGATCTTGGCCGCGTCGGACATACCGCCAAGGTTTTTGTCAACGGCAAATGCGTAGGCATCCGCATCACGGCACCGTATGCGTTCCCCATTTCGGATGATTTGACCGCAGGGGAGAACGTGATCACAGTCGAGGTGGCAAATACACTGGTCGGCAAAGCAAGAGACAAGTTCTCGCATTGTATGCCCATTCCACCCTCGGGATTGCTTGGTCCTGTCAAGTTGATTGAATACAAATAAAAAAGAACAGCCCCATGTGGCTGCAAAATTAGCGGTGAAATCCGCGCAAAACAAGGACTGTATCACACGGATGCAGTCCTTAATTGTTTGTTTTAAATAGTTGTGGCAGGCGCTGGCGAACGCAGTTCGCCCCTACGAGTGTTTTTGTTTTGGGTTTCGTTATCGTAAACCCTCTAT
>JAFVTI010000038.1 GCA_017503325.1 Clostridia bacterium | reverse complement strand
GAGGATCTACGAGGGTGGGTACGTTGTGCCCGTAGATCCCGCGCTGCGCGCGCCCTCCCTTGGGTCGGGTTCGACTTCGCAAACAATACTCAATTGTTTGCTCCGCTCAGGATGACACGGGCAGGGATGACACGGGCGGGGATGACACGGACAGGGCTGCGCATCATAAAAACCGAAAGCAGAAGCCTTCATCAAAGACTTCTGCTTTTTCGTTATTTTCCGCTAAATTCTCAGCCCCATGGGGCTGTGTTTTTTTGCAATATAGAAAAGGAGCCGGATGCGTGATCCGACTCCTTACGTTATATGGATATATCAATCCTTCTTGAGCTCTGCAAGAATGAGCTTGAGCAGATCCTCGGTGGTGGGATTTGCCTCGCGCTCAGCCTTTGCTGCTGCTTCGGCTGCTGCAGCCTCAGCTGCTGCCTGCTCAGCGGCTTTGCGTGCCTTTTCTGCAAAGTAAGCGTCAACTGCTGCCTTGTCGCGCGCCTTGATGCCTGCTTTTTTGAGCTCCTTCTTCTGCTCCTTGGTCAGCTTGTCCTTGCCGATCTTTTCGGAGAGCTCCTTGCGCTCTTCTCTGAACTTGTTGAAGATCTTGACGATGCTGAACAGTACGATTGCGATCAGGAAGAAGTTAATGATGGCGTTGATGAATGCGCCCCAGTCAATGTAGATGGACTGTGCCAGATCAACCTGCGTACCGATCACGGCACCGGCCTCGTCCACGACGTCAACCATTTCCTTGTGCAGGAATGTGTAGATCTCGTTGAGAGAGTCTTTACCCAGAACCAGGAAAAGGACGTAATTGATGAGGGGCTTGAGAATGTTATTGCTAAGGCCGTTGACGATTGCAGTAAAAGCGCCGCCAACGATCACACCGACTGCCATATCCACGACGTTGCCGCGTGTGATAAATTTCTTGAATTCTTCAAAAAACTTTTTCATAATTTCTCCTTTTCTTTCGACCCGACGGGTCAAGATTTGACATCTTATATTATAAAGGATTTCTCCTTGCTTGTCAATAGAAAAATCACGCAAAGGAGTCGGCAAAATCGGTTGCCAGCTTGTCGCATCGCTCGTTGTAGGGATGCCCCGCGTGCCCCTTGACCCAAATGAAGGTCACATCATGGTAATCCAGCAGCTTCAAAAGCTTTTCCCACAGATCGGGGTTGAGCGCGGGAGACTTGTCCGGCTTGACCCAGCCGCGTGCTTGCCAGGATCTCGCCCAGCCCTTGGTCACGGCGTCCACTACGTACTTGGAGTCGCTTGTCAGCGTGATCTCACAGGGCTCACGCAGAGCAGAGAGTGCCGCGATCACAGCCGAGAGCTCCATGCGATTGTTGGTGGTCATGGGCTCGCCGCCCGATAATTCCTTCTCAACGCCGCGGTAAACCAGGACTGCGCCCCAGCCTCCGCGACCGGGATTTCCGCGGCATGCGCCGTCGGTATATATGTCAACGTGCTTCATTTTTATCACCTCGACCAATATTTTATCACAAAAACCATTGTTTGTCAAAGGTTTTGTGCGTTTTGCTACTTGATTTATTCCCGATTTTTCGCTATAATAAAATGAATTCATCTGATAGGAGACGCCCCGATATGGAAAACGCAACCCTGGAAACACAAGCAGTTCAAGTCGCGACCCAAAAAAGAAAGCACCGTTTTGGTGACCGCAAGGACGGCAGACTGGTACGCACGCTGTACCCCATGAATAAGTTTATGCCGTTTATCATGCGCACCAGAAATGATGCATGCAATCAGTTCGCGGACAGCATTGATATGACCGAGACCGATCCGTATATCCGTTCCAAGATCAAGCAGGGAATGGTGCACTTCTCGTTTTTGCACGTTTTTTTGGCTGCTTACGTGCGCACGGTTGCAAAGCGTCCCGAGGTCAATCGCTTTGTCAGCGGTAACCGCATTTATGCAAGAAACAACATCGTGGTCAATATGACCATCAAGACCACCATGTCTGCCGATTCGCCCGACACCTGCATCAAGGTGTATTTCGAGCCGACCGACACCATTGATCAGGTGTACGAAAAGTTCAATGCTGCCGTGCAGGCGGTCAAGGATGAAAGCGAGCAAAAGGCGGACGGTGAGAGCGCGTTTGATAAAACCGCGCGCGTGCTGTCGGGACTTCCGCGCTTTATTTTGCTGTGTGTGATCGATCTGCTTACCTGGATGGATAACCACCGCATTCTGCCGCAGGCTCTGATCGGCGTCAGCCCGTTCCACGGCTCGTTGTTTGTGACCAGTATGGGCTCGCTGGGCATTCGTCCGATCTATCACCACTTGTATAATTTCGGTAACCTGCCCATTTTCGTGTCGTACGGAAATAAGCGTATGGAGCTGACGCTGGATGATGAGGGCAACGTACATAAAAAGCGCATGATCGATCTCAAGGTGGTCACTGACGAGCGCATTTGTGACGGCTATATTTATGCGTCCGCGTTCAAGACCATCCGCAATCTGTTAGAGCACCCCAAGGTGCTGGAGCAGCCGCCCGAGATGGTCAAAGAGGATATTGACTGATGTTTGTATACAGACAGATTGGTAGGGTCGGGTATTATTACTCGACCCTGCTTCAGAGTAAACATGCATTTTCGACGCGTATCGGCGGGGTGAGCGCCACGCCCGAGACAGCCGGATTGAATCTGGCGTATGGGCGAGGTGACGACGACGCAACCGTGCTGGAAAATCTGAAGCTGTTTGCGTCCGCTGCGGGTTTTGATCCCGAGCGTGTGATCTCTCTGCCGCAGGTGCACGGCACGGACGTGCTTTACGTCACCGAGGACGATGCGGGCAGGGGATATGTTCGTCCTGCATACGGTACGGGTGATGGATACGTGACCGATCGGGAGGGTGTGACGCTTGGTGTCAAGAGTGCGGACTGCGTGCCGGTTTTGCTGGAAGCACGGGATGCTGACGGCGGTGTGCTTGCCGTAGCGGCGGTGCATGCAGGCTGGCGCGGCACGGCGGGCGGCATTGTTCCGAATGCGGTCAGGGCTTTACGAAAGCTTTGCGGGAATGACGTTGCAATTTATGTTGCCATCGGCCCTTGCATCGGTGCTTGCTGCTTTGAGGTGGAGCGCGATTGCGTGGATGAATTTGAGCGCCTTTGCGGAAAAGAGATCGTGGATGCCTGCTTTACCAAGGCGCAAAACGGCAAATATTTCGGAGATCTGGTCAAGGTCAACCGCCTTTTGCTGCATGACGCAGGCGTGCCCGACGCGCAGATTGATGCGGCAAATATCTGCACCTGCTGCAACCCCGAGGACTTTTTCTCGCATCGTTATGCCGCCAAGCACACAAACGGCAAGCGCGGCACTATGCTCTCGGTCATTTGGAAGTAAAAAGACACAGCAATGGGGCTGGCGAATTAGCGGAGAATATTCGAAATAATTTGTTGCCGCAGGTGCGGGCGATCAGTGATCGCCCGCGCCTGCGACAACTATATGTTTTTACTTTATACTTGAAAACAGGGCTGCCTCTAATGGGTGATGTTCTTGGCGGAGAAATCACAAAATCTTCTCCTGATACATGGTAGGGGCGAACTGCGTTCGCCCGCGGGAGACCGCAGGTCTCCCCTACAAACCAAAATAGTTCCGCAGGAAACAAATAATAATCCCCGACAGATTTTTGAGGTCTGTCGGGGGTTTGATATATATGCTATATTCAGAAATTGAATGTTGGGCAATCAACATAAGGCTCAGGTAATTTGGAGCTGTAATCTATCCATCCCAAATTATTTACAAGTTTAGATTTTTGATTTGGGAATATCCATGCGTTCAGATATTCAATGAAATCTTCTTCGTTGTAACAAAGTCCGCCTCCCATTCGATATTTCATTGCATCAGGACTGTTTCTGAGCCACTTAATGAAATCTCCACAATATTTCGTCAAGTTATCTGCAACTACATCGGGAACGGAAAATACTTTTCTATCTCCGTCTGCACTAATAACGATATTTTTCATCTCGCCTATTTCCTCCTTCAACATTGTAGTTGTTTATTCAGTTTGTTTATCGCCAGTTTCGCCTTTGTATCACAAAGGCTTCGGGCAAAGCCCAGACCCCTACTATACTGATTATATTATAGCACAAATCAGCAGAGAAAACAAGAGTGATATTCCGACTGCGTCGGAGTGATATTATTGCTGCCGCAATAGTGATATTGAAGCCTTGCGGCTTCAGTGGTATTCTATTCGCCATGAAACTCGCGAAGCGAATACCACTCGGCGTAAGCCGAATATCACTGCGTAAGCAAAAATTTCGCCTTTGGCGAAATATACTCGCACACAGGCGAATAGAACTGGCGTGATACTCCGATAAGAGTATCACGCCAATGAATCAGCCCGTTTTTTGTTTTTTTACGAATTCCGCAGCTCTATGCTTTTATTCCGTCGTATAGAACCACATCTGTGCGGTTTTGCGCGGCATGGTAAAGGTCATGCCGTTTTGCGCAAGCTCTGCGCCCGTGTGCGTGCGCACCTCGCCGCTGACCGCCTCGGTAAAGGTGTAGGTCTTGCTCTCGTCAAATATGAACGGCTGTGCGGTAAAGGTGTCACTTTCCACCGCCACGTTGCGGATGACCTGGATCAAGCCCTTGCCGTCCTCGTCGAACTGCAGCGCGTACCAGTCGTGAATGTCCTTGCGGCATTCTGTGAGCGGGTAGTAGTCTGCGCGCAGCATAATCTCGGCCGCCTTGCGCCAGATGGCGTGATAGACGCGCCCCTGTGCAAACTGCACCTCGTCGTGATAGTACTCGGTCATGTCGGTCATGGCAGGCGCCATGGCGTTCTGATAGGCAAAGCCGTCGATGCGGTGGGGCTGACCGTTGTAAATGCCGTCGTCACCGCACCAGTTGAAGTTGTGTGCGCGGAAATAGGGGATCCACTCAAACATCTGTCTGTGCTGCGCCTGTTTCATGTAGTGGTCGCCGTAACCTACGTCGGTGTAGTGCAGGGGCACTGCGCGGCGCATGGTCTCGGGGTCGTTTCGTCTGCCACCCGAGGCACAGGAATCGATCCAAAGGCCGGGATTGCGCTCAAGCAAAGCGTCCCAGTAGCGGTAGTAGCCCTGAATGTGCAGGTTTTCCAAAACGCCCTCGCGTCCCGGCTCGCTGTTCTGCTGCCAGAAGGGCATGGGCTGGAAATTGAAGTCCTGGCGGTAGATATCCACGCCGAATTCCTTGATCATGGAGTCGATCTTGTCGATCAGCCAGTCGCAGGCAACGGGATCTGCCAGGTTAAAGAGGGCATTGGTCAGCCAGAATTGGTTGTCTCCCTTGTAGAACAGTAAAAATTCGGGATGCTCACGCCACATATCGGTATCCTTGTAGTTGCGCTCGGGCTCAAACCACAAAAGCAGGTCAATGCCGTTTTTGTGCAGGTGATCCGAAACGGGTTTGAGTCCGTTAGGGTAATTCTCCTCGTTCAGACGCAAGTTACCCACGCCCACGCCCCAATCGTAGTTGCAAGGATACCAGCCCGCGTCGATCCACCAACCGTCCGGCTCAAAGCCCTTTTGCAGGTAGGTATCGATGGCCTCTTTCTGATTTTGCTCGGTCGTGCCCGAAAATTCGCTCTTGCCGTCGATCGCCCAGGTGTGCACGAACAGCTTGGGGGAGAGAGGCTTGCCGTCCTTTTCGCGGGGCAGCATGTGCGCAAAATAATAGGAACGCCACAGGTTTCTGCCGCGGTCGTGGCCGCCCTCAAAGATCTGCATGGTCAGGCGGGGTGTGCGCACGCTCTCGCCCGGCTTTAAGTAAGCATTGAAAAAGCCTTGACCTGCCGTAAAGTGCGCGCCTGCCTCTGTCATGGCAAAATCCGCGCTCCAGTGGCCGCTCCAGCCGATGGCAAGGTTGATGCCCCACTCAGGGGTCAGCAGTCGCATATAGGGAAATGCGCCGTTACACGAGGTGCCGTCACCCACAGGGGCGATGCAAAGCGGCGTTTGGGTCAGCCGGTCGGTCTGCCATTCGTAGCCGTTGACACCGCAGGTGTCGCCGTTTCCGTGGTACAAGGACGCAGACTCGGTCTCGAATGTGGTGGTAAATCTCCAATCCGAGATGGTGGCGGACGCGTGATCCGACACGTTTTGAATACTCATGACCCATTCGCTCACGGCAAAATCGCGGTAGGCGTAGTGATCCGCCGTCAAAAGCAGACCGTCCTCGGTTTTTGCGGTGATGCGGTAGCGCGTGATATTTGCGTCAATGCGCTCGCGCTCGACCTGCGGGCAGAATTTTGCGGGAAAGCCATCGTAGCGCGTGTTGTCCAAGGTGAAGGTGAAGGGAACTTTCGCGGGATCGTGATGATCCTGTATAAAGCTCAGAAGAGCCATATCCTTTTGCGTATGCTTCATCATGTCTGCTCCTTTCGGTTGTTTGATTTCATTATAGCACAAAACAGTCTCCCGGGCAAGCCCCGTGCGCGCAATTATTAAAAATTATTAAGAATGGCACGCGGTGATTGTCTGCGTGTGTCGGATGTGGTAAAATGGGGGCAATGATGAGGGAAGGGGTGCGGATATGGCAGAATTTTTATGTGATATCATGCATTTGAAAATGACAACGCCTACGTGGTTTGGCTGGTATCATATTCTTTGGCTGCTGCTTACGGTAGGTGCGACCGTTCTTTTGTGTCTGCTTTACAAGCGGGGCAAGATCAAGAACGTGAAGGGCGTGGTATTTGTCACAGCCGTGATCGTCATCGCGCTGGAGATCTACAAGCAGATCCAGTACAGCTTTTCCTACGACGGGGCTTTGGAGTTTGACTATCAATGGTACGCCTTTCCGTTCCAGTTTTGCTCGATCCCCATGTACGTGGGGTATCTGGTTAGTCTGACGCGCGGCAAGGTGCAAAGCGCATTTTTGAGCTTTCTTGCCACCTTTGCGGTGTTTGCGGGTGCGTGCGTCATGGTCTATCCCGGTGACGTGTACACAAGCAGCGTGTGGATCAATTTCCAAAGCATGTTTTGCCATGCATCCATGCTGGTGATCGGCGTGTTTTTGTATTACACGGGTACGGTCAAGGCCGAGCACAAAACCATCCTTGGCGGCATGGCAGTTTTCTCTGTGGCGGTTCTGACAGCGGTGGTGCTCAACGAGCTTGCCGTGGTGGTGGGCATCGTGCCGGACGAGACCTTCAATATGTTCTTTGTCAGCCGCCATTGCGATCCTTCCTTGCCCGTCTATTCAAGCGTGCAGGCAGTTGTGCCGTATCCGTGGTGCCTCTTGATCTATATCGCGGGCTTTTCCTTGGCGTCCTATATCATGCTGCTGATCGCAATGCTTGTCAAGCGGATCACGAAAAAGAAAAAAGTTGCTTGAAAAAGCAACTTTTTTTCGTAATCGGGGAACATTTTTGTATTTCGGTCGTTTATATAGGTAGAAGAAAACTCACACAGGAGGTTTATGATGAAAAAACTGAGCTTATGTATGGCAATGATTCTGTGCCTGTTTGCACTTGCAGCATGTGCAAACAACGATCCCGTTTACGGCCTTGACGCGCAGAGCACCCAAGCGGGCACCTATCCCACCGATCCCGAGCCGATCGAGACCGACGTTTTGCCCGATATCCCGAACACCGATCCTCAAACGACCGAGGAACAAACGACCGAGGAGCAGACCACCGAGGTGGATACCCACGTTTGTACCGATGAGGTGGTTGAAGAAAAGCCGGTCGTTTATCTGTATCCCGAAGTACCCACCGAATGCGACGTGCGCGTGCTTTTGAACGGTGAGCTGACCTTCACCTATCCCGCGCACGGCACGCTTGGCTGGCAGAATTTTGTCGCACATCCCGACGGCACGCTGACATTCCCCGACGGTAAGCAGTATTATTGCCTGTTCTGGGAAGGAAAGAGCGATGCGGAATATGATTTCTCCAAGGGCTTTTGCGTTTCTGGCGCGGATACCGAGGCGTTTTTGGAGTGGGCTTTGGCTAAGCAGGGTTTGAGTCCCCGTGAGGCCAATGAGTTTATCATTTATTGGCTGCCTCGCATGCAGAACAACGCTTACAATCTAATCAGCTTCCAGACAGACGCGTATACCGATTCGGCTGTCCTGGAGATCAATCCCGCGCCCGACAGTCTGCTGCGCGTGTTTATGGCGTATATGCCGCTTAGCGAGGCGGTAGAAATCGAACCGCAGACGTTTGAGCCGTTTGAACGCAAGGGATTTTGTGTAGTAGAGTGGGGCGGAGCGGAGATGGATGCTCAATAAGAGCATCTACCAACTCTATTCGCCTGCGAGGGATGAATTACGACATAGCGGAGAAATGTGACTATTGAAAAAAGAAAAACGGTACGGAGCAATCCGTACCGTATTTCTATATGCAATTTACCAAATTGCCTTATAAATCTCCACGACCTCGGCTTTGGTGGGCACGCGGGGATTGGTTGCGGTGCAGGAGTCTGACAAAGCACCCTCTGCCATGGTTTCGACCAAGGCGAGGTATTCCTCGTGCGAGACGTTGGTCGCCTCGGATATGTGCGCGGGCATGTGCATTTCCTGCGAGAGGAAGTGAACGTAGCTGATCAGTGCGCGTACGGTGGTGATCTCGTTGAAGTTGCTCACGCCCAGAATTCTTGCCACGTTGCAATATTTGCGCACGCAGGGCGGATATTCGGCCTGCGATCTGGAAGAGGTGGTAATGCCGCTGTTGTATTCGATCAGCGAGGGAAGCAGAAGCGCACAAGCACGGCCGTGCGGAATGTGCAGGTGTGCGCCCAGCTGGTGTGCCATGCCGTGCACAAGGCCAAGAGAGGCGGAATTGAAGGCGATGCCCGCAAGGCATGCTGCAATATGCATCTTACGGCGCGCGTGCGCGTCGTTGTTATCTGCCCAGGAGCGGATGAGAAACTGACCGCAGATCTCCACTGCCTTTTCGGCAAGTGCGCCCGAAAACTCATTGTTGTTGGTGCTGACGTAAGCCTCGATGGCGTGAGTCATCACGTCCATGCCGGTATCTGCCGTAATGGCCGCAGGCACGGATTTGACCAGCACCTCGTCCAAAATAGCCTCCTCGGGCATCATATCGTCGGAGCAAAGCGGATATTTTTTATCCTCGGCGGGATTGGAGATCACGGCAAACGAGGTTACCTCGCTGCCCGTGCCCGACGTGGTGGGAATGGCGATCAGTCGCGGTGCATAGCCGGGCTCAATCTGGCCTGCAAACTTGCGCACCGCCTTGGCGGTATCAATGGCAGAGCCGCCGCCCACTGCGATCATGCAGGGGTATTTGCCCTTGAGCACCTCGGCCACGCCCGCAATTACCTTGTCTACGGGGGGATCGGGCACGATATCGGTAAACAGGGCATAGCTCACGCCCGCGCCGTCCAGCTTATCTGTGACGTGCTTGACAAGACCCGAGGTCACGACAAAGGGATCGGCTAAGATGATGACACGATCAAAGCCGATCTCGGAAAGTCTGTCCAATGCCGACTCGCCGAAATATATCTGTGTACCGATGTGGAATTCTTTCATGAGGGTGCTCCTATGGCATAAATCTACGAATACATTATAGCACAAAGTCGGCCTGCTTGCAAGGGAATGTCAGCAAAAAATCAATTTTTGTCGGGATTCACAAAATGAAAGAAAAAAGTGTGAAAAAGTTATGAGTTATGAGCTTGCTTTGCAAGCGTTATGATTTTGCCTGCGGCAAAAGTTATGAGATGCTTCGCATCGTTATGATATGATTTCCCTTGTTACTTCAAGCTGCCCGCAGGGCAATCATAACTGCAAAGCTGCAAAAAACGCTGACGCAACGCGTCAGCGTTTTTTGCAGCTTTGCCTGTAAGCCGGGTTCTGTCGAGAACGGCCATCTATCTTTGCTCCTTGTCACCAAGAAGCTCCGAGCATAACGCTCATGCCACCCATCGGGTCCTTGCGGCTGTCGGGCAGACATTCCCCGAACGGTGTTGCTTTGAGTAGGGTTTACAGCAAATCTATGTTACCATAGAAGTGGGTGAGCTCTTACCTCGCCTTTCCATCCTTACCGCATGCGCGGCGGTTTATTTCTGTTGCACTTTCCCGGCGGTTACCCGCGGCTGACGTTATCAGCTACCCTTGCCCTGTAAAGCCCGGACTTTCCTCACCGTAATACCTTTCGGCAACATACGGCGCGGCCGTTTAGCCAAGCTGCAAGTGCGATTATAGCACAAGAAGGGAAAAAAGTCAAGACTTGACGTCGTATTTCTTGATGTAGGGGATCCATGCAACGCCCGAGGAACAGATGGCGGTGATCACGATCTCGGGGATCATGTAGGTGCCATTGTAGATGATCGAGTAAACGATGGACAGCACGTGCCCGCTGAAGGTGTCGAGAATGACGCTGCCGATTGCGTAAATGCTCTCTTGAGTAAAGAACCATTCTGCCCACGATGCAAAGAAGAGAAATCCCGAGCCAATGTGCACTGCGTAGCGTGCGCCAAGCGCGATGAGCACGCCAAGGATGATGGCAGGCACCTTGTGCATCTTGTTTCTCAATACGCCGCCAAGACCCAGCACGGTGTAGGCAACGAAGTAGTCAAGCAGCAAAATGCCGATCGCGACGCCAAAGCCCATAAAGTCCTCGCTTGAGGGCAGGAAATAGGCAAGCAGGGTTGAGCCCTTGCCAAGCATCAGGTCCATGATGATCTGAATGACCGAGTAGGTAAACGCACAAAACAGTCCCCATTTGGTGCCGTACATGTAGGCAATCAGCACGATGGGAAGCATGCTTGCAATGGTGAAGCTGCCGCCAAAGGGCAGGGGCGGGATGGGCGAGCTGATCAGCGCGAGAATGACCGCGGTTGCCAGCATGATCGCGCTGACGGTCAGACGTTTGGTTTTTTGTGAGGTATTCATAAAAACCTCCTCCTTTGATAATGGGGAGCACTAAGTATTCTGCGTCGAGCGGGCGGTGAGAAGATTTTTCGTCAGTCTAAACAAAGAATCTGCGCGTATAGTGAATTCTATACGAAAGATTCTTTGTGACGAATGATGGAAAAGATTCCGCCGCTTCGCCGATGGCAGAATATTTAGTGGTTCCCAAACAAATCAACCGCACGAAAGATCTCCGTGCGGTTGAGGAATTCCTATCTCAAGTATGTGCAAATCTTCCTACGCCGGTATTATCCGTATCAGGTTAAGGGTTCGCGCGCCTGCGCATCTCAGCCGTTGGCTCTTGGCCTTCAGCACCCCTGATTTTTTATGCGGTTGTCCGCGTATATTGTACGCTTTTGCTTGCGTTTTGTCAAGCGCTTTTTGAAAAAATGTAAAAATATTGTCCTTGACCTCTTGCGAAAAGCGGAAAAATCTGCTATAATGGCAATATAGAAACTTTTGAAAGGAGTTTACATACCATGAAAAGAATTCTTGCGATCCTTTTGGCAGCCATGCTGCTGTGCTGCGTATTTGCAGCATGTGACGAAAAGGAAGAGCCGAGAGCTCCCAGAGAGACCACCGAGGCAAAGACTGAGGCTCCTACCGAAAAGCCTACCGAAGCAGCGACCACCAGGGAAGAGACCACCGATGACGGCCTTCCGGATCTGACCGACGTTTACGTAGACGTTTGGGACGTGGACGATGCAAATCACACCGCACAGAAGATCGAGGCCCATCATAAGGGCATTGGCGTTGCCGTAACCATCCCCGAGGGCGGATTCTTGTACGAAGCAAGCGTACTGGCTCCCAGCTACGGCGATAACATCGGTAGCCTGACCATTAAGGTATTTGCTTGGAACACCGATTATGACACCACTGTCGCTGCAGAGCCTGTTTACACGCAGCAGTTCGTTGACTTTGCGGACAACAGCGACCTGGTTTGCGAATTTGAAGAGAACCAGATCCCCGGCGGCAGATATCTGATTCTGGTTTGCGACGGCGTTGACGAAGGCGACGGCGTAGGCGTTTGGACCGGTAAGCCTTACAAGAGCACGACCATGCCCGAGGAGTACGTCAAGTACGAAATCGAGTCCTGGGTCAACGGTAAGGCAAACAAAAAGATGATCGCGAAATTCTCGCTGACCATCACCGAGCTTGAAGAGGAATAATACCATATTATACAAACGGACAGGGCGCACGTGCGCCCTGTCTTACGTTTTTGCCGATTTTTGATTTTTTGTGCAAATTCTCTTGCAAATGCGTGCAAAATGTGTTATAGTATTAGGTGGAAAAAATTATTTGTGAAAGGTGGAATACATCCATGACTTACAACAAGAAGAATATCGAAGACATCAACGTTGCCGGTAAGAAGTGCCTGGTTCGTTGCGACTTCAACGTACCCGTCAAGGACGGTGTCATCACCTCCGAGAAGAGAATCGTAGAAGCACTGCCCACCATCAAGTACCTCAAGGAGCAGGGCGCTATGGTTATCCTTTGCTCTCACATGGGCAAGCCCCACAACGTGTTTGACAAGGAGCTCAAGCTGGACAAGAAGGAGATCGCAAAGATCGAAAAGCTGCCCGAGGCTGAAAGAGAAGCTGCTACCGCTGCTGCTCTTGAAAAGGCAAAGGGTGACGTTAAGAAGTTCTCCCTCAAGGTTGTTGCTGATAAGCTCAACGAGCTGCTTGGCGGCGGCGTAGTATTCGCAGAGGATACCGTTGGCCCCGATGCACAGGCTAAGGTTGCCGCTATGAAGCCCGGCGACATCGTTCTGCTGCAGAACACCCGCTTCACCAAGAAGGAAGAGAAGAACGATCCCGAATTCGCAAAGCAGCTTGCAAGCTTTGCTGAAATTTTCGTAAACGACGCATTCGGTACCGCTCACCGTGCACACGCATCCACCGCAGGTGTTGCTCAGCATGCAGGTCTGCCTGCAGTTTGCGGCTACCTGATTCAGAAGGAAATCTCTGTTATGGGTAAGGCTCTGGCTAACCCCGAGCGTCCCTTCGTTGCAATTCTGGGCGGCGCAAAGGTTTCCGATAAGCTCAACGTTATCAACAACCTGCTTGGCAAGGTTGACACCCTGATCATCGGCGGCGGTATGGCTTACACCTTCCAGGCTGCTAAGGGCTACGGCGTTGGTAAGTCTCTGCTGGATGAGAGCAAGATCGACTACTGCCGCGATATGATGGCTAAGGCCGAGGCAAACGGCGTTAAGCTGCTGCTGCCCATCGACGTGACCACCATCGCTGAATTCCCCAACCCCATCGACGCTCCCGTTGACGTGGAAATCTACGACGCTGACAAGATCCCCGCTGAGAGAGAAGGCGTTGATATCGGTCCTAAGACCATGGCTCTGTACGCAGAGGCTGTTAAGAACGCAAAGACCGTTGTTTGGAACGGTCCTATGGGCGTATTTGAGAACCCCACCCTTGCTAAGGGTACCATTGCAGTAGCAGAGGCTCTGGCTGCTTCCGAGGCAACCACCATCGTAGGCGGCGGCGACAGCGCAGCAGCTTGCGAGCAGCTCGGCTATGCTGATAAGATCACTCACATCTCCACCGGTGGCGGTGCATCCCTCGAGTTCCTGGAAGGCCTGGAGCTGCCCGGTATCGCTTGCCTTGGCGACAAGGAATAATCCACAGGAGGATCGACAAAATGGCTAACAGAAGAACCGTGATCGCGGGCAACTGGAAGATGAACTTCACTCCCGCACAGGCAACTGCTTTTATTGAAGAAATCAAGCCCATGGTGGCCGGTAAGGATAACTGCGATATCATTTTCTGCGCTCCTTACGTTACCATCGATGCAGCTATGAAGGCTGCAGCAGGCTCCAACATCAAGATCGGTGCTGAGAACGTACACTTTGCAAAGAGCGGCGCGTACACCGGTGAGGTTTCCGCTGAGATGCTGACCGCAATCGGCGTTGAGTACGTCATCATTGGCCACTCCGAGAGAAGACAGTACTTCGGCGAGACCGACGCAACCGTAAATGCTCGTACCAAGGCAGCTCTTGAGGCAGGCATGAAGGTTATCCTTTGCCTGGGCGAAGTCAAGGAGGAGAGACTCTCCGGCATTACCCGTGAGGTCGTTTCCATGCAGACCAAGCTGGACCTTGAAGGCGTTACTGCTGAGCAGATGGCAAACGTCATCATCGCTTACGAGCCCGTTTGGGCAATCGGTACCGGTCTGACGGCTACTCCCGAGCAGGCTGACGAGACCTGCGGCCAGATCCGCGAGGCTCTTGCAGAGATCTACGGCGCAGAGGTTGCAGAGGCTACCACCATTCAGTACGGTGGCTCCATGAACGATAAGAACGCAGCAGAGCTGCTTGCAAAGCAGCACGTTGACGGCGGTCTGATCGGCGGCGCATCCCTGGTTGCCGCTAAGTTCACCGCAATCGTGGACGCAGCACAGTAAACAAGTAAAAGAAAACGACCCTGCCACGGCAGGGTCGTTATTTTTTTGCGTTTAGTTTTCAATAAATGCTTCTTCGCACTGGCTGATCAGCTTGTTGATCTTTTTCTGACAGCTCTTTTGCGACTTTGCCAGCTTGGAGGATACGCTGTAGGACTTGGCAGCGATGGTGCCGTAAATGATGCTCTGAATGGGCGTGCCGATGGCGTAATCGTATGCAAGCTCAAACACGTTACGGAAGTTGTCGTGAATGATGTCGATCATCGCGCCCGCCTGCGGGTCATCGGTGTACTTAACCTTGAGTGCGGTCTCGTAGTACTGCGGCATAACCGTCTTTGCGGTCTCGCGGTTGAGCACCTCGAGCACCGTGCTGATAAATTCCATATCGTTGATTGCGGTGGTCAGAATCACGCCAACCTCGGTGGTATCGTGCGAGGAGGTGTTATACTGCTTGTCGGTTGCCAGCAGCATGGGGTAGGGAATAATGCCTGCGTCATGCTCCATGTGGCGCATGTTTTCCAGCGAGCCAAGTCGCTGATATCCAACGATCATGGCCTGGTCGTTGATAAATGCGTTGAGCACGTCACCCTCGTTGAACACCTTGGTGCCTTCGCTGTACATCAGGTGGTAAATACTCTCGGTCAAAGTGTAGGTACGCTCGTTGTTGATGGTGATCGTGGGATAACCGTTTTCTTCACGGGTCATGTAGTTGGTATCACCCGAGGCGATCAGCGGGATCGAGCTGCCCCACATATCGCTGATAACGTAACCGTAGCGGTCCTCCATGTCGGCCTGGCCGTCACCGTTGAGGTCCACGTAGTTCTCGGAAATGATCTCCAGCATCTTGGCATGCGTCCATTCGTAGTTGAGCACGATCTCGTAAAGCTCGTCGGGATTGCCGTATTTGTCCTCGTAAAGGTCCTTGTTGTAAAGCAGGCAGTGACCGCTGCGGATCACGTCGGCAAAGTAGTCGCCGGCCAGCAGGAACTGATAGCCCTCGATAAAGCTTACGTCGGTCATGTAGTCCGAGTACCAGTAGTTCTGATCAAAATCAAACTTGTAGCTTTCGTCCAGTGTGTTGACGAAATAACCGTTGATGCTCAGTCCCGCCAAGGGAAAGAGGTCGTTGATGATCAGGTCGAATTCGTTAGATCCCGAGGTGACGAACTTTTTGACATCGTCAGAAACGGCGGTGTAGACAAGGTCGGAGTGCACGTATTCCAAATTGACGCCCAAAAGCTCCTCTGTGTCAAGGTTTCTTTTGTAAACGGCCGATGCCACGATATCGGAGGAGTCAGCCTCCTCGCCTTCGCCCTCGATCATGAAGTTGGAGTTGCCCATGCCTGTGGAGGCTGCGTTGATACTGGTGTAGATCCAGAATTCCTCGTCGCCAAAATCAAGCCCGGCAAAGGGATCAAATTCGGTTTCTGCTTCGTTGGAAGCGCTTTCATCGGTCGTATCGGGGCCCGCATTGGCACATGCAAACAGACAGGGGAGAAGCAAGAGGATCGCAAGAAGTAAAGAAAGAGCGCGGAATTTCATAATGTTTCTCCTTCATATTTGATTAGGTAGACGCTTTTCAAAATCAGTTTACGGGAACAACGGTTGCCTGGTCGAAGGTCTGGCCTGCGGTCCAGGTGATGTTATAAACCACGGTGCCGTGCGCCAGGAAATTCTGTGCAAGACCTGCGTAATGCAGCTGAGCCATATCTGCCTGGCAGAAGGCCTCCAGCGTGGGCATGTCGATGATCTCGCCAACCAGCAGGCGATAGTCATCATCCAGCTTTTCCAGGTAAGAGGTGAATTCGGGCTCGGTTGCGTCCTCTGCCCAGTCGTAGAAGTCTACGATGCGGAAGGTCAGCTTTGCGCTGAGCGTATCACCGGTTCTCTGAACCTCGGAAAGATCTGCCATGGTGTGGTAAGAGCCCAGAGCAAAGTAGATCGGGCCGTCGGTGGATTTCAGGCTGGAGAAGCTGATGGGGGTGAGCTGATTGATCGAAACGCCGCTCTGACCGTCCTTGACCAGATTTTCCGCAGCCTTCATAGCGGCGTTGACGCTGGTGGACTGCGCTGCAGCAACCTTGGGGAAGTCAAGCAGCTCGGACATTCTGTCGGTGTAGTCAAAGGTCTCGCCCGACATGCCGATAAAGTGTGCGATCATATCCGAGCCAAAGCCAAAGTCCATGGTAAAGCCGGTCTGTGCGTACAGCTTGTCGAACTCCTCACGCGCATCGTATTCATCGATGTACTTTTCGTAGTTTGCAACGTAATCGGCGATCTTGTAGACGTTAGAGATCTTTTCGTCCGAGTAAGAGGAGCCGGTTGCAAAGGTATCGTTTGAGTGCTTGAGATCATCCTTGAAGATCTCCTCCAAGGTAAGTGCAGAGCCCTCGGTGGTAAAGTTGCCGTATTTGGTAACGGGTGCCTGCTCCTGTGTCTGCTGTTCGGATACGTTGTCCGTGGTGCTTTCGGAATGCTCGGGGCCCGTCTGCTGATCACAGCCTACGCAGACAGCACAAATCATGCCTGCCGCAAGCAGAGCAGCGATCCATTTGTTTTTGATATTCATATGTATTTCCTCCGTATGTATTCTTGATATACTCATACATAATAAGTATAACACAGTCAGCCGGAATTGTCAATACACAAGATGGCATGAAAAAAGAAGGACAGGAGAAATCCTGTCCTTCAAGTGTTTGTTTAGCCGATCTTGACCGTGATGGATGCGATATAGAACTCGCAGGGTTCGATCTGGTAGAATCTGAACGTATCTGTTCCCATGGGAGGCGTATCCGTAAAGGTGATATCGTATACGCCGGGAAGTCCCTCGACAGCCGTGATCTTATAATTACATTCCGCGCTGTTTTGTCCTCCGCCGGTCATGTTGAGCAGCACAAACGCGCCGCGCGCGTTGTCGTCCAGATTGCCCTTGCAGTCAAAGACGCGCATGGTGATGGTATGCTTTTTGCCACCCTGCAGGGGATTTGCCAGAGCAACGCCGTCAAAGTTGTCGTTGAAGTAGTAAGCATACTCGCCAAATCCGGCTTCGGCCAGCTTCTCTTTGGTATAGGCGTTGAGGCAGGAGGAATCCACGTAGGTATTCTTGGTAGTCTCAAAGAAGATACCCTGTGCAAAATCGTAGGTAAAGCCTGCCTTGAGCTGATCTGCCGTGGGAGCGGCCATGCTTTCGGGAACGATGGTGGAGTTGGGATTCATGCCGGGCATCTTGGTTATGGAGAAGTTACCCACGTAAATGTCCGCATACTTGGCAGGGGTGTTGTTGATAAAGAATCTGAGCTCGTATTCGCCGGTGGTGCCAACCTGCCAGTCCATCTCAAAGTGGTACATGCCCTCGCCTGCAAAAATGCCTTCCTTGAGCACGCGATTGCCTTCGGTATCGTCCATGGCAAGCAGATACATGGTGGTGCCCGCCGAGACGGGGGAGGCGATATAGGCATCAATGCTTAAATGGTAGGTCGTACCGGATGTGAAGTAAGACTTCTTGGTAATCCCCGTAAACTGGCCAAAGTCTTGACTTAGGTGCATGACGGTCTCACCAAAGCGGTCGGGAGCCCCCTGGATCGCTTGCTTGACAGCCGCGTCCTGAATATCGGAAACCTTGAGTACCTCGCCACCCTTGATCTGTACCTTGTTATCCCAGGCGAAGGTGTGTCCTGCCTCCAGCTGGCTGATCGAGGGATTGGCATTGACGAACGATGCCAGAGTCAGCTCGCCAAGGTATGCCGTGCCGTCGCCTGCGTACTCAATATAAGAAATCTTACCCGTGCCGTTGGCTTCATATCTGAAGGTTACCGTGGTCAACTCGCCCGTAATGTTGAAGAGGTCCTCGGAAACCACCTGATCTCCGATGACAAGGCTTGCTTTGACGGGAGACGCGGTGTAATAGGTCAGCTTGACGATATAACTGCCGCCTTTTTCATGCAGGGCAGGGAATGCGGAAGCACTCAGACCGTCCAAATACAGCTTCTCACCCTGCTTTGCAGTCAGCTGCAGTACGTTATCACCTACGTTTTCTTGGTTGAGCAGAGCAACCAGAGAGGAATCCAGGCTGTCAAGCGGCGTAATGGCTGCGCTCTCGCCCGTCATGGGCATGGTAAAGAGCGTCCAGTCGTAGGTAACGCCGAGCAACAGATCGTTCTTGGCGGGGGTGATGCTTTGCGGATCAGCGTTGGCGGCTGCATTCTTGATCGTGAAGAGATCCTCTGTGGTATAAGATTCGGAAATGGTATAATCTGCGCCGGTTTTGGTATATACGCGGCTGTCACTGTTAAAGGTACAGCTCCAGAAGCCGATGTCCACGATGTGCTCACCGATCTTCTTCATACGCTTTGCAGTATTGCGGTTAAAGGCGTCGATCTGAACCTCACCGCCATTGAAGGTACAATTCACAAAGTCCACATTGCCGGGCAGAGGACCTTCCACAGAGCCCTCCACCATCATCCAGGTCACCAGCATATCAAAGACGGTGTTTTCCACGTACAGGTTGCGCAAGAAGCGGAACGTGCCCTGGAAATGGCAGTTGGTAATGGTAGAGCCGGGAGCACCCGTATCGCGGTTTGCCACTACGCAGCCCGTAGTGACCTGGTCAATGGTTTGTCCGTAATAGAGGTGGATTGTGCAGGAGCCGTCTGCATTGCGGACGACTGCGCGCACGCGCGCACTACCCTTGTAGGTGCCATCCTGAAGATGATAAATATCGATCGTGTCGCCGGGCTCGCATGCGAATGCAGCGGCAGGATTCTCCAGATTCTTGATGGTAAAGGTGGAGTTGTTGTCCACCTCGATCACGTTGCCGAGCGTGGCTGCAATATTGAATACGTCGTCAAACAGCACGTCAGCCTCGCAGTTGTTCCAGTGCAGGGAGGCGGAGTTGTCCTTGCAATGGTATCCGTCGCGCCAGGAAACCATCTTGATCTCTTTGTCGTTGCTCTGTGCGGGAACGAGATCTACGTTCTCAAAAAATACGGGGGCGGAGTTATGCATCACTGCCCAAACAAACGAGGATGCTGCGTGGACACCGATGTTTTCAAACAGCATGGGCTGATCCGATCCTGCTACGTGGATGACCTGGTCTGCTGCGTGGCCTACACCGGGATTGGGAAGAAATACCAGATCACCTTGCTTATAGTGATGCGGGTTGGCATACGTAAACGTGATTTCCTTATCCCCGGTCTTGACCGATTTGCTGATAAACTGGTGAGGACGCTGCTGCGTGCCCTCGTTATACATGATCGAAAAGCCGTTGATGCGTGCGAAATCATAATGATCTGCGTAAGGATCCTGATCCACGCTGTAAACAACGTCGTTGCCGTTTACGGCGATGACCTTACCAACCAGATAAACCGGTACGGCGTAGTCAAAATGCAGATTGGTCATTTTGATGTTTCCGCAGTCAAAGAAGCGGATATAACGCATGTCGGGCGCGATCAGAATGGTCGAATTGCAGCCGTCGATGGTCATATCATGCGCGTTGTCAAGTGCAAAGGGGGTCAGACGGCTACCGGGCACGGATGCTATGTAGTAGGATTTTTCTTGCTCAAATTTGAGCGTTGCATGCTGCTCTGCGGCAGCCTTGACTGCTGCAAAGATGGCGGCACCGTCGTCGGTCTTGCCGTCACCCACGGCACCGAAGTCCTTGACATAAAGGACGGTATCGGTCGTTGCACCGATCGTCTTTTTCATGGCTTCCAATTCCTCCTTTTTCACTTCGAGTGCATCCTTGGGGGGATCGGGGGGAGTTTCGGGTTCTGTTTGTTCGGGAGGTGTTGTAGTTTGCTCCGCGGAGCTGTCGGAAGGCTCGGGGGGCGTTTCGGGAGTACAAGCGGCAAAGCCAAGCAGCATACAGCCGCAAAGGATGAAAGCTGCAATTTTTAACGGTCGCATAAAAACCTCCTGTAATATGGAATATAATTCATTATAGCATACAAATTTTGCAATTGCAAGATATAAGAGAGAAGTATGGAAACTTCTTTCTTTCATGTTTCAACAAAAGCTTGACAAAACTAAAAAGAAAAGCAAAACTTTTGCTCGTATAGCCGAAGAGAGCCAAACTCACACGGTTTTGCGTGGCAAATATCTGCACCTGCGGCAGAGAAAATGCTTGCAATGTATACTGTGATAAAAGAACCGGAAGTGTATCGCGAATAGTGACAATTGTAACATTATCTGCATGGAATTGTGAACAAACTTGACTTTGCCTTGACAAAAATTCTGCGTGTTCGTATAATGTACGTAACAAATGTAACAAGCTTCATGGCGAGTTTCGCGAAGCATCATTCAAAAAAGAGGTATGAAAAAATGAAGAAGAATACAACGCCCGCTGCAAGCACCTATTGCCCGCAGATCTGGGATGCATCCGATCTGTACGCTGCCATGCGGGAGTACGGTGAAAAGACTGCACTGCGCTATATTGAGGACGGCAAGGTCAAGGACATGTCCTATAAGGCATTTTGCGACAATATCCTGGATATGGCTGCAGGCCTTGACGCGCTTGGGCTGAAGGGAAAGAGAATTGCGCTGATTGGTGAGACAAGTCCCATGTGGTTGGCAGCATACGTGGCGGTGCTTGCGCTGGACAGCGTGATCATTCCCATGGACAAGGAAGTGGCGCAGGAGCAGATCGAGCAGTTTATCGCGTCGGTGGATGCCGAGGCTGTGATCTACGGCGAATCCTTCAACGGCAAATTTGACAAGGCGATGGATACGCATCCTTCGCTCAAGCACTATATTCCCATGGTGCCCGAGAGAGGTGACCACGATCAGGTGACCTCTTACGAAAAGGTGCTGCGCATGGGTGCGGCAAGCGTGCGCTCGGGCTGGAATCTGCCCAGAATTGCGGATCGCGCAAAGCTTGCAGAGATGCTGTTTACCTCGGGTACGACGGGCTCTTCCAAGTGCGTTATGCTCAGCCAGCAGAACATTTATGCCACGGTCAATGCCGCGATGCAGTATATCAACATCACGCCGGACGACGTTTCGCTGAGCGTGCTGCCCGTGCACCATACCTATGAATTGATGTGCCTGCAGGCCGAGCTGCTTTTGGGCATGACCATCTGCATCAACGACAAGCTGCGCCACGTAGTCAAGAACATGAACCGCTTCAAGCCCACCGTCATGACGCTGGTGCCGCTGTTCCTTGATACCATGGAAAAGAAGGTTTGGGCAGAGGCAGAGAAGAAGGGAAAGGCAAAGACCTTGCGTGCGGCCATGAAGACCTCGGATGCGCTGCGCAAGACCGGTGTGGACGCGCGCAGAAAGCTGTTTGCGGACGTGCATAAGGCGTTCGGCGGCAATTTGCGCGTCATCATCTGCGGTGGTGCCAAGCTCAATCCCGCGCTGATCAAGACCTTTGACAGCTTTGGCATTACGGTCTACGAGGGCTGCGGGATTACCGAATGCTCGCCTCTGACCACGCTCAACCCCTTCTTTGCACCCCGTCCCGGCTCGATCGGCAAGCCTGTTTCCTGCTGCAATCTGCGCCTGGATACCGCGGGATACGGCAGAAACGACAAGGGATACCGCGAGGGCGAGATCCAGGTCAAGGGCGCGAACGTCATGCTTGGGTACTACGAAAACCCCGAGGCCAATGCGGCGGTCTTTACCGACGACGGCTGGTTCCGCACGGGTGACGTAGGCTATCGCGACGACAAGGGGTATTACTATATCACGGGCAGATGCAAGTCTGTCATCGTGCTGGACAACGGTAAAAACGTATTCCCCGAGGAGATCGAGGAATACCTGGGTGCGCTGGATACCATTGCGGAGTGCGTGGTGGTTGGCAGAAAGCCGGACGAGAACGCTCCCACTGCGCTGGTAGCGGTCATTTATCCCAATTACGATAAGTTTGAAAAGGACAGCTCGGACGAAAACGTCAAGGCTACCATTCTTGCATCCATCCGTGCCATCAACCGCGAGCTGCCCAGCTTCAAGCAGGTCAGCCGTATTGAGCTGCGCAAGACCGAGTTTGAAAAGACCACCTCCAAGAAGATCAAAAGACATTTGATCAAATAAATGTAGAACGCAGAAAGCAAAATGAAGAATGAAGGTAGAAAAGCCGCCTTTCGGCGGCTTTTCTTATATTCATTTTTTCTTTTTTTATCAATCCTTCTTCTTAATGCAAACAGCACCAAGAGCGATCATAGCAACAACAGCACCAACGCTTACGATGCCGCCGCAGCCCTCATCCTTTTCCTCTCTGGGAGGTCTGGTGCCTGCTTCGGTGGTAGGAGCCTCAGTGGTGGGTGCTTCGGTGGTGGGAGCCTCGGTGGTGGGCTCTTCGGTCTCTTCCTCGTCAAAGTCGCACCAGGTAATTGCCTCGTCCTCGGTCTTGAACATTGCAAGCTCCATGATGTAAAGCAATTCGCCCTCGTCCATGCCCACAGGGTCAATTCTGAACATGTTGACCGCGCCTTCCCACAAGCCGTCAAGGTTGTAGATGAAGTATACGAATCCGTTGCCTTCGCCGCAGTATTCACTGGTTACGGAGTATCCCGCCGTTGCACCGGTGATGTCGCCTGAACCGTAGAAGATCTCAATGTCGTCGTAAAAGCCGTCTTCGGGAACCAGAACCTTCAGAACGATGTATCCGACGTCCTCACCGTTCATGGGGGTCAGGTCGTACTTATTGCAATACGACTTGTAATCAAAGGTGAAGTTGGGGTCCTCGGGTTCCTTGATGTCAACCTTTACGCCTTCCCATTCGCCCTTTTTGGAAAGACCGCTGCCCTTAGCAAGACCGCTCATGCCGACGATGCAGTTGGGCCTGGATGCCAGGTCGCCATTGAATACGACTCTGTCAGCGGTGCGCTCAATAGCCGCAGCTTCTTCGGTGGTAGCTTCTTCAGCAGCCGTGGTTTCTTCATTTGCGTATGTGCAAAGAGACAGGCAAGTTGCCAACATCAGCGCACACAGCAGAACAGCCAATAACTTTTTCATGGTATTTCTCCTCACTTTTGTTGGATTTACAAGACTATTATAAATGATGGTAACCCGGTTGTCAATTATTTTTTATAAATTCGATCAAGATTCGTGGTTCTTACAGGAGCAAGGCTTGGTGAAGAATCCGGTCAGATCCATCTCCCATGCTCCTTGCGCGTTTTTGCGGAAGCCGATGGCCTTGATCATGCCCTCGTCCTGCACCTCTCCCGTAAAATACGCCAGGTGCACGTCGCAAAGATCAATGAAGTTGAGCGCAGCGCGGCCTGCGGTGAACATGGCCTGATAAGCGTCCACCTCGGGCAACGAGATCAGCGTGTGTATCTCGCCGTGATCGGCATAAATATTGAATTGGCAAACGCCCGAAAAAATGCCCTCGTCCCAGACGCTGTAGCAAAAATCCTCGGGCAAAAATTCCACGCTGCACATCTTGCAGTATTGCTCCTGCATCTGCTTGTCCTGGATCGGTATAACCTTAAACATGATCTCTCTCTCCTTTCAGATACGCGATCTGATTGCTTGTCAGCCTCGTATATTTTCCCTCGGGCAAATCGCCGAGCTCCACCTCGCCGATTGCCACGCGCACCAGCTGCTTGACGCGCAAGCCCTGCGTCTCGCAAATGCGGCGGATCTGGCGGTTACGCCCCTCGTAAAGCGTCATTTCAAGCAAGGTTTCATGCTCGCCCTCGGCCAGCTTGCGCACGCGGATTGGCTGCGTGATATAGCCGTCCAGGTCGGCGGGGGAGCCAAGCCCGGTCATCTGTGCCGTGGTGGGGTGACCCGCTACAAGCACGTGATAGATCTTGGGAATGTCGTGGCGCGGGTGGGTCAGGCGGTTGGCAAGCTCGCCGTCGTTGGTCATGAGCAAAAGCCCCGAGGAATCCATATCCAGTCGGCCAACGGGGTAGACGCGTGTGCCCACGCCTTTTGTCAGCGTTGCCACGGTAGGGCGTCCCTTTTCATCCGACATGGTGGTCACAAAGCCGCGCGGCTTGTTGAGCATGACGTACACCTTGCCGGCCTGCTTTGGCGGCGTGATTTTTTTGCCGCCGTATTCTACCACGTCCTCACCCGGCGTGATCTTTTGCCCCAGCTCTGCCGGGGTGCCGTTGACCTTGACGCGGCCTTTTTTGATCTCTTCCTCTGCCGCGCGGCGCGAAAGCACGCCGCAATCGGTAAAGTATTTTGCAAGTCTTACTTGTTCGCTCATAAAATTTCCTTCAATTTGTTCAGTAGTACGCGCAGCCATGTAAGCGGCGTGCGCTTGGTGATCTGCTTTTCCACGCCGTAAGTGGCAAAAAGCGGTGCACGGGCGATCTCCTCTCCGTCCAGCGTCCACACGGCGTCACCCACGTGCGCGCCTTGGGCGATCGGTGCGTAGAGGAAATGTGCACTCTCGATGTGACATCGGATCTCACCGCGCTCGCGGGGCAGGGTCACGGACACCGAAGAATTGGTCTGCAAATACAGCTGCGTCTGCGTGCCTCCCACCACGGGCAGAGCCGTCACGTAGGCATTGGCACGTGTGAGGCTGACGCGCTCAAAGGCCGCAAAGCCGCCGTCCAGCAGGGCAGTATGCGTGCGCCAGTCGTCCGGACAATCCAGCGTGACGCACACAAGGCGCACACCGTCGCGCTCTGCCGCGCTGACAAGACATCTGCCGCTCTTTTTGGTAAAGCCGGTCTTGACGCCGATGCACCCTTGGTATGATGCAAGCAGCTTGTTATGATTGCGCAAAACGCGCGCCCCCTCTTGCTCGCGCAGGGGGATCACCTTTTTTTCTGATGAAACAATGCGCAAAAAATCCGGGTTTTCCAAAGCGTATGCCGCAATACAGGCAAGATCGTAGGCTGTGGTATAGTGCCCCTGTGCGTCCAACCCGTGCGGATTGGCAAAATGGGTGTTGAGAAGCCCCAGCTCCTGCACCTTTTGATTCATTAAGGCGGCAAAGCCCTCAATGCTGCCCGCCACCTCGTATGCAAGCGCAGCGGCTGCATCGTTGGCAGAGGAGAGCATGAGCGCGTAAAGCAGCTGCTCGACGGTCAGGCATTCCTCGGGATATAAATAGACCGAGGAGCCCTCTGTGCCCACGGCACGCGCGTCTATGCAAACCGTGGCCTGCAGATCGCACCTCTCCAGCACCACAAGCGCGGTCATGATTTTGGTGGTGGACGCCATTGGCATGCGCGTATGCGCATGCTGCTCGTAAAGCACGCACCCGCTCTCAGCCTCTATCAGCACGGCACTCCCCGCATAAACGGGAGCGTCCGGCGTGATGCGGTTGCCAAGCGCACCCGCGGGAACGCAGAGCACGCCCATACACAAAGCGCAGAAAAGGAATGCGCAGATGGCGCGGTGAATCGGATTTTTTTGCATAGTACCCCCATAGTAAAGCCGTATTTGTTACAATATACGGCAGGGAGGGGGAGAGTATGTCTTATTCCTGTTCGTTTTGGGTCTCGGGCGCGACTGTGGGCAAGGGCTCGCCGTCCTGCTTCATTTCGTTGAACTTTTCGAAGATAGCCTTCAGACGGTACACAATGTCGGGCGTGCGCTCCAGCAGATCCGCCACCTGCTCAATGGTGTCCTTGGGAGCCTTTTGACCTACGTTGATCATTTCCACGCGGCCCTCGTGAGAGACGACCAAAAAGCCCACGGGCTGTACCGAAAGACCGGTGCCGCCGCCACCGCCGAAGTTTTTGGCGGTGCTGGATTCCTTCTTGCCGTCAAAATCCACGCCACCCGAGGCAAAGCCCATGGTGATCTTGGATACGGGAATGATGGTCACGCCGTTGGAGGTCTCCATAGGCGTACCGATGACGGTGTTTGCATCGATGATCGAGCGGATGTTCTCAAGCGATTCCTTGATGATCTCTTGGATCTTGTTGTTTTCAGAAGACATACTGAGTGTTCCTTTCATATATGTAGATTCATTGTTTTTGCGTGTTTGGCTGCGTCGGCGCTTGCTTGATGAGCAGAGAGCCCTTATGACGCAGGAAAATGGGGATCAGCGAGAGCAGCGTGTGCAGCGTGCGCACGACACCGAACGAGATGACCAGCGAAAAATCGGTTTTTGTCTTCTCGCCCGTGTAGTCGGGGACAATGCTGACGTCGGCTTTGCCCACGCGCAGCTTGGCGTGCGCATCCAGCACGGCCAGCAGGTTGGAGATTGCTGCCCACAGCCCGCCGCAGATCAGCGCGGTCTGGGCGGCATCCTTGCCCACGACGAACACGTGCAGGCGGCAGACGTGGATGTGCAGACCCTTGCGCGTGCCCTCGAACAAGGCATCGATGATCTCGGCGATCATCTGCATAAGGATCTCGATATTCAGCTTATCCGCGGGCTGCTTGGGCTTGGGCGCGGCAGCATTGGCGGGGGCTTTCTTTTTTTGCGCGTTTTTTTCGGCACGCTTTTGCATCAGCGCGCGGTAAAGCGCGTTTTGTCGGACCATTTCGAGGTAATCCTCAGGCTGGCGGGCATATTTTGCTGCAGCCTTTTCGGCTCTTTTCTTGGTGTAGGTACGCAGCCTGCGCAGCTTCTTGGGCGGACGGGGAAGAGAGGCGACGCGAATTCCTCCCACGTACAGCTTGAACGAGAACGTATCTCTGTAGCCGATCTTGATTTTGATGTGCAGCGTCAGCAGCCAGAGCACAAGCACGGCAATCAGCGCTGCGATGATGCCAAGTATGATCAATAAAATCCTGACAACGGGCGGCATGGCGACCTCCTTTCCGCGAAATTTTCAAAATTGGGTAAGAATCAGATTTCCGCGCGAGCGTCGTCTTCTGCTACCTCGGTGTATTCACCCTCGGGCAGAGCCTCTTCTGCGGCCTCTGCCTCGTCGGTCTCCGCAGTTTCGGCGTTTGCATCCACCTGTGCGGCTGCAATGCTCAAGGCCTCGGTCTCGGGCAGCTCGGAGAGTGAATTCAAGCCGAACACGCGCAAGAATTTGTCTGTGGTGACGTACAGCATGGGGCGACCGGGCGCGTCCAGTCTGCCGCAAGCCTCGATCAGATTCTTGTCAAGGAGTGAGCCAACGGCATAAGAGGAGTCCACACCGCGCACCGCGTCCACGTAAGCACGGGTCACGGGCTGATTGTAGGCTACGATGGCAAGCACCTCTAAGGAGGATGCGGAAAGGTTACCGCCTCTCTTGATGCCAAGTGCCTCGCGGATATAGGGCATGTATTGCTCCTTGGTGGTCAGCTGGCAGGTCTCGGGCAGGCAGAGCATCAGAATGCCTCTGCCGCTCTTTTCGTACTCGGTTGCCATGTGCTCGCAAAACAGCTTGACATCGGCAGCAGAAAGCCCCAGCACCTCTGCGAGCTTGTCGTATTTGACGGGATAGCCTGCGGCAAACAGAATGGCCTCAATGGCTTCGCCGATATCGGTTATGGTAGGCATTTGTTGTTCGTTCATGCTGTGGGCACCTCACTGTCTTGTTTTTGGGGCTGGCGTTGGTCCGCGGGAATGGGATTGATGCGCAGCTTTGCGCTGGAGCGGTAGAGCGAGTGCTCGTCGGCGTCCTCGTCGTCAAGCAGAATGTCACGCACCTTTAAGAGCTCCAGAACACCTAAGAATATGGCGATCATGTCGGCATGAGACACCGAGTCCGAGAGCAGCTCCTCCATGGGCGTCCATTCCTTTTTCTGCATGCGGTGCAGAATGCCCACGATCTTGGCCTCGACCGGCACAATGGGCTTGGAAATCATGGGCGAGAAGACCACCTTCTCGTTGCCCTGGTTTGCCTCGTTGTAGGCAATGATGCGGCGCACCGCCGCGCAAAGAGAGGTGACCTGCTGGTCGTCCACGAAGGTCTTGTCGACCGAAATTTCGTCGGTATCCTTGACCATTCTGCCGCTGTATCGCTCAAATCTCAGCTTGAGCTTGGCAGCACCCTCCTTGGCCTGCTGGTATTTGAGCAGCGCATCGGCCAGCTCTGCGCGGGGGTCCTTTTCGTCTGCCTTTTCGTCACGCGGGAGCAGCATGCGGGTCTTGATCAAGATCAGCTCGCTGGCCATGACCAAAAACTCGGAGGCTACCTCTAAGTCCAGCTTCTGTGCCTGCGCGATGTACGCAATATATTGGTCGCAGATCAGCGCGATGGGGATATCCTCGATGCTGACCTTGTTTTTCTGGATCAGCGTCAAAAGCAGATCCAAGGGACCATCAAAGTCAAAGGATTCAATTTTATACTTTAATTCAGCCATACTGTACCGTCCACTGTCAAAGAATCAGGTTGAGCAGGAGATTTGCCAAAAAGATCAGGAGATTCATGGTGTTGGTCATGATGAAATTCACCACGATACCGATGGGGTTCAGATCAAAGCGGGAAAGCAGAAAAATGATGGCCATGATGGCGATGCCGGTGTATCTTTCGTACTGCATGACCTTGAAGTACCACTTGGTGGGCAGGAACACGTATGCAAAGCGCGAGCCGTCAAACGGAGGCACGGGAATGAGATTGAACACAGCCAGAGCGATGTTCATAAACGCAAGCACGTCAAGGAACAAAAGCAGTACCTTGGTCCATACGATCGCCCAAGGGTCAACGCCCGCAACGACGCAGATCACGATGGTCAGCACGTACAAAAGCATGCCCAGAAAGCCGAGCAGCAGATTGGAGATGGGACCCGCAATGCCGGAAAGCGCCATGCCTACGCGCGGATTTTTGAAGTGGCGCGTGTTGATGGGTACGGGCTTTGCCCAGCCGATTCCGAACAGCAGCATGAAGATAAAGCCGATAGGATCCAGATGCTTGAGCGGATTGAGCGTCAGTCTGCCTAAGTTGTGTGCGGTCGGGTCGCCAAGCTTATAGGCTACCCAGCCGTGCGCGGTTTCGTGCAGGCTAAGAGACAGCACGATAACGGGAAGTGAGAGCAGCACCGAGATCAGCGCATCGCGGCTGAAGCCCTCGGAGAGTAAAGTAAGCAGCATAAATGTTACCTCGTACTGAATACAGGATCGGTGACGTCGTAAGCCATGAGATCCTCATAGGTCTCGCGGCGCACCACGACGCGTGCCTCGCCGTCCTTGATCATGACAAGCGGCGGGCGGGGAAGCTTGTTATAGTTGGAGGCCATGGAGTGCTGATATGCACCCGTGACCAGCATAGCGAGAATATCGCCTCTTTCGGGGCACTGCAGTAGCATGCCCTCGCCCAAGAGGTCACCCGATTCGCAGCATCTGCCCGCAACCGTGGCGCAGAAATCTGCGGGGCGGTCGGCCTTATTTGCAATCAGCGCGGTGTAGGGAGACTGGTAGAGCGCGTATCTGGGGTTGTCGGCCATGCCGCCGTCCACCGATACGTAATTCTTAAAGCCGGGGATCTCCTTGACCGAGCCAACGGTGTAAAGCGTCACGCCTGCCGCAGCCACCAGCGAGCGGCCGGGCTCCAGGATGACGCGGGGCATCTCGATCTCGTTTGCACGGCAAAGCTCCCTGACCTTGGCGGCAATGGTTTTCATGGTGCCGTCAATATCCAGCGTGGACTGCTCTTCTGTGTAGCGCACACCAAGCCCGCCGCCCAGATTGAGCTCGGTAAGGGGGGCTCTGTGCTTGCGGATCATATCTGCCATAAAAGCGACCATGATCTCGGCAGCGTCCACGAAGGGCTGCGCGTCAAAGATCTGCGAGCCGATGTGGCAATGCAGACCCTGCAGGTCAATGCCGGGGGTGTTCAAGGCAGATACCACGATCTGCTCGGCTTGTCCCGTGCCGATGGCAGAGCCGAACTTGGAGTCAATGCCACCGGTGGAGATGGCCTTGTGGGTGTGCGGATCGATGCCGGGCGTGATGCGCAGAAGGATGCGCGCACGCATGCCGCGCGCATTTGCCAGCTCACCAAGAGAGGAAAGCTCCTCATGATTGTCCACCACAAACGTGCCAACGCCCATGTCAAGCGCCATGGCAAGATCGGCATCGGTCTTGTTGTTTCCGTGGAAATAGATGCGCTGTGCGGGGAAGCCTACGCGGCCGGCAATGTAAAGCTCACCGGGGGAGACGCAGTCAATGCCCATGCCCTCGTCTGCCGCGATGCGGTAGATCTCGGCACAGCAAAGCGCCTTGGATGCAAAGAGCGGAAGCGCATCCGCACCGAAATACTGCGCTGCACAAGCCTTGTAAAGGCGTATCTGCGAGCGGATATAATTCTCGTCCAGGATATTGACGGGTGTGCCGAACTCGGCAGCCAGCTTGACGGTGTCAAGTCCGCCTACGGTCAGGTGTCCTTGCCCGTTGATATCAAAATGGGGATAAAGTACCATTGGAATTACCTCGTAAAACAGGTAGAAAAATTTTGATTAAATTGAAATTTGCCTCCCGGCAAATTTCCACCTTAACGTTTCGCGCAGCGAAACATATCACTCGCGCGCAGCGCGAATTTCACATTTCGCCCTCGGCGAAATATTTCACGTTTCGCTATGCGAAACATTTCACTACTGATGCCCGCCGTAAGCGATGCAGGCATCAGTTGGGCGTCGGCAGATCCGCGTGTGCACAGATTACCTTCCAGACCTCGCTCTTTCCCTCTCCCTTGAGCGCGGAGAAGGGAATGATGGGCGTGCCCTCGGCGATCAGAGGGTGAGACGCCAGCGCGGCAAAGCTCTTTTCACGCTCGGTCTTGTTTAGCTTATCCACCTTGGTGGCCACGATGGCGTAGGGGATCTCGCTCTGATTGAGAAAATCCACCATCATCTCGTCGTCGCGTGTCAGACCCACGCGGCTGTCCACCAGCTGCAGCACAAGGCAGAGCAGGTCCACGTTGGGGTTGTTGGTGAAATACCCGTCGGTCAGTGCGCTCCACTTGGCCTTGTCCTCGGGCTTGCGGGCTGCAAAGCCGTAGCCGGGCAGGTCAACAAGGAACAGCTTTTTATCTACGTTATAAAAGTTGACCGTAATGGTCTTGCCGGGCGCACCGGATACGCGCGCCAAGGATTTTCTGCCCAGCAGCGTGTTGAGAAGAGAGCTTTTGCCCACGTTGGAGCGGCCGGAAAAGGCCACCTGGGGAATGGGATTGGTGGGGAATTGCTTGGAAAGTCCCGCGCTGATCTGCAGCTGCGAATTCTGAGTCTGTAAAGCCATTATTTTACCTCATGAAACGATGTTGCGGGCACGCGGCGCGTGCTCTCGGTTATGGGAAGATAGTCGGTCGTTTCGGTCTTTTCGGGGGACGCGGTCAGCGTGATTGCCGCCTCGGGCTGCACAAGGGCTACGGCCAGCACGTCCTCCATGCGGCTGCAGGGCACGAATCTGACGTGCTCCTTGACCTCGGGATCGATCTCCCAGAGATCGCGCAGATTGTCCGCGGGGATGCAGACGGTATCCGCACCTGCGGCATAGGCCGCCAAGGATTTTTCCTTGAGTCCGCCGATGGGCAGCACGCGGCCGCGCAGCGTGATCTCGCCTGTCATGGCAACCGTTCTCTTGACGGGAATGTTTGCCAGCGCACTGAGCATGGCTGTGGCCATGGTCACGCCCGCGCTGGGGCCGTCCTTGGGCACTGCACCCTCGGGTACGTGAATATGAATGTCCTTTTTGGTATAGAAATCGGTGGGAATGCCGTATTGTGCTGCAACCGAGCGCACCCAGGTCAGCGCGGCCTTTGCGCTTTCCTTCATAACGTCGCCAAGCGAGCCGGTCAGCTCAAGCTTGCCCGTGCCGTCGGTTACGGCGACCTCCACGCGCAGCACATCGCCGCCCACCTCGGTCCAGGCAAGACCGTTGACCTCGCCGATCTGATCGACGGGGGCAATGGCGTCGGGCAGACGCTTGCGCGGGCCGAGATAGTCCTTGATATCGGCGGCATCGATCACGATCTTTTTGCATTCCTGCTCGATCATTCTCTTGGCTGCCTTGCGGGAGAGCTCGGCAATGGCGCGCTCTAAGTTACGTACGCCTGCCTCGCGGGTGTAGTATTCGATCAGCTCGTCCACGGCTGCGTCGGTGATTTTGACCGTGCGCTTGGAAAGTCCGTGACGGCTAAGCTGTTTGCCGATCAGGTGGTTCTTTGCAATGCTGCGCTTTTCGCTCTTGGTGTAGGTTTTAAGCTCAATGATCTCCATACGGTCGATCAAGGGGCGCGGTACCGTTTCCAGCGTGTTGGCGGTTGCGATAAACAGGCAGTCCGAAAGGTCGAAGGGCAGCTCCACGAAGTGGTCGCGGAAGTATTTGTTCTGCTCGGGATCCAAAACCTCCAAAAGGGCGGAGGAGGGGTCGCCGTGCGCGCTGATCGAGAGCTTGTCGATCTCGTCAAGCAAAATCAGCGGATTGCGCACGCCCGCGCGGGATACTGCGTCAATGATTCTGCCGGGCATCGCGCCGATGTAAGTCTTTCTGTGGCCGCGGATATCGGCCTCGTCACGCACGCCGCCCAAGGAGACGCGCACGTACTTGCGCTTCATGGCGCGGGCGACCGATGCGGCGATCGAGGTCTTACCCACACCGGGAGGGCCGACTAAGCAAATGATCTGATTTTTCAGATCGGGAGAGAGCTGCTTGACAGCCAAGAATTCCAGGATGCGTTCCTTGACCTTATCAAGCCCGTCGTGGTCCGCGTCCAGAATCTTTTTTGCGGTCGCGATATTGACGCGGTCCTTGGTGCTCTTATTCCAAGGCAGGGAAAGGCAAACGTCCAGGTAATTCTCCAGCACTCCTGCCTCGGCAGAGCCGAAGGGCGTGCGAGAGAGGCGGTCGTTTTCCTTGAGCAGCTTTTTCTCTACCTCCTCGGGCAGATGCGCCTCGACGATGCGCCTTTTGTTTTCCCAGATCTCGTTGTCGCCCTCGCCAAGCTCCTCCTGCAGGGTGCGGATCTGCTCGCGCATGTAGTATTCCTTTTGATGTCGTGCGATTCTCTCGCGCACGCGGGAGTTGATCATGGCGTCGCATTCCAAGATCTCGGCCTCGTGATCCAGCATCATGGTCACGGTCTCAATACGGATCAAGGGATCAAAGCATTCCAGCACAGTCTGCTTGTCCTCGGGGCGCAGCAGCACGTTTGCTGCGATCATGTCAGCCAGCACGCCGGGATCCTTTTGTGCACGTGCTGCGTGCAAAAGCTCGCGGCCGGATGCGGGAAGATGCTGCACAACGCGCTCCATGGATTCCAGCGCGCGGCGCATGTAAGCCTCGGCGCGGACGCCTCCGTTGTCGCGCAGGGCGTAGGATTTGCACATGACCTCCGCGTAAACAGCGTCCTCGGTGGGGTGCAGCCCCATGAGCATGCCGCGGGTCATGCCTACGGCAATGGCGCGGCTCTGACCGTCGCCCGATTTGACAAGCTGTCTGATTTTGGCAACCGTGCCAACGCGGTACAGCTTGGAGAGCTCGGGCTTTCCGCCATCAGGCTCTGCGGGATTGCGCAAGGAGACCAGCAGCACGGGAAGCGAGCCCTGAGCGGCAAGCCTTGCGGCCTCGGCCGAGCCGAAGCTGTCGTCGGCTACGTCAAAATTCAAGGTAGCGCCGGGGAAGGCGACGATGCCGCGTAAGGCAATGACGGGCAAGGTCAGCGTCTCGGCCTTTTCAATATATCCTGACATAAGTAAAAGTTCCTTTCGTGGTGGGGGAATTGCGATATATATACGGTTCAAAAGAACGGATAACACTATATCAACTTAGCATTATAGCACAAGTGCCCCGAAAAAGCCATACCTTTCAAGGTTTATTTACAATTATAATATAATAATTTCAAAAAATGCAAAAAAAACGGAATCGGTTAAAACCGATCCCGCTTCCGTATCCGTCCGCGTAAAAAACGTCGCGATGCGAACGGAGCAAGTACAACGTTTGGCGTCTTTGCACGCTTGATACCATGAGATTGATATTCCGCAAAGTCCGACTTGAGCTGCACCATAGCGACGGAACATCCGCTTCCGTCGAGCAAGATTATTATACCGCATCCGGCACGTTTTGTAAATTAGCAAAGTTGACGATTTTTGACGAGATATTTCGTGAAAAGCACTACGGTTGAGAAAATCTCCACGCTTTTTCAAAAGCATTTTGGCTATTTTCCCGATAGACATGCATGTCGTACCGAACGCTTGTTCCCAAAGTGCGACTTTCAGGGGCATCCGCTGTGGCCTTTGCGAAAAATCGGATGCGCTCTCGCGGCAAACATACGGCAGAAAAACAAGGAAAAATTTTTTTGAAAGAACCGGGAAAAAATTTCGAAAACCTATTGACAAGCAAGCGGATCTGTGGTAAAATAACGCGGTAAATGAAGTGAAGCCCCTCGGTTTCCACCCTGCCGCCGCGAGCGCGCACGGGTCGATATTCTCTTTTCTTGTGTCGATAAAGGTCGGCGCAGTGGGCGTACGGGGGCAGAATGCTTCTGTACGATTTTTATTTTTCGGAGGTGCATACCCATCGCTACCAATCAAAAAGATACGCTTATCAATGAGGATATCAACTGTGCGCAGATCCGCGTGATCGGCACCGACGGCGCAATGCTCGGTATCATGAGCTCTGATCAAGCGCTTCAGATGGCTTACGACAAGTCTCTGGATCTTGTGATGATGTCTCCCGACGCAAATCCCCCCGTATGCAAGATCATGGACTACGGCAAATATCGCTTTGAAAAGGATAAGCGCGAAAAGGAAGCCAAGAAAAAGCAGCAGGTGATCGAGACCAAGGAGATTCAGCTCTCCTGCCGTATTGACACCCACGACTACGAAACCAAGATGAAGCGCGGCCGCAAGTTCCTCGAGCAAGGCAACAAGGTCAAGGTCGTTCTGGTGTTCCACGGCCGTGAGATGAGCCACCAGCAGCTGGGTAAGGACATGATCGACAGATTTATCGCGGACGTAGAGGACCTCGGCACGACCGACAAGAAACCCGTTCTCAACGGTAAGCTGCTCAGCGTTGTAGTTTCCCCCGTAAAGAAAAAGTAACATCGTTCATTTTTATTAGCCCGAAGGTGCGTCCTTTCCATTGCGCCCCGAGGGAAAAATGATAGTGCCTTGAGCACGCCAATCAAAATTGAAAAGGAGAAAAAGTAAAATGGGAAAGGTTAAGACACATAAGGCTTCGGCTAAGAGATTTTCCGTTACCGGAACCGGCAAGGTTAAGATGAACCACAGCCACCACCGCCACAAGCTTGGCATCAAGGATCAGAAGAGAAAGAGACATCTGCGCACCGGTGCAACCATCGCAAGCGCAAAGGTCGCTGCAAACATCAGAGAACTGATTCAGAAGTAATCGGAAGAAATTAGCAGAAGGAGGATAAGAAAATGGCAAGAGTTAAGGGCGCGATGATGGCGCGTAAGAGAAGAAATAAAATTCTGAAGGCTGCAAAGGGCTACTGGGGTGCAAAATCCAAGCACTTCAAGATGGCTAAGCAAGCAGTCATGAAGTCCGGCAACTATGCATTCGCCGGCAGAAAGATGAAGAAGAGAGACTTCCGTCGTCTGTGGATCACCAGAATTTCCGCAGCTTGCAAGGCAAACGGCATGAACTACTCCACCTTCATGAACGGTCTGAAGAAGGCTAACGTAACCCTGAACAGAAAGATGCTGTCTGAGATCGCAATCAGCGATCCCGCTGCATTCACCGCTCTGTGCGAGCAGGCTAAGGCTGCTCTGTAATTGCATATTGGGGATGCCCGCGCGTTACGCAGGCATCCCCTGTTGCATTTATTGGTGTGGTAAAAACACTTGAAAACGGAGGTTTTTTTGATGGAACAGACCCCCATGATCATCACGTCAAGGCAAAATCAGTACGTTTCGTTGGCAGCAAAGCTGCAGGAGAGAAAGCACCGCCAGAGCGAAGGATTGCTTCGGTTTGACGGTGTTAAGCTGTATTGTGAGGCCGTTTTGCGCGGCGTGGAAATTGAGTTTATTCTGTTGGATGCAACGCTGACAGAGGCCGTTGACGCCAAGGCAAAGGCACTGTATGGCTTTGGACTTGATGCCGTGGATGCTCGGATTTTGACGCTTTCGCACGATGTTTTTGTAAAAATTTCGGACGAAAATGCGCCCGAAGGCATCATATGTGTTGCAAAATATATTGACAAAATTCATAAAATCGCTACAATAAATAGTAGACAGGAAATTCTCGACCGGCTGGCGGCACCCGAAAGCGGGCGAATCCTGCTTTGCGAATCGCTGCGGGACCCCGGCAACGTGGGCACGGTGGTGCGTACCGCCTTTGCCTTTGGGATTGACTGGCTGGTGCTCAGCGACGATTGCGCGGATCTTTACAATCCCAAAACGCTGCGCGGCGCGATGGGCACGCTGTTCTCGCAAAAGATCCTGCGCGTGGACGATCTGCCCGCAGCGGTAAACATCCTGCAAAGCAAGGGCAGACGCGTGTATGCGGCAGCCCTGGACGAGAGCGCCCGGCAGCTTGGCAGCTTTGCGTTTGGCAAAGAGGACTGTGCCGTGATCGGAAACGAGGGGCACGGGCTGTCTGAGCGTATGCTGGACGCGTGCTGCGAAAAGGTCTATATCCCCATGGCGGGAAATGCGGAATCTCTGAACGCATCGGTCGCGGCATCGGTGCTGATGTGGGAGATGACCCGCGGAAAATAAGCAAAAATCGAAAGGAGCCGATTTGCATGAACAGAGATGAAAGACTTTTCTCGGTGTGGCTGTCGCTTTGTGCGGGCATTGCCAATACCGAATTTGTGTCGCTGCTTGAGCAGTTTGGCTCCGCTTATGCCATCTTCAGAGCAGAGGAGAGCGAGATCGAGGCGCTGGACGTCAGCGACAGCTTCAAGGGAAAGCTGTGCAACAAGTCCTTAGACGAGGCGTACGGCATTCTGGAGTTTTGCCAGAAAAACAGCGTGGGCATCCTGTGCTATACCGACGACGCGTATCCTTCCACGCTGCGTGCGATCAAGGCACCGCCCTGCGTGCTTTATTACAAAGGCAAGCTGCCCGATTTTGAAAAGCAGCTGTTTATCAGCATGGTGGGCACGCGCAGCATGAGTGAATACGGCAAGGAGATGGCGTATAGAATAGCCTATGAGCTGGCAAGCACGGGCGTTGTGGTGGTCAGCGGCATGGCTCTTGGCGTGGACGCGGCTTGTGCCGTGGGTGCGCTTTCGGCAAAGGGATATACCGTTGCGGTGCTTGGCTGCGGTATTGACGTGCCGTATCCCCGTCAGCATGACAGGCTGATGCGCGCCATTGCGGAGCACGGTCTGGTCATCACCGAATATCCGCCTTCCACGCCGCCCAGAGGCTACCATTTCCCGCTGCGCAACCGCATTATCAGCGGCCTTGGCGCGGGCACGGTGGTGGTAGAAGCCGATCTTGGCAGCGGTGCTCTGATCACCGCAAGGGAAGCCATTGTGCAAGGAAAGGATATTTACGCCGTTCCCGGCAACGTGGGCGATCCCAACACCTCGGGCACCAATCAGCTGATCCGTGACGGCGCAGCCGTTGCGCTGGGTGCACGGGATATTTTACAGAATTACGCGTTTTTGTACCGCGACAGTGTGGACAGCGCAAGAATGATGCGCGCACAGGAGCGCTCCGATCCCGATCCCGCAGCCTTTGCAAGATACGGCGTCGGTCTGCCTGCGGCACAAGCGCCGGCAAAAAGCGTCAAACAGGTGCGCGACGAGCAGGTGCGGGAGAAACCGACTCTCAAGCAAGAAAAGAAACAGCAAGCAAAGCCTGCCGACACCGAAAAGATCGTCCCCCGGGTACACGAGGACGACTCTGCCAAGGTGCTGGAGGCATTTTCCCCAAGACAGCGCGAAATGTTCGCGCAGATCCCGCTGGATAAAGCGATCTCGGCCGATTGGCTGGTGCGCTGCGGCTATCCCACGCACGAGGTCATGACCGCGCTGACCATGTTTGAGATCAAGGGCCTTTTGCAGTCTCTGCCCGGCGGACTTTACACGCGCAAATAATCTCACTTTGAAAACAATTTACCGTTTACGGAAAGGAAAATAGATAGAATTTATGGCAAATCTGGTAATCGTGGAGTCACCCTCCAAAGCAACAACCATCAAGGGCTACCTTGGTTCCAATTATAAGGTCATCGCCTCCAAGGGGCATGTGCGTGACCTGCCCAAGAGCACGCTGGCCGTAGATATTGAAAACGGCTTTGACGCTCACTACATCAACGTGCGCGGCAAGGGAGATCTGATCAAGGAGATCCGCAAGGAAGCAAAGCATGCAACCAAGGTCTTTTTGGCAACCGACCCTGACCGCGAAGGCGAAGCTATTTCCTGGCACCTCGCTGCCGTGCTGGGCATTCCCGTGGAAAAGACCCAGCGCGTGACCTTCAACGAGGTCACCAAAACCGCGGTTAAGGCGGCAATCAAGCAGCCCAGACAAATCGATATGGATCTGGTCGACTCGCAAAGAGCTCGCCGCATCGTGGACAGAATCGTGGGCTATAAGATCAGTCCCTTACTCTGGAAGAACGTCAAGCCCGGTCTTTCCGCAGGCCGTGTACAGAGCGTCGCAACCAAGATGATCGTGGAAAGAGAAAACGAGATCCGCGCATTCGTGCCCGAGGAATACTGGACCATCGCAGCGCATCTGCACACCGAGCAGGGTGCAGGCGTGCTGGCTCGCTTCTGGGGTGACCAAAACGGCAAGGTCAAGCTGACCTCTCAGGCCGAGGCAGGGGCAGTTGTGGAGGCGGTGCAGGGCAAGACCTTTACCGTATCCGACGTCAAGCGTGCCACCAGACACAAGGCACCCGCACCGCCCTTTACCACCTCGACCATGATGCAGGAGGCATCGCGCAAGCTGGGCTTCCAGTCGCAGAGAATCATGCGCGTGGCACAGGAGCTTTACGAGGGTATCAACGTCGGCTCCGAGAACGGCGGCGCACAGGGTCTGATCTCTTATATGCGTACCGACTCCTTGCGTATCTCCGAGGAGGCGCAGGGCGCAGCACTGGCTTATATTGCAGGCAAGTACGGCGATCAGTACTGTCCCGCAGCTCCCAGAACCTATAAGGTCAAGGCGGGCGCGCAGGATGCACACGAAGCCATCCGTCCGACAAAGGTGGATCTCGAGCCCGCCAAGATCCGTAAGTACCTGACCACCGATCAGTATCGTCTTTATAAGCTGATCTGGGAGAGATTTGTGGCAAGCCAGATGCAGTCCGCAGAGCTGGCAACGCTGAGCGTGGACTTTACCTGCGAGGGCTATATCTTCCGCACCGGCGGCTATACCGTGACTTTCCCCGGCTATATGGTCATGTACGAGGAGACCACCGACGAAAAGGCGGACGAAAACGACCCCGACCAGATGAGTGATATCCGCCTGCCCGACATGCAGAAGGGTCAGAGCTGGAGCAGCGACGAGGTGCAGCCCGCACGTCACTTTACCGAGCCCCCCGCACGCTACACCGAGGCAACGCTGGTCAAGAACTTGGAGGAGATGGGCATCGGACGCCCCTCCACCTATCCGACCATCATCACCAATATTTCCAAGAATTACGTGTCCCGTGACGGCAAGTCGCTCTGTCCCACCGCATACGGTGAGGTCACGACCAAGCTCATGGAGGACAATTTCCACTCGATCGTGGACTATCGCTTTACCGCACGCATGGAGGACGATCTCGACTCGATCGAGAAGGGCAGCGTCGTTATGAACGACGTGCTTGAAAAGTTCTGGCGCGATTTTTCGGGTCAGCTGGAAAGTGCTGAAAAGGCGCTGGCTGATACCAGCTACGAGCTGCCCGTGGAAAAGACCGATATCATTTGCGACAAGTGTGGCGCGACCATGATCGTCAAGAACGGACGCTTTGGCAAGTTTGCCGCATGTCCCAACTATCCCACCTGCAAGAATACCAAGCCCCTGACTGCAGGCAAGAGTGCTGACGGAGCAGAGGGCGAGCAGACCGAGAAAAAGGTCGTGGTGGCTGATTTCAAGTGCGAAAAGTGCGGCGGCGATATGGTGCTGCGCTCGGGCAGATACGGCAGCTTCTACGCTTGCGCAAACTACCCCACCTGTGCGTTCACCAAGCCCAGAACCAAGGATATCGGCGTGCCTTGCCCCAAGTGCGGCAGCAAGGTGGTCATGAAGTACGGCAGAAACAAGACCGTTTTCTACAGCTGCGAAAAGTATCCCACGTGTGATTTCTCGTCCTGGGATATGCCCATCGCCGAAAAGTGCCCCGGCTGCGGCGGCACGCTGTACCGCAAGAAGGGCAAGGCGCTCATCGTTTGCCACGATAAGGCTTGCGGATACAGCAGAGAGGCGACCGAGAAGGAAATGACCGGCGAGGGTGAAGCATAATGGCAGAATATATTTCGATCCTCGGAGCGGGACTTGCAGGCAGCGAGGCCGCATGGCAGGCTGCTGAGCGCGGGGTCAAGGTCAGACTTTACGAAATGAAGCCGATCAAGTATACTCCCGCGCACCACGCTCCCACCTTTGGCGAGCTGGTCTGCTCCAACTCGCTGCGCTCGGATGCAACCTCCAATGCAGTTGGTCTGCTCAAGGAGGAAATGCGTGCCATGAATTCGCTGATCATGCAGGCGGCGGACGCCACGCGCGTGCCCGCAGGCTCTGCGCTGGCTGTGGACAGAGTGCTGTTTTCCGAGTTTATTACCGATCATATCCGCAACCATCCGAATATTGAGGTGATCGAGGCCGAGTGCGATCGCTTGCCCGACGACGGTGTCACGGTCATTGCCACGGGCCCATTGACCAGCGACCCCATGGCCGATTACATTCGTGATCAGCTTGGATGCGGCGGACTTCACTTTTTCGACGCTGCCGCGCCCATCGTGGATGCGGAAAGCATCAATATGGACGTTGCGTTTTTCGCCTCCCGCTACGATAAGGGAGACGCAGACTATATCAATTGCCCCATGACTCGCGAGCAATACGACACCTTTTATCGGGCACTTGTCTCGGCAGAGGAGGCGGCACTCAAGGAATTTGACCGCGAAACCCAGAAGGATCTGACGGTATTTGAGGGCTGCATGCCGGTTGAGGTCATGGCGCGCCGCGGCTACGATACGCTGCGCTACGGGCCGCTCAAGCCCGTGGGTCTGATCGATCCGCGCGTGGGCAAGGAGTCTTACGCGGTGGTACAGCTGCGTAAGGAAAACAAGGAGGGCACCATGTATAACCTGGTGGGCTTCCAGACGCATCTGACCTTCCCGGAGCAAAGGCGCGTGTTCCGTCTGATCCCGGGACTTGAAAATGCGGAGTTTTTGCGCTACGGCGTCATGCACCGCAATACTTATCTGAATTCTCCCGGTCTGCTTTGCGCAGATTATTCCATGCTGTCCCGTCCGAACGTATATTTTGCGGGACAGATGACCGGCGTGGAGGGTTACGTGGAATCGGCCGCCTCCGGACTTGTCGCGGGCATCAACGCATCAAGACGCGCAAGAGAGATGCAGCCGCTGATCCTGCCCAGAACCACCATGACGGGAGCCATGGCACTTTACGTGCAAAACGGCAGCGTGGGCTCGTTTGTGCCCATGAACGCCAATTTCGGCATTATTCAGATGCCCGAAAAGAAAGTCAAGGGAGGCAAGGCAGCCAGAAACGCGGTGATCGCCGAGACTGCCATGGCCACCATCCAAGAATTACTGCCCGAGATCAGCAAGTGATCCCGTGACAGGGAAAGGACCCCTATGAACAACCCTGTGAACTGCTATCCCAGACCCTATACACAGCTTGAAGAGTCGCTGGGATACCGTTTTACAAATCCCTCATATCTGCAAAAGGCGCTGACGCACTCCTCATATTCCAACGAGCAAGGGGACAAGCATCACCACCTGCTTTGCAACGAACGCCTGGAGTTTTTGGGCGATTCGGTGCTTTCCTTGGTGGTCAGCCGATATCTGTATTCGGCCTATTCCGATCTTGCGGAGGGTGATCTGACGCGCATGCGTGCCGAGCTGGTCTGCGAGCGTGCGCTTTCCTCGTTTGCCGACGAGATCCGTCTTGGTGATTATCTGCTTTTGGGCGTGGGCGAGGAAAAGAATCGCGGCAGAGAGCGAAAGTCGATCCTGGCCGATGCGTTTGAAGCCGTTCTGGCTGCGATCTATCTTGACGCGGGAAATCAGGGCATTGCGCGTGTGACAGAGCTGCTTTTGCCTTTTATACAAAGGGAAATAGCAAATGCAAGCCATACGGGCAGCCGTGATTACAAAACGCTTTTGCAGCAATTCGTGCAGCAGACCGAGGGCGATTTCCTTGAATACGTCACGGTTGGCGAGAGCGGACCCGATCACCAAAAGACCTTTACGGTGGAGGCGCGACTCAATTCCAACGTGATCGGTCGCGGCCAAGGACAGTCCAAGCGTCGCGCTGAGCAAAGTGCTGCGCGTCAGGCGTTGGAGCTGTTTGGCGTACAGCCATGAGCCGACATTTGAATATCCCCATTTTCATTCCGCACCTGGGCTGTCCGCATACCTGCGTATTTTGCAATCAGCGCAGCATTTCGGGCACGCAGAGCTTTGATCCCGAAAGCGTGGACGCGCAGATCATGGCCGCCCTTGCCACGACATGCGAGGACGATACGGCCGAGATTGCCTATTTCGGCGGTTCGTTTACAGGGATCGACCGCGAGCTGATGATCTACCTTTTGGACGTGGCCGAGCGGTACGTGCAAAAGCCGCTTGCCGGCAAGGCGCGTGTGCAGGGCATTCGCATGTCCACAAGACCCGACTACATATCGGAAGAGATCATCCGGGTCTTGTCGCACTACAGCGTGCGCACGGTTGAGCTTGGCGTGCAGAGCATGGATGATGCCGTGCTTGTCGCATCCGGACGCGGACATGACGCAAAGAGTGCAGAGCAGGCCTGCCGCTTGCTTTCGGATGCGGGGTACGACGTAGTAGGCCAGATGATGATCGGCCTGCCGGGCAGTACCGTGCAAAGCGAGGTGCAGACTGCAAAGCATCTTTGTGAGCTTGGTGTGCGCGCTGCGCGCATTTACCCCACGGTGGTTTTTGCAAATACCAAGCTTTGCGCCTTGATGCAGAGCGGTGCATACGTGCCTTTGACGCAATCCGAGGCTGTCAGCCGCAGCGCAGTGGTGCTGGAGGTATTTTTGGCGCACGGCGTGCCCGTGATCCGCATCGGGCTTTGCGCGTCGGACAATCTGTCCGATCCCGCCTGTGCCGTTGCGGGGGCGAATCATCCCGCGATGGGCGAGCTTGTGCGAAGCGAGCTGTATTACAGAAAACTCAGAGATATGCTGCATAAGGCACAAATGCCTGTGCAGACAATATATATTCCTGCCCGCGAGCTGTCGATGGCCATCGGACAGCACAGGCAGAATCTTTTGCGACTCCGAGAGGAATTCGGCAACGCCGTGCGCCTTGAGGCGGCGGATTGCCCCTTTCCCACAATATCAGTAAAGGAGACGGAACAGTGTACTTAAAATCGATTGAACTACAAGGCTTCAAGTCCTTCCCGGACAGAACCAAGCTGGTGTTTGACAACGGCATGGTGGGCGAGCAGGCGGGCGTGACCGTCATCGTCGGCCCCAACGGAAGCGGTAAGTCCAACATCGCGGACGCGATGCGTTGGGTGCTTGGCGAGATCTCGTCCAAATCCTTGCGCGGTACCAAGATGGAGGACGTCATTTTCGGCGGTGCAGACAGCCGCCGCCCCATGGGCTATGCCGAGGTCTCGGTGACCTTTGATAACACGGGGGATTTTGCAAAGCTGGACTGCCCTTATGACGAGGTAACCGTCACAAGACGTTATTTCCGTCAGGGGGAGAGTGAATATTTCATCAACCGCCGCGCGGTCAGACTGCGCGACATTTACGAGCTGTTTATGAATACGGGTATCGGTCGTGACGGTTATTCCATCATCGGTCAGGGTCGTATTGCCGAAATGGTATCCCGTAAGAGCGACGAGCGACGCAGTACCTTTGAGGATGCCTCGGGTATTGCCAAGTACCGTCATAAGAAAAACGAGGCAGAGAGAAAGCTTGCCAAGGCCGAGGAGAACATGGTGCGTATCATGGACGTATTTTCCGAGGTACAGGCACAGGTTGGTCCCTTGGAAAAGGAGGCGGGCAAGGCAAAGCGCGCCATCGAGCTCATGGACTCCAAAAAGCGTGCAGACGTCAGCCTTTGGCTGTATGATACCGAGCGTTTCCGCAACGAGATCGGTGTAGCAGAGGATGCGCTCAAGCATTCTGCGTTTGATCTGCAGAATGCCGAGGAATCCCTGCAGTCCATGGAAAAGCAGAACGACCGCCTGTTTGAGGCGTCCCAGTCCAACAAAATGGCATCCGAGCAGCTGCTGACGCAGATCCGTGAGCAGACGCAGGAGAACCACACGTTAGACAGCGAGTTCCGCGTCACCGAGAGCAATATCGCGCATACCAAGGAGCTGATCGAGGCAACTACCTCTGCCATGTCGCTTTCTCAGAAGAATATGGCAGACGAGCAGGCTGCTTGCGGGGAGCATTCCGCGCGCATTCTCGCGCTTGGCGAGCAGAGCACAGCGTTGGAAAAGGAGCAGGGTGAGATTGCGGACGAGATCCGCACCACCAGAGCTAAGATTGCGGTGCTGGAGGCAGATATTGCCACCGCACTTAACGATATCCGCGAGGCTGAGGCTGAGGCGACCGATATCCGCGTGCGCATCTCTGTTTTGGAGAACGCCAAAAACAGCGGCAGCGACCGCAACAGCGACATTCTTGCCGACATGGAGACCTATGAGCGCGCACTTGAGGCGCTGGCAAAGCAGAGTGCCGACAAGCAAAAAACCATTGCAGATTATCAGAAAGCCATCGATGAGGCAAGCGCCGAGATCGAGGAATATCATAAAAAGCTGGCGGCTCTCAACGGTACGTACGGAGAGCTGTCCGAGCAAATCAATGCAGCTATTCTGCGCCGCGATTCGGCTCGCCAGAGAGTGCAGACCTTCAAGCACATGGAAGAGAGCTTTGAGGGATATGCAAACAGCGTCAGATACGTCATGAACCGCTATGCCGAGGGCAAGATCACCACCTACGGCGGTGCACCCTGCGGCAAGATCTACGGCCCGCTTTCCAAGGTGGTGTCGGTGGACGAAAAGTACGTGACTGCCATTGAGACCGCGCTGGGTGCAAACCTGCAGCATATCGTGGTGGACGACGAGGAGACTGCCAAGGCAGCTATGTATGCGCTCAAAAAGGGCGAGGCGGGTAGAGCCACCTTCTTCCCGCTGACCTCCATGCGTGCGTCTACCCCCACGCCCGAGATGCGTGATGCATCCGGCTACCGCGGCTATATTGCCGTGGCGGATACCTTGCTTGATTGCGATGATAAATTCCGCGGCGTGGTATCCTCGCTGATCGGCAGAACGCTGATCTTTGATACCATCGACAATGCAACCGCCATGGCAAAGGCGCTGCGCTATCGCGTACGCGTGGTCACCCTGGACGGTCAGCAGATCAATATGGGCGGTTCTTTTACGGGCGGATCTGTGCGTCAGGGCACGGGTGTGCTTGGCAGAGCTGCCGAGATCAAGAGATTGGAAGAGACCGCGGCTGCTTGCCAGAAGGAGATCGACAAGCTGCAAAAGAGCATAGACGGCGTCAAGCAGGATATTGGCGACGCGACCGATGACAAGGCATCGTGCGAGGATCGCCGCGAGCTTTTGGGCGTGCTGATGAGCACAGAGAGCGCGCAGCTTGAGCAGATCAACGCCAAGATGGACGCCAACAACACGCTGCTTGAAAAAATGCGTGCGGACTACGAGCAGATCATCGCCATGAGCGAGAGATACGAGGAAGACCTGGCCGTGCTGCAGGCTGATGAGCGCAGCGCTGCAAACGTGGTCAAGGAGATCACCGCGCTGCGTCAGAAAAAGGACGAGCAGAGACTGGATCTCGAGGATCACGTGGCAGACCTCAACGATCGCATGACCGCCGTGATCATCAAGATCAGCGAGACCGCCAAGGATACCGAGACCGAGCACACGCTGCTGGGCGTTTGCCGTACGCGCGTGGATATGTACGCCGAGGAGATCCGCGCTTCCCGCGAGAGAATCATCTCGCTGGAGGACATGATCGAGGGCTATACGGTATTCCAGGCAGACAACAGACAAAAATTCGAAGCGGGACAGGCAAGATTGCAGGAGCTCAATTCCAAGCGCGCAGGCATTGAAAGCGACAGCATGGATTTTGAGAAAAAGCTCAATGAAATGAACAACCGCATGCGCGAGAAGATGAACCAGAAGGAGATCATTTTCCGCGAATATACCAGATGCGAGACAAAGCTTGCCAATCTGCGCGACGAGCTGGATAAGCTTTCAAGCAAGCTCTGGGATGATTACGAGATGACAAGAGCCGACGCGATCGCGCTTGGTTATCCCGCCATTACGCCCGAAAACCGCCGCGAAATGGTGGCGCTGCAGACCGAATGCCGCAACAAGCTGCGTGCGATCGGACATGTGGACCTTGGCGCGGTGGAAAAATATCAGGATGTCAAGAAGAGATACGACGAAATGAACGAGCAGATCACGGATCTGGAAAAATCCAGAGCTGAGACGCTCAAGATCATTGCCGAGCTGGAGGTCGAGATGAAGGCGGTCTTTGTCGAATCCTTCAATCAGATCAACGAGAACTTTGGCCGAGTGTTTGCCGAGCTGTTCGGAGGCGGCTCTGCCGAGCTGTCCTTGTCCGATCCCGAAAATATTCTGGAGTCGGGCATTGAGATCAAGGCGGCACCTCCCGGAAAGATCATCAAGAATCTGATGCAGCTTTCGGGCGGTGAGCAGGCCTTTATCGGCGTCGCGCTGTTCTTTGCGATCCTCAAGGTCAACCCCACGCCGTTCTGTATTCTGGACGAGATTGAGGCGGCTCTTGACGAGGTCAACGTAGAAAGACTTGCGCAGTACATCAAGAAGTACACCGACGGCACGCAGTTCATCATGATCACGCACCGTCGCGGTACCATGGCTGCTGCGACCAGACTGTACGGCGTCACCATGCCCGAGCACGGCATTTCCAAGGTGCTGACGCTGGACGTCAACGATATCGAAAAACAAAAGGAGAGTAACTGGGATGGCATTTTTGGATAAACTCAAGGCCGGACTCAAAAAGACCAAGGACGCGCTGTTCGGCAAGGTCCATAACGTGCTTTCAAATTTCGTCCGCGTGGACGAGGATCTGCTGGACGAGCTGGAGGAGCTGCTGATCGAGGCAGACGTCGGCGTCGGTGCGACTGAGGAGATCATCGAGGAGCTCCGCGAGCGCATCAAGGATGGCAGAATCAAGGAAAAAGAGGACGTCATGCGCTCTTTGCAGGAGCTGCTGACAGATATGATCGGAGAGGGTGGCCCGCTCAACCTCTCCACCACCCCGTCGGTTGTGCTGGTCATCGGCGTCAACGGTGCGGGTAAGACTACCTCGATCGGTAAGATCTCCAACCGCCTGCGCGCCGAGGGCAAAAAGGTGGTCGTGGCTGCAGCGGATACCTTCCGTGCTGCAGCGATCGACCAGTTGCAGGTTTGGTGTGACCGTGCGGGTGTGGAAATGGTGCGTCAGAACGAGGGCAGCGACCCCGCGGCCGTGGTGTTCGACGCCATCAACTACGCAAAGAAAAAGCAGGCTGACGTGCTGATCATTGATACCGCTGGCAGACTGCACAACAAGACCAATCTGATGAACGAGCTTGCCAAGATCAATCGCGTCATCGACCGCGAGCTGCCCGGTGCAGCAAGAGAAAATCTGTTGGTGCTGGATGCCACCACGGGTCAGAACGCTATCATTCAGGCCAAGGAATTCGGCAAGGCTGCCAATATCACGGGCTTGACGCTCAACAAGCTGGACGGCACCGCCAAGGGCGGCATCGTGCTCTCGATCAAGCGAGAGCTGGGCATTCCCGTCAAGTTTATCGGCGTTGGCGAGAAGATCGACGACATGCAGGAATTTGTGGCTGCCGACTTTATCAAGGCACTTTTTGAACAGTAAGATATAGTAAACTATGAAAATCGTACTTGCATCACACAACAAAAAAAAGATCAAGGAGCTGCGCGAGATTCTGGCGGGCTCTGTCAAGGACGTGGAAATCCTCTCTCTTGACGACGTGGGTTTGACCGACGAGATTGAGGAGGACGGCACCACCTTTGCCGAAAATGCCTTTATCAAGGCGCACGCAGCCGCCAAGAGCGGATATATCGGCGTGGGCGACGATTCCGGCCTTGAGGTGTACGCGCTGGACCGTGCGCCCGGCATTTACAGTGCGCGCTACAGCGGTGAGCACGGTGACGACGAGGCAAACAATCAGCTGCTGCTCAAGAATCTGGCCGACAAGCAGGACAGAAGCGGCGCATTCGTTTGCTGCATCGCCTGCGTTTTCCCCGAGGATCTTTCCAAGGGCTACTATTTTGAGGGCAGAACCGAGGGTGAGATCACACACGAATACAAGGGCGAGGGCGGCTTTGGCTACGATCCGCTCTTCTACTACCCGCCCATGGAGAAAACCTATGCCGAGATGACGGCAGAGGAGAAAAACAGCATCAGTCACCGCGGTAAGGCTATGCAGCTGCTGGTGGAATTTCTGGTGCAGCGAGAAAACGGAGAACAATAAAAATATGATTACAAGTAAGCAAAGAGCATATCTTCGCAGCCTTGCCACCGACCTGCCCACCATTATGCAGATCGGCAAAAACGGCCTTGGCGAAAATATGATCAAGACCTTTTCGGACGCGCTTGAAGCAAAGGAACTGATCAAGCTGGGCGTTCTGGATAACTGTGAATATACCCCTCGCGATCTTGCAGATGCGCTTGGCGAGGAGCTGGGAGCCGAGGTTTGCGGTGTGATCGGCAAAAAGATCATTCTGTACCGCCGCTCCGAGAAAAAGAAGAATCGCATCGAGCTGCCCTGAGTATGCTGCGTATCGGGATTTACGGAGGCACGTTTTCCCCCGTGCACCAAGGGCACGTAGCGGCTGCCAAGGCGTTTATGGAGCAGATGTGGCTGGACGTTTTGTACGTCATTCCCACGGGCGTGACGCCGCACAAGGCAATGGACGGCGAGGTCACGGCAGCACAGAGGCTGCGCATGTGCGAGCTTGCGTTTGCCGACGTGGAGGGCGTGATTGTCAGCGACATGGAGATCAGACGGGAGGGCAAAAGCTTTACGGTGGACACCCTGCAGGCACTTTCGGGTGACGACCGCCGCCTTTTCCTGCTTCTGGGCACGGATATGATGCTCACGCTTGGCTCATGGCGCTCGCCCGAGCGCATCTTTGAGCTGTGCTATCCCGTCTATATCCGCCGCGAGAGTGATCAGGCGCTGGACGAGGAGATCGTGCAAAAGATTGCGGAATACAATCAAACCTACGGCAAGGTGGTGCGCAGGATCGTGTCAGATCCCATCGAGGTCAGCTCCACCGAGGTCAGAGAGCGCATCCGTGCAGGGCAGAGCATCCAAGGCCTTGTGCCCGCACGCGTTGCCGCATATATAGAGGAAAACGGACTATATTTATGAGAGAATACAATCAAAGCGAAATTTTGACGCTGCGCGAGCGCGTCACGGCGGACATGTCCGAAAAGCGCGCACGGCACACCTTGGCCGTTGAACAAATGGCCGCAAGATTGGCGGCACTCTATTGCCCCGAGAAGGAGCAATTGCTGCGCGTCGCGGCGCTGTTGCACGACGTGACCAAGGAGTGGAAGACCGATCGCCACGTGGCTTTTCTGCAGGAGAAGGGCGTAGAAGTAAGTGCGCTGGACGTGGCAGCACCCAAGACGCTGCACGCGAGAACGGCCGCGCTGCTCATCCCCGAGGAGTTTGCGGAGTATGCCGATTCCGAGGTGATCTCGGCGGTGCGCTTTCACACCACGGGCAGGGAAGGCATGACGCTCTGTGAGCAGATCGTGTATCTTGCAGACTATATCGATGAGTCGCGCACCTTCCCCGATTGCGTCACCTTGCGTCATGCATTCTGGGATGCAGAGCCCGAAAAAATGCCAGAGGACGCGCGTCGGGAGCACCTTTATCGCGTGCTGGTGCAGTCGTTTGACATGACCATTGCGGGACTGCTTGAAGACGGCGCACCCGTCAGCCCGGACACGTTTTGTGCCAGAAACAGTCTGATTTTGCAACTGAGAATTGAAAAATAAACCGAAAATTGAAAGGGATACACACATGGAAGAGATTCTGAACAATGAAAACGCAAAGAAGCCCTCGCTGGTCGGTGCAACTCCTCTGCAGCTGGCAGAGGCCATTGCCGAGATTTTAGAGGATACAAGAGCTAAGGATATCAAGATCGTAGAGATTAAGGAAAAAACCGACATCGCGGATTATTTCGTGCTGGCAAACGGCACCTCCTCCACGCACGTCAAGGCGTTGGCAGGTGAGGTCGAGTTCAAGATGGAGGAAAGAGATATCAAGGCCGAGGCCGTGGAGGGCAGAGGCAACAACTCCTGGATCGTGCTGGATTACAGCCACGTCATCGTGCACGTGTTCAGCCGCGAAGCAAGAGAATTCTACGACCTGGACAGACTGTACGGAGACTGATTCCGAGTCATTCACAAAATATTAACAAACGTTTTTTGGCGAAAAACGGAACGAAAACACATTTTTTCCGACTGTATAGATAGAAGCCCCCAACCGCATTATGATTTGGAGGAAACGTCTATGAAGAAAAATTTTAGAGCCATACTCAAGAGCATGACGGCAGGCGCGACGGCAATTTTGCTTTGCGTCCTTGCCGTCATGCCTTCTTTTGCAGCCATTGACCCCGCGGGGCCATATGCCGGCAGCGTGGCGGGTGGTTTGTTCGTTGCGGACGGGGCCACCGCGCTTGCGCTGGAACGTACCGAGATTGAATTGAACGCCTGTGAGCTGCCGCCCAAGAGTCGGTACAAGACCGAAGAAGAGTTTCTTGCGTACAGTGCAAATACGATAGCCACATATACGATACACAATCCCACCGATCAGACCGTCACCGAGCGTATGTTGACGCCCATCGGCACTGATCCCTGGTATGCATACGATCTGCCGTACGGCACGGATGCAAATAAGTACACCGTGGAGATCGATGGGGAACAGGTACAGGCGCAACAGCGCCATTCCTATACGCCGGATAACAGCTACTATCACGCACCCACGCAACTTGGAAAACGTGACCCTGCCTCAGCATTTCTTGCTTATTATTCGGATACTTACGTTCCGCACTCCATTCTTGCACCGGATGCGACCGTTTACGTATATGCCTATCGCACCGAATACGATACCTCGCAAAAGGATGATATGTTTGAAGTGTCGGGCTCTTTGGTTGCCGATCCGTCAAGGTGCGCGGTGCTTGTCACCGATGCGTGGTATCCTTCCAATGCGTGGTATCCTGCCAATGCGGGAGAGAACAAGGTAAGAATTTCTTTTCCCGGGTTTAATCGTGAAAACCCCACCGTTTATTCGATCGGCGCAGACGTAGGAGAGGTGGCTTGGACGGTGGATGCGGACGGAGACCGATTGGACGCGCGCGTGACGTTGGTTTCAAAAACCACAATGTCCTTTTACGAGCTGATTATGAAAGGCTATGACGCGCAGGGAAGTGTATCCGAAATCGACTACTATAATGCAGTTATTGCATATATTACGAGCAATCGGACCGAGGGGACTGCCGTGACGTATATGGGAGATACGGTGGAGCTTAATGAGAGCAACCTGCAAGCCTGGAACAGCTTTGATCTTACGCTGGCACCGGGGCAGAGTGCTACGGTGAAAGTCACGGCACCTCTGCATCCGTTTGAGCACGGTAATTACAGTCCGTCGGTATATACCTACGCCTTTGCCATGACGGCAGCGGAAGCCTGGAGCACGTGCGGACCGACAAGCGTGCGCATTCTGACCGATCTGTATTTGTGTGACGTGGATGCCCCCACTCCGAGCCAAAAGGAATATGAGCAAACCGAGGACGGCTATTGCTGGGAGGGAGATACGGATTTTGACTATCTGGTGATCTCTGTCTGCGAAAAGCAAAAACCGTTTGACAGTTCCATTATTGCATTGCTTTTGTATTTGCTTGTGATTCTGATCGTACTGTTTGTTTGTGTCATCCTTCCCGCGGCGGTGCCTTTGGCAATTCTTGCGCTGATCATCCTTCTGATCGTCAGAAAAGTAAGGAAAAAGAGAAGGGCAGCAGAGCAAATCCCGCCGCAGCCCGAGAAAATCACAGAAACAGAAGGGGAGGAAAAGGAGAAAAACGATGATGCGTAAGAAAACAAAAGTCGCCCTTGCGGCGCTGTTGGCCGCACTTCTGTGCCTGCTTGCCGTCCTGCCTGCGTCCGCCAATTCTGCGGAGTCGTATTGGGAGGGCGTCAACGCTTCGGGCGTATTGGTCACCGATGGGGAATGCCCGTTGGTGGTCGAGCACGAAACGCTGACCTTTGATATTGCGGAATTTCCCGCCAATCATTTTGGCAGCGCAAAGGACTACCTTGCGTACGATGCAAGCGTGACGGCAGAGTATACCTTTTATAACCCAAGTGACATGACGGTCACGGCAAATCTGCTGTTTCCGTTTGGTATCAACCCCTATTATGCGGAATTTTACAATTCCGAGCTGGGAGAATACGTCACCCCCGATAATGCTTCAAAATACGGAGCACAGGTCAACGGAGCAGACGTGGATACCGTGATTCGGCACAGCTATTGGGGCGGATCGCTCTATGATTTTGATCCTGCCGAGGAAATGGCAAAGCTGTACAGCGATTACCGTACCGACAGCTTTCTGACCTTTGATCTGCCCGTATATATCTACACCTACAGCGTCAGCGGCGTGGACCGTGAGACCTACCGCTCGGCACGTGCGGCTACGTATTTTGACGGAGCATTGGAAAAGACGCGCTTTATGCTGGAGCATATGAGCGGATACAGCTCTGACGAGAACGGAAATGCGGGTTTTGCTTCCGTGCACCTGTCCGATCCCGAGATCACGGTGTACGTGTTTGGCGAGGACGCCGGGGAGTTGAAATGGGAGTTTTATGAAAACGGCTCCCTGGAGACACGGATCGAGGGCAGCATGAGCGTGGTGGACAAGACAAGCACCACCTTTGGCGAGCTTGCCATGCAATGCTACGATCCCGCGGCGGGGATCGCGGCGCACGATTGGTTCAATGCCATCGTGGCGCAGCTGGAGCAGTCGGGTAAGCCGATCGGTCTGTATGGCGGTGTCGTGAACGACTGGGATATTTCCGGGCATCTTTTGCAATGGTACGAGTATCAAATCAAGATCGCCCCGGGTGAGCGTTTGACCAATACCGTAAAAGCCCCGCTTTATCCGAATATTGACGGAGGATACGACGTTCCGATCTACATCTATGAATATCTGACCTCCCCCGCCTCGCTCTGGAAGGAGTTCGGCACGTTGGATATTTACGTCAACACGCCGTACGTCATGGTCAAGGAACGAAAGGGAGAGTTTAGCATAGCTCCGGGGGAGTGGATCAAGACCGAGGCGGGCTACGAGCTGCACATTGACGGCTTGCCCGAGCGGGATCTGGTGTTTACGCTCAGCTCCACGGAAAATCCCAAGCGCGTTTTCAATGCCTATTCGGTACTGATGCTCGTGCTGATCCTGATCGTCGTGCTGGTCCCGGTGCTTGCCGTTGCGCTGCCCGTTGCGGTTGTGATTTTGATCGTCCGTGCGATCATCAAGCGCAAAAAACGCAAAAAAACGCAGCAAGAGTGAAATCAAAACGGAAGAATCCTGTCCTGATTGATGAAGGATAGCCGAACGGGAGTCGAACCGAATTGCCCGACGACGATGCATTTTCGCATCTTCCGGCGTGCTTTCACTCGCAAGATTGGTATCTTGCTTCGCAAAATCGCGCCAAAATCTATCAAAAATGCATTCGCCGTCGGGTGCGAGCAGTTTTGACGCAGCAGATTTTTTTGAGCCCAAAAGCTTTTCTCGCAGGGCATATAGGCAATATGTCCGGGGAGAAAAGATGCAGGGATCGGGAAAATCTGCCCGTCAAAACCAACTTGGTTCGGCTCCCGTTCGGCTAAACGAACGGAGGACAATTTATGAATCGATATCAAAAATTTTTCAAGCACCTGGCTGCAGGCGCGATGGCAATTTTGCTGTGCGCCTTAGCCATCCTACCCGCGTCTGCCATGTCGCCCATAGAGCCCGATCCCGGTATAGACGTCTTTGGCGTTTTCCCAAAGGGGCGCAAGAGTCAGCTGAGCATGGAGAGCCTGGCACTGACCTACGATATTCCCGAGCTGCCGGCAGATGAATTTGACCAATCGGAGCTTTTGGAAAAGTATTCCTCAACGCTGCGCCTGGACTATACCTTTTCCAACCCCACCGACACCGAGCAAACGGTGAAAATGATGTTTGCCGCAGCCAACGCGCCCTCCTATGCGCAAAGGCTTTGTACAAGAGCGCAGCTTGCTTCATTCTATACCGTGGAGGTGGGCGGTGAGCGAGTCACGCCCGAGCTTCGCTACGCATGGACGCCTAATTCGCAAAACTATCAAACAGGCCGCAGCGGTTATGATCCTCGTGATTGGGCAGAGAATCTGCAGGATTCCTATGCTGCACACTCGCTCCTGTCGCCCGATCTGCCCGTTACGGTGTATACCTATCAGCCTTATTCTACGTCGGGAAATAACGAAAGCTTTTATTGCGACATGGTCGCCGACTTTGATTATGATGCATCCCGCACGTTGATCTTTTCCGATAAACATGTCGACGTTTACGAGGAAAATGCAATTCCCCAAATGCGTGTGCGAGTTTCAAAGGGTTCGCTTGTGACTTTGTACGTGCTGGGTGAGGATATCGGAGAAGTCAATTGGAAGCTGACCGATGACGGCAAACGGGTTGGAGGCTGCGACGTGCAGCTGGTAGAACAGAGCACCACCACCTTTGGCGAGCTTGCCATGAGCGAGTACGACCCGGATGCGGGCATTCCTGAAAAGGATTGGTACAATGCCGTCTTTAGTATGTTGATATGCAGTCAGCTGAAAGACACCTGTCTGATTGGTTATCAGACACGGATGGAGCTGGATGTTACGTCCAATCTGCAAGGATTTCTGACCTACGACGTCACGCTGGGTGCGGGCGAGAGCACGGTCAATTCCATCACCTTGCCGGTTTATCCCGACGTGATGGAGTATTACAGCCCCAAGGCGGCCACCTTCACCTATCATTTCCACGGCAGCTCCGATTGGAAATCGGTAGGGAAGTACACGGTCAGAATCGATACAAAGCTCAAGATCATGACCGACGAGAGAAACAGCCTCTCTGTTGATAACTACAAAAAGGATCGGAAGGGATATACGCTGTCCGAGCGCTCCACGCCCAAAAGTGGTGTTTACTACGTGACGCTGTGCAAGTGGAAAAATCCAATCGAGACAAGCGGCTTTGCATTTATTTGGTTTCTGTTTTTGTTCTTCGTCCTGCCCGTACTGTTGGTCATTCTGGGCGCGGTGGTGGCCATCGTGCTTGTGATCGTTCTGATCCTTCTGATTATACGCCTGATCCGACGCAAAGCACAGAAAAAAGCAGAATGAAGCCAATTTGACTTGACAATTCCGGGCAAAAGTGGTAAAATACAGGTAATTCTATATTAAAGAGAGGTTTTGCAAATGAAGATCAGACTCTTATGCATCCTTCTCGGTGTGCTTATGCTGCTTGCCGTGCTTGCAGGCTGCGTGGATAAGCCCGATCAGGGAGAGACCCCGGAGGGCTCCCAGGGCGTTACCGAAGAGGAAACGTATTGGATGAACCCTGAGCTGGATCCCGAGAAGCTGAGCGTCAGCCTGCAGGGACAGGAGATCAACATTCTGGCGTACAACAAGTACGATATCAGCCCCGAGGAAAATTCGTCCGACCCGCTTGAGGATGCCGTTTACAGAAGAGACGACAAGCTCAAGGCAGAGCTGGGCATTGAATTCAACAATCAGTACCAGCCCGATTTCGCGGTTATTTCCACCAACGTCAAAAACGACGTGACCGCGGGCACGGGTGAATTCCACATCGTGTATCAGCACATGATCGAGGCAGCGCGCAGCCTGGCTCCCGGCAATTATCTGTATAACCTGACCGATCTGGAATACGTCAATTTTGATAACGAGTGGTGGGACCAGGATTGCAAGAAGGGCTTTGTCATTGGCGACAGCATGATGATGGTGTGCGGCGACCTGCTGCCCTCGACGATGCTGATCACTGCAACGGTCCTGTTTAACAAGAACCTGTTCGACCGCAACGGCTGGGATTACCCTTACGAGGACGCACGGGAAGGGAACTGGACCATGGACGATATGCTGGAGCTGACCAAGGACCAGACCAAGGACCTCAACGGTGACGGCAGAATCTTCCACGACGACGATTTCTTCGGTGTGACCGCATGGGCAGCCGACGCAGACTTCAATCTGTTCTTTGGCTCGGGTGCGACCATGTTCTCCTACGACGAGGACCACCTGCCCGTATTTGATCCCGACACCGACAGATTGCAGGCAATTTACGAAAAGATCTACGAGCTGCTGATCACGCAGAATTCCTTCCACGTGATCTGGGCACAGTACGAAACAGATCCGGGCATGTACAACAAGACCATCGATGTGTTCAGAGACGGCAGAGCGCTGTTCTTCCCGACCTACCTGTCTACGACTACTTCCTTGCGTGATATGGTGGATGACTACGGCATCCTGCCCAACCCCAAGTATGATGAAAAGCAGGAGGATTACCTCGGCTTTGTCAACGGCAGCGCAAGCATGGCGTGCGTGCCGGGCAGCTTGAGCGATGCTAATCTGGAGGTCGCAGGCTTTATGATGGAAGCGCTGGCGTCCTCGTCCTATCACATGACCACGGATACCCTTTACGACGTTGTGGCCAAGTCCAAGAACGCTCGTGACGAGGAATCTGCACAAATGGTGGATATTATCATCCGTCACAAGGTGTTTGACTTTGGTTATTCGCATTTCTCCGGTCAGGATTTCCCCTGCTTCAACGTCGCCCAGACCGCGCTGCAGGCAAACAGAACCTCGATCGTCAAGGAGATCACCAACTCCGAGAGAAGAACCAGAAACGAGCTCAAGAAGATTCTGAGAGCTTACGGCTACGATTGATCAACCGAACAAATCAAATATAAAGAGAGCCGGGTCATGTGTGACCCGGCTCTCTTGACAGACGGCAAAGTATGTGATATGATATTCGTATAAATACCGAAAACAGTGAGGTTTATGATGAAAGACAGAATTTTATGTTTGCTTTTGAGTGCTTTGATGCTTGTGGGCTTGCTTGCGGGCTGCGCGCAAGGGGAAAATGAGGAGCAGTCCTCGGAGGCGACTGAAGAAAAGGAGCTTTGGGTTGCCGAGACGCTGGACCCTTCCAAGCTTGAAACGCCGCTTGCGGGTCAGGAATTCGTCATTTTGGCGCAAAGCCGATATGATATTGGCCCGGAGGAAAATTCGTCCGATCCGCTTGAGGATGCAGTATACCGCAGAAACGACAGACTGCAGACAGAATACGGGATCGTATTCAACAACTCCGACGAGCCAAGCCTTGACGTGATCGCGGATGCGATCAAGAACGATACGGCTGCCGGAACGGGGGAATTCAATCTCGTATATCAGCATATGGGCAACGCTGCGTACAATCTCGCCCTGGGCGGCTATTTGTACGATCTGTCCGAGCTGGAATTTGTGGACTTTGATCAGACCTGGTGGGACCAGGACTGCAAGAACGGTCTTGCCATCGGCGATCATATGATGATGGCCTGCGGCGACCTGATCCCCACAACGCAGCTGATCCCGGGATCCGTGCTGTTCAACAAGAATCTGTTTGATGAGCGCGGCTGGGAATATCCTTACGAGGATGCAAGAGCAGGCACGTGGACCATGGACGATATGCAGGGCATGATCAAGGACCAGGCCAAGGACCTCAACGGTGACGGCAAGATTTTGTACACCGACGATTTCTTCGGCATTACCTCTTGGGCATTGGACTGCGACTATAACTTCTTTTACGGTGCGGGCGCGACCATGTTCACCTACGATGATCAGCACATTCCCACCTTTGCCCCCGACACCGATAAGCTGCAGTCGATCTATGAGAAGACCGCCGCGCTGCTGCTGTCTCCCGATACCTACCACCTGACCTATAACGAGTATCTCAAGGACAACAATCTGTATTTTGGCACCATTGAGGTGTTCCGTGACGGACGTGCGCTGCTGTTTCCCACCAATCTGTCCATCACCACCAATCTGCGTGATATGATCGACGACTACGGCATCCTGCCGCAGCCCAAGTATGACGAAACGCAAAAGGATTATCTCGGCTTTGTCAACGCGGCTGCAAGCGTTGCGATCGTCCCCGTCAGCCTGTCCGAGCAAAAGCTGGAGACCACCGGCTTTATGATGGAGGCGCTGGCGTCCTCGTCTTATTATATGGTAACGGATACGCTGTACGACGTGATCGCCAAGTCCAAGAACGCGCGCGACGAGGAGTCTGCCGAAATGGTGGACATCATCATCCGTCACAAGGTCTTTGATTTCGGCTATCTGCATTTCTCACACAAGAATCTGCCGTGCTCCAATATCATTATGGTTGCGCTGCAGGATAAGCGTCCCTCTATTGTCAGAGATCTGACCAATTCGCAAAAGAATACCCGAAAGGAACTGGATAAGATCCTGGAGGCGTACGGCTACGACGGCTGATAAAACGAAACAAAGAAGAGAAGCCTGCACCGCGGTGCAGGCTTCGACTATATAAAATCGGGGTTGAAAATTTTTCTTGACAAGAACAGACTCTTGTGGTAGAATGTAGGTGTATACCTATGCAAAATATTATGAAAGAAGGAAACAAGTATGTACAAGAAGCTTTTAGCTATGCTTTTGTGCGGCCTGATGCTGATCAGCGTATTCGTCGGCTGTGCTGACACCGGTGAAGAGGAAACCTCTACCGATGCCTCCACCGAGGAAGAGACCAACTGGGTCAGTGCCGATCTGGAGCCCAATGAGGGTCTGAAGGGCAAGGAGATCAATATTCTTGCAAACTCCGAGACCGATATGGGCGCAGAGGAGCCGGACAAATCCGACCCCCTGGAGGATGCCGTTTACAGAAGAAACGACAAGATCCAGAACTTCTACGGCGTGACTCTTAATCCGCTGGTTGAGCTTGACTACGTTGCACTTGGCGACAAGGTCAAGAACGACGTAAGCTCCGGTAGTGGTGAATACCACATCGTTTACCAGCACATGGTAAACGCTGCTACCAACCTGGGTATGGGTAACTGCCTGTATAACCTGACCGACCTGGAGTATGTCAACTTTGACAACCCCTGGTGGGACCAGGACTGCAAGAACGGCTTCATGTTCGGTGACAACATGTTCGTGGTCTGCGGCGACCTGCTGCCTTCCTCTATGATGATCACCGCTGCCGTTATGTTCAACAAGAACCTGTTTGACGAGCAGAGCCTTGAGTATCCTTATCAGGATGCAAGAGACGGCACCTGGACCATCGACGACATGCTGCTGATGACCAAGGACCAGACCCGTGACCTCAACGGTGACGGTAAGGTACTTTACACCGACGACTTCTACGGCCTTGTAGGCTGGTCGCTGGACTGTGACTACAACTTCTGGTTCGGCGCAGGCTGCACCATGTTCACCTTTGACGAGGATCACCTGCCCGTATATCAGCCCAACACCGACAGACTGCAGACCGTCTACGATAAGATCTACGAGCTGATCGTGACCCAGCAGTCCTTCCACGTAACCGTTCAGGAATACCTGTCCAACAACTCGATGTATGAGGAGCCCTCCAACGTATTCAAGGCAGGCAGAGCACTGTTCTATGCAGGCTACCTGTCCGCAGGTACGGGTCTGCGCGAGATGGAGAACGAATTCGGTATCCTGCCTCAGCCCAAGTACGATGAGAAGCAGGAAGAGTACCTGAGCTTCGTCAACGGTGCAGCTTCCACCGCATGCGTACCCAAGAGCCTTTCCGAGGATGCTCTGGCAGACGCCGGCTACATGCTGGAGGTTCTGGCTTCCACCTCTTACTACATGGTATCCGATACGCTGTATGATAAGGTTGCTAAGTCCAAGAACGCACGTGACGAGGAGTCCGCTGAGATGGTTGACGTCATCATCCGTCACAGAGTATTCGACTTTGGCTATACCCACTTCCACAACGATGGCCTGCCTTGCGCATCCATCGTTCAGACTGCACTCAACAGCAAGAGTGCCTCTATCACCAGAGACATTACCAAGAGCGAAAAGCAGACCACTAAGGCTCTGAAAAAGATCTACGAGGCATACGGCTACGATTACTAATTGATATTCGAATACCCACCAAGAAACCCGCCACGTGCGGGTTTCTTTTTGTTTGTGTCAAATTGCACAAAATGTGGCCGAAATTATTCTTGTCAATTATTGACTCTTTTCTTGACAATCAATGACTCTTTTCTTGACAATCAATGACTTCTTCCTTGACAACAATTTACTCTTGTGATAAAATGAATGCGTATACCTATGCAAAAAATAAATACGAAAGAAGGAAACAAGCATGTACAAAAAGCTCTTGGCTATGCTTTTGTGCGGCCTTATGCTGATCAGCATGTTCGTTGGTTGTGCTGACACTGACGAAAATGAAGAGTCTTCCGGTGACTCCTCCGAAGAAGAGTCCCAGTGGATCAGCGCTGATCTGGAGCCCAACCCGGGTCTGAAGGGTAAGGATATCAACATCCTTACACAGAGTGAGACCGATATGGGGGCAGAGGAGCCGGACAAATCCGACCCCCTGGAGGACGCCGTTTACAGAAGAAACGACAAGATCCAGAACTATTACGGTGTCAAACTCAACTCTTTGGTTGAAATTGACTACAGTGCGCTTAGCCAGAAGGTCAAGAACGACGTTACCTCGGGCAGTGGTGAATACCACATCGTTTACCAGCATATGGTAGACGCAGCAACCAACCTCGGTACCGGTGGTAATTTGTACAATCTGACCGAGCTGGATTACGTCAACTTTGACAACCCCTGGTGGGACCAGGACTGCAAGAACGGCTTTATGTTTGGTGACAACATGTTCGTGATCTGCGGCGACCTGCTGCCTTCGTCCATGATGATCACCGCCTCCGTGATGTTCAACAAGACCCTGTTCGACGAGCAGAGCATTGATTATCCTTATGAGGATGCAAGAGAAGGCACCTGGACCATTGACGACATGCTGGAGATCACTAAGGACCAGACCCGTGACCTCAACGGTGACGGTAAGGTCGACTACTCCAACGACTTCTACGGCCTTGCAGGCTGGACTCTGGCTTGCGACTACAACTTCTGGTTTGGCTCCGGTGCAACCATGTTCGCCTTTGACGAGGATCACCTGCCCGTTTATCAGCCCAATACTGACAGACTGCAGACCATTTACGATAAGATCTATGAGCTGATCATTACTCAGCAGGCCTTCCACGTAACCATGCAGGATTTCCAGGCTAACAGTGCTATTTACGCTGAGCCTGCTAACGTATTCAAGGCAGGCAGAGCGCTGTTCTTTGCAGGCTCCCTGTCCGATGGTACCGGCTTCCGCGAGATGGCGGACGAATTCGGTATCCTGCCTCAGCCCAAGTACGACGAGAAGCAGGAAGAGTACCTGAGCTTTGTAAACGGATCGGCTTCCACTGCATGCGTGCCCAAGAGCCTTGGCGCGGAAGCACTTGCTGATGCCGGCTACATGCTGGAGGTTCTGGCTTCCACCTCTTACTACATGGTAACCGATACCCTGTACGATAAGGTTGCTAAGTCCAAGAACGCACGTGACGAGGAGTCCGCCGAGATGGTTGACGTGATCATTCGTCACAAGGTATTCGACTTTGGTTACACCCACTTCCACGTTCAGGGTCTGCCTTGTGCAACCATTGTTCAGACTTCGCTCGGCAGCGGCAGTGCCTCTATCACCAGAAACATTTCCAAGAGCGAAAATCAGACCCTCAAGGCACTCAAGACGGTCTACGAGGCTTACGGCTACGATTACTAATTGATATTCGAATACCCACCAAGAGACCCGCCACGTGCGGGTTTCTTTTTGTTTGTGTCAAATTGCACAAAATGTGGCCGAAATTATTCTTGTCAATTATTGACTCTTTTCTTGACAATCAATGACTCTTTTCTTGACAATCAATGACTATTTCCTTGACAACAATTTACTCTTGTGATAGAATGAATGCGTATACCTATGCAAAAAAATAAATACGAAAGAAGGAACAAGCATGTACAAAAAGCTCTTAGCTATGCTTTTGTGCGGCCTTATGCTGATCAGCATGTTCGTTGGTTGTGCTGACACTGACGAAAATGAAAAGTCTTCCGGTGACTCCTCCGAAGAAGAGTCCCAGTGGATCAGTGCTGATCTGGAGCCTAATGAGGATCTGAATGGCAAGGAGTTCAATCTTCTGGTACAGACAGAGACTGATATGGGTTCTGATGAGCCGGACAAATCCGACCCCCTGGAGGATGCCATTTACAGAAGAAACGACAAGATTCAAAACCACTACGGTGTAAAGCTCAATCCTATTGTTGAGCTTGACTACCTCGCTCTGAGCCAGAAGGTCAAGAATGACGTCAGCTCGGGTAGTGGTGAGTATCACATCATTTACCAGCACATGGTTGATGCTGCTACCAGCCTGGGTATGGGCAACTGTCTGTATAACCTGACTGATCTGGAGTACGTCAACTTTGACAACCCCTGGTGGGACCAGGATTGCAAGAACGGCTTTATGTTCGGTGACAACATGTTTGTGGTCTGCGGCGACCTGCTGCCTACCTCTATGATGCTCACCGCTGCTATGATGTTCAACAAGACCCTGTTCGACGAGCAGAGCCTTGATTATCCTTATGAAGATGCAAGAAACGGCACCTGGACACTTGACGACATGCTGGAAATCACCAAGGATCAGACCAATGACCTTAACGGTGACGGTAAGATAAACTATACCGACGACTTCTACGGTTTGACAGGTTGGTCTATGGCAAGTGACTATAACTTCTGGTTTGGCTCCGGCTGCACCATGTTCACCTTTGACGAGGACCACCTGCCCGTCTATCAGCCCAACGCCGACAGACTGCAGACGATCTACGACAAGATCTACGAGCTGGTTGTGACCCAGCAGTCCTTCCACGTAACCGTAAAGGAATACCTGGCAAACAACTCCATGTATGCTGAGCCCATCAACGTATTCAAGTCGGGCAGAGCACTGTTCTTTGCAGGTTCCTTGATCGATGGCACGAGCCTGCGCGAGATGGAGACCGAATTCGGTATCCTGCCTCAGCCTAAGTACGATGAGAAGCAGGCTGAGTACCTGGGATTCGTAAACGGTGCTGCTCCCACTGCATGCATACCCGTAAGCCTTGATGATGAGGCTTTGGAGGATGCCGGCTACTTGCTGGAGGTCCTGGCTTCCACCTCTTACTACATGGTGACCGATACCCTGTACGATAAGGTTGCTAAGTCCAAGAATGCACGTGACCCCGAGTCCGCAGAGATGGTTGACGTGATCATCCGTCACAAGGTATTCGACTTTGGCTATACGCACTTCGGCAATCTGCCTTGCGCATCCATCGCTCAGACCTCGCTTAACGAAAAGAGTGCCTCTATCACCAGAGACATTTCCAAGAATGAGAATCTGACGCTCAAGGAGCTCAAGAAGATCTACGAGGCCTACGGCTACGATTACTAATTGAAAATTCAGGCAAACAGGGGCTATCCGCAAGGGTAGCCTCTTGCTATAAGGGAGAAAAATATGGAAACCACCATTGCCATCCGAGGCTTACAGCATACGTATAAGCTTTATCATATCACCGATCTGCATCTGACGGGGATGGGAGAGAACGACCCGCAATCCCGCCACGACGAGGCGGCCTTGCGTGCAAGATGTATTTTTGAGACCGACGGCACGCCTTGTGTGCAAAGGCTGCAGGGCTTTTATGCCGATGCGCGCGAATGGGGCGCAGATCTGATGCTCATGACCGGGGATATCGTGGATACGCCAAGCGACCCCAACGTGCGCGACCTGTATCGAGAGATCGGGGCAGGCGGCCTGGGGACCATGTTTGTCATAGGCAATCACGATTGGTCGTATTCGGACGATTATCACACCGAGGGGGCAAGAGCGCAGCACTACGGCAAGTTTGCAGCACTTTCGGACGGTGATGTCGCGCGGCACTATCTGGAGTATCCCGATCTGATCGTGGCGGGTATTGACGACGGCATGGAGTGCGTGCAGAGGGAGGATATTGATTTTCTCATGGCATTGAAGGAGAAGGGCAAGCCGATCCTGCTTTGCATGCATATCCCCATCAATTGCCCTTCGCTGCATGACGATACGGTGCGCGATTGGCGCAGAAATATCAACATAGGGCCGGGCGCAATCCTCAAAAACGAGGCAACGGAAGCGTTTTGCGAGTACGTGCGTGATCCCGCGTCGGGGATTGCCGCCATCATCGCAGGGCACTTGCATTTCTCGCATGAGGACGAGCTTGCCCCCGGGCTTGTGCAGTATATCACGGGCGGCGCGTACCTCGGTATCTCGCGCAAGATCACGCTGGTCCCCGCAAATTGAAAATTTTTTAAGATTCCGCGAAATTTTTTTCTGATTTCGCGGAACCTTTTTGCATTTTTGGCGTCTATATGGGTAGAAGGTATTTTTCGTATTTACAAATGCGGGAAAATTTGCTATAATAGATTCAAAGAACCGAAAGGAGACCTGCTTATGAAAAAGAGAATTGCGATCACGCTTTTGTGTTTGACCTTAACCTGTGCGCTGACCGCTTGCAATTTTGCCGAATTTGAGCTTGGCGGGATTGTCGGCGAGCTGCTTGGAAATTTGGATCTGCCGGGTGAGAACCTTGGAGTGATAGAGCCTGAACCTCCCGTAGGAGGAGGTGTACCCATTGAGACCGAGACCAACGGACATTGGGAAACCGAGACCTGGATTGAGGAAATGTGGACCGAGGACGTGACCTATGGTGAGATCGAAACCGAAGGCCCTTGGGTCGAGCTGCCCATGCACATGTATGAGGGCGAGAGACTGACGCTGCTTGGTATCCACAAGCACGACCTTGGATCGGAGAGATCCGGAGATTCCATGGAGGAAGCCACGTATGCGCGCAATGCGGCCTTGACGGCTTATTGCGGCATTGAGGTGGACGGCGTTCTGGTAGAGCAGACTGCACTTTACGATCAGGTGCTCAACGACGTGGTGTCCGGAGAAGGCAGCTATGACATCGTATTTGGCTCAATCGCCCGCGACGGCTCGCCCCTGGCGCAGAACGGTGCTCTGGTCAATCTGTCAGGGCTTCCTTGGGTGGATCTGACGCACGAGCGCTGGGATGAGGACATTTACAACGGCCTGGCATACGGCTCGTACCTGCCTATGGCAACGGGTTCGATCACGCCCGACGCCATGCTCAAGACCTCTGTGATCCTGTTTAATCCTGAGCTTGCCGAGCAAAATCATATCGATATGTACAGCTACGTCCGGGAAGGCGGCTGGACCATGGAAAAGATGCTTGGCATGGTGGCAAACAACTACGTGGATCTCAACGGTAACGGCATGGCGGATGCCGACGCGGATCTGTTTTCTTACGTTTCTGCCTTTGACGGAGCGCAAGCCTTCGCAACGGGCGCAGGTATATCCCTGATCGTCAAGGACGAATCGCAGATCCCCGTGCTTAGTCAGGGCTTACCTCAGATGGAGTGGGTATACGAGGTGTTTTACAATCTGACCAATAATATCGCCTCGGTCTGGGTGACCATGAACGACGTGATGCAGGATTATGACCAATTGCAAGTGCCCGAGAAGGTCTTTGCGGACGGCAGAGCGCTGTTCTATGGCACGACGCTGGAGCAGGCTATGAATATGGTCAATACTTCCACGCAATTCGGCATTATGCCGTATCCCAAGGCTGACTGGGACGTCGAGGAGTATCACTCTTACGTGGATTGCAATGCCACCGCGGTTATGGTACCGCAGAGCGTGCGCAATCAGGATTTTGCGGGCTATGCGCTTGAAGCTTTGGGGCAGTACAATAACGGCTTATATGACGGGGAATTTTCCATGCGTGTTTGCTCAAGCCCCGAGGATGTGGAAATGCTGCAGCTGATCCTGGAGTCCAAGACCTTTGATTTCGGCTGTAACTATATGGCCATGACGGACGGCGAAAAGGTCATGCTGTTCCGCACCGCGCTGGAAAGCGGCAACGCTTCGGTCTCTTCTGTGTGGGCGAAGTATGAGAGATCGTTTGAAAAGCAGCTCAAAAAGCTCTGCGCACAGATGGAGTGGGCAATCGGTTGATTGAAATATCCGCAGAGGGGGCGTATGCCCCCTCTTTTTGTATGCTTTCTGTGCTCACAGAGATGCATTTCGTAAATTTGGTATAAATGTGTCTTTACAAGCCAAGGAAAATATGGTATAATGTATAATCCCAAACTGTATCTTGACCAATTTATATAGTAATTTTTACAAGGAGGAAGATATCTGTGAAAAAAAGAATATCCTTCCGCACCGTTTTATCATTTTTGTTGATATTGATCTTGCTGATGGGCACGCTTGCCGCCTGTCGAACCAATCATCCGTCCGAGCAGAGCAGCGAGGAGGGGACCAATCCCCCCGAGGAGCTGATCACGCAGCCGGGAGAGCATACCCCGGGTGAAGAGCAAACGACGGGCGACGACATCCTTGACCCTGACGATCCCACCTACGAGATAGCCGTGCAGTTCAAGGACGTGATGATCTCGGCCGTGTACGGCACGGGTCAGAACAAGGATGCGGCAGTTGCGCACGGCTTTATTCAGCTGTATAATGCGGGAGCAGAGCAGGTGTCCTTAAAGGACGCGGCTCTTTACTACCGCGAGAGCACGGGCGACGGCTACCGTCAGTTTACATTTGCAGAGGACGCCGTGATCGAGGCGGGCGGTTATTATCTTGTCCGTATGGCCGAGGCCAGAGAGGGCACGCAGGCATATGATAATTCCTTTGCCGTGCTGGCAATCGATTCTTTTGATGCCGAATGGCCCGTGATTCTGGATAACAAGGACATCCAATTGGCACTTGCGCCCGCAGGACAGGAGATCAACGAATCCTGCGCCGTTGAGGATATCAGCGGAACGGTTTCGTATTTCGTGGCCGCCGAGTTTGGCTACGACAGTCCCTTTGCCGTGGACAATATGTCCAAGAGCAAGGTGGCGGTGCGCACCGCGCTCAAGCATTACAGCGGATTTCATAAGGTCAATTTGATTGAGGCAACCACCGCGAAATTGAATCAGACCTGTCCCGAGAGCTCCAAGGGCAAAAATACGATCGTGGGCGCAAAGGTCAACGAGGTGCTGTTCTCGGCCGATGCGGGCATCTATTCCCAGGGCTTTTGGCTGGAGCTTTCCGCGCGCGATGGCTATACCATTTATTACACTACCGACGGCACCGATCCCCGTACCAACGGCAAGGTGTACACCGCCTCCATTCCGCTGGCGGATTCATCCGAAATGCAGTGGGGAGACACCATCAAGGGCTCGATCACTTACATGGGCGGCGACTACCGCCCGAGAAGCCAGACCATGCCGGGCGGCTACGTCATCAAGGCGTATGCGACCAACGGCACGGAGTCTACAGACGTCTTTACCAATACGTACTTTATTTCCGAGACCTTCAAGAATTACGGCGTCACCATGATGTCCTTGTCTATGGACAAGAGCCTGATCTATGGAAGCCAAGGCTTTTACAATCATTACAGCAGCACCGGCGGCACGGGTAACCAGCGTCAGACCGGCATGCTGGAGGTATTCTCCTCGGACGGTCAGCGCCACGGCGCATCCTACGTTGAGCTTGCCATCAGCGGCCATGGCTCTTCCGGCTGGCCGATGAAGTCGATGCGCATATACTACAAGAGCGCAAACAATACGGCCGTGGGTACGGACGGAGATCTCAATTACGATCTGTTCGAGGGCTACGCCCGCGATAACGACGGCAATGTCATCACGGATTTTTCGCGTCTGTTGCTCCGAAATTCGGGCAACGACTGCATGGATTCCTTTATCCGTGACGCATATATGCAGCGCGTTTGCCGCGATCTTGACGTGTATACCATGGCGTACGTGCCCGTTTTGCTGTTTATCAATGGCGAATTCTGGGGCGTTTACAACGCGCGTGAGCGTTACAGTCCCGAATACGTGGAATCCCACTTTGGTGTCAATAAGGACAACGTGGCGCTGATCGAAAGCGACTACGACGCTCTGGTGCTGGGCGGCAACCCCGGCGCACCCTATGTTCCCATGGACGCAACGCAGGCGGATGCTGATGAGTTCAATGCTTTGGTGGATTATATCCGCTCGCACGATCTGTCAAGTGAAGAGCATTACAAGTACGTAACCGACCGATTGGACGTGAAATCCTTTATGGATATGTATGTGGCGCGTCTGTACTTCAACGCGCGCGACTGGCCTGAGAACAACATTAAGGTGTTCAAGAACCGCGTGGCGGACGATCCCTCCGGCATGGATACCAAGTGGTATTTCACGCTGCTTGATATGGATATGGGCATTGCCATGTATCCCGAAGGGCACTGGGCGGACACCTCCGAAAAGGCCAACTTCTTTGACTGGATCAACTCCACGGGCACGGTGGTGGGCACCATCATGCACGGTCTTTGCAAGAACCAAGAGTTTAAGCAGACCTTTATCGCGCGCTTTGCAACCGTGGTTAACGACCTGTGGACGACTGAATACCTGGAGACCGAGCTGGATACATTGATCGCCGAGCGTGAGCCGCTGCTTGGGCTGCAGAGCATGCGCTGGGGCGCATCCGAATCGCAGTTCAAGATCTCGACCGACAATATGTATAAGTTTGTGCGCGGCAGAAACGATTACGTGATTTCTATGCTGTGCAATCATTTCGGGATATCCCCCTCGGATCTTGAGGTGCTGATGGATAAATCCGTGACGGTCTCCTATAACCCGGAGCGCGCGGACGTGACCGTAAACGGGCAGAGCGTGACAGAGACGGGGCAGAAATTCGATTTTGAAGGCCAAGAGCAGACCCTGTCCTTTACGGTAAATGCAACGGCCAAGCAGGGCTATACCGTCACCTCGATTATGTTCGTGCCCGTGACAGGCGAGCTGCAGACCGTCAATGATACCAAGGCAACCTTTACGGTGGATTGCTCGGGCACCGTGATCGTCAATACACGGGCCGATGGCAATCAAGCTCCCGTGGTCGGCGTGCAAAGCGGCATTACCGCAAGCGGTCACTCCACGTATTATCTGGCACCCAACGGTGATTTGTTCGCATGGGGCATGAATCAGAACGGCATTCTGGGCATTCCGGGCGGCGGAAACGTGGCTGTGCCCACGCTTGTGGCCTCGAACGTGGCCAAGGTGGAGGTCTGCCACAGCAACGACTGCGAAAATAACAACAACCAAACCATGATGGCGTATCTGACGCTGGACGGCGAGCTTTATACGGTCGGCAGCAACAGCGCAGGCCAGCTTGGCAGAAAGGGAACGTCTACGGACGACGTGCCGGGAAAGGTCGATTTTGACGGCAGGATCGTGGACGTCAGCGTCGGACACGACCACATGCTGGTGCTGGACGAGAGCGGCGTGCTTTGGGGTGTGGGCTCCAATTCCTACGGACAGCTGGGAAAGTCCAACGAGGGCGGCCATACCACCTCCTTCCAGGTGGTGGCAAGTGATGTAAAGCTGATCGCCGCAGGACGCAGAAACAGCTTTTATACAGATTCCAAAAACGTGTGTTATGTGCTGGGCGACAATCGCTGGGAAAAGTTCGGCACGGGCGCAGATCGCTATAATACCCCGCATAAGCTTTTGACCAACGTGGCGTATATGTCCACGGGCGAGCACCAGGTGGTGCTGGTGACTGCCTCGGGCGACCTGTATTATGCAGGCTGGAGAGCCTTGAACGGCTGGGCGCAGGGACAGGGCGCAGGCGGTGCGGTCAAGCTGACGGGTGGCGTCAAAAAGGCGGTGTTGCACCACTCCAACATGATCATTCTCAAGATCGACGGATCGGTCTGGGGATATGGCAGCAATATGGGCAACGCCATGGCAGGCGCGAGTGCGACCTCGGGCTCACCCGTCAAGCTTTTGTCGGGCGGCGTGGCGGATATCGCGGCAGGCTATGAGTTCAGCGCGTATCTGTACGAGGACGGTACGATCGCTGTGCAGGGCTCCAACGCCTCGGGTCAGGCCGGTAACGGCAAGGCGGGCGGCAGCGTCAATATGGCAAGCCCGCTGTTTTAATAAAAATGCAGAATGCAGAATGGTTTTTGATCATATCAAGAAACTTTTCGCCTTCTTTACGCAAAGTGCTCGGAACTTTCACGAAGCGTTCATATCTGCGTGCTATAATGCTAAGGTGAAAAATACCGAAAAGAGATGTGCAATGTCAAAATTTCAAGAAAAATTGTATAAGTTTATGTACGGACGCTACGGCACGGACAGACTGAGCCGTGTTTTATCGATCACCTCGCTGATCGTGCTGATCATCTCGCTCCCCGTGTCCTGGATATGGGGAAGAACCTTGCCGGGAACCATCGCATCCACGGTTTTGTACGCGATCGCGCTGGGCCTTTGTATCTGGAGCATGACGCGTACCTTTTCGCGCAAGATCTATAAAAGACAGGCCGAAAACGCCAAGTGGTGCGCCTTTGAATATAAGGTGCGCTGCCTGTTCCGCAGACATAACGGAAATAAGGACACGGAAACCCACGTGTTCCGCGATTGCCCGAAATGCAAGGCGACGTTGCGCCTGCCGCGTGAGAAGGGCAAGCACACCGTGCGCTGCCCGCGCTGCGCAAAGTCCTTTACGGTCCGCGTCCGCGCCGCCAAAAAGAAAAAGTGAATCAAGAGCAAAAGCCTCACCGTCTCGGTGGGGCTTTTTCTATCCCCCGAGTGTCATCCTGAGCGATGACACTCGGGGGCAGGAACTCTGAGCCATCACATCAGCGGCACTTGCGTCACGTACGAATACCTGCGGACAAGATCGCATATATTTTTCCTGTAAGGGGGTGAGGGTATGCGCAGCGTGATGGTCAACAGGGCAGAGGACACGGGGATCGAGCGGCGTACGTATTTGCCGCCCATGCTGCTTCGCATGCTGCCCGAGCGGCTGATCTCGGAGCTGTATTCGGGACGACTGCCCGAGCATATTGAGGAGATCCGACTGCATACGGGACGGTGCGCAAGCGTGGTGGCGGACGGGCACAATATCCTTCTGCGCACCGTGTTGAGTGCACAGGAAATGACCGCTACGCTGACGCGCATGTGCGGCGGCTCGCTGTATTCCCATGCCCCCACCATCGCAGAGGGGTATCTGACGCTGGACGGCGGCGTGCGCGTCGGGGTATGCGGCAGGGCCGCTTGCGAGCAGGGTGAGGTGATCGGGGTGTACGACGTGTCGGGCCTTTGCATCCGCATTCCCGCTCATTTTGTTGCAAGCGGCAGGGAGATCTGCAATCTTATGCAGAAATTCCGCTATACCAAGGGCGTGCTGATCTATTCGCCGCCCGGCGTGGGCAAAACCACGCTGCTGCGTGGGGTGGCCATGTCGCTGGCATCGGGCGAGGATCCGAAGCGCGTAGTGGTGATCGATACGCGCGGCGAGATGCCGTTTTTGCAGACGGGTGCAGCCTTGTGCTTGGACGTACTGGTGGGGTATCCGCGCCGCCTCGGCGTGGAGATCGCCTGCCGCACCATGAATGCGCAGGTCATGATCTGCGATGAGATCGGTGACTATAACGAGGCTCTCGCGCTTGCCTCGGTGCAGAATTGCGGCGTGCCGCTGGTTGCCACGGCGCACGCGTCAAGCGTGGAGGAGCTGCTTTGCCGCACGGGATTGCGACTCTTGCATGATTGCAGGATGTTTGGCGCATACGTCGGAATCTCGCGCCATAACGGCGGGTTTTCTTACAAAATCACCGATTGGGAGAGCGCGGATGCTTGTATTTAAGCTTGTCGGCGCGCTTTTACTGCTTGCAAGCGGTGCAGGTCTTGCCATGGGGGCTGCCCGCTTTGAGCGCACGCGCCTGCAGGTGCACGACGGGCTGATCTCGCTGATTTTTCACATCAAGGGTCGCATTGACTGCTACGCCATGCCTGCCGAGCAGATCCTTTTGGAGATGGATAAGGGCATCCTTGCCGACTGTCGGTGCCCGGGGCAAGTGGATTCGATCGATGCGCTGCTGCCGCACGTCAAGGGTTATCTCGATCCCGAGACCTATCGTGTGCTGCAATCCTTCGGACAGGGGCTTGGCGGCGGCTTTCGCGATGAGCAGATCAAGCGATGTGACTATTATATCGAGCTTTTGCGGCAAAAGCGCATGCAGCTGGAGAGCGAGCTGCCCGCAAGAGTCAGAACAAACGGAATGATATGGATCTTGTGCGCCGTGGGCGCGGTGATCCTTTTGTGGTGAAGCATGGAAGTTGGGTTGATCTTAAAGGTGGCGGGTGTGGGGCTGCTGGTATCCGTTGCAACGCAGATTTTAAGCAAATCGGGCAGGGATGAGCAGGCAACGCTGGTCACGGTGGCAGGAATCGTGGTGGTGCTGCTGATGCTGATCGAGCAGATCGGCGCGCTGTTTTCGTTGGTGTATACCACCTTTGGCTTTTGAGAATGGATATTTTGAAAATATGCGGTGTCGCCATGCTCTGTCTTGTCAGCGTGTGGGTGTTGCGCTCCTGGCGTGTGGAAATGACCTTCCCGGTGCGCGCAGCGGGCACGGTCTTGTTGTTCTGCATGATGCTGACAGCCGCGCAGCCGATCGTGGAAATGATCAAGGGCATCATGCAGCAAAGCATGCCCGGGGCGCACGGCGAGGTGCTGCTTTCGGGGCTGGGGATCTCGCTTTTGTGTGCACTTGGCGCGGGGATCTGCCGCGATTTCGGGGAAAATGGGCTGGCATCCGCCATTGAAAGCGCGGGCAAGATCGCCATCGTGATCAAGGCGTTGCCGCTGATCCATGAAATTCTGGAAATGACAGGGGAGCTGTTATCTTGAAAAAATACTTGTTGTGTGTGCTTGCCATGCTTGTGCTCGGCGCATGCCTTTGCTTGCCCGCAGCAGCCGAAGAGGCAAATTACAGCGTACTGCCCGAGCAGTACGTGGCGCTTGAGAGCTATATTCCCGCCGAGCTTTCGGAGCTCTTGCCGGAGGGCTTGTTTTCCTCAGAGCCCGCGGACGTGCAGGCCGCGCTTGCACAGCTGCTTTCGTTTTCGGGGATGCTGCAGCTGCTTTTAGATCTGACGGGCGTGCACGCCGCCGAGAGCGGACGACTGCTCGCCACCATCTGCGGCCTTTTGCTGCTTTGTGGTCTGATGCGCGCCTTTGGCACCTCGCAAAATATCGGCTGGGCAAGCCTTGCGCCGCGCATCTGCCTGTTTGGCGCGGTGGCAGGTGCAGGGTATGCAGCCGTGAGCGCTATGGTGGAATACTTTGAAGCACTCAAAACGCTGATGGGCGGCATGCTGCCCATGATGAGCGTCATGTACGTGCTGGGCGGCAATCTCTCACGTGCGACGGTGGGAAATTCGGTTTTGTCGGTTGGACTCAACGTCTGCCGCGGTGTGTGCGCAGGCATAGCTCCACCACTGTTCGGGGCTTGCATGGCCATGAGCCTGCCCGCTGTAATGGAATCGGGCATAGACCTCTCGCGTCTGTCGAGCTTTTTGAAAAAAACGTACACCTCGGTGCTTGGCGTGCTGACGCTGATTCTGACGCTGTGCCTTTCCGCGCAGAATCTGATCGCCTCGCGCGCGGACAGCGTGGCCATGCGCAGCGGCAGATATGCCATCGGACAAATGATCCCCGTGGTGGGCGGGGCTTTGGGCGGCTCGCTGGACACGCTTGCGGCAAGCCTTGGCCTTTTGCGTGGATTGGCGGGAACCTGCGGTGTGATTTTGCTGCTGCTTGGCTGCCTGCCCGTGCTTTGCCGCATGCTGCTTTTGCGCCTTTTGTTCGATCTTGGCAGCGGTGCAGCGCAGCTGATGGGCTGTGGGCCCGAGAGCGCGGTGCTGTCCGAGGCGAGCAGTCTGTTTGGCTATATGGCAGCAGCCGTGGCCATGTGCTCGGCGGTATTTATGATCGCGGTGGGCGCGTTTGCCGCCTGTGCTGCGGCTTGGGTGGGCTGACGTGGGCGGATACTTGTATACGCTGGCACTTGCCAGCGTGCTGATCGCGCTGCTTTGCGCCGTCACGCCGGCAGCAGGCGCGCCGCATGTCAAGCTTTTGTGCAGCCTTTGCGTGCTCTGCCTTTTGTGCGCGCCCATGTTGCGCGTCGTGAATACGATTCGGGAAGGCGAGCTTGAGATTCCCGAGGAATGGATCGGGCAGGAGGATTGGGAAGAGCAGGAGCAGGACCCGGGGCAGGTGGCAAAGGATGTGCTTGCAGGACAGCTGCAAGTGTTGCTTGAGCGGGAATTTTCCTTGTCGCCCAAGGAGTGTAGCATATACTGCAAACGGTCGGACGAGGGCAAGATCACGCAAGTCACGCTGGTCTTGTCGGGCAAGGCTATCTGGCGTGACCCCGATCCGATCAAGGAGTACGTGCAAGAGCTGCTGGGCTGCCCTTGCTCGGTGGTATTGGATTGAATGGAGGGAAAGATGTATACGGATGGCATTTCGGACGTCAAGGGTACGGTGGGGCAGATGAAGCGCAGCGGAAAGCTCTGGATCGTGATTCTGGGGGCGATGATCGGCCTTGGCCTTTTGGTGGTTGGCAGCTTTGATCTGCCTCTTTTTCAAAAAAAGCAGAGCGAGCAAAGCGCGCCCGTCTCGGAAGAGGCCGAGCTGCAGGCCTACCGTGCACAGCTTTCGCGCGAGATCGCGCAGCTTTGCGCGGGGGTGCGCGGAGTGGGCAAGGTGCAGGTCGTGGTCACGCTGTCGGGCGGGTATGAGTACGTGTACGCCCGCGACGTGCAAAGCAAGACGGGCGGCGACAGTACAAGTGCGCAGGAATCCTACGTCATTGTGGGCTCGGGCAGCTCGCAAGCCCCCGTACTGCTTATGCGCAGGCAGCCAAGCGTGGCGGGCGTGGGCATCGTGTGCGAGGGCGGGGCAGACCCGGCTGTGCAAAACGAGCTTGTGGCCTTGGTCAGCGCGGCCTTTGGCATCGGCACGAATAAAATTCATGTCAGCGCGTCACAAATCCCGCAATGATGGCATATTCTCTTTCCCTCGGTAATAGAATATAGCGTAACAACAAAACGGAGGGCTTACATATGAACTTCAAAAAGGTAATCAATACCATAGGCGATTTTTTCAAGAAAATGGGCAAACGCAATCTGATCATCGCAGGCGCGGTCATCATGATCGGTCTTGCAGTCTACCTCAACTGGATCTTCTTTGCGGGCGATGCTGCGGACGATTCTTACAAGTATGACCAGAGCGCGGGCATGACCACCAACTACGGCACCACGCTTGGCACAGGCTCGACCACGGGCGACCAGAGCAACGGCGCAACCGATGCGTCTTCCTACTTCAGCAGCGTGCAGGTTTCCAGACAAAAGGCAAGAGATGAGGCACTTGAGGTGCTCAATTCCGTAGTAGACAACCAGAACGCCACCGACGAGGTCAAGGCAGAGGCGGTTGCCGAGATCAGACAGATCGCGGCCGAGATGGAGGACGAGGCAAAGATCGAGTCGCTGATCAAGACCAAGGGCTATGAGCAATGCGTGGCGGTCATCAGCGGTGAGAACGTCAGCATCGTCATCCAACACGAGGGCGAGCTGACTGCATCCGCACTCGCGCAGATCAACGCCATCGTCTACGAGCAGACCGGCATTTCCCCCGCAGGCGTGAGCATTATCACCAGAGAGGGATAAAACGTGTTACCCAAAAAGAGGCTGAATGGGGCTGAAAATTTAGCGGAAAATAACGAAAAAGCAGAAGTCTTTGATGGCTTCTGCTTTCGGTTTTTATGATGCGCAGCCCTGCCCGTGTCATCCTGAGCGGAACGAAGTGGAGTCGAACGCGGAGCGCGACACGCAGTGTCGGGATTTACGGGCGAATGATGTTTCCCCTCGTAGATCCTCAAAACGCTATAAGCGTTTTGACTTTCAAAAATCAGCAAATTGTTGCAGATTTTTGAAAGTTCGACTACGAAAACATCCACACGGGATGTTTTCTCCGCTCAGGATGACACGAGGGGGATTGCGCTTTTCCCGCTTATTCCGCAGCCCTATGATCAGCCTCTTTTGTTATGCGTATGCTTTGTTGGTGAAATCAGAAACGGAGGCTGTTATCACAAATCGTCCCTTCTGCATACAATGGCAATAAAATTACACAACAAAGGGGATTTTGTATGCAAGAAAACATCAAAAGGGCTTATTTTGCGACGGCTAACACCGCGGATGGGTTTGTCAGCTTTTACGAGGGATGCTTCCTTGGCGAGGATATTTTGCGTATGTACATGATCAAGGGCGGGCCGGGCACGGGCAAGAGTCGATTCCTGGGCGACGTGGCAAGTGCGGCGTTGCGTCGGGGCTATGCCGCGGAGTACTATTATTGCTCGTCCGACCCGGGGTCCTTAGACGGTGTGATCCTCTCGCATCCCACAAAGGGGCGCATCGCGCTGGCTGACACCACCATGCCGCACGTGCTGGAGCCTGCCTTGCCCGGTGTGCGTGACATTATAGTCAATTTGGGCGACTTTTGGGATAGCGAGACGCTGGCAAAGCACGCAAAGCGCATACGCATACTGGATACGCAAAAGCAAAGGGGATTTTCGCGCGCCTACGACTATCTTCACACCGCGGGCACACTGCTCTCGGTACGTGACAGTCTGGTCGAGCCCTGTATCTGTGCCGAGCGCCTTGCACGCACGGTCGCCAAGATTGCCCGCGCGTTCCCCGAGGGCAAGGAATACCGCGAGCATATTGGCTTTTGCGACAGCATCGGCATGAAGGGCAGAGTGCATTTTGATACCTACGAAAAGCTTGCCGACAGCGTGATCGCGCTCTCGCCCTTTTACGGCTTGGAATACGCCGTCATGGGGCAGCTTTATGAGCATGCACGCAAAAAGGGATGCGAGGTTTGGCGTGCACCCGACGTGCTGAGAATCCAAAAAACGGCTGCGCTGTATTTTCCCCAAAGCCGCCTTTGCGTGACTTGCGCAAATCCCGAAAGTGTGCCCGGACAGGACGTGCACCGTATCGATCTGCGGCGGCTTTGCGACGCGGACACCTTGCGCAGCGTGCGCGGGCAGGCGCGTCTTGCGCAAAAAATGGCGGACAGCGCGCTTGATGCCGCATGCGAGTGCTTTGCCCGTGCGGGGGAATTTCATTTTGAGCTGGAGAGCCTGTATACCACCGCCATGGACTTCGGCGCCAAGGAGAGATTTACCGCTACATTTTGCGAGGCAATCTTACAAAATCCTTGACAATGGGTGCTTTTATGTAGTATAATAATAAATTGAGATACTATAATAATTGAGGATAAATCAAAAAAATGAGTCAACAAACCGTCTACGACGCAAGTCAATATATAGAAAAGCTGCGGGGCTATACGGCCTCTCTTGCAGCCGAGCAGGGAAGCGCGCCCAAGTGCTTTGTGCTGACCTTTGGCTGCCAGCAAAACGTGGCCGACAGCGAAAAGCTTTCGGGTATGGCGCGGGATATGGGCTATGAGCTTTGCGACGACCCGGCAGATGCCGATCTGATCGCGGTCAACACCTGCGCCATCCGTGAGCACGCCGAGCAAAAGGCACTGTCCATCGTGGGGCAATATAAGCATCTCAAGGCTAAAAAGCCTTCGCTGATCATTGCCGTCTGCGGCTGCATGGTGGCGCAGGAGCACCGCCGCGAGGACATTAAGCACAAATATCCTTACGTGGATCTGACCTTTGGCACGGCGTCCCTGCACCGTTTTCCCGAGCTGCTCTGGCAGAAGATTTCGCGCTCGCGCCGCATTTTCTGCCCCGAGGAGACCGAGTACACGGTGGCCGAGGGCGTGCCGATCTGCCGCGAGAGCAACTACCGCGCGTGGGTGTCCATCATGTACGGCTGCAACAATTTCTGCTCTTATTGCATCGTGCCCTACGTGCGCGGCAGAGAGCGCAGTCGCGAGATGCACGAGGTGGTGGCCGAGGTCAGGGAGCTCGTGGCGCGTGGTTACAAGGATATCACGCTGCTCGGACAAAACGTCAACTCCTATGCCAAGGGCATGGGCTACGATTTTGCCGATCTGCTTTCTGAACTTGACAAGATCGAGGGTGACTTTATTTTGCGCTTTATGACCAGCCATCCCAAGGACGCAAGCTACAAGCTGATTGATGTCATGGCAAATTCAAAGCATATCGCGCATCAGTTCCACCTGCCGCTGCAGTCGGGAAGTGATAAGATACTCAAGGCCATGAACCGCCATTATGATAAGGCAAGATACCTGGATATCGTGCGCTACATCCGCGAGAAGATGCCGGATGCCGCGCTTTCCTCGGATATCATCGTGGGATTCCCGGGCGAGACAGACGAGGATTTTGAGGACACCATGCAGATCCTTGACACGGTGCGCTTTGATATGCTGTTCTCGTTTATCTACTCGCCCAGAAAAGGCACGCCCGCAGCCGAGATGGAGCAGGTGGATTCTAAACTCACGGGTAAGCGATTTGACCGCCTGCTTGCGCTTCAGCACGATATTGCGCTGGAGAAGAATCAGCCCATGGTGGGCAAGATCATTCGCGTGCTTTGCGATGGGCCCAGCAAGAATAATCCCGAGATTTATTCGGGTCGCGAGGAGGGCAACAAGATCGTGTTCTTCCACGCCTCTCCCGAGGATACGGGCAAGTTTGTAAACGTCAAGATTGACAAAGCGGACGCCTTTGCTTTGTGGGGCGAAATTGAGAAATAATTGAAAAACAATAGAAAAGAGGATAAAACAATGGAAATTTTTGAACTGGCCGCACAGCTCGGCAAGGAACTCAAGAAGGATGAAAGACTGGTACGCATGGCAAACGCCAAGGAAGCGTACGAAAACGATATGGATCTGCGCACGCTGATGCGCGAATATCAGGTTCAGCAGATCGCGCTGGAAAAGACCGCAGGTCAGAAGGACGTTGAGGCAAGATTTTTGGAAATGATCCAGAACCGCATCAACGAGCTGTACGATCAGATCGTGGCGCACCCCGTTTACGTGGAGCTGGAGCAGGCCCAGAATGCGGTCAACGAGCTGATGAACGCGGTCAATAACACCATTATGTTTGAGATCACGGGCGAGGTGCCCTCGTCCTGCACGCACGATTGCTCCACCTGTGGCGGCAGCTGCGGACATTAAGATAACAAAATTAAAAAAGTGAGGATATGACCATGACTCCGATGATGGAGCAATATTTTGAGGTCAAAAATAAATACAAGGATCACTTGCTCTTCTACCGTCTGGGTGACTTTTACGAGATGTTTTTTGACGACGCCATCACCGCCTCGCGTGAGCTGGAGCTGACGCTGACAGGCAGAGATTGCGGAGAGGCTGAGCGCGCGCCCATGTGCGGCGTGCCGTTCCACTCGGCCGAGGGGTACATAGCAAGACTGATCGCCAAGGGCTACAAGGTGGCCATTTGCGAGCAGGTGGAGGATCCCGCCACCGCAAAGGGGCTGGTCAAGCGCGACGTGGTGCGCGTGGTCACGCCGGGTACGGTGATTGAGAGCACCATGCTCTCGGAGCAGAAAAATAACTATCTTTGTGCCATTTACGTGGGCGAATACGCCATTGGTGTGTGCTTTGCCGACGTTTCCACGGCGCAGATCTGTGCGACGTCCTTTGACGGAGAGCAGGCTGAGACCAGGCTTTGCAACGAGCTTGCCACCTATGCGCCCCGCGAGGTGATCGCAAACCTTTCCCGCAAATCTTTTCCCGAAACGGCCGCGTTTGTCACCGATCGCCTGGGCGCGATGCTTGGCGACAATCAGCCGGGCAGATTTGAGTATGCGGACGCTTTGGAGAGAGTCAAGGAGAGATTTGGCGAGAGCGTCAAGACCCGCGACGCGGCGGACAAGCCGCTGATCTGTGCGGTTGGCGCGCTGATCGATTACATTTACGAGACGCAAAAGACCGAAAGCCCCTACTTAAAGGAGCTGCAGGTCTATTCGGACGGCCAGTACCTTGAAATGGACGCCAACACGCGCCGCAACTTGGAGCTGACCGAGACCATGCGCCAAAAGGAAAAGAAGGGCTCTTTGCTGTGGGTGCTGGACAAGACCAAGACCTCGCCTGGTGCGCGACTGCTTCGCAGCTGGGTGGAGCATCCGCTGCTTTCGGTGGGCGCGATCTCGCGCCGCCAGAGTGCGGTGGACGAGTTCTTTGGCAATTTCATGCTGCGCGAGGAGCTTTCCGAGCTGCTTTCGGGCGTTCTGGATATGGAAAGACTCATGACGCGCATCGTGTACGGCACGGCCAACGCCAAGGATCTGCGTGCCGTGGCCAATACCGCCTCGGTTTTGCCCGAGGTCAAAAAGCTTTTGCAGAGCTGTAAGAGCGAGGAGCTTTCAAGCATTTACCGCGAGCTGGACCTCCTGGAGGACATTTGCGCCAAGATCAACGCAGGCATTTGCGAGGAGCCGCCCTTCTCGGTTCGTGACGGCGGCATGATTGCCGAGGGCTACAGCGCCGAGGTGGACGAGCTGCGCTCGATCATGCGCGACGGCAAGAACTGGGTTGAGCAGACGGCCGCTGCCGAGCGCGAGCGCACCGGCATCAAGACGCTCAAGGTAGGCTACAACAAGGTGTTCGGCTACTATATTGAGGTCAGCAAGTCGTTTGCCGATCAGGTGCCCGCGCACTATATCCGCAAGCAGACCTTAGTGAACGGTGAGAGATACATCACCGACGAGCTCAAGGAAATGGAGGCCAAGATCCTTGGCGCGGGCGACCGCGTTTGCGCCCTGGAATACGAGCTGTTCCAGGAGATCCGCGCTTTTGTGGCGCAGAACAGCGAGAGAGTACAAAAGACCGCTGCGCTGCTTGCAAAGACCGACGCATATCTTTCGCTTGCCACCGTGGCGGCGCGCAACAAGTACGTGCGCCCCGAGGTGGATACAAGCGACGTCATAGAAATCAAGGACGGCCGCCATCCCGTGGTCGAGCAGTTTGTCAAGGATACGTATTTCGTGCCCAACGACGCCATGCTTGACACCAAGAATAACCGTCTGATGCTGATCACCGGCCCCAATATGGCAGGTAAATCCACCTACATGCGCCAGGTTGCGCTGATCACGCTGATGGCACAGATCGGCAGCTTTGTGCCCGCAAACGAGGCGCGCATCGGCATCGTGGACAAGATCTTTACCCGCGTGGGCGCGTCGGACGACCTTGCCTCGGGTCAATCCACCTTTATGTTGGAGATGACCGAGGTGGCCTACATTCTGCAAAACGCAACGCAGAAGAGCCTGATCATTTACGACGAGGTCGGCAGAGGTACCTCCACCTTTGACGGCATGAGCATTGCGCGTGCCATCGTGGAATATACCCATAGCCGCCGCATCGGTGCAAAAACGCTTTTCGCCACGCATTACCACGAGCTGACCGTCATGGAGCAGGAATTCGAGGGCGTGGTCAACTATAATATTGCCGCCAAAAAGCGCGGCGACAGCATTACCTTCCTGCGCAAGATCGTGCGCGGCTCGACAGACGACAGCTACGGCATTGAGGTTGCCAAGCTGGCAGGTCTGCCGAACGACGTGATCAAGCGCGCCAAGCAGGTGCTGCTCTCGGTTGAGCAGACCGCGCGTGCGCTGAGCACCGCAGAGCCTGCACGCGAAGAAAAGAGCGACGAGATCACCATCGAGGATCAGATCAATGAGCAGGTGATCGAGCAGCTCAAAAACGTGGATATCAACACGCTCTCGCCGTACGAATGTATGACGCTGCTGTTTGATATCAAAAAAAGATTGATTTAACGATTTGGAGTATATATGGGTAAGATCAACGTACTTTCCTTTGAGGTCGCCAATCTGATCGCCGCCGGTGAGGTGGTGGACAGGCCTGCGTCGGCCATCAAGGAAATGATGGAAAATGCAATAGACGCAGGGGCGTCACGCATCACCGTAGAGATTCAGAACGGCGGCGTGACCTTTATGCGCGTGTCCGATAACGGGCACGGCATGCCGCCCGAGGATCTGCCCATGGCAATCAGACGACACGCCACCAGTAAGATCAGCGAGCCCGAGGATCTGGACGGCATTGCAACGCTTGGTTTCCGTGGTGAAGCCTTGGCGGCCATTGCGGCGGTCTCCCGCCTGCGCATTCTGTCCAAGACCCCCGATGCAGCACTTGGCGCACAGATGGACGTCAATTGCGGCGAGATTGTGGACATTACCGAGCGCGGCTGCGCGGTGGGCACCACCGTGATCGCAGAGGATCTGTTTGCCAACGTGCCCGCACGCCGCAAGTTTTTGAAGCGCGACGTGACCGAGGCCATGGCGGTCAGCGCAAACGTTGAAAAGATCGCGCTCTCACACCCCGAGATCGCGTTCCGCTTGATCGTGGACGGCAACTTGAAGCTGGAAACGGTGGGCGACGGCAGCCTGAAGAGTGCCGTGTGGTCGGTGTTCGGCAAGGATTTTGCCTCGCGCCTGATAGAAGTCAAGGGAGAATTTGACGGCATTACGGTCAAGGGATATATCGGCCGACCCGACAACGTGCGCCCCAACCGTAACTATCAGAATTTCTTTATCAACTCACGCTATATCAAGAGCAAAACCGCCAGCGCAGCGCTGGAGCAGGCGTTTACCTCGTATTGCGCGCCCGAAAAATTCCCGTGCTGCGTGTTGTTTATCGAGCTCAACCCCGCGCGCGTGGACGTCAACGTCCATCCTGCAAAGCTGGAGGTCAAGTTCACCAACGAAAAGCCGGTCTTTGAAAGCGTGTATTACGCGGTCAGACAGGCACTTGAGCAAAATACCGCACGCCCCGAGCTGCAGATTCCAAAGCAAAAGCCGTCGGTATCCGATGCCTTTACCTCGGTCGAGCGCGGAGAATCGCTGCAAAAGCGTCAGATCACCATGGATACCGCCGCTGCATCTGCCCCCGCAAAGCCGCAAAAGGGCGAGGCCTGGGAGCACCTGACTGCGCAGCAATACGTAGAACAGTACATTCAGGGCAAAAAGCCCGAAAAGCAGGCCCCCGCGCCTGAAAAAACCGCCAAACCCGTAGGGCAGGGGCTCGCTCCTGCCGCAAATCCCGCACAGCCCGTAGGCCAGGGGCTCGCTCCTGACGCAAATCCCGTATCCCCCGTAGGGCAGGGGCTCGCTCCTGCCGCAAATCCCGCACAACCCGTAGGGCAGGGGCTCGCTCCTGCCGCAAATCCCACGCAACCCGTAGGGCAGGGGCTCGCTCCTGCCGCAAATCCCGCGCAACCCGTAGGGCAGGGGCTCGCTCCTGCCGCAAATCCCGCGCAACCCGTAGGGCAGGGGCTCGCTCCTGCCGATCCAGCCCCTACCCGCACCCCGCTGCCTAAAGAACCCGCCCCCGCCCCCGTCCCTACCGCGGAAAAGGGGTCGTATCGCTTGGTCGGCCAGGTGTTCAATGCGTATCTGATCGTGGAGATCGGTGAGAGAATGCTGCTGATCGATCAGCACGCGGCGCACGAGCGCATTCTGTTTGAGCAGCTCAAGGCCAACATGCGCGAAAAGGAGGCCTCCTCGCAGCTTCTGATGCTGCCCATTGAGGTCATGATGACCTCGGGCGAGGTGCAAACCATCGGTGACTATCGCGCCGAGCTGGAGGCGGTTGGCTTCAGCTTTTCCACGGGTCGCTTTACCGTGACCGTGGACGCCATTCCTACGGGTCTTGAATCTGACGCGGTGGCGCAAATGCTGCCCGTGATTGCCGAGAGATTGCAGAGCGGTACGGGGAACGCATCCCTGACGCGTGACATCGTGTTTGAAAAGGCACTTTATCAGGGCGCGTGCAAGGCCGCCATCAAGGCGGGACGCGTGTACGCTCCCGAGCATCTTTCCTGGCTGGTCGATCAGCTCATGGAGCTGCCCGACATTACCTACTGCCCGCACGGCAGACCGGTTGCCATGGAGATGAGCAAGAAAAATCTGGACAGACAATTTGAAAGATCATAAAACATCAATAACAGGCGATATCCTGTACTGATATTGGCCGAAGAAAGGACACAGCTATTATGTTCGAACTCAAAAAACAAGAGGGAAGAGCGCGCAGAGGCGTGCTTCACACCCCGCACGGCGACATCGAGACGCCGGTATTTATGAATGTGGGTACCTGCGCTGCCATCAAGGGCGGCGTATCCACCGTGGAGCTCAAGACCATCGATTGCCAGGTCGAGCTTTCCAACACCTACCATCTGCACATCCGTCCCGGTGACAAGCTGATTCACGATATGGGCGGACTTCACAAGTTCATGAACTGGGACAGACCCATCCTGACCGACTCGGGCGGATTCCAGGTATTCTCCCTGTCTTCCTTGCGTAAGATCAAGGAGGAGGGCGTGTACTTTGCCTCTCACATCGACGGCAAGCGCATTTTCATGGGCCCCGAGGAGAGCATGCAGATCCAATCCAACCTCGCCTCCACCATTGCCATGGCGTTTGACGAGTGCGTGGAAAACCCCGCTACTTACGAATACGTCAAGCAATCCTCCGAGCGCACCATTCGCTGGCTGGCACGCTGCAAGGCCGAGATGCAAAGACTCAACTCCTTGCCCGAGACCATCAACAAGCAGCAGATGCTGTTCGGCATCAACCAGGGCGGCACTTACGAGGATCTGCGAATCGATAACATGCAGCGCATCGCGGAGCTGGATCTGGACGGCTACGCCATCGGCGGCCTTGCCGTGGGCGAGAGCACCGAGGATATGTACCGCATCATTGACGCTGTCGAGCCGCATATGCCGGTTCATAAGCCCAGATACCTGATGGGCGTGGGCACGCCCTGCAACATCATTGAGGCGGTGCACCTGGGCGTTGACTTCTTTGACTGCGTCATGCCCTCGCGTAATGCACGCCACGGTACGCTGTTTACCTGGGAAGGTAAGATGAGCGTGCTCAACGAAAAGTATGCGCGCGATCCTCGCCCCATCGGTGTGACCTGCGATTGCCCCACCTGCCAGAATTACAGCCGCTCCTATATCCGCCATCTGATCAAGGCCAAGGAGTCGCTTGGTATGCGCCTGGCAGTCCAGCACAATCTGTATTTCTACAATCAGCTCACGCGCCGCATCCGCGAGGCCTTGGACGAGGGCAGATTTGAGGAATTCTATCAGAGATATCACATAGCTCTTGGCGAAAGGAACCCCGACTGATGATTTGCGCGGTCATTTTTGACAAGGACGGCACGCTGCACGATACCGAAAAGGTGTATCACCGCGCATGGCGCGAGGCTGCAGCGCAGATGGGCGTGCCGCGCATTATGGAGTTTGTGGCCCTTTGTACGGGCACCAATTATGCAAGAACTGCCGAGCTTTGGCAGGAGTTTTACGGCGATGCATTCGAATTTCGCCCGTTCTGGGAGCTGCGTAACGCCATTTACGACGAGATGATTGAGACCGAGGGGCTGCCCATTAAGGACGGCGCGTACGAGCTTTTGGAGTATCTTTGCGCAAACGGCTACAAGATCGGCCTTGCCACCTCCACCAATGCGCCTCGCGTAGAGCGTCATTTGGTGCAGTCGGATATGAAGAAATATTTCGACGCGGTGGTCACGGGAGACGCGGTGCAAAAAGGCAAGCCCGCGCCCGACATTTTTTTGATTGCGGCCGAGCGTCTTGGCGTCGCGCCTGCTGATTGCATGGGCGTCGAGGACTCGTTCAACGGCGTGCGCGCGGTCAAGGCGGCGGGCATGTACACAGTCATGGCACCCGATATGATTCAGCCAACAAAGGACATTCTTGATTTGACCGATGCCTGCGTGCAGAGCCTTGGTCAGATCATCCCGATACTTGAAAACATGAAAGGAAGACGAGAATCATGATTGAAAAAAGACTTGCCGAGGAGATCCTCGGAATTGCGCTCTCGGGTGGCGGCGATTTTGCCGAGATCTACCAGGAGCTGACGCAAAACGGAAACATCCGCATGGTGGATGGCAAGATCGAGGCCATTGGTGACAACGTGCTCTCGGGCGTGGGCATTCGTACCTTTATCGGCACGCAGACTGTCTACGCAACCACAACTGACATTACAAGAGAGGGTCTGATCCGCTGTGCCAAGTCGGTAGCAGAGGCTGTCGGCGAGGTCAAGGGAGCAGTATCCTTGCATCTTTGCGAGCGTATTTTCCCCAATATTCATCCCGTGACTACCGTGCCTGCAAGCGCAGAGATGAAGCACAAGATCGATCTGCTCAAATCTGCTTGCAACACGGCAAAGAATTACGATCAAAGCATTGTACAGGTGGCAGGTAACCTTCTGATGGTGGACCATTCCATCCTGGTTGCCAACTCCGAGGGCCTTTACACCACCGACAGACATATCCGTACCCGTATGGCAGTCAATGCCGTTGCGTCCAACGGTCACGAGAACCAGTCCGGCTCTTGTGCACCCGGTCGCGGTATGGGGCTTGAGGTGTTCGATCTCTTCCGCCCCGAGGACATCGGCCGTGAGGCCGCAAGACAGGCTGTGGTCAATCTGAACGCTTCCTACTGTCCTGCAGGCAAGATGACGGTTGCCATTGAAAACGGCTTTGGCGGTGTGATTTTCCACGAGGCCTGCGGTCACTCGCTGGAGGCGACCTCTGTTGCCATCGGCGCGTCTCAGATGGCAGGTAAGCTGGGTCAGATGATCGCCAACCCCAAGGTCACCGCCATCGACGACGGTACCATCCCGAACGGCTGGGGCTCTGTCAACATCGACGACGAGGGCAATCCCACCAAGCGTAACGTGCTGATCGAGAACGGCGTGCTCAAGAGCTACATGGTTGACCGCCTGGGCTCCCGCCGCATGGGTCTGCCCATGACCGGCAACAGCCGCAGACAGGGCTACGAATACGAGCCCACCAGCCGTATGACCAATACCTTTATCGACAACGGCCCCGATAAGAATGAGGACATCATCGCGTCCATCGAGTACGGTCTGTACGCCAAGGAAATGGGCGGCGGCTCGGTCAATCCTCTGACCGGTGCGTTCAACTTCTCGGTGCGCGAGGGCTACATCGTACGTAACGGCAAGATCTGCGAGGCTGTCCGCGGCGCATCGCTGATCGGTACCGGCTCTCGGATCATCAAGGATATCGACATGGTCGGTCAGAACTTGGCAACCGGACAGGGTATGTGCGGCTCGTCCAGCGGCAGCGTGCCCACCGACGTCGGTCAGCCCCTGATCCGTGTATCCGAGATCACGGTCGGCGGCAGATAAGGAGGAACGAGTTATGGAACTTAGCAGAGCAAAACAGATCATCTTCGACGCTGCACGTGCTGCAGGCCTTGAAGAATATGAAATTTACTATATGAACAGCTCCAGCCTCTCCGCAGAGGCACTCAAGGATGCTCTGAGCGCCTTTTCCTGCGGCTCGGGCGGCGGCATCAGCCTGCGCTACATGGTGAATGGCAAGATGGGATACGCTTCCACCGAGCTGTTTACCGAGAGCGAGCTTGCCGACCTTGTGCGCCGCGCTTGCGACAACGCACGCTACATTGAAAAGGAAGACACCGCGCCCATTTTTGCGGGATCCGAGAGCTATGCAACCACCAATATGCCCAAATTCGTGCCGCTGAGTGCTGCCGAGGCTAAGGCTATGACGCTGGATATGCAAAAGCAGATCTACGCTGCACACGAGGGCGTGACCGACGGTACGCAGGCAGCTTGCATCTCCTCCGAGATTGAGATCTACCTGTGCAACTCTCACGGCCTGGAGCTTTCCAACCGCGCAGGGCTTAACGGCGTTTACGCAATGCCCATCGTCAAGATCGGCGAGGAGAGCGCAGACGCGTTTGCATTCGCGCTTTGCTCGGACGAGGAAAAGGTCGCCGAGCTTGCAAAGAAGGCAACCGACAAGGCAGTGCTCAAGATCGGTGCAGGCAGCGTGCCCTCCGGCAAGACCAATATCGTGCTGGCGGGCAGCGAAATGCGCTCCATCCTCTCGGTATTCTCCAGCGCATTCTCGGCAAGAAACGCGCAGCTCGGCCTTTCCTTGCTTGCGGGTAAGGAAGGTCAGAAGATTGCGGCAGATTGCGTGTGCATCACCGACGATCCCATGAGAGAGGGCGCACCCATGCAGACTCACTTTGACGGTGAGGGTGTGGCAACCTACAAAAAGGACATTGTCAAGGACGGCGTGCTGACCACGCTGCTCTACGACCTGACCACGGCTGCCAAGGCGGGCGTTGCATCTACAGGTAACGGCATGCGCGGCTCGTATGCGTCGCAGGTCAACGTCGCTCCCTTTAACTTCAGTCTCTGTCCCGGCACTTTGACCGAGGACGAGCTGATCGCCAAGGCGGAGAACGGCATTTACGTCACCGCAGTCAAGGGCTTGCACGCAGGTGCGGACGCCACCACGGGTGACTTCTCGATTGAGAGCGAGGGTTTCCTGATTGAGAACGGCAAGAAGACCACCTACGTGCGCTCCTTTACCATCGCGGGCAACTTCTTCGAGCTGCTCAAGAACATCGACAGCCTGTCCGATACCGTGGAATGGGGCATTCCCGGCGGCTTTACCGTGTTCGGCGCACCCGCTGCGCTGATCAAGGATATGAGCGTGGCAGGTAAGTAATTTCATGAAAAATATGGCTGAGTGAGCTGCCTCGTGTGCAGTGAACTCAGCCATTCATGAAAGGAGTGAGTTTTTTGAGAATTTACAACGTTGCAAAGATAGGGGTGCTGTTGCTCTGTATTTTGCTTGTACTGCCCATGATGGCAGGCTGCGCCAACGAGCTGCGTGAGCAGGATAAAGAGATGACGATCGAGCAAAGATGGGATGCCGTGATGAAAAACAAGGACGGTTACGTATCCAAAATTGTGATCGTATCTTCTGTTTTTTATCCGTTTTGGAGTAGCGATGTGTCGGTGCTCCGGGACAGATCCATGGAAAATGCGGAAGAAATAGACCGATTGATCGGTACGTTTCGCAAGCAGGAGGTTACCTTTGGCAGTATGCCCAGTGAAATGGACGGAATACGCGCATATATGGAATCCAAGGACTCTCAAGAATACATGGAGGTTTTGTTCTTGGATAAACAGGAAAATATCATTCTTGGCGTGTGTATCTATGAGGATAACAGTGCAGCTATCGTAGAAGGTACAACGCTGTCTGAGGGAAGAACGTATACTTATTCTGCAGAAATTTCAAGCCCGTTATTTGAGCATGTTAAAACTATATATGAGGGACTTGAATGATAAGACCGACGCGGCTAAAATTCTTTGATCTTTACTTGATCATAGAGTTTTAGCCTTTTTGTGTGCATTTTGCTAAAAATATGCAATTCCCCTTGACAAAAAATGCAAAATAGATTATAATAAAGTAAGTATTGTAAACTGCATAAAGTGTTTTTTGCTATACTTTTATAGAAATCCACAGGAAAAGGAGGTGCACAAGAAAATGCCATGGGAAAACCCCATAGCTTTTTGGATCAGCATTGTAGTTGTGGCTCTGGTTTGCATCGTGGTCGGCGTTGTTGCGGGCATTTTGTACCGCAAGAAGATCGGCGAGCGTGCAATCGGTTCTGCTGAGCAGAAGGCCAAGGCTTTGGTCGAGGAAGGCCAGAAGCAGGCGGCTTCGGCACAGAAAGAGGCTTTGCTCTCCGCAAAAGAGGAAATTATGCGTCAGCGTAACGACTTCGAGAGAGAGATGAAGGACCGCAGAAACGAAGTATCCAGAACAGAGTCGCGACTTGCAAAAAAAGAAGAAACTCTTGAGAAAAAGACCGAGCAGGTCGAGCACAAGAGTGAGCAGCTTGACAAAAAGATTAAGGAAAACGAGCAGTTCCGCGAGTTGATCGCAGAGCAGCTGAAGATGCAGATGAACAAGCTTGAAGCCATCGCGGGCTATTCCGCAGAGCAGGCCAAGGAAGAATTGGTTTCTCGCGTGGAAAACGAGGCAAAGGAAGAGATTGCCAGACGCCTTGAGGAGCTTGAAGCACAGTACAAGGAGGATGCCGAGGAAAAGGCTCGTGACATCATCACCCTTGCCATTCAGCGTTACGCATCCGATCAGGTAGCCGAGGTCACCATTTCGACCGTCGCGCTCCCCAATGACGACATGAAGGGTCGTATCATCGGTAGAGAGGGCCGTAACATCCAGCAGATGGAAAAGCTGACCGGCGTGGAATTGATCGTGGACGATACTCCCGAAACCATCATTCTTTCGGGCTTTGATCCCGTTCGCCGCGAGGTGGCAAGACTTGCACTGGAAAAATTGATTGCAGATGGCAGAATCCATCCCACCCGTATTGAGGAAATGGTGGAAAAGGCCAAGAGAGAGGTTGACACGGCTGTTAAGCAGGCAGGTGAGCGCGCGATCTACGAGGTTGGCGTTCGTAACCTCAATCCCGAGCTTGTCAGACTCTTGGGTCGACTCCGCTACAGAACCAGTTATGGTCAGAACGTACTCAAGCACTCCATTGAGGTCGCTTTCTTGGCTGGCGTTATGGCAGAGGAGCTTGGCGTGGACGCATCGCTTGCACGCCGCGCAGGTCTGCTGCACGACATCGGTAAGGCGTTCCCGCAGGACGTTGAGGGTACGCACGTACAGATCGGTGTCAATGCCGTCAAGAAGTACAAGGAGAGCCGCGAGGTCGTGCATGCGATCGAGGCTCACCACAATGACGTTGAACCCAAGACCGTGATCGCATTCCTCGTGCAGGCAGCCGATGCCATTTCGGCAGCAAGACCCGGTGCCCGCAGAGAGGACATGGATAACTACATCAAGCGTCTTGAAAAGATCGAAGAGATCGCGAAGTCCTTCGGTGGCGTTGATAAGGCTTATGCAATTCAGGCGGGTAGAGAGATCCGCGTGATGGTCAACCCCGATACCGTCAGCGATGACAACATGAAGGTGGTCGCAAGAGAGATGGCTGAAAAGATTCAGAACGAGGTTCAGTATCCCGGCCAGATCAAGATCAATATCATTCGCGAAAGCCGCGTTGTAGATTACGCAAAGTAATGAAAAAGTCATAATCGCACTCAAAAAATATTGCAAAAAAGGATTGCCCATAAGGGATTTTCATAGAGTTTATATAAATTCCCCCAGCAGACAATCAGCGCAAGGCAGAGGCTTTGCGTTGCAGAATATATATTTGATGAGACACGAAAAAGCGGACGTCACCTCGGTGACGTCCGTTTTTCCATGTAAAAGCATAAACAAAAAATAGTAAATACAACGAAAAATAGAAAATCGGATCGAATTTTGCGAAAAATCAGAGCGCGGTTACGGCAGACCGCTTGACAAGTCGGTGCTTATATGGTAAAATAAAGTATTATCATGGGTAAATATGTGAAGACGCCATTCACACATTTGGAGGTATATTATGAATAACAGCGAAAAGACTATGGACAAAATCGTTGCCTTGTGTAAAAACAGAGGCTTTATCTATCCCGGTTCCGAGATCTACGGCGGCCTGGCTAACTCCTGGGACTACGGTCCTTTGGGCGTAGAATTCAAGAATAACGTCAAGCGCGCTTGGTGGAAGAAGTTCGTGCAGGAGTCCCGCTACAACGTGGGTCTTGACAGCGCGATCATCATGAATCCCCAGACCTGGGTTGCTTCGGGCCACCTGGGCGGCTTTTCCGATCCTCTGATGGACTGTAAGGTCTGCCACGCACGCCACAGAGCGGACAAGCTGATCGAGGATTACGCCTTTGCGAACGGCCTTGAGGACAATCCTGCAGGCTGGACCGACGACGAAATGATGGCTTACATCAAGGAAAAGCACATCTGCTGCCCCGATTGCGGCTCGGGTGACTTTACCAATATCCGTAAGTTCAATCTGATGTTCAAGACCTTCATCGGTGTCACCGAGGAGTCCACCAACACCGTATATCTGCGTCCTGAGACCGCACAGGGTATCTTTGTGCAGTTCAAGAACGTCGCACGCTCGGGCAGAAAGAAGATGCCCTTCGGCGTAGGCCAGATCGGTAAGTCCTTCCGTAACGAGATCACCCCCGGTAACTTCGTGTTCCGTACCCGTGAATTCGAGCAGATGGAGCTGGAATTCTTCTGCAAGCCCGGTACCGACCTTGAGTGGTTCCAGTACTGGAGATCCTACTGCGAGAACTGGCTGATCAACCTTGGCATGAAGAAGGAGAATATGCGTCTGCGTGACCACAGTGCAGAGGAGCTTTGCTTCTATTCCAAGGGCACGACCGATATCGAGTTCTTGTTCCCGTTCGGTTGGGGCGAGCTGTGGGGCATTGCGGACAGAACCGACTATGACCTGACCCAGCACCAGAACGTTTCGGGCGAGAGCATGGAGTATTTCGATCCCGAGACCAACGAAAAGTATATTCCTTACGTTATCGAGCCCTCGTTGGGCGCGGACCGCGTAGCACTTGCATTCCTTTGCGATGCGTATGACGAGGAGATCGTAGATCCCGCAAAGAACGACGTGCGTGTGGTTCTGCATCTGCATCCCGCACTTGCACCCGTTAAGGTTGCGGTACTGCCTCTTTCCAAGAAGCTTTCCGAAAAGGCGGGCGAGGTTTACGATCAGCTGGCTAAGTACTATAACTGCGAATTTGACGAGACCGGTTCGATCGGTAAGAGATACCGTCGCCAGGACGAGATCGGCACGCCTCTTTGCGTGACTTACGACTTTGAGTCCGAGACCGACGGCTGCGTGACTGTTCGCGACAGAGACACCATGGAGCAGGTTCGTCTGCCCATTTCCGAGCTCAAGGCTTATATTGACAAGGTGGTCGAGTTCTGATGAACCATTTTCCTCTTTGGGGAACGCTGGTCAACACAGGTACAGTCATTCTCGGCTCGCTGATCGGTCTCGCCATCCACGCGATCTCAAAAAAAGGCAAGCTCAAGAGTCAGAGATTTGCCGAAATGTCCAAATCGATCATGAACGGACTTGGCCTTGCTGTGGTCATGGTGGGCGTGGGCGGCGCTTTGACAGGCGTGATCAACGACGTCGTCTCCGACGCGGTTGTGGATCCTACGTTGCTCAAAAGCGGGCTGACCAGTGAGAATACCATCATCACGATTCTGTCGGTCGTGCTTGGTATTTTGGTCGGTGGCCTGATCGATATCGACCGCTGGGTCAATCTGCTTGGCCAAAAGATCGAGAAGATGTTTAACCGCAGCCCCGAGCAAAGTGCCGTACACGTTCCCGTAGCGCAGGGCTTTGTGTCGGCGTCGCTGCTGTTCTGCGTGGGATCCATGACCATCGTAGGCTCGATTCAGAGCGGACTGATGGGCGACCACGACCTGCTTTATACCAAATCCATGCTGGATCTGGTGTCCTCGATCATTCTGTCCTCTACCATGGGGATCGGCGTGCTGCTTTCTTCCTTGTTCGTGCTGGTTTTCCAGGGCGGGATCGCGCTGGTTGCAAGCATTGCAGGGCAGGGGCTTTCGGTCGCCGTCATCGATACCATGAGCATGGTCGGCTCGGTGCTGATCGTGGGTCTGGGTCTGAACGTCATGGGCATCACCAAGCTCAAGATCATGAACTATCTTCCTGCCGTATTCTTTCCCATCGCCCTTGTACCGCTTTGGAACTGGGTGGTTGGCCTGATCGCGGGGTAATAGAAAAACGCGTATAAGAATAGAACAGGGCTGCTTCTTGGGAGGCAGCCCTGCTTTTGAACATAAATATTATTTAAATATTATTTAGTTGCCAACAAACGCAAAAGCACCGTGCCGATTGGCACGGTGCTTTTTGCTATCCAAGACAGATGCAAATTGATTGTGTGTATTTTCCGGAAGGGAAATTACTTGATGGTAACAGTTGCGCCTGCAGCGGTGAGCTGTTCCTTGATCTTCTCTGCGTCTTCCTTGGAAACGCCTTCCTTCAGAATCTTGGGAGCGCCCTCTACGAGGTCCTTTGCGTCCTTCAGGCCCAGACCGGTGATCTCGCGAACAACCTTGATAACGTCGAGCTTCTTAGCGCCGAAGCTGGTCAGTTCAACGTCGAACTCGGTCTTCTCTTCAACTGCTGCTGCAGCGGGAGCTGCTGCGCCGCCAACTGCTACGGGAGCTGCTGCGGATACGCCAAATTCCTCTTCAACTGCCTTAACCAGGTCAGCGAGCTCGAGGATAGTGAGAGTCTTGATTTCTTCAACAATAGCTGTAATCTTTTCGGATGCCATGATAAATTACCTCCTGAATTGTGAGTGTTTTTAAGAATTTGTGTGTGATGCAGAAAATTAAGCTTCTGCGGGAGCTTCTGCAGCCTCTTCGCTGCCGCCGTTCTGCTTGTCGATAATCGCCTGCAGACCGTAAGCGAAGTTGTACAGAGGGGACTTGATAGAGCCCAGGAACTTTGCGATGAGGACTTCCTTGGAGGGGATCTCTGCGAGTGCGTTTACACCTGCTGCGTCGATAACGCCGCCGTCAACGTAACCTGCGAGAATCTCGAAAGAAGGGATCTTTTCAGCGTATTCCTTGAGGATCTTTGCTGCTGCAACGGGATCGTTCTTGCTGATAGCGATTGCGGTCATGCCGTTCAGGTGCTCCTTGAGAGCGCCGTAACCAACCTCGTCGCAAGCACGGCCGGTCAGTGTGTTCTTCATAACAACATACTTAACGCCTGCTTCACGAAGAGCCTTACGCATCTTGGTATCGCTGTCAACGGTGATGCCCTGGTAGTTTACCACTACGCCTGCTGCGGAATCCTTGATGTCTGCAGCCAGTTCAGCAACGATCACTTTCTTTTGTTCGAGTATTGCATTGCTAGGCATTTTGTGTTTCACCTCCCAGTGAGAATGAGTAATAAAAAAATCTTCCTTCCGTCAAAGCATAGCTTCGCGCGAAGAAAGACTCACAATACGACCTGCGTCGTTCATATGCGATTTGATCTCTCCTCGGCAGGGAAGCCTGGCTTTTACGGAAACCTGCTGTCTTTGGATACGTCCTTGTCGGACACCATGGTATTATAGCACGTCTCGGACGAGTTGTCAATAGTTTTTTGAAAAAAAGTGAAAATATTTTTTGTGATGGGATATTGTTGTTTTCAAAGCAGGGCTGTACGAAAAAATCCGCGCAGCCCTTTGTTTTTTTTTGCTTACCATTCCACCTCGGTCAGTATCAATCCGTTTCCGAGAGGGATACGGATGATCGAGCCCTTGGGGGCTTGGACTTCTGTTGCGTACGACAGCTCGACTGTCTGAATTTCTCGGCCGGACGCGTCCAGAACCGTGACAGAAAGACCGTTTTGGGGCAGGCAGAGCGCGATCAGCTTGACACTGCCGCTCTCACTGACCGTGACGTCAAGGCTGTGCCCGCTCGCTTTTTGCTCGTCGGGCGCAAAGAAGGTGACGTACAGGCCGTCTGTCAGGGAGAGCAGGTCGGTGCGGGGGACAAAATTCGCATCCAACTGCAAAAGGGGAGAGACGTGATCCTCGCTGAGCGCCGTGAATTCGGAAACCGTGACCCAATTGGTCTGATCCTTGGTCACAATGACGCGTATGTAGCGCGCTTTGATATCCACGTCAAGCTCCGTATCTCTTTGATTGATGGCGCACAGCTTGACCCAGCTCTGTCCGTCTGCCGAGTAGCAAAGCTCGCCGCTTTGGACGTAGTCTGCAGCATGGTCGGGCACGCCTGTCTTGAAGGTGATGTGAGAGACGGCTGTCACCGTGCCGAGGTCGATCTCAAAGGAATCGCCTGCCTGCGCCCCGCGAGAGGACCAGAAATAGGTGTTGGGATCTCCGTCCGTCATAAATTCGGGGAAATAGGTTGAATATGTCGGCAGGGAAGTGGTCAGGGTGGGCACGCCTGCGGGTGCGTCGCTGAGTACGGTGCGGTTGGTATTGACCTCAAAGGCGCAGATCTTGGTCCAGGTGCCGTCGCTTTTATCGGCGTTTCTGACGCGCACGTAGCGCGCCTTGACGGCGAGATCGCGGATCACGACCGCGTCAGCGCAGGAGCCCTCATAAAGCGTTGTCCAGCTCTCTGCATCGGCGGAATACTCCACAATGCCCTTGCCGAGTGCGTCGCTGCCTGCAACGCCTGTGGCGATATAGACGTTATGGATATCAATGACTGCTCCGAGGTCCACGCCAAAGTAGCCGGTTTTGTTGCCTGCTGCGGTATTGAGGTCGCCGTGCGTCCAGAAGAAGGTGGAGTCGTCGCCGTCTGTCATCAGATTGGGGGTGTAGTTTTCGTAGTGGTTGCAGTTGGTGTAAGGAGTGGCGGGAGCATAGCTCAGACCTTCGGCTTGGCCGAGCAGCTGCGAGAAGCGGCTGTTCAGGGTGGCATAGAAGGTGGTCAGCACGGACGCGGACACCAGTTGCGGATTCTTGGCGATGCATCTCTCAAGCGTTTTGTATTCTCCCAAAAGGCTGAGCATGGTATCTGAATCCTTGCCCGCGGCGTAAGCATCCTCCATTTCGATATAAAGAACGCCCATTTGACCGTATACGCGATATTTAGTCAACCAATCATTGATTTCCGATACTAGTAATTGATTATCGGACGCGAGGATCGTATCAGCATTGCGAACCATGCTCTCAAAGTAGGATCTGAGCGCGGCGCGGGTTTCTGCAGAGTTGTTTTTCTTGAATGCGCCAAGCAGTGTCTGCAGCTGCTCGCTGTCGGTATTCTTGTTGATACCGGACGCGCAGGTCATAGAGATAAACGCGCCGAGCGCCTCGCTTGCGTCGGGCATCAGCGACTTGCAAGCCGCAGCAAGGGAGGCTTGCGGGTCGTATGCCTCGGGATTCCAAAGGTAGTCGCCCGTGGTGAACAGCGGTACCATGGAGGCATACCCCTGGTTCATGGGGTTGGCGGTAAGTCCCGTGATGGATTTGTAAAGCTCGGTCTCAAGGTTGACGCAAGGCCCCATGAACAGATGGTTGGCCAGCGTATCGTTGACCGGGTAGTTCCACCAGATCAGTACGTTACGGTTGTAGGTTTTGATGATGTGCTTGAGCGATTGATTGGTGATGGATTCGGGGATGACGCCGGGACCTGTCCACATCAGCACCACGTCCTCGTGGATCAGGGGTGCGATCTCGTCGGTGTATTTGGTCAGGAAGGGATCGCCGTACTCGGTGGTAATGGCGATCAGATCGCTGACGCCCTCGTGCGTCATGACAAAGCGGGTCTGGAAGTCGGAGAGCAGCTTGCCATGTCCCTTTGCGTCCAGCGTGGGGATATCGTCAAGGAAGATGGCGAAATCACGCACACCGAGATCGTACATTTGCTGACATTTTGCCATCAGCTTTTCAAAATCCGCTTCGTAGCCGTTGCCGAGATTGATATCGCCGCCCGGGGAGAGCGCGTAAACAAATTTTACGTAATGCTCGTTGGCGGTTTGGATCAGATCGGTCATGCGCTCCAGCTCTGTGCCGGTGTAAAGCACGCGCCATTGCGCGCGGTGCTTGGCGTCATCCTTGGGCGCGTAGATGTAGGTGTTCATTTTGTTCTGACCCATGAATGCAAAGAGATCCTTGCGGTATTGGTGCGTCCAGGCGGTGCCGTAAAAGCCCTCGATCACGCCGCGGATGGCGTTTCGGGGCGCGTCCTTGATGATGACGATGGGGAGATCCTCGTTCCGCTGTGCAAGTTGAGCCAACGTCATGATGGCGTAGTGCGCGCCACGATCGGTCTGCGCCTCGATCAGAATTTCATTTCCGGTTACCTTTAATATATATGCCTCGTCTGTGCCGTATTCGAAATCGGCGTTCAGATCGCGCAAAGTCACGGTCAGGGGAGCGCCGTCCTCGCTGACGGTAAAGCCCGCTTCGGTAAGCAGATTTGCGTATTTTGCGGCCTTGTCGTCAAGCTTGACGGTCTTGCTTTGCCTACCCTCCGCGATTGCAATATCCATGGGCTGGGGGTAAATGTCCATTTCTGCCTCCACCCCGGGGAAGGTCTGATCGGGCTGCGTGATATCCTCGGTATCTACGGGGTCCTCGGTGTCGGACTCGGTTTCTGTCTCGATATCCGGTGCTCCTGTATCCTCGCTTTCAAGGAACGTTTCCGTATCATTGGGTGGGTTTTCGCTTGGAGGCTGCTCACGGGTACAAGCAGTCAGGCAAAGTACCAGGATGCCGATCATCACGATGAATGCCGGCATGCAGTAAGGTTTCCGATTCATGCGTTTCATAGTGTAGCCTTTCATATTTTTGTATTTTTTTGAGTGAATTAAGGAGCATTTACTGATTCTTTTCGATAAACAAACGGCGTCATGCCCACGTGCGTACGGAAAAAACGGTAAAAGGACGGCACGTCCCGAAATCCGCATGCGCAGCATATTTGCTCGTTTGTCATATTGGTTTCTCTGAGCAATCGCCGCGCTTCCTCCAAGCGAACGCTTGCGACGTATTCGGAGAAGCTCAGCCCCGTTACCTGCTTGAAAACGTAACTGAGATGAGATTTGCTGAGAAATACCGTTTCGGCAATGCTTTCCAGGGTCATTGCGGGGTCACTATACCGTTCCAGCACCTCGCACATCACGGTCAAGGCAATCTGGCGATTGCGAAGCTTGGGAACGGTTTTGTCGTTGGCTGTTTCGATTTTTCCGACGATACGGCGACTGCACATGATCAGAATGTCCAGCAAGTGAGCTTTGACGGACGTTTCCCATTCCAATTCTTTACGATCCTGTTCCTTTTCGATACGATCCATGATGCGCCCGACTTCCTCTTGAAAGCCGGGATTCAAGAAAATATGCGAAATCATCGGGTCTTCGCGAAACAACCCGCAGCAATACCTTGGGCTTTCGGGAGTGGAGAGCTCTGCGTCTAAAATATCCGACGGATCAAAGATCAGATTCCGGACCACCAGAGTGTCGCCTTTTTCCTTAATAAAGTACGCATGTGGTGCACCGGTGTTGATGACGTATACGTCACCGGGGGCGCATGCCGTCAGATCGTTGAGCGTGCGGTGATATCCTTCCCCCGAGATGATCATGCTGAGTTCAACGAAATCGTGGATGTGCATGTGCGGAAACGCGGTCTCGGGCTTAAATAACGTATCGCTGTAGGCTTGATTGACAAACACCGGGCGGTCGCTTAAAAAGTTTTCTTTGCGCAAATGTCCATATTTGGATGGTGCGTCCATGTTTTCTCCTTTACAGACAACTCGTGTCGCGTATGTTGTAAATCATATTATACCATACTTAAATATGAAAATAAATACTTGTTTCAATGGTTTTTGGGTGAAAAACGCGAACAAAACCACATAATCGGGACTTTACTTGTCCAAATAAAAAGGAGCCAATCTATAAGAATTGACTCCTGAAAATTATTCTTCTGAATCAACGGATTTGTTGGCCTTGAGCACGCGCTCTGCCATGCCGATCAGTCGTTCGCGGATCCAGTAGGGGCTCATGATTCGGATGGGGGAATCAAGTGCCATGATCACGCTCAGAAAACGCTCGACGTTGTGGAATTCGCATACGTAGCGGTTGCGCGACTCCTTGGAAATGATAAAGGAACGCAGCTCCAGCACAGAGAGCTTGTCCGGGATCTCGACTACGGCAGTATATGGCATCTGCATCTGAATGACCGAGCTGTCCGCTGCAAAATCATCATTATTATATATAGAGGATACCACGCCCATGTAGGACTCGTCGTTGTCGGTGGTCAGAAGCACGGGCAACGCGAAATCCGCAGTATAATAAAAGCCCTTGTGCTCGGGATCGTAAGCGATGGGCGCACCCAGCTGCTTGCGCAGAAAATCCACGTCTCTTTGTGCTTGGCGGTGCGAGACGTTGAATCGCTCTGCCAGACGCATGGCGTTGGGATAGCTGAATTCGGATATTTTTTTATGAAGCCATTGAATCCTGTTGTTGGCAGCCATCTTGTTCATCCTTTCCTTGATCTTGTTCCGGGACGGGTTCTTGCTCGGGGGATGCGGGGAATGTGTTACAGCAGCGGGCAAACTGCACCAGTCTGCCGCCGATATAGATACAGTTGAATAAGCAGAACAGCGCATAGCCCATGATGCGTGCGCCGTGCGTGACGCTTGAAATGCTCGGAAGCAGGGTGAATGTGGGGATTGATGCGCAGGCGTTGGCGAAGAGCGCAATGCACGCGCTTGCCAGGTATCTGCGCGGCTGGGATTTTTCCAGCGTGACGCGCATCTCGCTTGTCAAAAACAGCATAGTGGCGATCCATGAAAGCTGCAGGGCGATCTTTGCGGGGGCGTTCATGTGGTGATCGTATTCAAAATAAGTCAGTCCGCAAAGGCCTGTCATCAGAGCGATCGGGCCGATGCCGAGTGCTACTGCAGCACCGCTCGACTTGGGAGAGTTTGCCATGCGCAAAAGATAGTGGACAATGCTCAAAGCTGCGCCGATTGCGCACAGGATCGCGCTGATCACGGTAGTATCGATCGGACGCTGCTGATTCAGAATTGCGATCAGATCAGCGGGCTCGTAATAAGTAAAGCTGATGGCCGCTGCCGCTACCGTGCCGATGATGGGAGCTGCGGCGAGCACGAACGGCTTGCCGGTGGCAAGCATGAAGTCGGTCTCGGGCAGCGCCTTTTTGGGAATGAGCAAGAGTGCGCAGAAAAACCAGAGCACGCTGACGATGCTCAGAATATTTGCCAGCATGGGCAGGGGATGCCCGTAAGCAAAGTAATCCGAGCCGTCACTTGCCAGCAAATAGCACAGGGCGTAAGCGATCGCGCCCGTGATGCTCAGGATATATGCGGTCGTACAAAAGACCTTGACTTTGGATCCTTGAGAGTTCATATATGCAAAAAATCCCGTGAAGGGAACCTCCGGTGCGTAGATATATATCATTATTATATAATACAATTGTGAACAAATCGTAACCAAAACAAACAATTCGGGAATAATTTTCGTGTTTTTCATCGATATGCACAAATTGGGACGTTTTGGGGGACGAAATGGTGCTGCGAACATGATGAAAAAGGCGGCGAAAGAGGGGGACGAGGGCGACAAAACGGCAAAATGTCGCATAAAATTGTGCAAGATGTACAAATTATTCATGAAAAGTTCGTGAAATATCGTCATTAAAAATTTTCAAAAACTATTGCAATTCAGGGGTGAATGTTGTATAATGATAGGGCTTGATATGCGATGAAGCGAGAGGTTGCTTTGGGGGGACGCCCTCAAAGGTAATTTTCGCGGAGTATGTCCGAGAATCGGGCGAAGGTATATCCCACACAAAATACACGGTGCAACATGCGGCATAGTGTTGCTCCACGGTTTCAATTCCACACGACAGTTCGGAGTTTGTTTAGCGCAGATGCTGATGCGCGGACAAAATCCTTTTTTATCGGGCGGGAAAAGAAACACACGGAGCGGTGTCAGGGATTCGCCCCACTTTAACAAATCGCCCCGAGCGGCGGCAAGGCTTCCATCTAATATATACGCGTTCGTATGGAACGGTGAGGACCTGCTGCGGGGAGGAGCGAAATCTTAAAAGGAGGCAAAACAAAATGGCAGTAAAGGAAAAGATCAGAGTTCGTCTGAAGAGCTACGACCACACCCTTATCGATACCGCAGCTGAGAAGATCGTCAAGGTTGCTAAGGATAACGGTTCCCAGGTTTCCGGTCCTATCCCGCTTCCCACTGAGAAGGAGATCATCACGATCCTCCGCGCAGTGCACAAGTACAAGGATAGCCGTGAGCAGTTCGAAATGCGCACTCACAAGAGACTGATCGACATCATGAAGCCGTCTGCAAAGACCATTGACGCGCTGATGAACATCGAGCTCCCTGCAGGCGTTGAGATCGAGGTTAAGCTTTAATCAGCTTACATCAAGCACCGCGATATCAAGACTTGCAAAACAAAGATAACAGCCGACGAAGAAAGAAACTTCGGCTCGGTAACTTTGTAAATCACGTCGGTCCAACCGCATCGGCGACCGACCAATAATTTACAGGAGGAAAGAAAATGAAAAAGGGTATTATCGGTAAGAAAATCGGTATGACTCAGGTATTCGACGAGAACGGAAATGTTACTCCCGTCACTCTCGTTGAATGCGGTCCGTGCGTAGTCGCACAGAAGAAGACCAAAGAGAATGACGGTTACGAAGCTGTACAGCTTGGCTTTATGGATGCAAAGGAAAAGCACCTGACCAAGCCTGAGCAGGGTCACTTCAACAAGGCAGGCGTTGCCTACAAGAAGTACCTCAAGGAATTCCGTCTGGCTGATTGCTCCGCTTACAACGTAGGCGACGTCATTACAGCCGATACCTTCGCCGCAGGCGAGAAGGTCGACGTTACAGGTATGACGAAGGGCCACGGTTACACGGGCGCGATCAAGAGATGGAACCAGCACAAGCTGCAGGCAACCCACGGCGTAGGTCCTATCCACCGCCAGTCCGGTTCTATGGGTGTTATCGACCCCGCCAGAATCTTCAAGAACAAGCACATGGCCGGCCAGTACGGTAACGAGCAGGTCACCGTTCTCAATCTCAAAGTTGTTAAGATCGACAGCGAAAGAAATCTGATCGCCATCAAGGGCGCTATTCCCGGCGCTAAGGACGGCATCGTATTCATTCGTGATTCGGTAAAAGCATAAGAAAAGGAGGAACTAAACAATGCCGCAGGTAAAAGTATTTAACATGGCCGGCAACGAAGTCGGCACGATGGATCTGTCCGAAAAGATCTTCGGCGCAGAAATCAACGGCGCAGTCCTCCATGCTGCAGTCAGAGCATATCTGCTCAACCAGAGACAGGGCACTCAGTCCACTCTGACCCGCACCGAGGTTTCCGGTGGCGGTAAGAAGCCCTGGAGACAGAAGGGCACCGGTCGTGCAAGACAGGGCTCCACTCGTTCTCCTCAGTGGACACACGGCGGCGTAGCACTCGGCCCGAAGCCCAGAAGCTACCGCACCGGTATGAACAGAAAGACCAAGAGAATCGCACTGTACAGTGCACTGACCTCTAAGGTCGCACAGGGCAACCTGATCGTAGTTGACGACATCAAGTGCGAAGGCTACAAGACCAAGACCATGGCAACCATGCTGAAGAATCTGGGTGCTGACACCAAGACCATCGTGGTTCTGCCCGAGGTTGATCAGTTCATCATCAAGAGCTGCGCAAACATTCCCGGTGTTGTTACCGCTCAGTACAACAACCTGAATGTATATGACATTCTCAACGCAAACAAGTTTGTCGTTACCGCTGCAGCAGTCAAGATGCTCGAGGAGGTATATGCATAATGAAAATGATTCAGGATATCATCATTAAGCCCATTATCACAGAAGCGAGCATGGACGGCATGGCTGACAGAAAGTACGCGTTCAAGGTACTCAAGTCCGCAACCAAGCCCGAGATTGCAAACGCTGTTGAAACTATGTTCAAGGGCGTTAAGGTAGCAGATGTCAACACCATTAACATGAAGAGCAAGCCCAAGAGACTTGGCGTTCACGCAGGTCGCACCGCAACCTGGAAGAAGGCTATCGTAACTCTGACGGCTGATTCCAAGGCCATCGAGTTCTTCGAAGGTCTGAACTGAGAAGGAGGTCGAATTAAATGGCAACGATTAAGTATAATCCTACGACGCCCTCTCGCAGACACATGTCCGTTACGGACTATAAGGCTGTTCTGACCAAGAGCACCCCCGAGAAGAGCCTCGTTGTTACCAAGAAGAAGCACGCAGGTCGTAACTCCTACGGCCGCATCACCGTTCGTCACAGAGGCGGCGGCAATAAGATCAAGTACAGAATTATCGATTTCAAGAGAGCAGACACCTCTGCTAACACCGTAATCGGCATCGAGTACGACCCCAACAGAACCGCGTTCATCGCTCTGCTCGAGAACGAGGCAGGCGTCAGAAGCTACATCATCGCTCCCGACGGCCTGAAGGTTGGTGACGTTGTTTACTCCGGCGCTGACGCTGATATCAAGCCCGGCAACACTCTGCCCATCGCTAATATCCCCGTCGGTACCATGATCAACAACATTGAGCTGTATCCCGGCAAGGGCTCTCAGCTGGTTCGTGCAGCAGGCGTTTTCGCACAGCTGATCGCTAAGGAAAACGGCGTTGCACAGGTACGTCTTCCCTCCGGTGAAGTTCGTATCGTTCGTCTGGACTGCAAGGCAACCATCGGTCAGATCGGTAACACCGACCACGATACCGTTAAGGTTGGTAAGGCAGGTAAGACCAGACACAAGGGCATTCGTCCTACCGTCCGCGGTTCTGTCATGAACCCCTGCGATCACCCTCACGGTGGTGGTGAAGGTAAATCTCCCATTGGTCGTCCTTCTCCTGTTACTCCTTGGGGTAAGCCTGCTCTGGGTTACAAGACCCGTAACAAGAAGGCGCGCACCGACAAGTTCATTGTGAAGCGCAGAAATGCTAAGTAAGGAGGGAATATAACATGAGCAGAAGTTTGAAAAAAGCACCTTTCGTAGAAGAAAAGCTCTACGCGCGCATCTGTGCCATGAATGAGAACGGCTCCAAGCACGTGCTCAAGACCTGGTCTCGCGCATCTACCATATTCCCGGAATTCGTCGGTCACACCATTGCCGTTCACGACGGTAAGAAGCACGTTCCGGTATATGTAACTGAAGATATGGTCGGCCATAAGCTGGGTGAGTTCGCTCCCACCAGAACCTTCAAGGGTCACGCCGGCTCCAAGACATCCAATAACGGTAAGTAATACGAGGGGAGGATATTGAATAATGGAAGCAGTAGCTTATCTGAAATATGCAAGAATTTCCCCGCGTAAGGTAAAGATCGTTCTGGACCTGATCAGAGGTAAGGACGCAGGCACCGCTATGGCGATCCTGAAGAACACCCCCAAGGGTGCATCCGAGTACCTGATCAAACTGCTGGGAAGCGCAATCGCAAACGCAGAAAACAATTTCCAAATGGACGCAAGCAAGCTGTACGTTTCTGAATGCTTCGTAACCCCGGGCCCGACTCTCAAGAGAATCATGCCCCGCGCAAAGGGTTCTGCAGACAGAATCAACAAGAGAACCAGCCACGTAACCATCGTGGTTAAGGAAAGAGACTGAGAAAGGAGACAAGAGTAATGGGTCAGAAAGTTAATCCTCACGGCCTTCGCGTAGGCGTGATTAAGAACTGGGATTCGAGATGGTTTGCCAATGACAAGGTATTCGGCGACACTCTTGTATCCGACTATAACATCAGAAAGTACCTCAAGAAGCAGCTGCAGGAGGCAGGCGTTCCCAAGATCGAGATCGAACGCGACAGCCACAGAGTCAGAGTATTCGTACACTGCGCAAAGCCCGGTATGGTCATCGGCCAGAAGGGTGCGAACATTGAGAAGTATAAGGCAGAGCTCGAGAAGATGGTTGGCATGCCCGTAGCCCTCAACGTTGTTGAGGTCAGACAGCCCGACCTGAACGCTCAGCTCGTAGCTGAGAACATTGCAGGCCAGCTGGAGAGACGTGTGTCCTTCCGCCGTGCAATGAAGATGGCTATCCGTAACACCATGAGACTTGGTGCTAAGGGTATCAAGATTTCCTGCGGCGGCCGTCTGGGTGGCGCAGAAATCGCAAGAAGCGAGCACTACCATGAAGGTACCATCCCGCTGCAGACCCTGAGAGCTGACATTGAGTACGGCTTCTGGGAAGCAAACACCACTTACGGTAAGATCGGTGTTAAGGTATGGATCTACCGCGGCGAGGTTCTCAACGAGGTCAACAGACCTGCAGCACAGAACCGCGACAACCGCGACAACCGCAGAGGTGACCGCAACAACCGCGGTGACAGACGCGGCAACGGCCGTCCCCAGGGCAACCGTCCTCAGGGTCGTTCCGAAAGAGCACCCAGAGAAGGAGGTAACAAGTAATGTTAATGCCGAAGAGAGTAAAATTCCGTCGCGTTCAGCGCGGAAGACTGAAGGGTAAGGCTTCCCGCGGCAATACCGTTACCAACGGTTCCTACGGTCTGGTAGCCCTTGAGCCCGCATGGATCACTGCAAACCAGATCGAGGCAGCCCGTATTGCTATGACAAGACATATCAAGCGTGGCGGTAAGGTTTGGATTAAGATTTTCCCCGATAAGCCCATCACCGAAAAGCCTGCTGAAACCCGTATGGGTTCCGGTAAGGGTTCTCCGGAGTACTGGGTGGCTGTGGTCAAGCCCGGCAGAGTGATGTTTGAGATGGATGGCGTTGCTCCCGACGTAGCAAAGGAAGCTATGCGTCTTGCAGGTCACAAGCTGCCTATCAAGACCAAGTTTGTAATGAAGGAACAGGAGGCATAAGTCAATGAAAGCAGCAGAACTGAAGACACTGACCGTTGAGCAGCTCAATGAGAAGCTCAAGGAGCTGAAGACTGAACTTTTCAACCTCCGTTTCCAGCATGCGATCAACCAGCTTGACAACCCCCACAAGATTGCGGAAGTCAAGAAGGACATCGCTCGCGTAATGACAATTCTTCAAGAGAAGAACGCATAAGGGAGGACAGTCATGACTGAAGAAAGAGCACTCAGAAAAGTCAGAGTTGGCATGGTTGTCAGCGACAAGATGGCAAAGACCGTTACGGTTGCTATCGAAGACAACGTAAAGCACCCCGTCTACGGTAAGATCATCAAGCGCACCCTGAAGGTTCACGCTCACGATGAACTGGAATGCGGCGTAGGCGATAAGGTAAAGATCATGGAGACCAGACCCCTCTCTAAGACCAAGAGATGGAGAACGGTTGAGATCATCGAAAAGGCTAAGTAAGCCAACACACACGTAAAAAAGAATTCGAATAGTAGGTACGTCGAAGCGTATTGAAACAGTAGGAGGAAAAACATGATTCAGCAGCAGACATTACTGAAGGTTGCCGACAATACCGGCGCCAAGGAGCTGATGTGCATTCGTGTGCTTGGTGGTACAGGCCGCAGATATGCAAACATCGGCGACGTCATCGTTTGCGCCGTTAAGAAGGCAGCTCCCGGTGGCGTTGTAAAGAAGGGCGACGTTGTTAAGGCAGTCGTCGTAAGAAGCGTGCACGGCATTAAGCGTGCAGACGGCTCTTACATCAAGTTTGATGAGAATGCAGCCGTTGTTATTAAGGAAGACAACACCCCCAGAGGTACCCGTATCTTTGGGCCTGTTGCAAGAGAGCTCCGCGAGAAGGATTATCTGAAGATCCTGTCTCTGGCTCCCGAAGTACTTTAATCGGAGGTAACGAAAAATGGCAAACAGCAATATTAGAAGAGATGATGTCGTTGTCGTTCTTTCCGGCGATTCCAAGGGCACTAAGGGCAAGGTCATCGCTTGCTCTCCCAAGGAAGGTAAGGTTATCGTTGAAGGCGCAAATATGATCCACAAGCACGTCAAGCCCCGCAGACAGGGCGAGACCGGTGGCATCGTTGACGCTGAAGGCGCAATCTATTCCGATAAGGTAGCTCTGTATTGCCCCAAGTGCGATAAGGGCGTAAGAGTTCACAACAAGGTTGTGGACGGCAAGAAGGTCCGCGTTTGTGCAAAGTGCGGCCACGAAATCTGATAGGAGGATAAGACGATGGCAAGATTGAGAGATTACTATAAGTCCGAAGTCGTATCCGCACTTCAGACCAAGTACAACTACAAGAGCGTTATGCAGATCCCCAAGATCGACAAGATCGTCATCAACGTGGGCTGCGGCGACGCTAAGGAAAACAGCAAGGTTATTGATGCAGTCATCAACGATCTGTCCCTGATCGCAGGTCAGAAGGCAGTTCCCACCTACGCAAAGAAGTCGGTTGCAAACTTCAAGCTCCGTGAGGGCATGAAGATCGGTGCAAAGGTTACTCTGCGTGGCGAAAAGATGTACGAATTCATGGACAGACTGTTCAACTTCTCCCTCCCCAGAGTTCGTGACTTCAAGGGTATCAACCCCAACGCATTTGACGGTCGCGGCAACTACTCCCTGGGTCTGAAGGAGCAGCTGATCTTCCCCGAAATCGAGTACGATAAGGTTGAGAAGATCCGCGGTATGGACATCTGCTTCGTTACCACGGCTCAGACCGACGACGAAGCAAGAGAACTGCTCACCCTTATGGGTGCTCCGTTCTCCAAGTAATGAAAGGAGGTATACAAAGATGGCAAAGAAGGCTATGATTCTGAAGCAGCAGAAGGAGCAGAAGTTCTCCACCCGCCGCTACAACAGATGCAAGATCTGCGGTCGTCCTCACGCGTACCTCCGCAAGTTCGGCATCTGCCGTATCTGCTTCCGTGAGCTCGCATACAAGGGCGAGATCCCGGGCGTAAAGAAAGCATCTTGGTAAGATAACTTACCTTGATATAACGGGTACCTTCACGATGGAGGTGCTCACCCCCCAACTATCGGCAGGAAGTTAATCTGCAGCGTGCACACGACCCACTCTGTGTGGGGTGTGCATGGCGAGTTGGACTTAACCGCCGATATGCCGCCGGGAAGACCGGCAGCAAGAAAAACAATACTTGCATCAGGAGGAAAAGAAAAATGCAAATGTCTGACGTAATTGCTGATATGCTCACAAGAATCCGCAATGCGAACTCCGCAAAGCACGCCACTGTGGACATTCCGGCATCCAACATGAAGAAGGCTATCGCCCAGATCCTCGTTGAAGAAGGCTACGTAAAGAGCTATGAGGTGATCGACGATGGCAAGCAGGGTACCATTCGCGTAACCCTGAAGTACCAGGGAAACAAGCAGAAGGTTATTCGTGGCCTGAAGAGAGTATCCAAGCCCGGTCTGCGTATCTACGCAGGTTGCGAGGATATGCCTAAGGTAATGAACGGCCTGGGTATCGCTATCGTTTCCACATCTAAGGGAATCATGACCGACAAGAAGGCTCGCGCACTCAAGGTAGGCGGCGAGGTCCTGTGCTTTGTCTGGTAATAGAAACGGGAGGTAAACGATATGTCTAGAATTGGTAGAATGCCCGTTGAGATCCCCGCAGGTGTCACTGCAACCCTGAACGGCAACACTTTGACGGTTAAGGGCCCCCTGGGTACCCTGACCGAAACCTTCAGACCCGAGATCAACATCGCGATCGAGGGCAACCAGATCATCGTAACCCGTAACTCTGACGAGAAGGAAGAGAGAAGCTTGCATGGTCTGACTCGCGCACTGATTAACAACATGGTAGTCGGCGTTACCAAGGGTTATCAGAAGATTCTGATGATCATCGGCGTTGGTTACAAGGCTGCTAAGCAGGGCAAGAACCTGCAGATGTTCCTGGGTCACTCCCTCAAGCCCAACGGCCAGCCTCAGGACAAGTTCGTAATCGCAGAGACCGACAGCATCAAGCTTGAGGTTCCCTCCGATGACGAAATCAAGAAGCAGGGCATTGATAAGATGACCACCGAGAAGATCAACTCCGGTATGATCGTAATCGTAAAGGGCATCAACAAGCAGGAAGTTGGCCAGACCGCTGCAGTCATCAGAGGTCTGAGAGGTCCCGAGCCTTATCACGGCAAGGGCGTTCGTTATATCGACGAGTATGTACGTCGTAAGGTCGGCAAGACCGGTAAGTAATTGAAAGGAGGAGTGTAAACATGGTATCCAGAAAAGATTCTAACCAGGCTCGTCTGAAGAGACATAAGAGAGTCAGAGCTAAGATTTCCGGCACGGCAGAGCGTCCGCGTCTGGCAGTATATCGCTCCAATGCAAACATCAGCGCACAGATCATTGATGACGTTGCGGGCGTAACACTGGTATCCGCTTCTTCTTACGGTAACGGTTTTGAAGGCAACGGCGGTAACAAGGCAGCTGCAAGAGCAGTTGGCAAAATGATTGCAGAAAAGGCAGTCGCACAGGGCATCACCGAAGTCGTATTCGACAGAGGCGGTTATCTGTATCACGGACGTGTATCGGAATTGGCAGACGGCGCTCGCGAGGGCGGCCTGAAGTTCTAATCGGTTATCCCGATTAGTCCGGTTTGTACACTGTTCAACATTTATTGAACAATTCAGGAGGAAACCAGAAATGGCACAAAGAATTAACCCGGCTGAGCTGGATCTGACAGAACAGCTCGTCGCGCTGAACCGTGTTTCCAAGACTGTAAAGGGTGGTCGTGTTGCAAGATTTGCAGCACTGATGGTAGTCGGTGACAAGAACGGTCACGTCGGCGTAGGTCTTGGTAAGGCTGCTGAGGTACCCGAGGCAATTCGCAAGGGTATCGAAGACGCTAAGAAGAATATGATCACTGTATCCCTGAAGGGTACAACAATCCCGCACGAAGTCATCGGTGAATTCGGCGCAGGCAAGGTGCTTCTCAAGCCCGCTGCACTCGGTACCGGTATCATCGCGGGTGGCAAGGTAAGAGCAGTACTTGAGGCTGCAGGTATCTCCAACATTCGTGCAAAGTGCCTGCGCTCCAACAACCCCACCAACGTTGTTAAGGCAACCATGGAGGGTCTGAAGGCACTGCGTTCCGCTGAGGAAGTTGCGAAGATCCGTGACATCCCCGTAGAGCAGGTTAAGGGTTAAGGAGGCGCTTTAAGATGAAAAAGGTAACACTGATTAAGAGTCTTATCGCCGCAAAGCCCAACCAGAAGGCTACGGCACAGTCCCTGGGTCTTGTTAAGATCGGCGATTTCATCATGCACAACGATGACGCTGTTCTGGCAGGCAAGATTAAGGTTATTTCTCACCTTGTCTCGGTTGAAACCGTAGAAGACTGATAAGGAGGTACTGAGAATGAAACTGCATAATCTGAAACCCGCTGAAGGTTCCGCAAAGGCTGCATGGAGAAAGGGCAGAGGCCCCGGCTCCGGCAACGGCAAGACCGCAGGTAAGGGTCACAAGGGTCAGAACGCACGCTCCGGCGGCGGTGTTCGCACCGGTTTTGAGGGCGGACAGTTCCCCATCTACAGACAGCTTCCCAAGAGAGGCTTCAAGAACTATTTCGCAAAGCATTACGCTATTGTCAATGTTGACGCACTGAACGTCTTTGAGGACGGCGCAGTCGTTGATATGGATGCACTTCTCGCCAAAAAGATTATCCGCAAGCCCCTGGACGGACTCAAGGTTCTGGGCAACGGCGAACTCACTAAGAAGATCACTGTGAAAGCGGCAGTCTTTTCCGCAACTGCTAAGGCAAAGATTGAGGCAGTAGGTGGACAGGCAGAGGAGGTATAAGGATGTTTCAGACGTTAAAGAATGCTTGGAAGATCCCGGAGCTCAAAAACAGACTCCTCTTCACATTGCTTATCGTACTCCTTTACCGCATTGGTGCGTCCATTCCGCTTCCTTGGGTAAGCAGTGAGATCTATACTGCTTTCCAGGGCATGAGTGCCGGCGACATGTTCCAGTATCTGAACCTGTTGTCCGGTGATGCATTCAGCAGAGCAACCCTGTTTGCTCTCTCCGTCAGCCCCTACATTACGTCTTCGATCGTAATGCAGCTGCTCACCATCGCAATTCCCGCGCTGGAGAGAATGGCTAAGGACGGTGAGAACGGCAAGAAGAAGATCACCGCGATCACTCGTGTCGTGACCGTTGCTCTGGCTCTGATCACCGCTTACGGCTATACCATGTATCTCGAAAACTACTTCGGCGAATATATCACCTACGCAGGTCAGAAGGGCGTAGCTCTCTGGTTCTGCCGTATCACGCTGATCCTGTGCTACTGCGCAGGCGCATCGCTGATCATGTGGCTGGCTGAAAAGGTAAACGAGAAGGGTATCGGTAACGGTATCTCGATCATCCTGTTTGCTAACATTGTATCCAGAGTTCCTACCTACCTCACCGCTACCATCCCCAACATTGCCAAGGCTTGCACCAAGGCTATTGAGTTGGATTGGCTTGCAACTGTCCTCAACATTGTGATCTACATCGCAGTCGTTGCTGCGATTCTGGTTGCAGGCGGCTTCGTGGTTTGGTTCACGAACTCCGAGAGAAGAATTCCGATCCAGTATGCAAAGAGAGTTGTCGGCCGTAAGATGTACGGCGGTCAGTCCTCCAGCCTGCCCCTGAAGTTGAACATGAGCGGCGTTATGCCTATCATCTTCGCAAACTCCATCGTGGCACTTCCTGCAACCGTTGCTGCATTCTTTACCAACGTAAAGAAGGACAGCTGGCTGTACTTCGCTAAGGACTTCTTTGACCAGATGACCGACGTGCTCAGCTACACCTCTCCCCTGTATCTGATCATCTTCATCGCTCTGATCATCGCATTCTCTTACTTCTATATTATGATCTCCTTCAACCCTGTTGAAGTAGCAAATAATATCCAGAACAACGGCGGCTCTATCCCCGGCATTCGTCCCGGCAGACCCACCATTGAGTATATTAAGAAGATCCTGAACAGAGTAACTCTGATCGGCGGCTTGTTCCTGTGCGTTGTTTCGGGCCTGCCTCTGCTGATCACCATCATCGTCAACCTGATCGATGTAAACGCTGCAGCTTCTATGTCTGAGCTTGCATTCGGTGGCTCCTCGCTGCTGATCGTTGTCGGTGTTGCACTCGAAACTGTTCGTGAGCTTGAGGCTCAGATCACCCTTAGAAACTATAAGGGCTTCCTTGATTAATCAAACGGCATAACACCGGAGGAACAACATGAATTTGATTTTAATGGGCGCTCCCGGAGCGGGCAAAGGTACCCAATCCGCGAGAATTTCGGAAAAATTCAATATCCCTGCAATTGCAACCGGCGACATTCTGCGCGGTGCAATGAAAGCGGGAACCGAGCTTGGTCTCTCTGCCAAGAGCTACGTTGAGGCCGGCAAGCTGGTCCCCGATGAGGTTGTCATTGGCATTATCAAGGAATATCTTTCGACAGACGCATGTAAGAACGGATTTATCCTGGACGGCTTCCCCCGTTCCATTCCCCAGGCTCAGGCTCTGGAGGATATGGGGGTCCGTATCGACGCAGTGCTGAGCATCGAGGTTGCCGACGAGAAGATCGTCGAGCGTATGAGCGGACGCAGAGTTTGCTCTTGCGGTGCTTCCTACCACGTCGTATATATTCCGCCTAAGACTGCTGACGTTTGTGACAAGTGCGGCGCTGCTCTGTACACCAGAGCGGATGACGCAGCAGAAACCGTAATTAACAGACTGAAGACGTTCCACGCTCAAACCGAGCCGTTGAAGGAATTCTACGCACAGAAGGGCATCCTTCTGACCGTAGAAGGCCAGGAGGAGGTCGCTGATACGACCGCCCTGGTATTCAAGGCGCTGGAAAAGTTTGAGGCGTAACGCAGGGTCGATCTGAGGTATCGTATGATACAGCTCAAAAATGCAGCTCAGATCAAGGCCATGAAAGAAGCGGGTCGTATCACGGGCGAGGCTTTGCTTGTAGCCCGTGAGCACGTCCGCGAAGGTGTCAGCACCTACGAGCTCGATCACGTCATCAGACAGTATATCGAGAAATCGGGTGCTAAGCCCTCCTTCCTGGGACTGTACGGCTTTCCCGGAAGCGCGTGCATCAGCATCAACGACGAGGTCATCCACGGCATTCCTTCCAAGAAGAGAATCCTGCGTGAAGGGGACATCGTCAAGATTGATCTTGGTGCACATTACAAGGGCTATCACGGAGACAGCGCAAGAACCATTCCGGTAGGAAAGGTAAGCGATGAGGCACTCAAGCTGATCAAGGTCACAAGAGAGAGCTTCTTTGCGGGTGTTGCGCAGATGCAGCAGGGTAATCGCCTTGGTGACGTCGGCTCCGCGATCGACACGCACGTCAAAGCAAACGGATTTTCCACCGTACGCAAATATATCGGACACGGCATCGGCAAAGAAGTGCACGAGGCTCCCGACGTACCTAACTACGGAACCCCCGGACGCGGCGTACGCATCTGCTCGGGTATGGTGCTGGCCATCGAACCGATGGTCAACGCAGGTACCTTTGAGGTCAGAGAGCTGGCCGACGGCTGGACGGTGGTAACGGCTGACAGAAGACTGTCGGCGCATTACGAAAACACCGTGGCAATGACCGATGAGGGCGTGCTGAATCTGACGCTGATCGACTCCGAGTTTTAATTACAAGTTTTATGCAAACAGTTACAAGCAAGTAAGGAGGGATTATTCTGTCGAAGGACGATGTTATTGAATTTGAAGGTGTTGTGGTAGAAGCAATGCCCAACGCAAACTTCAAAGTGAAGCTGCCCAACGGACATATCGTCAAAGCACATATTTCCGGTAAGCTTCGTATGAACTATATCAGAATTCTGCCCGGTGATAAGGTGACCGTCGAGGTTTCTGTATACGACCTGGACAAGGGCCGCATCACATGGCGCGCAAAATAAGATTTTACGAATAACTCGAAAGAAAGGTATGGTATAACGTAATGAAGGTTAAACCGTCCGTTAAGAAGATCTGCGAAAAATGCAAGATCATCAAGAGAAAAGGTAAAGTCATGGTCATCTGCGAGAACCCCAAGCACAAGCAGAAGCAGGGTTAATCTCGAGAACCACGACAAACAAACAACTAAACCAAACAAAGAGGTGAACAAGAATGGCTCGTATAGCTGGTGTTGATATTCCCAACAACAAGCGCGTAGATATCGCCCTTACCTACATTTACGGTATTGGTCGTAAGAGCGCAACAGATATCCTCACAAAGACCGGCATTGATCCCGCAATCCGCGCAAAGGATCTGACCGAGGAAGACATTGCAAAGCTGCGTGACGAAATCGAAAACTTCTACACTGTAGAGGGTGACCTTCGTCGTGAAGTTGCCATGAACATCAAGAACATGGTAGAAATCAACTGCTACCGCGGTGTCAGACACAGAAAGGGCTTGCCCGTCAGAGGACAGAGAACCAAGACTAACGCAAGAACCAGAAAAGGTCCCGCAAAGACCATTGCGAACAAGAAGAAGTAAAGGAGTGGCATAGAATATGGCAAAAGTTGCTGCAAAGAAGGTCGTTAAGAGACGCCGCGAGAAAAAGAATATCGAAAAGGGCGTTGTTCATATTCAGGCAACCTTCAATAACACTATTGTAACTATCACCGACGTCAACGGTAATGCCATTTCCTGGGCATCCGCCGGTGAACTCGGCTTCAAGGGTTCCAGAAAGTCCACCCCCTTCGCAGCTCAGTCCGCATCTGAGACCGCAGCTAAGGCAGCGATCGATCAGGGTCTGAAGAGCGTAGAGGTGTATGTAAAGGGCCCCGGTTCGGGACGTGAATCCGCAATCCGTGCACTGGAAGCAGTTGGTCTCCAGATCACTCTGATCAGAGACGTAACTCCTATCCCCCACAACGGTTGCAGACCGCCCAAGCGCAGACGCGTTTAATTTTTCACAGGAGGTAACGCAATTATGGCAAGATATACAGGTCCTGCATGTAAGCTGTGCCGCAGAGAGGGCAAGAAGCTTTATCTGAAGGGCGATCGCTGCCTTTCCGGCAAGTGCGCTCTGGATCGCAGAGCAACCGCTCCCGGTCAGCACGGTGCAGCTAAGAAGAAGATGAGAGAGTACGGTCTGCAGCTCCGCGAAAAGCAGACAACCAAGAGATACTACGGTGTTCTTGAGAAGCAGTTCAAGAACTACTACGATGAGGCAGCTCGCAAGGAAGGTATGACCGGCGAAAACCTGCTGCTTCTGCTGGAAAGAAGACTTGACAACGTTGTTTACAGACTGGGCTTTGCAGAGTCTCGCAGAGACGCTCGTCAGCTCGTTCTGCACGCACACTTCACCGTAAACGGTAAGAAGGTCAACATTCCTTCTCTGATCGTTAAGGCAGGTGACGTGATCGCTGTGAAGGAAGCAAGCCGTTCTTCCGACAAGTTCAAGGCTATGACCGAAAAGAATGTAATCGTTCCCAAGTGGCTGGAAACCGATGCTGCAAACCTTTGCGGTAAGGTTGTTGCTCTTCCCGCAAGAGAAGACATCGACTTCGACTTCAACGAGCAGCTGATCGTCGAGCTCTATTCCAAGTAATACTGTCGTTGGCTTTTGCGCAAGCGTACAGTACGGTCGATATTGCGCAAATCAACGCGGGTATATCCGTGTAAAAAGGTATACTTTCAAAATTTTATGAGGAGGAATTATTTGGAATGATTGAGATTGAAAAGCCTAATATTTTCACCGTCGACGAAAGTGAAGACGGAACAAGCGGAACATTTATCGTTGAACCTTTGGAAAGAGGCTTCGGTACTACGCTGGGAAACTCCCTGCGCAGAGTACTTTTGAGCTCTCTGCCCGGCGTTGCAGTCACCAACATCAAGATTGACGGCGCACAGCACGAGTTCGGAACCATTAAGGGCGTAAAAGAAGATATTACGGAAATCGTTCTCAATGTAAAGGGAATCACCGCAAAGCTCTATTGCTCCGGTCCCAAGACCGTGATCATTGACGTAGCGGGTGAGCACGTTGTTACCGCAGGTGACATCAAGCAGGATTCCGACATTGAAATTCTGAATCCCGATCATCATCTGGCAACTGTTGCATCCAACGAGAGATTCTACATGGAATTGACCTTTGGCAGCGGCAGAGGCTACGTTTCCCAGGAGCGCAACAAGCAGCTGCACAACGAACTGTTGGGCATGAACACTTCCGCGCCCATCGGAACGATTTACACCGATTCGATTTACACCCCCGTTTACCAGGTAAGCTATGAGACCGAGAGCACCAGAGTTGGTAACAACACCGACTACGACAAGCTCACGCTCAACGTCCTGACAAACGGCACGATCACCGCCAAGGAAGCGATTTCGCTCGGGGCCAAGATTCTCAACGAGCATCTCAACCTGTTTGTGGATTTGTCTGATGAAGCAAAGAAGGCAGAGATTATGGTCGAGAGAGAAGAGACCAAGAAGGAAAAAGTCCTTGAGATGACCATTGAGGAGCTTGACATGTCTGTACGTAGCTTCAACTGCTTGAAGCGCGCAGGCATTGATACTGTAGAAGATTTGACCAACCGTACCGAGGAAGAGATGATCAGAGTCCGTAACCTTGGTAAGAAATCGCTTGAAGAAGTTATCCAGAAGCTGCACTCCCTGGGGCTTGATCTCAAGAGAGAAGAAGAATAAGCCAAAAGCAGCAATAAGTTTAAGTAGTTTAGCAGAAGGAGGGATAAGGCAATGCCCGCATCCAGAAAACTCGGCAGAACGACCGATCATAGAAAAGCTATGCTTCGCGGTATGGTCACCCTGCTGCTCGAGAACGGCCAGGTTGAGACCACTCTCGCAAGAGCGAAGGAAGTCCGTTCCGTTGCAGAAAAGATGATCACGCTGGGAAAGAAGAATACACTTGCAAGCCGTCGTGCGGCTCTGGCATACATTACCAAGGAGGACGTTGTAACCAAGCTGTTCAGCGAAATCGCTCCTGCGTATGCAGATCGTAACGGTGGTTACACCAGAATTCTGAAGACCGGCCCTCGCCGCGGTGACGCAGCAGAGATGGCTATCATCACCCTGATTAAGGACTAATCCTTTAATCAACACACGGGGCGGCCAATGACCGCCCCGTATTTTCGCGTCTATTGAATTTGATTTGGAGAAGAATTATGTATGATATAGCAATTATCGGCGGCGGTATCGGCGGCCTGATGGCGGCATACCGTGCGATCGTCAACAATCCTGAACTGAAAATCGTGATCCTTGAGAAGGGACTTTCTCTGTCCAAGCGTCACTGTCCCGCAGGCAAGAACCAGAAGTGCATCCACTGCAAGGTGTGCAGCATTACCAGCGGATATGCGGGTGCAGGCGCGTTTTCGGACGGTAAATTCAATTTGGGTACCGCATACGGCGGTACGATGGGCGAGGAGCTTGGTGAAGACCTGGCTATGTACTATATCAACCAGGTGGATAGCATCCTTGAGCAGTTTGCCGATGATTATCCGCCCATGTACCATTCCAACGAGGAACTCAAGCTCAAGTGCCTGCAGAACAATCTGAGACTCTTGGACATGAACGTGCGCCATCTTGGAACGGACAAGAACTTTGCCACCATGCAGAGCCTGATCGACGCGCTGGAGGAAAACGGCGTGGAGATGAGAGATCTGACAGAGGTGCTTGAAATTGACAAACAGGACGGCTGCTATGCCGTTACACATAAAAGAGGCAGCAAAGAGGCTGAGGTGCTGCAGGCAGGCAAGATCGTCATTTCGACCGGCCGCAGCGGCTCGGATTTCGTGATCCGCACCTGCAAGAAGTTTGATATCCGCATGGATGCAAACTCGGTGGATATCGGCGTGCGCGTGGAGATGAAGGATATCATTTGGCGCGAATTCTCGTCGCAGATCTACGAGCCCAAGATCCTGTACCGTACCAAGACGTTTGAGGACAGAACCAGAATGTTCTGCTTTAACCAGGGCGGTCTTGTATCGGCAGAGAATAACCACGGCGTGATCACGGCAAACGGCCACTCGTTTGCGCAGCCCGAGAAGAAGACCGAGAACTGCAACTTTGCAATTTTGTCGTCCATCCACTTTGACGGCGACTTCCAGAAGCCTACCGAGTATGCCGAGAACATTGCAAGAAACACCAACTTTGCCGCAGAGGGCAACATCATGGTGCAGAGATTCGGCGATCTGATCAGAGGCAGAAGAACCAACGCACACAGACTCTCGCAGAGCACGGTCAGACCGACGCTGCAGGCATTCCCGGGAGATTTGAGCGTGGTAATGCCTTACAGAGCACTGACCAATATCATCGAGACCATTTATGCGTTGGATAAGGTGGCGCCCGGCTGCGCCAACGACGACACGCTGCTGTATGGCTGTGAGAATAAGTACTATTCGATCAGACCGAAGCACAACGAGAACTTTGAGATCATGGATGGCGTATACCTGATCGGTGACGGCAGCGGCATTACCAGAGGCTTGTCTCAGAGCGGTGCCATGGGCATTTACGTCGCAGATAAGATCACGGCAGGGAAGTGAACGCGTAAATACGCGGATGACCGTTACCATACGGACGACCCACTTATGAAAGTTTTTGCGTCGCTTTTTTCAAAAAGCGACTGGGGTTCGGGGCAACGCCCCGCATACCGCCGTTTTTGGTTCTTTTTGCGGCAATTTTGCCAAAAAGAACGGAAACGATTTTCTCACATAAACAAAAAAGGGAGTTACCTATGCAAGGTAGCTCCCTTATGTTTTACATTGAGGTGATTCTCTCCGTTCTTTTTGGCACCTCGGGCGCAAAAAGAACCAAAAACGCCGAGCATGTTTCGCCTCTGCGGAGGCGACGAGGGCGCTGCCCTCGACCTGGTCGCTTTTTGAAAAAAGCGACGCAAAAACTTTCATCCTGTGAGAGTGATCCACTGTGGTGAAGGCGGGCGAAAACTTTCATCCTGTGAAAGTGGTCCGTCGGGGGGAGCGACGCAAAAACTTTCATCCTGTGAGAGCAATTGCTTACATCACCGCTGCCATCTGGGGCACCAGCAGGTAAATGACGATAAGGAAATAGACCAGCAGCGTCAGCGTGTCCACGATGGTCGTAATAAACGGCGATGCCATGACCGAGGGGTCAAGCTTGATCACCTTCGCGCCAATCGGCAGCATGGCTCCGATCAGCTTTGCCAGCACGATTGCCACAAACACGGTCGCGCTGACCGCCAACGCGATCATCAGATACTCGGGCTCGGTGCGGAACTTGCAGTCGATCGCCCAGGTCTTGACAAAGCACGCAACGAATACCGTCAAGCCGCACAGGCAAGCAATGCGCAGCTCCTTCCAGACCACGCGCAAAATGTCCTTGGGCTCAATCTCGCCCAGCGAAAGCGCACGAATCACCGTAACGGACGACTGTCCGCCCGCGTTACCGCCCGTGCTCATCAGCATGGGAATAAACGCAGAAAGGGAAAGCACAAGAGGGAAGTCCAGCGCGTCGATTTTGCCCTCCAGCATGGTGATGATGGTACCGGTAAAGGTCGCAGTCAGCATCAGAAGCAGCAGCCACGGAATACGCTTGGTAAAGTTCTCCCAAACGCTCGTACGCATATAGGGCTTGTCGGTCGGCAAAATTGCCGCCATTTTTTCAATGTCCTCGGTGGTCTCTTCTTCCAAGACGTCCAACGCATCGTCGACGGTGACGATACCGACAAGGCGAGACTCGCGGTCCACGATGGGCAGCGAGAGCAGGTTGTACTTTGCAATGATGTCAGCAACCGTCTCCTGGTCGTCCAGCGTGTTTGCGTAAATGATATTGGGCTCCATGATGTCGCAAATCAGCGCATCACGGGGAGAGAACAGCAGATCCTTGAAGGAAACAATGCCCTCCAGGATGCGGCGGTCGTCCACTACGTAGGCGGTATATACGGTTTCCTTGTCAATACCGGTCTGTCTGATGTGCTTGATGGCCTCGGAAACGGTCATGGACTTGCGCAGGTCCACAAACTCGGAGGTCATAACGCTGCCCGCACTGTCCTCGGGGTAGGCAAGCAGACGGTTGATCTGCGCACGCGTTTCGGGCGTGGTGTTCTTTTTGATGCGGCGCACGATGTTGGCAGGCATTTCGGAAAGCATGTCAACCGCGTCGTCAAGGAACAAATCTTCTACGATAACCGAGATCTCTCGGTCAGTCATAGCCGAGATGATGCGCTCCTGAATGGGCACGTCCAGCTCGGCAAAAACCTCGGCCGCGCTGTCCTTTTTGAGCAGACGGAACACGGCGGGGATTCGCTTGGGGGGCAGATTTTCAAAGAAATCCGCGGCGTCGATCGGGTTGAGCTTTTCCAGCTCGCGCACGAAATCAGCGTATTTTTTGTTGTCAAGAAGATCTTCCAAGCTCTCGAAGGTGTCCTCGATGATCTCCTCGTAGGAGTCGGGCATTTCGTCCTCGGCCAAGGCCTGCTCGTCCTGCTCGACCTCTCGCTCCTGCTCCTGCTCCTCGCGCTCAAACTGCTCGTCCAAAGCGCGCTCGGCTCTCTCTTGCTCGTCTTCATTCTCACACTGTCGGGGTGCGGGCGGTTCTTGTTGGTATGTGCTTTGCTTTTGATTCTCTTCGAGCTCGTCCAGCTCCTTGTCCTTGTTTTCTTGCAAGAGAGTCACCCCGCTTTCGTGTGTATTAGTATAGGGCATAATTAGCCCTTCCATACCATTCTCATTATAGCACCGCGATGCGATCTTGTCAACGGCAAAAATGGACAAAAATCCCCTGCCGCATGTGCGGCAGGGGAAGCGTTTTTGATTTATTCAAACGTGACAGAAATACTGCCGTTTACGTGCAGCGTTGCCATTGAGGTATTCCATCCCATATCAATGGTGACGCCGCCCTGCGCTTTGTAATTCACGGTCATGGATTTCAGCTCGTCACCGTCCAGCACGAATTCTATGGTGTGCGTGCCGCTGCCAAAGCTTGCGCCCGAAGCTGCAACGCTGCGCCCCAAGGTGCTGTTTTTGGTGACCAGCATGGTGACCAGATAGCCGGTGTCGGTCTTTTCAACGTTGGAAATATAGCTTACGTTGTACCCCATGGCAGGGTCGTTGATCAACTCTGCAATCGTCTTTTCGGCCTTTTCCTCACCCATTTTGCTGGTTTTGGTCGTGCCGTTGGTTTCGGTACTCAGCTCACCGTTTGCGTATTCTGCGTGATAGCTTGTCACGCCATCACCCGAAACATCCATCGCGTAGGTCAAGCCGTCCTTGGTGCGTTCAAAGGTGACCTTGCTGGTTTGATTCTGCTTCTCGCTTTGTGTCATGAGTGACGCGCTTTGCGAGGCGGTGTAAGTGAACGATCCCTTCTTGGCCTCCGTTCTGTCGTCAATCAGCTGCTGCAGATCCTTGAGCAGGGAAAGGCTTTCAATTTGGGTGTATTTATCGGGATCCAATCCTTTTGTAACGCGCTCGGCCTCGCCAAACTGCGAATACGTCATGGTCATGCTCGCCTTGGGCTGATAGTAGGCCCCCTCCTCTACGTCAAACACCAGCTCCAGCGTGACCTTGGTAGGCAGGTAGTCGTGGCTGACCTCCATGGTGACGATCAGATCCTTGAGATCCTCGCCAAATAAGTCCCGATCAAGTCCCGAGGCACGGGCAAACTGCTCTATCGCCCCGGGCGTGTATTCCGAATATTTGAGCACGTACCCATTCGCGGTTTTTTCCATATCCGCGCTTTTGCAATCCTCTAAATTCAGCTCGGTCACGCTCTCGCCCTGTCTGTATGCGTTGTATTCCTTGACCGACATTTCGGCATACAGCCTGCGTGTAGCTGTTCCGTCGCCGAATACCGAGAATGCAAGGCCGTCACAATATGCCTCCACGGTTCTGATACGGATCGAGGCAGAGCCATTTTTGACCTCGTTCTGCAGCTCCATGTAAGAGTAGTAGTCATCCTTTTTTTCTCCCTGATCCTCGATCATAAAGCCCTTGGCCGTGCCCGTAAGCTTGCCGCCCACGTAAGTGGTGTAGTTCATTTCAATATCAACGCGATAGTTTTTATAATCGTTCATTTTGAAATTGACGCGTCGCTCCAGCGCATTTGCCGTCAAGGGGGCAGGGAGCACACCCAGAAGGCTGTCGCAGGATGCAAGCATCAGCGTAAACAATAGTAAAAGTGCAATGATGGAAAGTCTTTTTTTCATGGTCGTCCTCCTTTATTTAATCAAAAGTAACGGTGATATTACCCGAATATTGTATCTCTTGACCGTTGAATTTTCCCGTTGAGTCAAACGAGTGGATGATCTTGGTGATCTTGCCCCATTTGATCACGAATTCAATGGTCTCGCTCTCTTGCTCAAGGTTAATACCGAGCGAGCCCTCCAGCTGCTCGGGGAAGCTTGTTTCGGACGGGACAAGCGTGACAAGATAGCCGTTGCGGGTCTTTTCAATGTTGGTCACGCGTGTTGGGTCGTATCCGTAAGAAGGGTCGTTGATCAGCACGGACAGCGTCTGCTTTGCCTGCTCGTCGCTCATGCGGTTGATCTTGGAGCCGGCGATACCGGGAAGCCCGATCAGATCTCCGCCGCCATAGGTCACCTTGGTGCCCACGTCACCGTCCTCCAGCTCGGCCTTGAAGGAAAAGCCCTTGTCGGTGTTGGAAAAGGTGGCTACGGTATCCACCACGGTGTCGGTGCTGCTTTGGCCGTCGACCGTGATCGTGTGTGAAAGCTCTCTCGTAAAGCCGCCCTTCTTTTGATCCAGCGTCTCAAGGATCCGATGCTCCAGCTCGCCAAGCAGGCGCAGATCCTTGACCTCGGTGTAATCCTCGGGTTCAATGTTCCTTGTAATGTGCTCAGCCTCGTTGTACTCCGAGAATTTGAGCTCCAAGCGGAAATAGGGCGGGTATTCCTTGTAGTAATTATCGCTTGTGATGATCAGCTCCAGGCTGATATTTTGCGGCAGATAGATTTGATCCAGCGTAAAGGTGACCTGCATATCCTGCAGCACGTCGCCGTTGAACGCGGCAATGCCGGTCATATCCGCCATATCCTGCAAAGCCTGCTCGCCATAGCCGGAGCAGGTGACAAGATAGCCCTTTTCGGTGGCTTCCAGATTGGCGTTTTGGCAATTCGCAAAGTCGAAATCCAGCAAGGCCTGCTCTTGATTGCGGTATTCGATGTAAGCGGGAAGTGACATTTTTGCGCGTAATTTGCGCTTCTTTTTGTTTTGCGCAACCGATGAATATGCAACGCCCTCGGAGTATGCCTCAACGGTGAAAACGTCGTACTTTTGCGAGCCCAACTGCATGGTTCCGTCGGCGTGACTGTAAGAATAGTAATCACTTGTCCGCTCGCCCACGTCCTCGATCGTCACGTTTTCCATCTCGCTGCGTACCCGAATGCCTTGCGTATACAGAATGAATTCGGTCGTTCCGTCTGCGCGGTAGCTTTTCTGCGCTGAAAGCTGTGCGTCCATGTATGCAAGTGCCTCGGCCGCTGTTTCGGGGGGCGTGCTGATATCCACTGCCGGTGCTTGCAGGCGCGAAAGGTCGCTGCAGGAGATCAGCGTGGTAAAAATCAGAATAATACAGAAAAAGAATAGAATTTTTTTCATTATAGCCCCCCTGTGTATGTATTTGAAGCTCCACCTTCATCTATACAGTCGCATTTTTTGCAAAAATGTTCGGATATTTTTCAAAAATAATTGTAAACGTTTTGTGAACGCCTCGACTTGCGCTTTTTGCGTTGACAATCCGGCAGTAATGTGATATACTAAAGACAGTAGTTTTTGTACCAAAAGGAAGGGGAAAATATATGAGCAAATTATACGGAAACGCAGTTGTAGGACAGTCGGGCGGACCGACTGCGGCGATCAATGCAACGCTGGCGGGCGTTATCCGCGGCGTGATCGAGATCAATCAAAGACAGGGTGCGATCGGCAAGCTGTACGGCATGCGCAACGGCATCGAGGGTTTGATGCAGGAACGCCTTGTAGACCTCGGAATTTTCGCAGAGGACGAGCAAAAGCTTTCGGCCCTTGAGCTAACCCCTGCAGCGGCTCTCGGCTCCTGCCGTAAAAAATTGCCTAAGCACGAGGATGATCCCGCGTTCTACGAGCAGCTGCTGGCTGTTTTCAAAAAATACGACATTCGTTATTTCTTCTATATCGGCGGCAACGACTCCATGGATACCGTATCCAAGCTGTCTGCATTCGTGGCAGAGAGCGGCTACGACATGCGCGTTATGGGCGTGCCCAAGACCATTGACAACGACCTGGAGGGCACCGACCATACGCCCGGATTTGGCTCGGCTGCCAAGTACGTGGCGACCACCGTGTCCGAAATCATCCGTGACGCGGCCGTATATACCACCAAGGCTGTCACCATCGTGGAGATCATGGGCAGAGACGCAGGCTGGCTGACTACCTCGGCCTCCCTTGGCAGACTGGCAAACGGCGATGAGCCGGATCTTGTCTACCTGCCCGAAAAGCCCTTCTGCATGGATGAATTTATCGAAAGCACCAAGAAGGCGCTGGACAAGCACCCGAGTGTGGTCGTGGCGGTTTCCGAGGGTATTCGCTTTGCCGACGGCACTTACGTGGGCGCAGGCGCGCAGAGCGGTGTCAAGGACGTGTTTGGCCACCAGTATCTGGCAGGCACGGGCAAGGCTCTGGAGTACGCGGTACGCGACCGTATCGGCTGCAAGGTGCGCTCGGTTGAGCTCAACGTCAGCCAGCGTTGCGCAGGACACCTGGTGTCTGCAACCGACATTGCGGATTCCGTGGCCATCGGCCGTGCGGCTGCCATTGCTGCAGAGCAGGGCGAGAGCGGCAAGATGATGCTGTATCGCAGAATTTCGAGCGCGCCTTATGCTTGCGAGTTTGATTGCGCTGACGTGCATGAGATCGCCAACAAGATCAAGTGCGTGCCCGATGAATATATCAACGCAGAGCACAACGGTATTACCGATGCGTGCCTTGCATACCTGCGCCCGCTGATCGAGGGAGAGAGATATCCCAAGTACGTAAGCGGTCTGCCCGAGCAGATTATTCTGTAAGAGGTGCAAGATGAGAATAGCGGTCATTACGGGTGCATCGTCCGGCATGGGCAAGGAATTCGTGCTGCAGCTGGATGCGCAGCAGGAATTTGACGAGCTTTGGCTGATCGCACGCAGAGAGGACAGACTTGTCGAGATCGGCAATCAGACGCGCGCTAAGGTAAGAGCGCTTGCTCTGGATCTGTGCCAAAAGGAAGCGCTTGAGACTTACAAGGCACTGCTTGCAGAGCATAACCCCGACGTGGCGGTGCTGGTCAACGGCAGCGGCTTTGGCCGCTTCGGTGCGTTTACCGAGATTGACCTTGAGGCGCAGGAGCGCATGATCACGCTCAATGCAAGTGCGCTGATGAGCATGACGTATATGACGCTGCCTTATATGAAGGCGGGCGGGCAGATCTATCAGATCGACAGCCAGTCGGCCTTTCAGCCCGTGCCGTATATTGGCGTGTACGGAGCGACCAAGGCGTTCGTGCTCAGCTTTTCAAGATCGCTGAACGTCGAGCTGAAGAGCAGGGGGATCCGCGTCATGGCGATCTGCCCCGGCTGGGTCAAGACCGAGTTCTTTGACCATGCGGTGACCGATGATACCATCAAGTATTACGCAAGATATTATACCGCAGAGCAGGTAGTGACCAGAGCGCTCAAGGATATGAAGAAGGGCAGGGACGTCTCGGTTTGCGGGCATGCCATTCGCAGAGCGAGATTCTTGGCGTGGCTGCTGCCTACCAAGATGGTCATGAAGATCTGGTGTAATCAGCAGAAGCTGTAAGAATTTTGACGACCTACTCATAAAAGTTTTCGCCCGCCTTCCCCCAAGACGGAACGCTCTCACAGGATAAAAGTTTGGGTCGAGCCTTTTCAAAGGCTCGCAGGTCGAGGGCAGCGCCCTCGTCGCTCGTCGCAACGAGCGAAACACTCTAAAACGCCGTTTTTTTGGTTCTTTTTTTGCGGCTACTTGCTCAAAAAAAGAACGGAGAGGATTATCTCAGTGTTAAAGCATAAGGGAGCTACCTGATGTAGGTAACTCCCTTTTTTGTTTATGTGAAGAAACCGTTTCCGTTCTTTTTGGCAAAATTGCCGCAAAAAGAACCAAAAACGGCGATATGCGGGGCTCTGCCCCACGCCCCGCGAGCTTTTGAAAAAGCTCGATCAAAACTTTTTATCCGTGGTCGTCCGTGCAGTGTTAGGTCTCCAAATTTTGTTTGTCATAATCTTCTCCTAATTCCACCAAACTAACCGTGAATACAAAAAAGGAACTTGAAACTATGGGTAAACTGGGTGAAAACTATCGGGTCAACGTGGCTACCGTCGACAGCCTCTTGCATCCCGACGACAACTTCGACATCATTCGAAAGGTCCTGCGTATCGGCACGGATGAAATGACGCTTTACTATATCGACGGCTTTGTGAATGCAACCCCCATGCAAAAGCTGATGATGCATTTCCTCTCGCTGGATTCCATGCAGACCCCGCCCGACGGACAAAAATCCTCGGCAGAGCGGTTTGTCGAATACAACGTGCCGCACGTTGAGGCAGAAACCACGGGCGACGTAGAGCTTATGCTCCAGATGGTGCTTTCGGGCGCTTCGCTCATTCTCGGCTCAACCTTTGGCCCGCAGGCCATCATTGTGGATGCCCGCACCTATCCCGCGCGCTCGACAGAGGAGCCCGAGGGCGACCGCGTTATGGTCGGCTCGCGCGACGGCTTTGTCGAAACGCTGATTTTCAATACCGCGCTTTTGCGCCGCCGCGTGCGCGACACGCAGCTGACCATGCAGTATTTTTCGATCGGCAGACGCTCCAAAACCGACGTTGTGCTTTGTTATCTTTCGGGAAAGGCCAACGCCGAATACGTGCGCATGCTGCAAAAACGGCTTGCTGCCATTGATACCGATGCGCTCACGCTTGGGCAACAGTCGCTGGCTGAGTGTTTGATCAAAACGCGCTGGTATAACCCCTTTCCTAAGATCCGCTATACAGAGCGTCCCGATACGGCCGCCGCACAGGTGCTGGAGGGAAGCGTACTGATCTTTTGCGACAATTCTCCGCAGGTCATGATCCTGCCTGTCAGCATTTTCGACTTCATGCAAGAGACCAACGACTATTATTTTACCCCGCTGACAGGCACTTATATCCGTGTCATCCGCTATATCGTGTTCGCGCTTTCGCTGTTTTTGGTGCCCACATGGTATCTTCTGGTCTCTAATTCGGCTATCGTACCCGATTGGCTGGCCTTTATCATTCCGCAGGAGCATGGACGCATCCCCTTGATCGCGCAGCTGCTTCTGACCGAGTTTATCATTGACGGACTGCGCATGGCCTCGCTCAATACGCCCAGCATGCTCTCCAATTCGCTCTCGGTTGTGGGCGGCTTGATCCTTGGTGACTTTGCGGTGGGCATCGGCTGGCTGATCCCCGAGGTCATTCTGTATATGGCATTTGTGGCCATTGCCACGTTTACGCAAAGATCCTATGAGCTTGGATATGCCTTCAAGTTCTTGCGCATCGGACTTTTGATTATGACCGCCGTAGGTAACGTCTGGGGCTACGCCATCGGCGTGGTGCTTATCCTTGTGCTGCTGGCAACCAACAAAACGGTCAACGGGAAGCGGCAGTATCTCTATCCGCTCATTCCGTTTGACGGACGCGCACTCCTGACGCTGCTTGTCAGGCGCAAAAAGCAAAGTGATATCCATGCATCCGGGAAACGATGATGGTAGGGCAGGGGCTCGGCTCCTGCCGCTGTAGGGCCGGGGCTTGACTCCTGCCGCCGCTGATGCGTGATATTTTGCGCGTATGTCGTACAGCTTTTCGCCATTTCCCGATATTTCTTTTGGCGGGAAATATCGCAAAAATAAATAATTGGGAATAAATGTAAGTAATAACATGAATTAGTAAAATCACGGGTGCAACTTTAGGATTGCACCCGTTATTTTTCGCAATAGATACAAAAAAACCGAACGATTTTTTGAAAAAGTGTGCATATCCCTATTGCGTTTTTTTTGTATTAAGTTTATAATAAATATACCCGATGTGGGGGATTGTGGGGCGAAGTGTTGGACTCGCCCCGTTTGTCGCCCCCAAATTTACGGAAAAGGAGGACTGCGCGTCGTGTTAACAGGTGAATATCGGCACAGTGTGGATGCCAAGAACAGGCTGTTTATCCCCGCTAAGCACCGCGAGGAGCTGGGTGACGAGCTGATCGTGGCGCGTGATATCCGCGGCCCAAGGCTCAAGGTCTTTTCCGTAGAAGGCTGGGAGGCTTATATCGCTCCCATCAAGCAACAGGAAAGAAGAATCGCCGAGCCTGCGTTGCGTTATTTGCACCGCAATGCGGTCAAGGTCACGCCTGACTCACAGGGCAGAATTCTTTTGCCCCAGGCGCTGCTTGAGTATGCGCAGGTGGAAAAGAACGCCGTCGTGGTGGGCAACTGCGATTGCGCGGAGATCTGGTCGGAGGCCTTGTACGAGGCGGAAATTGCCGCTGAGAGCGCAGAGGATCTGCGCGCAAAGCTGGAGCTTTACGGGTTGTGATGATGGAAGGACAGGTATTTTCTCACGTATCGGTGCTGCTACAGGAGTGCATGGACGCGCTTTGCATCAAGCCCGACGGTATTTATATTGATGGAACCGCAGGCGGCGGAGGACACTCGCACGAGATCGCCTCGCACCTGACCACGGGCAAGCTGATCGCGCTGGATCGCGACATGAGTGCCGTGGCGGCCGCCGGCGCAAGACTTGCAGAATTCGGAGAGCACGCACAGGTGGTGCACAGCAATTTCTCCGAGATGGCGCAGGTATGCCGCGAGCTTGAAATCGACGGCATTGACGGCGTGCTTCTGGATCTTGGCGTTTCCTCGTATCAGCTGGATACGGCGGATCGCGGATTCTCTTACATGGCCGACGCGCCTTTAGATATGCGCATGAACCGCGAGGACACTTTGGATGCGTACACCGTGGTCAACACCTACCCCGAGCAGAGGCTCAAAAGCATCATTTACGATTACGGCGAGGAGCGTTTTGCCCCCCGCATTGCGCAGCGCATCGTGCAGGAAAGGGAAAAGCAGCCCATTCGCACCACGGGCGAGCTGGTCAGCATTATCAAGGCTGCCATGCCCGCTGCTGCCAAGGAGGGCGGCCACCATCCCGCAAAGCGCACCTTCCAGGCCATTCGTATAGAGGTCAACGGTGAGCTTTCCGTGATCGAACCCACCATCCGCGACGCCGTTTCGCTGCTCAAGCCGGGCGGCAGGATCGCGATCATTACGTTCCACTCGCTGGAGGATCGCATAGTCAAGCAGACCTTTGCATCCTTGGCGTCAGGCTGCACCTGCCCGCGCGATTTTCCCGTGTGCGTGTGCGGCAAAAAGCCGCTGGTGGATATCATCAGCCGCAAGCCCATCTTGCCAAGTGAGCAAGAGCTGGAAGTCAATCCCCGCTCGCGCAGCGCAAAGCTTCGCGTAGCACAAAAACGATAGGAGGACCCGATGGAGCACATCATGCAAGCAAAAAAGCCCCAATATACCGCTTGCTCCGAGTACGTGCAGGCCTTGTGCGAACGGTACAAGGATCGCGGCATTGCAGCGCACGTGCGGCTGGATGCCAAGCGTCAGGAGCGCGAAGAGGCTCTCTCGCACGCCATGGCACCCGGTGCGTATATCATGGCCGAGAAGGTGTCGGACGGTAAGGCGGACAAGTACCGCACGGGTCTTTATAAGGGACAGAGACACATGACAGCGGACGATTTCGTGAGATATTATCACGATCAGCGCAGCTATAAGATGCCCAATTACAACGTAAGAACCGAAATGCCCTCGCAGGCAGAGGAGTCCGGTGCAGCTGCAGGAGGACAATCGCCAAAAAAAGCCCTGTGGCTTACGGTGACCGGGCAAATGCCTCAGTCGGTACGCAAGTATCTGGAAAGCCCCGCGACCGCAAGGTTAGCTGAGATCTCGAAAGATTGGTTTCCGATTGAAAAGGAAGAAAGACGCGAAAAGAGTGACGTAAAGAAAATGCCCGCAGGCGTGCTTGGCGCGATGCTGGCTGTCACACTCTGCTGCGTCATGATCGTTGGCAGTTCGGTTATGGTAAGCCTGTCCATCAGAGAAGCGAGCATTCTGCAAAGCGAGCTGGACTCGCTCAATAAGCAGTATACAACGCTGAATACCGAGCTGTCGCTCAAAAACGATATGCTGGAGATCGAGCGGATCGCGGTCGAGGAATACGGCATGGTGCGTTCCGACTTTGTTTCTGCTGAGGTGTTGAGCACGGATAGTGAAAATTCAGTTGAGGTTTATGAAACAAAAAGCGAATTCGGTCAAGGGTTGTCGAACTTGCTTGGCGCGATCGGAATCATTGCGGACTAAGTCGCACTCTCGTGCATAAAAGCCGCAGGCATTTCATAAATTGACATTGACAGGACAAGATAATTCCGATATAATTTTTATGATCGGACTTGAATCGGCGGCGGGCGCAGCCTTTCGGCAAAGGCCGAAAAGGAGTGCTTCGACTCTTGCCTGCGCAGGAGACGGACACGGGGCGTCTGCCGCTATTTTTAATCAAAATGTAGTATAATCGGAAATTTGCCTTGGGGCAATTTCTGCTTTATGGGAGGATACGGAGTTGAGTCTTCATACAACGGATACAAAAACAATCAAAAGGGCAGCGGTACTTGGTTTTCTGGTATCGCTGGCTTTTGCGTTATTGTTGCTCCGCATCCTGCTGCTTCAGACTGTGGAGTATGAAAAGTATCAGGCCAAGGTCATCAGCCAGATCACCACGGAGACGGTAATTGAAGCGGATCGTGGCGCGATCTACGATGCCAACGGCATCCTGCTGGCGGGCAACGTGACCACCTACCGCGTGTTCATCGCACCCCGTATTATCAAGCAGGACAGTGACGAGACAGGCGTGGATTATGCGGACATGATTTCTTACGGCCTCTCCGAGCTGATCGAGGACATCAGCTACGAGGACGTGCAGTATCAGACTACCAAAACGCACTATCTTGACAGAACCATCGCGCGCAAGGTGACCTCGGACGTGGCCAAGCAGATCCGCGAGTTTATCAAGGAAAACAGCCTTGAGGATATGGTATTCTTAGAGGCAACCGCCACCCGTTATTATCCTTACGAATCCTTGGCTGCGCACACCATCGGCTTTACCAACAGCGACGGCGTGGGCATTTACGGCCTGGAATATACCTATGAGGAATATCTGAAGGGAACGGACGGCAAATATGTGACCGCGCGTGACGCGGACGGCAACGAAATGCCCTATGATTACGAGAGCATGATCCCCGCTGTGGCGGGCTATCAGATCAATACCACCATTGACGTGTTCGTGCAGGCCGCGCTTGACGAGCAGGTCAAGGCTGCCTATATCGAATCGGGTGGCGAAAACCGCGCGTGCGGCATCGTTATGGACGTCAATACGGGCGACGTGCTGGCCATTTCGGTTTATCCCACCTTTAACCTCAACGACCCCTGGCAGCTCAATGAGGAGAGCCTGAAGCAGCTGGAGGAGAGCGGATTTGCAGAGGACAGCGAGGAATACGGCAAGCTTTCGCAGGAGCTTTTGCTGACCACCTGGAATAACAAGGCGGTCACCGAGGTATATATGCCCGGCTCGACCTTCAAGATCATCACCGCCGCCATGGCTCTGGAGGAAAACTTGGTCAGCCTGTCTGAGACCTCTTTCTGCCCCGGCTATCATATCGTCAACGGACACAAAATTAAATGCCACAAGGTGCAGGGACACGGTACGCTGACCTTCCCCGAGGGTATTCAGCAATCCTGCAACCCCTGGCTGATGAAGCTGGGTGAGCGCATTGGCACCACCAATTTCTATAACTATTTCAAGGCATTCGGCTATTTTGAAAAGACCAGGATCGACCTGCCGGGCGAGGGAAGCACGGTGGAGGGCGTGACCTTCTGGGACAAGAGTTTGTTTGAGAGTGCGGATATCTATCTGGCAACCGCTTCGTTTGGTCAGAACTTCAAGATCTCGGTGCTTGGTCACGTGACCGCCATCGCGGCAGTTGCCAACGGCGGCGATCTGGTTACTCCCAGACTGGTCAGAAGCATTACCGATACCGAGGGAAACGTGATCAAGAGCTTTGAGCCCGAGATCAGACGCCGCGTGGTCAGCGAGCAGACCTGCAAGACCATCTCGCAGATCTTGGAGGAGGGCGTTTCCGGCAACGGCGGTGCGAAAAATGCATACGTTGCAGGCTACAGAGTGGCGGCAAAGACGGGTACCTCCGAGAAAAAGGACCTTCGCGATGAAAATGGTGAGATTCTGGACGGCAAGTATATCTGCTCAACCGTTGCATACGCACCTGCGGACGATCCGCAGTATATTACCATGATCATGGTAGACCAGCCCACCAAGGGAACGCTGTACGGCTCTGTGGTCGCAGCACCTTACGTGGCAAACGTACTCGAAACCATTCTGCCGTATCTTGGCGTGGAGGCAGTATATACCGATGCCGAGCTTGAGAAAATGGCCGTGGAAGCTCCCGGTGTGCTTTGGTGGTCGGTGGAAGCAGCGCGCGGCTATGCCGAAAGCGTTGGCTTTGAGCTCAAGGTCGTGGGCAGCGGCGATCTGATCTATGCGCAGTCTCCCGAGGCGGGCACGCGCGTGGAAAAGGAAGGCGCTACGCTGATCGTGTATACCGACAGAAATGCCGAGCAAAAGACGGTCAAGGTGCCGGATCTTTCCGGCAAGACTGCCGTGGCAGCAAGCCAGCTGCTTGCAAACAGCAATCTGAATATCAAGATCTCGGGCGCGTATAATTATATGAGCGGCACTGCTTCGACCGTGTATGCACAGTCGATCGAGCCGGGCACACAGGTGACCATCGGTACGGTCGTCACCGTATACTTCCGTGACGAGAACGTAGCGGACGACGTGGAAAACGAAGGATTGCCGGATACACAGGCATAAAAATAGAGTAAGTTCAAAGAACAGGAAGCCAAAAGAGAAAATTTTCGGAGGCTTTCATGATTCTTTCGTCATTATGTGAAGCAGCGGGGCTGGATTGCCCCGCGGGTGCAGAGAAAATCGAGGTATGCGGCATCTGCACAGATTCTGGCAAGCTGACGGACGGGGAGCTGTTCGTCTGCCTGAAGGGGACAAAAACCGACGGTCATGCATACCTGCAGGACGCAGCCGATCGCGGCGCATGCGCAGCCGTCGTGGCTGAGGATTACGAGGGAGAGATCCCGAGCGGTTTATTTGCGCTGCGTGTTCCCGATACCAGACTGGCCATCGCGCAGCTGATGGACGCGTGGTGCGGTAAGCCCTCCTGCAAAATGCGCTTTGTGGGCGTGACGGGCACCAACGGCAAAACCTCGGTCTCCTGGATTTTGTACGAGCTTTTGCGCGCGGCACAAATTCCGTGCGGACTGATCGGCACGGTCAAGTGCGAGGGGCCCGAGGGTATTTTCCCCAAGGACGAGAGCACGACCGCCAATATGACCACCCCCGATCCCGAGGTGCTGTACCCTATGCTTGCAAAGATGGCAGGGCAGGGGGCCAAGATCGTGGTCATGGAGGTCACCTCACATGCGCTTTGCATGCAACGGTGCGCTCCCATCCGATTTGACCTTGGCATTTTTACAAACGTGACGCGTGATCATCTGGATTTTCACGGCACGCAAGAGGCCTACTTTGCAGCCAAGAAAAAGCTGATCGAGCAAAGCGAGCGGATCTTGCTCAACGTGGACGATGCCAAGCTTGCAACGCTGCGCACCATCCGCCCCGACGGAATCTATACCTGCTCGGTAAGAAGCAAGCAGGCGGACTATTATCCCGAGGAGATCGGCATGAGCTTTTCGGGCGTTTCGTACAATCTGGTCTCGCCCAACGCACGCGTGCGCATCGGATGTCCGATCGGCGGATTGTTTGGCGTGATCAATTCCGTTGAAGCTGTGGCGGCTGCCATGCTGCTTGGCGTCAAGGCGCACAAGATCAAGGACGTTATGCCCTTGGTGCAGCCCATCCCGGGGCGCATGGAGCGCGTGGCCCTGCCTGCCGATATGGATTGCTCGGTGTTTATCGACTATGCGCACACGCCTGACGCACTGGAGAATCTTCTCAAGGCGGTGCAGCGCATGAAAATGCGCGCGCAGCGCGTGGTGCTGGTGTTTGGCTGCGGTGGAGATCGAGATCGCGGCAAGCGCGCACAGATGGGGCAGATCGCGTCAAGATATGCCGATTACACGGTCATTACAGCGGATAACAGCCGAGGCGAGCAGACCTCGGATATTATAGCGGATATCATCAAGGGCGTTGACAGGCGGGCGCATTATCGCGTCATCCGTGACAGGCGGGAGGCGATCCGACACGTGATCGCACACGCAAGAAGGGGAGACGTCATTCTGCTTGCGGGCAAGGGTCACGAAACATACGAGATCAAGGAAAACCAAAGACTTCCGTTTGACGAGCGGGCCATCGTGGCACAAGCGGTGGCGGAACGTCGCGGGAGCACCCAAGAGGATATACGAAAAGGAGAGTGAGCGGAATATGAAGATCAAGCTTGGTATGCAGCCCATGAAGCTTGGGCAAGCGGCAGCGTATTGCGGTGGCGAGCTGTATGATTTTACGGGCAGCGCAGGCGTGGAGTTTTCATATATTTGCACCGACTCCAGAGAAGCGGATAAGGATACTATGTTCGTTGCCATTCGCGGCGAGCGCGTGGACGGACACGACTATATCGGGCAGGCCATCGCGGCGGGATGCAGATGCATTCTGTGCGAGTACGTGCCGCAGGATATTTGCGCCCAGAGCGTGGGCGCGGCTGTGGTAGAGGACAGTGTGGCTGCCTTTTGCCAACTGGCAAAGAGCTACAGAATTGAAAAATTCGGACAAAACGATCCCATGAAAACGGTTGCCATTACGGGCAGCGTAGGAAAGACCACCACCAAGGAAATGGTGGCGGCCGTGCTGCGTCGTGAGCTGAATCTGTATGCGGCTGCAGGCAACTTCAACAGCGAGATCGGCATGCCCATGTCGCTGATGCAGGCGGGTGCGCATCACCGCGCAGCCGTGCTGGAGATGGGCATGAGCGCACGCGGGGAAATTTCCCGCATGAGCCGCACCGCATGCCCCTTTGTGGCCATGATCACCAACGTGGGCAGCTCGCACCTTGAGCATCTGGGCACGCGCGAGAACATCGCGGCAGCCAAGCTGGAGGTGGCGGACGGCTTGCGTCACGGCGGATTTTTACTGCTCAACGCAGATGAGCCGCTGCTGGCGGGCAAGAGAGCAGAGGGCAGACGCACGGTCTATATCGGCATCGACAATCCCGAGGCGGACGTGCGTGCCGAGAATATTCGCTATACACAGGATGGATATACCGTATTTGATCTGCACACGAAGCACGAGGTGCGCACCGACGTGCGCGTGCCTGCAATTGGCAAGCATATGGTCATGGCGGCCATGTTTGCGGCTGTGACCGGCAAGATCTTTCATCTGCCCGATGCAGAGATCCGTGCGGGCATTCTGGATTATCAAGGCATGCCCATGCGCCAGCAGATCGAGCAGGTCGGCGGCGTGACGCTGCTGTGCGATTGCTATAACGCAAGCCCCGAGTCCATGAGAGCCGCGCTGCAAACGCTTGGTGAGCTGCGTGCACAGGGCAGACGCATCGCGCTGCTTGGCGATATGCTGGAGCTTGGCAAGACTACCGAGCAGCTGCACGGACAGGTAGGCGCGCTTGCGGCAGAGACGGTTGACGTGCTGATCACGGTTGGCTCTCTTGGCGAGTACATTGCAAAGGGCGCGCGGGAGCGCGGCGGATGCACGGTATATTCCTATACGGGAGAGAAGGCAAAGGAGCAGGCTGCCGCACAGCTTTGTGAAATGCTCAAGGAAAAAGACGCGCTGCTGCTCAAGGCAAGCAGAGGCGTCAGACTTGAAGAGATCTATGACATTGTAAAACGACGCTTGAACGCGTAAGATAAGGGAGACGGAAATGCTTTTGAGATTATTTGGTGTGGAAATGAGCGAGCAGGCCGCCATTGCGGCAGAGGCGTTGATCATTGCCCTTGCGGTGTTTGGCATCAGCGCGTTGGTGCTGTATTTTCTGATCCCTGTGCTGCGTGCAAAAAAGATCGGTCAGACCATCTATGAGCTGGGACCCGCCTGGCACGGAAATAAGCAAGGAACACCCACCATGGGCGGTATTGGCTTTATCCCGCCGTTTCTTTTGGTGCTGGCCGCCTTTTCGGTGATTTACCTGATCAAGGCAGGCGCTGCACAATCCAAGGCACTCATTCCCATGGCGCTTGCGCTGCTGCTTGGTGTGTGCAATGCGGCCATCGGCTTTATCGATGACTACTGCAAGCTGCTCAAAAAGCAGAATCAGGGCCTGACCGCCTGGCAAAAGCTGCTGCTTCAGCTGGTGTTTGCCGGTGCTTACGTGGCTATGATGGCTATTACGGGCAACCTTTCCACCGATCTCGTCATTCCGTTTACCGAGATTACCATCAAGCTTGGCTGGCTTGCATATCCCGTCTATATCATTATCATAGCGGGCTTTGTCAACGCCACCAATCTGACCGACGGCATCGACGGCCTTGCAGGCAGCATCACCGCCGTTGTGTCGCTGTTCTTGGCCGTGATGGCAGTCATTGGCGGCGACGGTATGCTGGGTGCGATTTCTGCCGCGCTGCTCGGAGCTGTGTGCGCATTCCTAATCTATAACCATCACCCCGCACGCGTGTTTATGGGTGACACGGGCTCGCTGTTCATCGGCGGTGTGCTGATGGGCTGCGCGTTTATGGCGCACATGGAGGTCGCAGTCATCGTGGCAGGCTTTGTGTATATTGTCGAAATGCTGTCCAGCCTGTTCCAGATTCTGTATTTCAAGCTGACGCACGGCAAGCGGCTGTTCAAGATGGCACCCCTGCACCATCATTTTGAAAAGTGCGGCTGGAGCGAGAAAAAGATCGTGGCAGTGTTCAGCGCCGTTACCGCAATGCTTTGCGTCATTGCATCCCTGATCGTAATTTTCTGATCGATCGATAGAATTTGTCATTTTGAAAAGGAGGTGAGACCGTGAAAAAGCATCGGGTTTATTGGGAGCGCTTCAAGCGTGCCCTGCGCCTGAAGGGCGGGGAAGTGACAGACCGTATCAACCAAAAGCAGGATGCAATCTTAGAGCCGGAGGATCCGATCTATCAAAGAAAGATTCACGGTGAGCCTCTGCCCGAGCCGGGCGTGCTGACGCGCGGCGGCATTGACGTGTGGTTTTTCCTGATCGTGCTGGGACTCATCCTCTACGGTGTGATCATGGCGTACAGCGCAAGCTCAATCTACGCGGCGCAGTACCACGGGGATTCCACCTACTTTATCAAAAAACACGTGATGTATCTGGTGCTGGCCGTGGCCGCCACCGCACCCTTTGTGCTTATGGCGCGCCCCTGGTTCTGGAAATTCTTTGCCATCTGCGCGTACGCCGGATCGGTCGTGCTGCTTTTGGCGGTACTGGTCAGCGGTACGGTATTCGGCGGTGCAAACCGCTGGATCGCGATCGGCAGCATCACCATTCAGCCCTCGGAAATTGCAAAAATGGCGCTGATTATGTTCCTTTCGCTGTTTATGTCCAAATATCAGAAGCAGATCAACACGGTGCAGAAATTCGGCGGGCACTTTACTTACGGCGTGCTTGGCCCCGTGGTCATCATCGGCATTATCTGCGGCCTTGTCATGCTGGAAAAGCACCTCTCGGGTCTGATTATCCTCGGTGTGCTTGGCATCGTAGTCATGTATCTGGGAGGCACAAAGCTGCGGTGGTTCGCAGTCATCGGTGCTGCGGGCGTCACGGTCGTGGGCGGCGTGCTTCTGGTATCGGATTACGCAAGACAGAGAATCGATACCTGGATCAATATTGACAAGGTTGACCCGCTGGGCGAGGCCTGGCAGACGCTGCAGGGGCTTTACGCCATCGGATCGGGCGGATTTTTCGGTCGCGGTCTTGGCATGAGCCAGCAGAAATACGGCTATGTTTCGCAGCCGCAGAACGACTTTATCTTTACCATCCTTTGCGAGGAGCTTGGCATGCTGGGCGTGCTGATCCTGATGGCACTTGTGGTCATGCTGGTATGGCGTGGCTACAAGATCGCGGCAAACGCGCCCGATAAATTCTGTGCACTGACCGTGTACGGACTTACCACCAAGGTCGCGCTGCAAACCATCCTCAATATCGCGGTGGTGACCAATTCCATGCCCAACACGGGCATTTCGTTGCCCTTCTTCTCGTCGGGCGGCACGGCGCTTGCCTTGCAGATCTTCGAGATGGGCATCATTTTATCCATTTCACGTTATTCCTATCAGAAAAAGTAACTGGGAGACACGTATGAACGTTTTAATGACCGGTGGCGGTACGGCAGGGCATGTAAACCCTGCCATCGCCATAGCTGACACCATAAAAAAGAAATATCCCGAGGCACACGTCGCCTTTGCCGCATCCACCGAACGCTCGGATAAGGCAGAGGAGCTTTTGTCGCGTACGCGCTACAGCGAGTATTATTCGATCGATATCTGCGGCTTGCGCTCGCCCGTGTTCCATCCGGGCAACCTGCGCACGGCATACCTGATGCTCCGGTCGCAATCCCAAGCCAAAAAGCTGATCCGCGATTTCAAGCCCGATATCATCATCGGCACGGGCGGATATGCCAGCTGGCCGCTGTTGGCGGCAGGCGCACGCATGGGCGTGCCCACCCTGGTGCATGAATCCAATGCACTTCCCGGAAAGGCCTTGATGCAGGTCAGGGACAAGGTGGATCGCATCCTGGTCAATTTCTCCGAGGCGGCAGAGCTGTTCGACCGTCCCGAAAAAACAAGCGTGGTCGGCAACCCCTTGCTGCACGGCTTTCACGCGTGCGATCGCGCAGAGGCGAGAAGAAAGATCGACGCAGACGGAAAGTTTCGCTATACGGTTTTGGCCTTCGGCGGCAGCCGAGGCGCCATGATGGTCAATCGCTACGTCTTTGAAATGATCGAAAGCATGGCCAAAAAGAATCCAGACGTGCTGTTCGTGACGGCTACGGGCAAGGACTATTTCGGAGAATATAAAGAAAAATACGCCAAGACCGGGCTTGATAAGCTGCCCAACGTGCGCGTTTCGGAGTATATTTACGATATGCCCGTACAAATGGCGGCAGCGGATATCGTCATTTCCCGCGCAGGTGCCATGACGGTCTCCGAGCTTGCGCTGATGCGTAAGGCGGCCATTTTGATCCCGTCTCCCAACGTGGCAAACGATCACCAGTACAAGAACGCCAAGGCACTTGGCGACGCGGGTGCTGCCGTGTATGCGCGTGAGAGCGAATATGCGGACGGCGGTCTGCAGGCGCGCGTCGAGCAGCTGCTTTCAAACGAACAAAAGAGAACCGAGATGCGCGAGCGCATCGCAGCCTTTGCCTGCGCGGATGCAAACCAAAAGATCCTTGCAGAGGTTGAGGCGTTGCTTGAAAAGAAGGAGCCCCGCGCATGAAGGAAAAGCTGCAGAAATTCAGGGATGCCTTGCTTGATGCGATCCCGCATAAAAATTACACCCCCGAGCAAAAGGCCGCCATCACCAAAAAAACAGCGCTGATCGGCGGTGCTGTCGCCCTTGTGGCCGTGGTTTTGCTAGTGCTGGCGCTCTTTCCCGTTCTCGACGTGCAGATCGACTCCAATCAGTCGCATTATACCGAGCAGGAGATTGTGGATGCGCTGGACAAGTCCGCCATGACGCCGATGCTCAGCCTGATGCCGCGACGCGCCGAAAAGAAGCTGATGGACAACCTTCTTTACTTGGAGAGTGCCGAGGTGAAATATCAATTTCCCGCCACGCTGCGCATCAGCGTGACAGAGGAGACGCCCTTGTATTATTTCTATTATGATACGCAGATCGGCGGAAAGCCGCATACCGGCTGGCTGGCCATCGGTGCGGATCTGCGCGTGGTTGACGCAGCGCGCGACGGGCAGAGATTTGCTGAGCTTGGGCTTTGCAAGATCGCCATTCCCGCTCCCGTGCTGGACGAGACCGAGCCCGGAAGAGCCAGCAGACTGCGCTTTACCCGCGAGGAGGAGACCGAGGAAAACGCCAAGACCGAGCAGGATTTTGCCTACATTTCGGAGTTTCTTTCCTGGGTGGAAAATGCTGATCTGACAGGTACGCTGACTTGTATGGATCTCTCGCAGAAATTCGACGTGCGCGTGACGTTTGACAGCAGATACCGCATTGATTTCGGCAGAGTCCGTGACGAGCAGGATTTTTTGCAAAAGCTGTCCTTAGCAGAGCAGATCCTTGCCGAAGCAGGGGTCGACCCCGAACAGAAGTATATCATTCTGCTTGGCGAGGACGAGTGCTCCATTTACCCCGCAAATGACCGGGATCTTGATCAGCCAAGGTCCTGAAGAGCACGAAAAATTGTGAATTTTTCATAAATTATTGCAATTATTTTTGCGAAACCTCTTGAATTATTTAAGAGTTTGTTATATTATATATATAAGGCATATGTTGGGCTGATTTTGCCCGCAAGACACAAGGTGTTGTGCTTTTACTTATGTAATAAAAAAACATGATGATAAATTTTCGGGAGGGCAATAACATGACTTTTGAACATGACGATACCTATGATTGTGGCGTCAATATTAAGGTGGTCGGTGTCGGCGGCGGCGGAAACAACGCTGTCAACAGAATGATCAGCAGCCACATCCTCGGTGTGGAATTCGTGTCCATTAACACAGACAGACAGGCTCTTCGCAGATCCGAAGCAGGTCTTCAGCTGGTGATCGGCGAAAAGCTGACCAAGGGCTTTGGTGCAGGCTCCAATCCTCAGATCGGCGCACGCGCAGCAGAGGAATCCCTTGATGATATTAAGAAGTTCCTGCAGGGAACCGATATGGTATTCGTAACCGCAGGTATGGGCGGCGGCACCGGCACGGGCGCAGCTCCCGTCGTAGCCCGCGTAGCCCGCGAAATGGGCATTCTGACCATTGGTATCGTAACCAAGCCCTTCGCATTTGAGGGCGCACGCAGAGCAGCACAGGCAGAGGCAGGCATTGCCGAGCTGAGCCAGTACGTAGACTCTCTGATCGTCATTCCCAACGAGAAGCTCAAGCAGGTGACCGACACCAGAATCACGCTGGCTAACGCATTTGAGATCGCAGACAACGTGCTGCATCGCGGCGTAAAGAGTGTTTCCGACCTGGTCAACGAATCCCTGTTCATCAACCTCGACTTTGCTGACGTCACTTCCATCATGAAGGATGCAGGTTATGCACATATGGGTATCGGCTCCGCTACCGGTAAGGATAAGGCAGAGCAGGCAGCTCGCGCTGCTATCTCCAGCCCGCTGCTCGAGTCCTCTATCAAGGGCGCACGCGGTGTTCTGATCAGCATTATGGTTTCTCCCGACGTAGGTCTGGAGGACGTGGATCTGGCATCCACCATGATCGCCAACGAGGCACATCCCGACGCGAGCGTTATTTGGGGTGTTGGCTTTGATCCTGAGCTGGAGGATGAGATGAAGATCACCATCATCGCAACCGGCTTTGACAAGAAGGACGACAACCAGAACCCCGGTAAGATCTCTCTGCAGCCCAAGACCGAGCCCGCAAAGGCAATCGTAAAGGAAGCTCCCAAGGCAACCTCTACCGATGACGATCTGGACGACATGCTGTCCATGTTCAAGCAGGGCACGAGAAGATAATTGAAAACATAAAGGACTCCCGTTTGCTGCGGGAGTCCTTTTTTCAATAAAACAGGGACTGCTTTTTCGCAGTCCCTGTGCATTTACAGCATTTTATCCGCTTCCATCAAAATCTCCCTTTCCGAGAAGGGCAGGTATTTGCCCTATCCTTTTCAAAAAAGAAGGCTCTCGCGCTTGGGGATTCGCCTTTTGGGCGCGATCTTACAAAAAAGCCCTCGGCGCTGGAGAGGGGGGACCGCGCAGCGAGCTTGCGAGCGGGCGGTGGGTGAGGTTCATCTTGCGGACGCTCTTTCACATGAGCGGATGTGCGGTGCATTCGTGAATGCACACTATGGAGGATGCATTTGTCGCCCTTTGGGGGCGAGCGGTTTAAGACGGCTTTGAGCGGTTTTATGGGAACCTCATCCGTCGGCTACGCCGCCACCTTCTCCCGCGGAGAAGGCTTGTATCGCGCATATGCTTAAATGCACATCCGTTTGGATCAATGAGGTATTATTCCTCTTTGGTACAGTATCTTGTATAGCTTGTGAATTTCAAATTCACACCAAGGGAACGTGCTAAATCGGCAATAGTGCTTTCGTCATTGTCGGTGTACCAACAACCGCTGATGACACTATCAATTTTACTGAATCCGGCAAGAACCGTATCCTCATATAAATCTTCGAACACATCGGGACGCTGTTCAAGCAAAACCTTTTGAGCTTGTTGGGGGAGAGCTGCAAGCGTTTCCTTGTTTACAAAACCTGTGGATGTAATGAGTTTGCCACCGGGCTTCAAGACTCGGAACGCTTCTTTTAAGGCTTTTGCCTTTATTCCTTCGCAGTTACCAATGCCTCCACCATCTGAAATGATATCAATGGTGTTATCCTTGAAAGGCATATTACAAAAATCAAGAGCAGCGTAATAGATATTGGGCGAATCAAGCGACTTGTCCAAGAAAGATTTCCATTCCCGAACAACCGTTGGAGAAAGATCGCTGATGATTACCGTCGAATCCGGATTTGCTTTGAGAATGTAGGGCATATATCCACCACCGGGACCTGCGCCGATTTCAAGAATGATTCCGCCTTGAGAAGCGATCTGCTTTCCGACACCGTCCATATAGGCATTGTCGGCTCGTGAGCGTTCCCAATTACGCTTGATCCATTTCCCGCTTTGTATATTGTTTACCCATTCGAGATTATAATCTCGTTCCTGCTCCGGCACAAAATAGGCTATTCCAGAGCGGCCGGTTTCCTTGCCGGTTAATTCGCAAAGCAGATCAACATCTTCAAGCATCTCGTTAATTGTAACTTTATACAGATGGGATAGCTCCAGGAGTATATCAATATCCGGTATTGCATTGCCACATTCCCATTTTGATACCGCCTGTGATGTAATACCAAGCTTTTCGGCTAAATCTGTTTGTGATAATCCTGCTTTACGTCTTAGTACAGCTATTTTCTTTCCAAAATGGGTTTTGTTTATCATAATTCACACCTCTTTCTTCTTGGTGCTGATATTATACCGTATTTTTTGACGTATTGGAAGCGACAGGGTATTTCACGAATTCGACTAACTACAACTGTGAGTTGGACTGGGAATGTTATTACAGCATCTTATCAACTTCCATCAAAATCTCCCTTTCCGAGAAGGGCAGGTATTTGCCGCGCACGTACTGGTAGGTCTCGTGGCCCTTGCCTGCAAGCACGATCACGTCGCCTTTTTTCGCTTGCTTCACCGCCCAGGCGATCGCCTCGGCGCGGTCGGGGATAGAGACATAGCGGTCGTGGGTAAAGGCGGCTGCAATGTCCGCGATGATCTGATCGGGAGATTCGTTGCCCGGGTTGTCCGAGGTCAGGATCGAGAGGTCGCAAAGCTCGCTTGCCACCGCGCCAAGCTCCAAGCGGCGCATTTGCGTGCGGTCGCCCACAGATCCGAACAAGCAGATCAGACGCCTCGGCTTATAAGCACGCAAGGACTCCAGCACGGCACGCAGGGAAGCCCCGTTGTGCGCGTAATCGATGATAAAGGTGGTATCGGGTCGACCTGGCAGAAATACAGGCTCAAAGCGACCTTTGACGCGCACGTGGCCAAGCGCGGCGACGCTGTCCTCAAGCGGAATGCCCAGCTTGTCGCAAACCGCCAGAGCGCACAGCGCGTTGTAAACGCTGTAATCACCGGGGAAGGGGATCTGTACGGGCAGGGTAAGACCATCCGGTGTGTGGCAGGTAAATGTCGTACCCGGTACGCGGTGACAGATTTCGGCCTTGACGCGGCTGCCGCGCCAATCGCAAGTCTTGCCCTTGCCAAATGTGGTCACGGGCGCGCTTGCACTTTCGACCATGTATGCCGCCTCGGGATCGTCCGCGTTGCACAGGATATGTTTGATACCGGGGAAGGAGAACAGCATTTTCTTGCAGGATTTGTATTCCTCCATGTCGGCGTGCTCCACGCCACCGATGTGATCGGGATAGAGATTGGTAAAGATGCAGGTGTCAAAGCTGATGCCGTACACGCGGTGCAGCTTGAGTGCCTGCGAGGACACCTCCATGACTACGTATCTGATACCGCATTCCACCATCTGCGCCATGTATTCGTGCAGATCCAAGCTTTCAGGCGTGGAATTGACCGTGGCGTAGTGTCTGCCGCTAAAATCAATGCCGTTGGTGCCTATGTAGGCCGAGGGAATGGCCAGCGATTCCAGCACACCGTGGATCATCAGCGCGGTGGTGGTTTTGCCCTTGGTGCCCGTAATACCGATTATGTGCAGCTTGTCCGCGGGGTGGTCGTTTATGGCGGCTGCCAGCTTGGCAAGCGCGAGGCGGGAATCGGGCACGTAAAGCACCAGCGCGTCAGCGGGCAGCGAGAGCGGCTTTTGCGCCACGAATACGCGTGCACCGTTTGAATAAGCAGACAGGGCGTAGCTGTGTCCGTCGCTGACGTAGCCGCAAATACATACGAACAGCGCGTCGGGACCCGCCTTGCGCGAGTCGTGGCAGATATAAGTGATCTCTGCGTCGGGAATGGGACGCGAGCAGGTATATGCTAAATCTCGGATGAGTTCGGAAAGCTTCATACGGCCATCTCCTCCTTGGAAAGATAGGGCAGCGCATCGCGGGCAAGCTGCTCGGGCTGCAGGATGACGTAGTAGGGCTCTAACCTTTCCGCATGCGCCATGCAAAAGGCCTTGTATGCATCGGTGCAGGGGATCAGACAAAAGAGCAGATCGGGGTATTCCCGCGCAAAGGTGCAAAGATCCTCGAGCAGCAGCTCCCCTTGCAGATAGTCGGGCGTGCGCACCACACGGGCGCAGGAAAGCAGATAGGTAAAGAGCGAGGGGTGAGCGCAATAGATGTGCGAGATCACGCCAAAGCGGCGGTAAAGTCTGCGCGCAATGCCTTTTGCCTGTGCGCCGTCACCCAGCAGCACGGGTACCATCACGCGGCCAAGCTGTTCTTTCATATGCGTCCTCCTCTCTTTTTCATATTCCCATCCATTATATCACAAAAGTCGTGTCTTGTCACCGCTCGGGAGTAATATTTAGCAAATAATTTTTCCATACTCTTGCAAAAGCTCTTGTAATCCGTTATAATGGGGATATGACGACCAAAGGAGCAATATCCATGAAAAAGGAAAGCATATACCGTATCTTTTCAAAAATCCCCACGCTCCAGACCGAGCGACTGATCTTGCGCAAGATGCTGGTTTCGGACAAGGAGGATATTTACGCCTATTCCTGCCGCAGCGACGTGACCGAGTATCTGACCTGGGCACCGCACACGAGCATGGCGTACACGCAGGATTATCTGCGCTATATCGGGCAGAGATACAGCGTGGGCGACTATTTCGACTGGGCCGTGGTGGAAAAGGAAAGCGGCAGAGTCATCGGCTCTTGCGGCTTTACGCGCTTTGATTACCCCAACGACGCAGGCGAGATCGGCTACGTATTTCATCCCGACTACTGTGGCAAGGGGTATGCGACCGAGGCGGTTGCCGAGGTGGTACGCTTTGGCTTTGTCGCGCTCAAGCTGCATCGCATCGAGGCAAGGTACTTAAAGGGTAACGACCGCTCCTGCAGGCTCATGGAGCGCCTTGGCATGCGCTTTGAGGGAGAAAGACGCGAGGCCATGCTGGTCAAGGGCGCGTATCGCACCGTGGGAACCTATTCCATGCTTTCAAGTGAGTTTGCGAGAAATCAGTAAGTGAAGAGTTATGGTAGAAAAGCCGCCCATCAGGCGGCTTTTCTACCGCAATTTTGCATTTTGCATTCTGCATTCTGCATTGGCGCAGAATTGCAGTGCTCCTAAAATGCAATTTTGCGCCTAAAGACTTGCAAAAAGCCTTGACACCCAAAAAGAATGGGTGTATAATTAAAGTTGGCGTGCTTTGAGCACCAATCTTGACGGCAGAAAGGAAATCTGTTATGAAAAGAGACATTTTAAGACTTCTTGAAGAGAATATGACCGGCTTTTCCAAGGGGCAAAAGCTGATCGCGAAATATATTTTGCAGGAATATGACAAGGCGGCTTACATGACCGCATCCAAGCTGGGGCAGGCGGTAGGCGTTTCTGAGTCCACCGTCGTGCGCTTTGTGATCGAGCTTGGATACGAGGGCTACCCCGAGTTCCAGAAATCGCTGCAGGAGTTGATCCGCACCAAGCTGACCTCCTTCCAGCGTATCGAGGTCACCAACAACCTGATCGGTAAGGGCGACGTGCTCTCCAAGGTGCTGGAGTCGGATGCTGAAAAGATCCGCAAGACGCTGGAGGGCATTGACCGCGAAGCGTTTGACGCTGCAGTGAACAGCATCGTGGGCGCAAAGAATATCTACATTCTAGGCGTACGCTCCTCGTCCTCGCTGGCATCCTTTTTGGACCACAGCCTGCGTATGATTTTTGACAACGTGCGCCGCGTGCAGACCGCCTCGGGTGCTGAGGTGTTTGAGCAGATGGTCAGCGTTGGAGAGGGCGATGTGGTCATAGCCATCAGCTTCCCCAGATACTCCAAGAGAATCATCAAGGCTACCGAGTATGCCCACAGGAGCGGTGCGGATGTCATCTGTCTGACCGACAGCGTAGAATCTCCGCTTGCCGCAAGTGCAGATCAGCTGCTGGTCGCACAAAGCGACATGGCTTCCTTTGTGGATTCGCTGGTCGCCCCTCTGAGCGTGATCAACGCGCTTGTCGTAGCCGTTTCCCGCGTTTGCCAGGAGCAGGTGACCGAGCGACTTCGTCACCTTGAGGTGCTGTGGGACGAATACGATATTTATGACAAAACCCAGCAATGAGTATGGATTATAACGATTTTTCTCCCGTGCGCGTTGCCGTCGTGGGCGGCGGTGCTGCGGGTATGATGGCAGCCGTGGCTGCCGCCAATATGGGCGCAGATGTGACGCTGTTTGAGCGAAACGATCGCCTTGGCAAAAAGCTGCGCATTACGGGCAAGGGAAGATGCAACGTGACAAACGATTGCGACAGAGATACCTTCCTTTCCAACGTGCCCACCAATCCGCGCTTTCTTTACAGCGCGCTGGCAGCCTTTACCACAGCGGACATCAAGGCTTTTTTCGAGGATCTGGGTGTGCCGCTCAAGACTGAGCGAGGCAACCGGGTCTTTCCCGAATCGGATAAGGCCATTGATATCGTCAACGCCATGAAGCGTGCCGTGCAGGACGCGGGCGTCAAGGTGGTATGCGAGAGAGTGAGTGCCTTGCAGATCGAGAACGGACGCGTTTGCGGATTGCGTACCGATAAAATTTATGAATTTGACCGCGTGATCGTGTGCACGGGCGGCAAGTCCTATCCGCTGACGGGATCGGACGGTGACGGCTACCGTTTCGCAGCCTATGCAGGGCACAACGTCACAAGGCTGATCCCTTCGCTGGTGCCCATTACCTGTGAGGGCCACGATTGCCGCACCATGCAGGGGCTTTCCTTGCGCAACGTGGGGCTTGTCATCAAGGACAACGCCACGGACAAGGCGGTGTACCGCGATTTCGGCGAGATGATGTTCACGCATTTTGGCCTGACAGGCCCTATGATTCTCAGCGCATCGGCGCACCTGCCGGATATCGCGCCCGGGAAATATACTGCGTATATCGATCTCAAGCCCGCGCTGGACGAAAAAACGCTGGATGCGCGTATGCTTTCGGATTTTTCCAAGTATCATAATAAGGATTTCGTCAACAGCCTTGGCGACCTTTTGCCGCAGAAAATGATTGACGTGGTGGTCGCGCGCTCGGGCATTGACCCGCGCAAAAAGGTCAACTCGATCACGGCCGAGGAGCGTCATGTGCTTGTGTCGCTGCTCAAGAGCTTTTCTGTCAGGCTGACAGGCTTTCGACCCATTGACGAGGCCATCGTGACCAAGGGCGGCGTGGACGTGCGCCAGATCAAGCCTGCCAGCATGGAATCCCGCCTTGTTTCGGGCCTTTACTTTGCGGGCGAGGTGCTGGATGTGGACGCATATACGGGCGGCTTTAATTTACAGATCGCATTTTCTACCGGACACCTCGCAGGCGAGAGTGCCGCTACCGATTATTAAGATATTACAAGGAGCTTCATTATGATTCAGATTGCCATTGACGGACCGGGCGGAGCCGGTAAGACAACGCTTTCCAAGGCTATTGCCAAAAGGCTGGGCATCGTTTACGTGGACACGGGTGCTATGTACCGCACCGTGGGTCTTTACGTGCGTGACCACGGCTTTTCCTGGGAGAATACCGCTGCCGTGATCTCGCTTTTACCCGAGATCCATATTGAGGTCAAGTTTGAGGATGGCGTGCAGAACATTTATCTCAACGGCATAAATCCCGGTGACCGCATCCGCGAGCCCGAGATCTCCATGTACGCGTCCGGCGTTTCCAAGATCCCCGCGGTCAGAGCATTTTTGCTGGAGACACAGAAGGAGATCGCGCGCAAGAACAGCGTGATCATGGACGGTCGCGACATCGGTACGGTCATTCTGCCCGATGCGGACCTCAAGCTATTCATGACCGCCTCTCCCGAGACCCGTGCAAAGCGCCGCTATCTGGAGCTGCGGGAAAAGGGACAGGACGTGACGCTCGAGCAGGTCATGGAGGAAATGGTTGCTCGTGATGCACAGGATGCAGGCCGCGATATTGCCCCTGCCATCCCCGCGGACGACGCTATTATGTACGACAACTCGGGGCTGACCTTTGAGGAGAGCCTTGAGAGCCTGCTTGCCTTTATCAAGGAAAAGCTGGGCGATAAGCTGAACGATCTGTAAGATGAAGAGCGGATTTTATCGCGTATTTCACGGTGTGCTGCGCAAGCCGTTTTTATGGCTGTTTCGTGTGCACGTGCATGGCGCGGAGAACGAGCCTTCCCCCGAGGACGGCCCATATATCATCTGCGCTAACCATACCGTGTTTGCGGATCCCATCTTTCTGTGTGGGGCGACGCATAAGCAGCAGCCGCATTTCATGGCCAAAAAGGAGCTTTTCAGAATTCCGCTGTTAAACTGGCTGATCAAGGGGCTTGGCGCGTTTCCCGTTGACCGTAAGGGCGGTGACGTTTCCGCCATCAAGCGCAGCATTGCCATGCTGGAAGAGGGAAAGTGCGTGGGCATTTTCCCGCAGGGACACCGCAATGTTGGCGTCAATCCCAGAGAGACCGAAATCCATCACGGCATCGGCATGATCGCAAGCCGTACGCATGCCACCGTTCTGCCATGCTACCTTTGCATGAAGGACTACAAATACAAGTTCGGCCGCAGACTGGATATCGTGATCGGAGCCCCCATGTCTTATGAAGAGTACTCTGCAGGCCTTTCGGGAAAGGCGGAATATGCCGCCATTACAAATAAGGTATTTGACCGCATCTGTACGCTGGGCGAGCAGTTCATGGGCAAGGAGCAGGATGCATGAAAAGAGAAGTGATCGTAGCCAAGCACGCAGGCTTTTGCTTTGGCGTGGGCAGAGCAGCAGAAGCGGTGGAGAAGGAGATTGCCGGGCACGCTCCCGGTACGCGTATCTATACGCTCGGAAAGCTGATCCATAACGAGACCTACGTCTCCCGTCTTGCAGCGCAGGGTGTGGGTATCGCAAGTGAAGCGGATCTTGACCGGCTTTGCGCCCAAGCCTGCGAAAGTGCACCCGTCAAGGTGTTCGTACGCGCGCACGGTATGACCAAGCAAACCGAGCAGCAGCTTTTGGCGTGCAGTGCGAAAAATCCGTATTTTTCCTTTGAGGATTGCACCTGCGTGTTCGTCCGAAAGATCCATAAAATCGTGGCCGAGCACAACCAACCCGACAACGTGTTATTCGTGCTTGGCGCAGCCGAGCACCCCGAGGTCGTGGGCTTTTTGTCCCGCTTTGACGGCGAAAAAATCGTATTTTCGGATACCGAGGAGCTCGGGCGTATTCTGACCCCCGAAAAGTGGGAAAAGATATGCGCAAAAGTACCAATTATTGTTGCCCAAACAACACAAAAATTGGGCGAATGGTTAAAAACGAAAGAATTTATCAAAAAACTATATACAAATCCGATAATTTTTGATACAATATGTAGTATCACGGAAATTCGCCAGAAAGAGGTTGAAAGCCTTGCCGGCACGTGTGATTGCATGATTGTCATAGGAAGTCGGAGCAGTTCAAATTCGACAAAACTGTACCATATCAGCAAGAGTGCGTGCAAGGATACCTACCTGGTTGAAAGTGCTGCACAGCTTTCTGCGTATGGACCGTTTACTCACCAAAGGGTGGGGATCGCGGCAGGTGCCTCAACACCGCGCGATATAATTGAGGAGGTAGAAAAAACCATGAGCGAAGTTATTGAAAACTTTGAAGAGCTGTTGGAATCATCACTCAAAACTTTAAATACAGGAGATGTCGTTACCGGAACCGTTGAATACGTTACCGATGCAGAGATCCAGCTGGACCTCGGCGCAGGCGTTACGGGTTACATCAAGGCCGAGCAAGTTGATGATTCTCCCGAAAAGTTGACTGACAGATTCCACAGAGGTGACAAGGTAGATGCCTTTGTCATTCGTGTCAGCGACATCGAGGGAGTTGCTGAACTTTCCAAGAAGCGCGTTGATTCTGACAAGAACTGGTACAGAATCGTCGCAGCTAAGGACTCCGAGGAAGTGCTGGAGGGCACTGTTGTCGAAGTCGTAAAGGGTGGCGTCATCGTTTCCGTTGACAGCAACCGCGTGTTCGTACACGCATCTCAGACCGGCGTTCCCAAGGACGGCGACCTGAACACCATTCTGAATACTACTGTTAAGCTGAGAATCATCGAGATCCGTGACGGCAAGAGAGCTAAGGGCTCCATCCGTCTGGTACAGAGAGACGAGCGCAAGGCTGCTCAGGAAGCTTTCTGGAACGAGATCGAGGAAGGCAAGACCTATACCGGCGTCGTAAAGAGCATGACCTCTTACGGTGCATTTATTGACCTGGGCGGCGTTGACGGCATGGTTCACGCATCCGAGCTGTCCTGGAAGAGAATCAAGTCTCCCGCTGACGTTGTAGCAATCGGCGACGTGCTGACTGTTTTCGTCAAGAGCTTTGATAAGGAAAAGAAGAGAATCGCTCTGGGCTACAAGACCGCAGAGACCAACCCCTGGTACGTATTCACCCACACCTACGCTGAGGGTGACGTAGCAAGCGTTAAGATCGTCAGCATGATGCCCTTCGGTGCATTTGCAGAGATCGTTGACGGTGTAGACGGTCTGATCCACATTTCCCAGATCGCTATGACCAAGATCGCAAAGCCCGCAGACGTGCTTGAGATCGGCCAGATCGTTGATGCTAAGATCGTTGCTATCGACAACGAGAAGCAGAAAGTCAACCTGTCCATCCGCGCTCTTCTGGAAGAGGCTAAGGCTGAGCTTGAGGCTGCTCCCGCTGAGGAAGCTGCAGAGGCTGACGCTGAGTAATCTTACATAAGCAAAAGTATCCGTGCACCTTACGGTGCACGGATGTTTTTTTGCATTTTTTAGGAAAAACCCTTGACATCCGGGGCGCATTGTAGTATAATTTTTCTCGTTGTGAAATTTTACGGGGCGAAAGGATTTTGTGATGATTCAACAAAGATTGCATCCTCGGTTTGTTATACATCCACAAGACACGCTGCGCAAGGCAGGGGCGTTTGCCAAGAAGAACGTCGTGCTGCTGATCGCGCTTGCGTGCGCAGCCGTCACGTCGGTCATCGTGCCCCCGGACGCGGCTTATCTTGGCTATTTTGACCTGAAAACGCTGACCTGCCTGTTTTGTACGCTGGCGGTGATCTGTGCGCTCAAGAACATCCGCTTTTTCACGGTACTGGCGCGCAAAATCGTGCAGTGCACGGGATCCTTGCGCATGGCGGTGCTGGCCCTGGTGTGGATCACCTTTATCGGCTCGATGCTGATCAGCAACGACATGGCGCTTCTGACCTTCCTGCCGCTTGGCTTTTTCGTGCTGAGCTATACGGGCATGCAGAAACATATGGCGTTCGTATTCATCATGCAGAACATCGCTGCCAATCTCGGCGGCATGCTGACGCCCTTCGGCAACCCGCAGAATCTCTATCTTTACAGCTATTTCAATATCCCCACGGGCGAATTCATGGGCATTATGGCCATCCCGTTTGCAGCAGCCATCGCGCTGATCACAATCTGCTGCCTGTGCCTGCCCCGCGTCAAGCTGGAAATGCCCGCACAAGGGGAGAGCAAGCTGCCCGTCGGCCGCACCGTTATCTATCTTGCGCTGTTTGCGCTGGCGCTTGTGGTGGTATTCCGCATCGTGCCTTATTGGCTGGGCCTGATCGTGATCACGGCAGCACTCTTGTTCATGGACCGCAAGGCACTTGCCGACGTGGATTACGGTCTGCTTGGCACGTTTGTCTGCTTCTTTGTGTTTGCTGGCAACATGGCACGCATTCCCGCCGTCAGCACTCTTATGAGCGGACTTCTTGAAAAGAACACGCTGATCTTCTCGGTGCTTTCCTGCCAGGTCATCAGTAACGTACCCTCGGCTATCCTGCTCTCGCAGTTTACGGCCGATTATCCCGCGTTGCTTCTGGGTGTCAATATCGGCGGTGCAGGTACGCTTATCGCGTCTCTTGCCTCGCTGATCACCTTCCGCGAATACTGCGCGCACAATCCCGGCAAGGCAGGCTCGTATCTTGCCAAGTTCACGGCCTTCAACTTCGGCTTTGTCGTCGTGCTTTGCGCCGTCGCTTTGTTGATTCTGTAAAATCAGTCCGAATTCCAAATCCTTTGGAATTCGGGCTTTTTCTTTTGCAAGGATATTTGCCTAAACCCCTTGTGAATTTTTTCAAAATATGTTATAATCAAAAAAAGTATGCTTTTTTGTAAGGAGAATCTTATGGCATATACCGAGGACGAAAAATTACAGATCTACACCGAAGCAACCGAGCCTGCGCCCTGTGCGGTGCACGAATATTACCGCTCGCTCTCGCTGCTCCAAAAGATCCACGGCTACCGCGATGCGGACGCGCTTTACGAGCAGTACGCAAAGGAGATTGACCGCCTTGAAAAGCAGGCGGCAGTCGGGGCAAGCCACGAAAATGACGAGGTCAAGGCATATCGCGCCAAGCAGCAGAAAAAGCGCAATCTGATCACGGTCTTTCTGTGCTCCTTGTTCGGCCTTTCGCTTCTGACCTTTATTCTGGTGCTGGTGCTGACGCCCAAGGGATATATCCTGTGGCCTTGCCTGACGCTCTGTCTCTTGGTCGGCGTGATCGTATATACCCAGGTCATCCGTCCTGCAGTCAATAAAGCAAAGGAAAAAAAGCAGCAGGAAAAGGAAAACTGAAAAATTTTCTCAAAATACGGAACATTTTTGAAATTTTCGCGTCTATATAGATAAGGACGCATACAGAAGATGGAGGGGTCAACATGCCCGAGCTTTTATCCCCGGCGGGGAACTTTGAAAAACTCAAGGCGGCGCTGCTTTACGGTGCGGACGCCGTGTATTGCGCAGGACAGATGTTTGGTATGCGTTCTGCGGCAGATAACTTTACAAACGATGAGCTCAAGGAAGCGGTGGAATATACCCACGCGCGCGGCAAAAAGCTGTATCTGACGGTCAACACCATGCCGCGCACCGCGGAATACCCGCTCTTGCGCAAATTTTTACACGAAATCAAGGACTATGGCATTGACGCCATGATCATAGCGGACATGGGTGTACTGTCCACAGTCAAAGAGATTTTGCCCGATATGGAGATCCATATCTCCACGCAGGCAAGCATTGTCAGCCCCGCTGCAGCGTGCGCGTGGGCAGCGCTTGGCGCAAAGAGACTGGTGCTGGCACGTGAGCTGAGCTTTTCCGAGATTGCCGCCATCCGCGCGGCCCTGCCCGCGGACGTGGAGCTGGAGGCGTTCGTGCACGGCTCAATGTGCGTTTCCTACAGCGGCAGATGCCTGCTCGCCAACGCGCTCAACGGCCGTGACGGCAATCGCGGTACCTGCTCGCAGCCCTGTCGCTGGAATTACGTGCTGGTCGAGGAAAAGAGACCCGAGATGCCCATCCCGATCGAGCAGAACGAGCTTGGCACGTTCATCATGTCCTCCAAGGACATGTGCACCATTGATTGCATCCCGATGCTGATGCAGAGCGGCATTGATTCCTTCAAGATTGAGGGCAGAATGAAGAGCGCGTACTACGCAGCCGTGGTCACCAATGCCTACCGCATGGCCATGGATGCTTATACGGCAGACCCCGAGCATTATAAGTTCAATCCCGAGTGGCTCTCCGAATTGGAAAGCGTTTCTCACCGCACCTACGGCACGGGATTTTACTTAGACGACCCTATGAACAATCCCCAACTGCTTGGGGAATGCGGATATATGCGCGAAAAGGCATATTTCGCAACGGCCGTGGAATATAATCAAGAGGAAGCAGATGCGCTGGCAGCGGCAGGCGTGCCCATGCAAACAGAACAGGGAAGCCTTTACCGCTTTGTGCAGAGAAACAAGGTCAGCGTGGGCGAGGGGGCTGAGGTCATCTCTCCCGGCAAGATCGGTCGCGGCTTTGAGGTTTGCGAGCTTTATGCCGCAGACGGCTCGACCATTCCCGCAGCACCGCATCCTTCCATGATTTTCTGGTGCCGCGTACCCTTTGAAATACGCGAGGGCGACATCATGCGCGCAGGCAGCCCCAAGGGCTTTGACAAGCGCAGACCCGATTCGCTCTGATAGGAGATAAATGGGGATATACCTGCTCAAATCGTTGCTTTACGGCATTCTGGAGGGCGTGACCGAATGGCTGCCCGTCAGCTCCACGGGGCATCTGATCTTACTTGAGGATCTGCTTGCCTTGCATGTGGGCACTGACGTGCACCCGCAATTTTCCGCCGAGTTTTCGGAATTCTTTTTGGTCGCCATTCAGCTTGGCGCGATTTTGGCAGTTGTCACCACGTATGCAAAGCGGCTGTTTCACGCAGGACAGAGCCGCGAGAAAAAGAAATTGGCGATCAGCCTTTGGTCGCGTGCCTTGGTGGGATGCATTCCCGCGGGGCTTGCGGGCATTGTGCTGGACGAATTATTGGAAAAGCTTACCGGTAAGGACATGGACGGCCTTTTGTATACGCCCGTTGTTGTCGCTTGCATGCTGATCCTGTACGGCGTGTTGTTCATCGTCGTGGAAAGGGTGCAAAGGGGCAAGACGCCGCGCGTGACCGACCTTGAGAGGATGCCGTATACCGTCGCTCTTGGCGTGGGCGCGTTTCAGATGCTTTCGCTGATCCCCGGTACGTCGCGCTCGGGTGCCACCATCCTTGGCGGCATGCTGCTGGGGCTTTCCCGCAAGGCTGCGGCTGAGTTTTCCTTTTTCATGGCCGTGCCGGTCATGCTTGGCGCGTCGGGGCTCAAGGCGTTGGGCTTTGGCAAGTTTTTGTTGCAAAACGGTCTGCGTATGCCGTACGAGGCGGCGCTGGTCTTACTGGTTGCGGGCGCGACCGCATACGTCACCTCGCGCCTGGCCATCCGATTTTTGATGGATTTCTCCGCCCGCCACGGCTTTGCGCCGTTTGGCGTTTACCGCATACTGCTTGGCGCGGCGGTGCTTTTGATGAGTTTACTTTAAGAGGTATTTACGATGGAAAGGCTTGTGATTCCGTATCCCATCATCGTGGAAGGGAAATATGATAAGATCAAGCTGTCCTCGGTCGTCGAGGGGCAGATCATCTCCACGGGCGGATTCGGCGTGTTCAAGAATACAGAGCTTGCAAGCCTTTTGCAAAGGCTTGCACAGCGCAGCATGATCATCGTGCTGACCGACAGCGACGGCGGCGGCAAGGTCATCCGCTCACATATCTCGGGTCTGATCCCCAAGGACAGGCTGATCCAGCTGTACATCCCGCAAATCAAGGGCAAGGAGCGCCGCAAGCAAGCGCCGGGCGCACAAGGACTGCTTGGCGTGGAGGGCATGGATACAGAGCTGCTTTACGAGCTGCTCGCGCCATATGCCAAGGGTGACGCGGCCGAGCGTTATCGCGAAAATCCGCTCTCCAAGACCGATTTCTTCTTAGACGGGCTTTCGGGCGGTGCAGACAGTAAGGCGAGACGCACAGAGATTGCGCTGGCCTGCGGGCTGCCCGCAGACATGACGGCCAATGCGCTGCTGGACGCCTTGCGACTGCTCTTGAGTTACGACGAGTATCTTGCCTTGGTGGGAAGAGAACGGAGAGATACGACATGTTAAACAATCTGACCGATATCCTGGTCTGCCCCGTGTGCAAAAACGGCGTGCGGATCGAGGAAAAAGCGCTTTGCTGCCTTGGCGGCAAGCATAAATTTGACGTGGCAAAGGAAGGGTACGTCAACCTTGCCACGGGACACATGCCCGGAGGCGACTCCAAGGAGGCGATTGCCGCGCGGACAAGCTTTCTTGGCAAGGGCTATTACGCACCTGCCGCCGAGGTACTGGAGCGGGCGGTTCGTGACTATCTGCCAAACGGCTCTGCGCTGATTGACGCGGGCTGCGGGCAGGGATGGTATTCCAACCGCATGGCAGGGCAGGGATACCGCATGCTGGGCTTTGACCTTTCCAAATTCGGCTGTGCGCGTGCCGCCAAGGATGCAAGCCTGCAGGGGCTTGACAACGCGGCCTACGCCGTGGCCTCGGTGTACACCATGCCGGTATCCGACGCGTGCGCGGACGGCGTGCTCAATATCTTCGCGCCCTGCGCAGGGCAGGAATACGCCCGCGTGCTGCGGGATGGCGGTTATCTGTTCCTTTTGGGAGCAGGCAAGCAGCATCTGATGGGGCTCAAGCGCGCCCTGTATGAAACCACCTACGAAAATGCCGAGCGAGCCGATCTGCCCACCGCGATGACACCGGTGGAAACCAGACGCGCGACCTTTGAGATCACGGTCGAAGGGCAGGACGACATTGCGGCGCTGTTTTCCATGACGCCCTACTATTGGCGCACAAGCGAGGCCGACAAGGCAAAGCTGCAAGCCTTGGACACTCTGACCACAGAAGTGGACATGCTGCTTTACATATACAGAAAATAAACGAAAAGGACTATCAATATCATGAAATTTTCACTTTGCATTCCCATGTATAACGAGTCGAGCATCATCGAGGACACCGCGCGTCAGCTGTCCGACTATATGCAGGCGAATTTTGACGATTACGAGATCATTTTCTCCAACGACGGCTCCAAGGACGGCTGCGACAAGCTGGTAGAGCAGATGCATCTGCCTTCTGTGCGCGTCGTGGGCTACGAGCAGAATCGCGGCAAGGGCTACGCCGTCCGCACCGCCATGCTTGCCGCCAAGGGAGATTACGTCATGTTCACCGATGCCGACCTTGCCTACGGCACCGACGTGATCGCGCGCGTGCGAGACGCGTTTTTGGAGCATCCCGAGGCAGATATGGTCATCGGCTCGCGCAACCTCTCCAAGGACGGCTACGAGGGCTATACACCCATCCGTAAGCTGGCCAGCAAGACCTATATCAAGGTGCTTTGCCTGGCGGGTGGCTTTAAGCTGTCCGACTCCCAGTGCGGCTGCAAGGCGTTTACGGGGGATGCGGTCAAAAAGATCTTTCCGAGATGCGAGGTGGATCGCTTCGCCTTTGACTTTGAGGCCATTTTGTGGGCGGTCAAGTACGGCATGACCATCCACGAGATCCCGGTCAAGATCATCAATCACCGCGAGTCGTCGGTCAACTTGGTGCGTGACACGCTCAAGATGCTGCGCGACCTTGCCAAGATGAAGAGAAGGATCAAAAAAGCGAAAATCTGAATATTGTAAGCAATGAAAGGAGGCAATCGCCATGAAAAAAACGATCACGATTTTACTTCTGACCGCGCTTTGTATGACGGTCTTAACCTCCTGTGACACAAGAGGTGGCCTTGTGGCCGAGCTGTTCGGTGGGACCGATCGTGCGGATGAACATCTTTATCCGATCGAGGATTGTATCGAAGAGGCTATTGACCCTATACCGCCCGTAGAAATCCAAACCACGCAAAATTCTTACGTGACGACCGAGGTAAGCACGACCGAGCCGCCCGAGACGGGCTGCGATTGCGGTCAATGCGACCTTGATGCACCCGACGAGCCTCGGCCAACGCATAGATTCAGCATTTATACGTTGGTTGCCGTGGTCAACGGTGAGCAGATTGTAGGCCGCTACTTTACGTCGGAGAACAGTCACGAATGGAATGGTCAGGCTGACGTGGACGACAGCATTTCCGCGCTGATCGTGCGAGGGTGCTGGCGTTGCCCTGAAAAGGGGGCGATACTGGGTTATTCGATCGACGGCGGCGAAATTCTGTACGATGAAAGCTTTGTGACAAGAGCACATGGTGAATGGACGATCAACGGTACTGCAGCGCTCAACTACTGTGATATCGTGATCCCGGTATCCGAGCTTTCTCCGGGAAGCCATACCGTGACCTGCTATGCACGCGCAACCAATGAGCAGGGAGAATATACCATGCAGATGATCAAATTTGTGGTCAACCGCACGGATACGACTTCAGAGCTTCCGACTCTGGAAACGTGTGGATTTCTCGGGATAACGCTGCACACACCAAATGGGAAGTCTGCACCGCTGATGACCTTTGGGGAGCTGAAGGACTGGAATGGCGTATTGGATCTCGGAGAGGAACTTCGGGAGTGGGAGAGCATGTTGAATGCTGAAGACTTTACACAGGGAGAGCTTCGTATCCGAGGATACGCTACGTATGACGTTATGCCGCATGTGACCTATTACTTAACAGTGATGACTTGGTATGGGGATACAGGTGTACACAGCGAACCGATCAGCATTGTCACGCCCGATGCATCCGACGTTGCATTGATCGGTATGGAATACGAGAAGCGCATGACCGTGTTCGAATTTTCCGTACCCGTTGAGGCGTTGTGGAATACCGGGGATACGATTTATCTGAGCGGCGTAGTTCCGATTGATGCCCTGATAGGAGAGAACGCTCCGGTGATTTATGAGCAGCAAATCGACGTTTTGATGCCACAGCCCGAGATCGAAACCGAGATCGCGGAAGAAACGCAGGGATAAAGGAGGTACCTATGAAAAGAATTGCATTGTTCTTTTTGATAGCCTGTTTATGCTGCAGTTTTGTAGCATGCGATATGGGCAACGGTCTTGTTGCCGAGCTGATAGGAGACTTGAAGGAACAGGGAAATCACGTCATTGTCGAGCCCTCTGTGGGCCTTGAGGAATCTGAAATTGTTGCAATCGATCCGATTGAGCCGTGGGGAACTGTTGAGGTGGAAACCACCCCGCCTGTTGAATATCCCGTTACCGATCCTGCGCCTGAAACGCAAGAGCCGCAGACCACCGGGGATTACGGATCGGACGTTGAGGTACCCAAGCTGATGGGTTACGGATACCTGTACGTGGAGGGCGTGTATAAGACAGATGGCTCCTACGAGCCCGAAACCGAGATTTTGCTTGACGAGGAGCAGCTGGAGGACTGGGATGGCTTTGTCCACATCGACGAGTCTCTTGAGTGCATTCGCATCGTGGGATACGCGGGCTATAACAGATCGGATGATATGGATTTTTATTACTGGTTGAATATCTCGACCCAAAAGCATTTTGAGTACGTTACCACCTTTGAGCCCGATGCGGCAACGCTTGATAAGATCAGGGAAATGGGCGCGGACTATCCCGTCGGCTTTATCGTGACCGTGCCGACCGAGATGCTGGAGCCCGGGCTCAACGGTGTGACACTGCTGGCCGATCCGATCGGCGCGTTGATTGACGGCTGGGTATTCCATGATGATTTCGAGATTGAAATGTTTACCACCGTGCCCGAGACCGAGGAGGTGCCGGTGGAGGATCCGATCATAGACTAAACTGAGATGACAGGAGGAAAGAATATGAAAAAAAGATTGTTTGCTTTTGCTTTGGCAGCACTTTTGCTGTGCACCATGCTTGTCTCTTGTGACATGGGCAACGGTCTTGTAGGCGAGCTGCTTGCCGATTACGAGGGCGAGCTTGACCTGGGCGCACTGCTTGACCGAATCGTGGGCAATGATGCCACGATTGGCGTGCCCGAGGGGGATGCGCTCGAAGGACATCCCGAGGTGGAAACCGATATTGAAGTAGATTGGGCGGAGGAATGGACCGGGGGCTATTGGGGTGATGAAACCGTGTCGTACGAAACATGGGTGGATGAGACCTGGATAGAGGAGACCTGGCCCGTGGATATTGAAGTCGATACCACCGAGATTGCTGGGGAGACCGAGCTTCCCGTGGATCCCATGCCTTCTTTGCAGGATGTGCTGATCATGGACGGTGATCTTGGCGATTGGTACGGCAACAATTGGCTGCCCTATTGGGGTATGTACTTTGGTGCGGACGCTTTGGACGCATGGGTTGGCGAGGTCGGTGCGGACGACGGCTTTGGCATGATGGTCACCTGTGACCTGGAATACGTTTACATGGCGTTTGACGTCAACGATGCCACCATCAGAGCTTGCGAGAACGGCACGTATCAGGGCGATGCGTTCCAGATTCAGCTGGATCTTGGCGGCCTTTGCGGCCAGAGCGGCATGTATGAGCGCGGCGTATTCTATTCGTTCGGCCTGCAAGAGGACGGCTCTGCGCACGTCACCGTACAGTGCATCACGTCGGATGCTGCAGCTTCCGTGGACTACGTCATGAGCTCGCAGGATGAGGCAATCGGCGGCCTTATGGGCGCGACCAAGGTACGCGAGGATGGCTCCGGCTGGACTGCCGAGATTGCGATTCCGTGGGAAAACCTGCTCTTTGATCTGATCGCCAAGCTGGGAATCAACGATCTGGACGATCTCAAGATCGATTCGGACAACGTCAAGGCAGTCATGCTGGTCTGCTACCTGGACTATGATCAGGACGGTGTGATCACGGGCGCTTGGGGCACCTCCAAGGTAAAGGGCTCGTTGGTCACGGGCGAGGGCTGGTATCCCGAAAACGGCGGCATCACGCTTTGGTTTGATCCGGGTGACATGCGTGTCGAGAGCTTTGACATTGAGGACGCAATTTACAATTACGTGGAATAATTCCGATGAATAAAGAGAACCCGCACCTGCATCGCAGGTGCGGGTTTTTCTTTTATCTGTGTCTTCTCGGTGTTGCTGCGATTTTGCCTTTGATCTGCGCGGTCAATACGGCCGAGGCGCAAAACAGGGCAACCAGCCCCGCGCGAATGCCGAGCGATGCACCAAGACCTAAGCCAAGCGTTAAGGATTGCCGCAGCTCACCGCTGAAAAACAGTCCCAGCAAAAGCCCAAGACCCACGTAAATGCAAGCGCAGAGCAGAGAGCAGGGAAGAATGGCCGAGTCGCATTTGATCCCAACGCCAAGGCCGCCAAGCAGGCAGGAGAGCACCATCGCGCCAAAGCCCAGCGGCAGGATCAGCGCGTTGGGGTCGGGGGTGAAGTACGCAACAAGTGCGCCTGCCACAAGCAGAATGATCCCGCCGACTGTACAAAACGCCATGCCCCACAAAGCTCCTGCTGCAAAGCTGCCGCTGCTTTGTGCCTTCTCGGCTTTGTGCGCGCGTGCGGGAAGAATCCCTTTGACCGATCTGTTCATAAAAAAACGCCTCCGTATCCATAATATTACCGTATTTGGTAATACTATATGAGTACGGAGCCGTTTTTATGTTTGGGAAATCCCAATTACTTCTGTGCGTCCTCTGCCTTGACGTCCACCTTGCTGATCGCGCTCTTGAGCAGGCGGATCTTGGTGCGGTCGTGGCTGGTCTCGATGACAACAGTTTCGTCTCTGATGCTGATGACCTTGCCGATGATGCCGCCGATGGTGGTGATCTCGTCACCCACGGACAGGCTGTTGCGCATTTCGTTGATTTCCTTTTCCTGCTTCTTCTGAGGGCGGATCATGAAGAAATAGAAGAACACGCCGACCAGAACAACCATGATAATGGTCATAATGATCTGACCGCCACCGCCGCCCTGATTGGTGAGCAGATTGGTTAATGCCGAAAAATTCATTTTTTATCCTCCATTGAGAGTTTTCACATACACAACTATTATATCCCAAAATTTTCCGAAAGTCAAGCCGAAAACGAAAAAGGTGCAAATAATTCATATCATGTTAATAAACGTGTGCTATCATGTAATGTGATATATTATGTTAACACCTTATTATGGAGGGAAATATATGAAAAAAGATAAATGTCCTCCTTGCAAAAAGACTTCCATCGGCGGCCAGGCACTGATGGAGGGCATTATGATGCGAGGACCCAAGAAAACCGCTATGGCGGTGCGCAATCCCGAGGGCGAGATCGTGCTCGAGATCAAGCAGAATGACAGCAAAACCCCGCTGATCGCAAAAATCCCCGTGGTGCGCGGCGTATATAGTTTTACTATGTCCATGATCCAGGGCTATAAGTGCCTGATGCGCTCGGCTGAGATCTCCGGCCTTGAAGAGGCTGAGGAGGAAATGCGCCGCGAGGCCGAGGCCAAAAAAGCCGCCAAGGCTGCAAAAAAGGCCGCCAAGAAGGGCATCTCCCCCGTTGCCGAGCCCGTAGGGGAGAATCACGATTCGCCCGCAGAGCAGGCACCCGTAGCACAAGAGATTTTCGTCGAGGAGCAAGCACCCGTCACCGAACAAGCTGCAACCGCTGTCGAGGCTCCCGTCATTGAGGAAAAGAAGGAAAAGAAAAAGGCAGACGGCGCATCGCTGACCACCACGCTTGTCATGATCCTTGGCGTCGTGCTGGGTCTGGGTCTTGCCATTGTGCTGTTTAAGTTCGTGCCCACCGCACTCTACGATCTCCTGGTCTGGCTGATCCCCGCGCTCAAGCCCGCAAACGTGGCGCTGGAGTCGCTGATCCGCTCTCTGATCGAGGGTATTCTCAAGATCGTCATCGTGGTCGGCTACATGGCTGCCGTTTCCCTGATGAAGGAGATCCGCCGCACCTTCCGCTATCACGGTGCAGAGCACAAGTCTATCTTCTGTTATGAGGCAGGACTTGAACTGACCGTAGAAAACGTGCGTAAGCAGAGAAGATTCCATCCCCGCTGCGGCACCTCGTTCCTGATTCTGATGGTGCTGGTCAACGTGTTCGTTTCGTTCTTTATCGAGCCCTCGTTTATCGCGATCTTCGGTGGCTCCATGAAAGAAATTCTCGGCCCCATTCACGGCGTTCTTCCCACGCTGGTACGTACCGGCATATCCTTAGTATTGCTCCCCTTGGTCATGGGCATCGGCTACGAGCTGCTCAAGCTGGCAGGCAGATACGACAATTTCCTGACCCGTCTGATCTCTCTGCCCGGCGTTTGGCTGCAGCACATCACCGTGCTTGAGCCGGACGACAGCATGATCGAATGCGCGATCGCCGCCATCAAGGAAGTCATCCCCGAGGACGAGAGCGACAAGTGGTAAGCCTACATTTTTGGAAGGAGATTTTGTGATGAAAATTATTTGCTGTAACAATTACGCTGAAATGTCCTGCGTCGGCGCAGGTATGGTTGCCGACGTGATCAAGAATAAGCCCGACTGCGTGCTGGGTCTTGCAACCGGATCGACCCCCGAGGGGCTGTATGCCGAGCTGATTTCCATGTGTGACAAGGGTGAGCTGGATTTCTCGGCTGTCACCACGGTCAACCTGGACGAATATTATCCCATCTCGCCTGAAAACGAGCAGAGCTACCGCTATTTTATGAATACCAAGCTGTTTGACCACGTCAATATAGACAAGGCAAACACCTACGTGCCGGACGGCAGCGCAGCTGACGCTGCAGCAGAGGCTGCAAGATACGAGGCATTCGTGCGCGGACTTGGCGGTGCGGATATTCAGATCCTTGGCATTGGCCGCAACGGTCATATCGCATTCAACGAGCCTGCAGAGGCGCTGCACCCCGCAACGCACGTTACCGCTCTGACTGCTGATACCATCGACGCCAACGCACGCTTTTTCGCAAGCGCAGACGAGGTTCCCACCAAGGCGCTGACCATGGGCATGGGCACCATTCTCTCTGCCAAGAAGATCATTATCCTGGCAAACGGCAAGGGCAAGCGTGAGGCCGTCAAGGCAATGCTTGCGGGTACAGTATCCACCTCTTGCCCCGCATCCTTCCTCAATCTGCACGCTGACGTGACACTGATCTGTGATCGCGACGCATATGAGGGCTGATATGAGCACAGAGCAAATCAAAGCCCAGGCGTCCTTGGCAGTCGAGCAGCTGCTGGATGCTGCAAACGTCAAGGCGGGGCAGATCTTGGTGGTGGGCTGTTCCTCGTCCGAGATTGCGGGTGGCAGCATTGGCCACGCATCCGCACCCGAGGTGGCAAATGCGGTTTACGAGGCCATTTCCGAGGCCTGCGCGGCACGCGGATTGTACCTTGCAGCGCAATGCTGCGAGCACCTCAATCGCGCGCTGATCGTGGAAAGAGCATGTGCCGAACAGTACGACCTCTGCGAGGTCTGCGTCATTCCGCAACCCAAGGCAGGCGGCTCGTTTGCAACCGCTGCATGGGCGAATATGCAAGAGCCCTGCGCGGTGGAATCCATCAGGGCACACGCAGGCATGGATATCGGCGGTACGCTGATCGGCATGCATTTGCGCAGCGTGGCGGTGCCCGTGAGAATTTCGCAGAGCACCATCGGGCAGGCAAGCGTGCTGTGTGCGCGCACGCGCCCCAAATTCGTGGGCGGCAGCCGCGCGGTGTACCCGGATAGCGACAGAAGATGAATTTTCTGTAAATAATGAGTCAAATCCCTTGAAACTTACCCAAGGTATGAATGTAAAATGAGGTTGTTACACACGAAAAGTAGCAACCCATTTTTACTTTGAAAGGACACTGTCATGAAAATGAAAGAGATATGCGAGCGCTCCGGATTGACCGAGCGTGCCGTGCGACTGTACTGTGAACGGGGGCTGGTGCATCCTGAAAAATACAGCGAGCGAGGCAGGGAATACTTAGTTTTCTCGGATCACAACCTGCGCGAGCTGGCCATTGTTTCCGAGCTGCGTCATGCCGACTTTTCGCTTGACGAGATCGCGCTCATGCTGGAGCGCCCCGAGAAGTGCGGCGACGTACTGGCGGGCTGGCGCGGCCGCGTGACTGAGCAGAATCAACGCTTGACTCAAGCCAAGGATAAGCTTGCCGAGCTTTCCTCTCATGATCAGCTGTCAGCCGAGCGGATTGCTGAGCAGCTGGGGGCAAAGACCGCCACCCACGGCGCATCGCCTTATCACGGAGAGACCTTTGCAGAGTTCTGCGAGCGCAACCCGTGGGAGGAGATGGAATACTCCGCAGAGATCCTGGAAATCTGCGCAAGGGAAGAGAAGCGCGAGCGATTCGGCAAACGCTTTTTGATCATTTATTGCATTTTTATGGCAGTTACCACGTTGTTCAGCGTCGTCATCAACCTGCTTTCGTCAGGATCGCTTTTGTCAGCTGTGGTCAGCATTGCGGTATTTATTCTGTTGATCACTTATCTTTTGCGCGGCGCAGCCTGGGCGCGCGTGGTGGCCATTATCAGCCATATTTTCGGTGTGTTCTCGGGGCTTTGGCGCATCCAGGACCTGCTGCCGGGTGCGCGCATCGGCATCGAATACGAAACCAGTATGGACGGCACGGTGACTTTTACCGAGCAGCTCATGCCCCAAGGACTCGGCATTTTTCTGACCACGCTGATGGTGATTGCCGTTGCCCTGGATTGTGCGTGTATCTATATGCTTTGGTTTCACAAGGGCGTCAAGGATTACTTATACGAGCGTAGCCTGTAAGGCGAAAAACAGCGAGATCTGCGGATCTCGCTGTTTTTTTGCTGTATATGCGTCTTATTTGTCTGAAATACTTGTAAAAATAACGTGAATATTGTATAATGAGCGTATACTTTTGGATGTTTCATGCCAAAATGTGTGAAAAATCCGGGAGTAAAATATTTCATGGTTTGAAAGGACATCAATATGAAAAGGACTGTTATTGTTCTATCTGTGATTCTTGCCCTCTCAATTTTTATCTCCGTGCTTTGCGGTACAGTATTTGCAGTTGAAAGCGATTCGTTTGTGCTGGAAGGTGCGACTGTTGAGATGGATGGAATTCAAGACCAAACGGTGGAAATCGTTTTTTACGGAACTGTTCCGAATATTTATTATTCATTGGATGGGGCTTTTTCTCTGGAAGCCGGCAATGAAGGCATCAGATTGATAGATCTGTGCTTTTCGGATGCTTTGGAAAGTATGGGTGAGACAGATTCAGAAACCGGAGGCTTCCACTACAGTGACTATGAGGTAATGAATGAAGTTGATGCTAACGCTCCTATTCTGACAGCGACCTATCTTATCCCTGCAGACACTAAGCCGGATGATTATTCTGTTGTTCTTAGTATGTATGACGTTATGATGGAAACAAATGATTATGAATATGACAGCGAGTATACCGCCACTATCACGGTGACGCGTCCCGCATCTTCCGATTCTGCATACACCGCCGCACTGCGATCCGATCTTGCTTCTGCCAAGGTTGGCGACACGGTCAGCGTGGACGTTTTAGTAGGCGGCAGCGAACCGAGCTTTGCCTCCTCTCAGCTCAGTCTTGCTTTCGAGGGGCTTACCTTTGTAAAGGGTTCTGCTGCAGTCGAGGACGGATATGTCAGCTTTGATCATGACAACACGAACGGGACACTTGAGATCATTGACTACGGTAAGTCCTGCACCATGAGCGCAGAGAGCGCAGCCAAGGCATATACGCTGACTTTTACGGTCAACGCTTTGGCAGAGAATACCGCAAGCGGAGCTGCCGTTGTGCGGCTTGAAAGCGCAGCCTTCAGCAAGGCCGCAGCGGCAGCGGGGCAGAATCTGACGGCTGCAGCTCTGACGGACGCGACCGCGCAAATCACTATCACACCTGCCGATCTGCACGTGCAATTGCCCGAGGGCTTTTTTTCTGTTTCGGGCGATGATACGGTGGCATACGGCCAAAGCTTTACCTTTGCGGCAGAAAACGTGCATTATACGTATGATTTGAGCGCAGAACCGTATGCGCTCATTGATCATGAAAACAACACCTGGACCATTCAGAACGTGACCTCGGACGTAGAAGTATTCGAAAACACCGAAGGCAGAGTGGCTAAGCAGTATTCCATTGCCTTTACCGATCCTTCGCATCTTGTAGGCGTGGAAACAAGCCCTGTGTCCGCCCCCTACGGCACGGATTTCACCTTTACGCTCAAGGAAGATGTGGATGCATCCACCGCGGACGGCATGCATTATGAGGTCGTGTCTATTCTGTACGATGACGGCACGGTCGTGCCTTGCACGCCCAACGGCAAAGTATATACCATCAAAGGGCAGCATATCACGGGAAATATAACCGTCATGACCAGAAAGACCGCCGTTTCTGCGGATCAATACGCCGTTGAAATGCCGCTCAATTGCCCTGAATTGACCATAGATCACAAGGTTGTAGGCAAAGACCAGAACTATACTGCAACGCTGACCTTGGATGCCAATCCCAACTATACCTACACGGTCAAGTATAAGATCGGTGACGGTGCGGAGGTCGTGATCAACAAGTGGAGCGATGACGGCAAGTTTGCCATCATCGGCATCAACGGCAAGGTCACGGTCAGCGTGGAAAAGGTGTTTGATCAGAACTCTGTTCGTGTATCTGTGTCCGAATATCTTGCACTCGACCAAGGCCGCAGCATGTATCTGGTCAAGGTCACGGGTGAATTGGATTACACGTATGACTCCCTTGCCATGTTCTGTTCCGAAAAGTACGACGCACAGGTGTATCTGGTCATCACGGATGCCAACGCACCGCTGACCGAGGCGGCAGCGCGTGCCGAGATCGGTCTTGCAGGCAGTGATTCAAAAGAGATCAACTATGACGGAAACGTCAACGGTTCCTCCGGCCTTGACGCAAACGACGCGCAGCTGGTCTGGAACATGTACAATGCTGCGTACGTTGATTTTGACGCAGCGGTCACGGTTGAAAAATTCCTGCGTGCGGACATGAACGGTGACGGCAAGGTTGACATGAATGACGCTGCCGAGATCGTTGCGCTGATCAAGCAGAAAAATGTATAAACAGATACATATGAACGCAAAACAAAGCATTGTTCTGCTTTTGACGCTTATGTTGGCATGCTGTGTGCTTTCTCTGCTCGTGAGTGCAGAGGAAAATCCCGAGTTTTACTATGAGATCACGGTGGACGGTGAGGATGCCGTGGAGCTTGACGTGGGTGACGTGATCACGGTGACGCTGTATCTGATCCGCACGGACGAGGACGCTCCCTTTACCATGTATGCCATGCAAAGCGAGCTGCGCTATGACGGCTCATTCTTTGAGCTGGTAGAGGACAGCGTGCATTTGCGCGAGGGCGTGCAGAGCAAGGACATTGCAAGAGAGGGCGGCTTTCGCGAGCTCTACATCAATTATCTTTCCTTGTCCGGTGGGGAAGAATGGCAAGCACGAACATTTGTGGGCAGCTTTCAGCTTCGTGTGATCGGCACGCAGGGCGTGACCACCATCACCAACCAGGATCACAGCGTATCTGCCCCGGGACAGGGCGAGGGATACCCCGACAGCTCCAATCAGCTGACCGTGGTTCTGAATTCCGATTGCCTTGTCAGGTTTGAATCCAACGGCGGCACACAAGTAGGCGCGCAATCGGTCGTGTTTGGCGAAAAGGTGACGCGTCCGCCCGACCCCGAGCGCGAGGGCATGCGCTTTGCGGGCTGGTATACAGATATTTTTCTGACCGAGGCCTGGGATTTTGATGCGGATACGGTGCAGGGAAACATGCGCTTGTACGCCAAGTGGGAGCAGATTGACACAAGTACAGAGACCGAAACCACCGTTGAAACAGACCTGACGGAGACGGAAAGCGAGCGCGAGAGTGAGCACTTGCCAAGTAATCAGCCGCCGCAGCGGCAAAAATGCCTGTTCTGCGGCAGCATGACCGAGAATGCACTGTGCACGCGCTGCACGGTCGTGGTCATGGTTACGCTGTGCGTGCTTGCGGTGCTGATCTTCGTGTTGGTGATCTGGTTCTATTTCCGATTCTATGGCAAGAGCAGAACGTAATAAATATGGTAAAGGGCTGAGTCGATGGAGTGATGCTCCGCTTGGAGTATCACTCATATAACAAAGAGAGAGCTTTGCGAAATCATATTCGCATTACTCTCTCTTTTCTTCGCTAATTCACCAGCCCTATCGGGCTGTGCTTTATTTTAATGGATTGTAATCGTCACGCTCAGCTCGTAGCTTGCGCTCTCACCTGCAACGCAAAGCTCGTATTTGCCGGGCGCGGGGTTCTCTAAGACGAGATCGTCTCTTGCTCCGATCTCAAAATCTCCCACGATCTGACCGTCGCAGCGCACGTAAACGTACAAGTTTCCGCTCTTGCGCGTGCATTCTACCAAGAAGGTAATGCTTTTGGTGTTCTCGGTTGCGCGAACGCTCTCGATTGCCTCAACGCCCGAGAATTTGTTTACCTTGAAGGTGTGCGAGTCGTTGATCTGCGTGTGCAGAAAGCCGACCTTGCTGCTGCTGTTTGTGCCCTTGACCAGCTGCTCCTCGGTGATGGTGGCAAGCGAATAATCCTGTTCGCCGTTGGTGTCCTCAATCTGCCCGCAGGCCGCAAGCCCCAGGCACATGGCCAGAATCAGGCCGATAATCCAATATCGTTTCATATGAATCTCCTAAAGTTTATTGCTGCTGCCACGTGCTATCACTACGGCGTCTTTGCAGCAGATGCCCGTATGGCAGCGTTTGCATCATGCTGTCGTAATCATCAAACTCTATCGACACCCCCATGCGCGAAAGGTATTCTTGCACTTGGGGGAAGTTCTTGCGCGTGATACGCACTACGACCTGTGATTTGCGGTGATAGGATAGCGAAATGCGATTGTCGTGCGCGTAAAAGCGATCCGAGCAGATCATGTGCGGTGCTTTGGCATGCAGATTGTATCGATGAACGTCACCAACCGACATGCAAATCTCAATTTGCTTGACCTGTTCATCACGCAAAATGCAATGCTTACGCACAAGGTCGCGACTGTACACCGCGTCCGTGCCGATGCAATAGCGCATGGAGGTTTTGTCAAAAGTCAGCATGATGAGCCAGGACACGACGCACAGCACGCAGAATGAAAGCCACATGATCGCTATGATCGGTTCGACCTTCCCAAGCGCAAAGAACATGTAAATGAATAAAAGCGTCATAAGAAAGAGCGGGATCAAAACGATTATCCAAAGACTGACTGCGTTGTAAGGTCTGACGTAGCCCTTTGTTATTCTCTTTTCCTTCATGATAAGTTACAGGAAAAACGTGGGAATCAGCAGCACGCCGCTTGTAAGGATTGCCAATCCAAGCCAGATCGCTGCCAGCAGTATGACAAGCTTCCAACGCGCTCTGTTGGAAACCTTTTTGGAATGACTTAAAACAATACCCAGCACCATAAGACCGATGGGCAGCAGATAGAGCAGGGGAGAGGCCAACAGCAGGAAGAATACCATGGCAATCGTTGCATCCAGGGGCTCGACCTCGTCCTCGATCAGATTGACGGAATAATGCTGCATTTGCTCGGTCGCAGCTGCGATCTGCTCCGATTCTGCCTCGCTGAGCGTGTATACGGGGACGCTGCCGCTGCGGAAGGAGAGGTTGCCGTCTGCGTCAAAGTGGGTGTTGTCAAGCCATTCGTAATCCACGTACAGGTATTGTCCATCATTGTCAAATACTACGCCGACCACGTGCACGAACGTCATGGTGGAATCGTAGCCGTAGACGTCGTAATAGGACAGATTGCCAAGCTCAGCGACTTCCACGATGGTGTCGGAGGTCCTGCTCTGAAGGCTTACCATCAAGTCCGCATCCACGGGTGCGCTGTAAAAGCGGCTTTCGGCAAGCTCGTAGGCTGCGTAGTTGCCCTGTACGAATTGATCCAGCGCAGCCGCGCCCTCGGCGGTTACGTATACGCGGAAATCAGCCATGTCGCTGAAGTAATCAAATATGACCGCCACGTCGCGGTTGATGGTCATTTCGCCCTCAACCTCACTTGCAGGCTGACCGATTATATTCACGTAAGAGCTGTCGGTCTCGATGCGCCCGGTGTATTCATAAAAATCGTGAGGTCTGAAGCGGTCGAAGGTATAGAGCTCGTAGCGCTCATAGACGGTATCTCCGCCGGTCAGGGTCATCTGATCGTCGGATACTTTCCATTCGATCTCCTCCTCGGCCTCGGTCTCGGCATCGGACGCAAGCACGGGGAGCGAGAGAGAAAGCATCAGCGAGATGCAAAGCAAGAATATCGAAAGCTTTTTAACATGTTTCATATTGCACCTCCCGTTAAGATAAGTTGAGCTTGCGCTCCAGGCGCTGCATGGTGCAGTTGGCAAAGACTGTACCGGCCGTCAGCGCAGCAGCGATCAGCACCAGAATCAGCAAGTAAATGCCAAGCCAGCCAAGCACGGGGACTGCAAACAGCGCGAAAAGCCCCATGCCGAGCATGGCGATCGTGAGCACTAAGTAGATCGCCCAGATAAAATAGGTCACGAAATACAGTATCATGGACGCCGCACCGATACCTGCGTAGACACCGATCACGCCCAGCGCCTTGCGCGAGCGGAACAGGGTCGCGGCAAGCGTAATGATCAGATATTGCAGCATCAGGGATGCAAATTCGATGACAACGACCAATACCAGGAATAGAACGAGCAGCACAAGGCCGTACAGCGCGTCAAGCAGGCTGAGCCCTGCAAAAAGTCCCTGAAAGCTCATGCCCATGATCTCTGCGATCTGCGGGCTGAGCAGCGCGGGCGTCACAAAGCCAAGTCCTGCGCAAAGGATGGAGACAAAGCTAACTGTAAGCGTTGCCAGCATATAGATGAGTCCCGACACCGTCTTGGACCAGAACAGCGTGCTGCGCTTGACGGGCAGGGTAAAGGTCAGATAACCCTGGTCGGAGAAAAAGTGGCGGTAGTAGCGCACGTAGAGCAGAATATTGACGCCGCCCGTAAAGATGGCCACCGCATAAATGATGGCAATATAGGAAATGACGCCCACAAACATCAGCGCAACCGCCGCAAACAGCCCCATATCCGGGCCGGATGCTGCTTGCGATTCCATCAACAAGCTCGCAATCGGGATACCGCTGATGCCGATGCCGCCCACAATGGCGAGCAGCAGCATGACGGCTGCCGCGATCAGCCAGATCTTACGCGTGGCGGCAAGATCGTATTTTAAGCATTTCTTGAACATCTGAACACCTCCCTGAAAAGCTCATCCAGGCTCGTGCCGTGCTGCTCGCGCGTCTGATCGGCGTTGCCGTACATGGCGATTTTTCCCTTGTCAACAAAGGCAAAATCGTCCAATACGCTCTCCACGTCCGCAATCAGATGCGTGGTGATAATGACCGAAGCCTCGGGGTTATAGTTTCCTATGATGGTTTTGAGAATATAGTCGCGTGCCGCGGGGTCAACGCCGCCGATCGGCTCGTCCAGGAGGTACAGCTTTGCGCGGCGCGCCATGACTAAGATCAGCTGCACCTTTTCCTTGGTGCCCTTGGAAAGGGTACGCATGCGCGCGGCGGGATCGATCTCCAGATCTTTCAGCATGACCGTTGCCAGGGAGCGGTCAAAATCCTCGTAAAAATCTTCAAAATAGTCAAGCATGGCGTTGACCGTCATGCCGGACGAAAAATAAGGTCTTTCCGGCAAGAAGGAGATGTGCGCGTTGGTCTGCTCGCTGCGCTCCTGCCCGCAGACGGTAATGCTGCCGCTGTCGGGGGTCAGAAGCCCCGAGATCAGCTTGAGCAGGGTAGACTTGCCGCAGCCGTTGGGGCCAAGCAATCCTACGATCTTGCCGGGCTCAACGCAAAAATCCAGCTCGTCAAGCACGACGACGCCTTTTTTATAGCTCTTGGATAGCTTTTCACAAATCAAAATGGGTTGGCTCATGCCTCGTTGTCCTCGCTTTCCTCTAAAAATTGCATAAATTGCTGCTTGGTAATGCCAAGCTCCAGCGCAGCCTCGTGGGCGCGGCGCAGATATTCGGTCTGTAAGAGCAGCTTGATCGCGGCGATCACGCCCGTGTCCTCGGTGACAAAGCGTCCCTTGGTGCCGTGGCTGATCACAAGCCCATCCTGCTCAAGCAGGGTCAGCACCTTTTGCATGGTGTTTGGGTTGACCGACTCCTCATAGGCCAGCGCGCGCACCGTGGGGAATTGGCTGCCGGGCGGGTATTTGCCGCCGATGATGTCCAGGCGATATTTGTGCAGCAGCTGCTGCGAAACCGATGCATGCGGCATCATATCGTTCACGGTTACATCCCTCCGTTTCTTGAATTGTACTATTGTACTAACACAATCATACAACAAAATGCGGCATTTGTCAAGAGGGAAGTGAGATATTTTTCTCTCTACTTATATCATCGCAATTTTTGCCAAATTGTTCTGATCATTCATTAAAAAATGAAAAATCCCCGCCGAAGCGGGGATTTTTATTGTGGTTTCGTGAAATTTGTCAATCCTTCTTTTTCTTTACCACGGCGCATGCGCCAAAGGCCAGCAGGGCAAGGATCGCGCCGTTGCCGATGATGCTGCCGCAGCCGCCCTTTGCCTCGGGCTCGGTCACAGGAGCCTCGGTTTCGGGAGCATTTGTCGCAGGAGCCTCGGTGGCCCCTTCGGGCACTTGCTCGGTGGGTGTTTCGGTTTCTGCCTCGGTGGTGACCCCGGGCTCGGTTTCCTCTTCGGTCTCTTCGCCGGTATCATCCTCCTGTCTGTAGCCGTTCAGCGTAGCCACCTGCGCGTCAAATGCAGCCTGCGCATCGGCGTTCAGCGGAGCTGCGTAGATGTAGTTATAGCTCATGGAGTCGTTGCCCGCGCCGCAAACGTACAGCGTGTCGCCCACGATCTGAATACGGGTCACGCGATCGGCATCCGGCACCTCGATCGAGCCGATCTTTTCGTAGGTGCTGTCGTTGAGCACGTCAACCGCAGTGCCGTCCTTTAAGCCTACAAGCAGCAAATCTCCCTCGTGTGCGATACAGTAAGCACCGCTGTATTCAATATAAGCCTGACAAGTGATGCCCGCGGGATCGATCTTGATTACGCCCGTGCCGCCTTCTACAAGCGAAGCGCACAGCCAGACCGTGCCGTCAGAGTCCACGGCCATGTATTGACCCTCGTCCAGATGCTTGCCGTCAAGATCAATGGTGCAATCGGGGTCTGCGAAATCGATCACGCCCTCAATGCCCCAGCTCTTGTACAGCACGGGATTTGCGGGATCGGTCACGTCGTAGCAGTAAAGTGCGTCGTGCTGATAGTTGGACATAACGAAGCACAGGTATTTGTCACCCACCTTGGCCACCTCAACGCCGTTGACGCCGACCTTGGTGCCCGCCTCGTCACCCGGCTCAAGATCATTCTGATACACGGGAATTTCCACAACCTCGGTCAGCTTGCCGTCTGCGCCCTGCTGTGCAATGCCAAGGCTTAGGTAGTTGTAGTTGACCGAATAAGCAAAGCCGACGTAAACGTAGCCGCGGTCATCGGCTGCAATGCCCTTTGCATAAGAGAAGGGAGAGCCGGGAAGCGCATTTTCTTCATTATAGGAATAGTACATATCGGTGATCTTGCCGACCTGCGTGTCAAGCACGACCACACCTCTCATGCCCGTGCCGCCGTTGAGCGTGCCCATATAGGCGTAGCGGCCGTCAGCGGACATGGAAAATCCACGCATGTTGATGTAAGCCGCCGTGACAACGCTGTCAAGCTCTTCCACGTAATCATCCCACCACCAGGCCTCGTAATCCTCGGCCAGATCGGAGTAGAGAAAATCACTTTCCTGGTAGAACAGCCCCTGCAGCTTTGCGCCCAGCAGATCCTCTTCGGTGTAATCCGCAGAGATGCTCATGGTCATGCAGCCAAGACAAAGAGCAGAGAACAGAATCAGTGACATAATTTTTTTCATGATGAGTCTCCTTTTTCATATTTTGATAGGGGAGTGCGGTTTCATGATGCAAAGCGATATGTTTTGTACCATAAATTCATCATACTATACCAAGGTGCTTTTGTCAAGAGAATCCCTTATATTTCAAGAGAAATCAGCGTTTTAGCCAAATAAAGAGCGAGTGCGTCATGCAATGCGTCCAAAACAAAAGCCAAATCCGCGAGGATTTGGCTTTCATTTATCCTTTTCGTTTGAATACCAGATTTATGACAAACACGATCGCGATATACGCAAGGCCGATGGCGGCCGGGATGGTGCAAAAGAGTACCACAGACTTCGGCTGCGCGAATAACAGGCAGGCGAGAGGAGAAAAGAGTGCGAGAATGGCAATGACAGTGGGCGCATAGCAAACGCATTGGAGCAAAATCCTCGTTTTTTTGGAACGCGCTTTGTTTGGAAGAAGCGGGTAAAGCGAGAGATGCGGGAAGAAAAACTCAAACAGAAATTCGCCCACGATCTCCAACACGATCTCTAAAAGTCCGCCTAATAAGTCTTCCATGTCGTTCTCCTTATTTCAGTGTCTTGACAAACGCCTCGATCTTCTCCAGAGCCTGCGTGATATGCTTGACGCTATACGCATAGGAGATGCGTGCAAAGCCCTCGCCGCACTCGCCAAAGGCGGTGCCGGGCACGATGGCGCATTTTTGCTCAAGCAGCAGACGGGAGCAGAATTCCTCACTGGAAAGGCCGAATTTGCCGATATAGGGGTAGATATAGAACGCACCCTCGGGCTCAAAGCACTCAATGCCGATGTCAGCAAGACCTGAGTAGATATATCTGCGGCGGCGGTTGTATTCCTCGGCCATGTATTCAATGTCCGCATCCCCGTTGCGCAAGGCCTCCTCGGCGGCAAACTGTGCCGTGGTGGGTGCGCACATGATGGCATACTGGTGAATTTTGAGCATCTGCTTTGCAAGCGGTGCAGGGGCACAGAGATAGCCCAGTCGCCAGCCGGTCATGGCGTAGGCCTTGGAAAAGCCGCTGACAATGATGGTGCGCTCCCACATGCCGTCCAGAGTCGCGACGGATACGTGCTTTTTGCCAAAGGTCAACTCAGCGTAGATCTCGTCGGACAAGATGGCGATATTGGTGCCGCGCAGTACCTCGGCGATGGCCTCCAAATCGTCCCTATCCATGATCGCGCCCGTGGGGTTGTTGGGATAGGGAAGCACCAAAAGCTTGGTTTTTTCGCTGATGGCGGCCTTCAGCTCGGTTGCGGTCAGCTTGAACTTGTTTTCAAAGGTGGTGTTGATGATGACGGGCACGCCGCCGGACATACGAACGATGGGCTCGTAGCACACAAAGGAGGGCATGGGGATAATGACCTCGTCACCCGGCTCGATCAGCGCGCGGATGGCAATGTCAATGGCCTCGCTGCCGCCCACCGTAACCACGATCTCGTCCGCCGGAGCGTAGCAAAGGTCAAATCTTCTTTGCAGGTATCTGCTGATCTCCGAGCGCAGGGAAAGATTGCCCGCGTTGGAGGTATAGTAGGTCTTGCCGCGCTCAAGGCTTTCAATGCCTGCCTCGCGGATGTGCCAGGGCGTAACAAAGTCGGGCTGACCTACCGTCAGAGCGGTCACGTCGGTCATTTCTCCGACAAGGTCGAAGAATTTACGGATACCCGACGGCTTGAGCTCGGACACGGTTTTGGATAGTAATTGGTCGTAATTCATATATCGCTGATGCCTCTCTCGTCTACCTGCTCAGCGCCGTAGATGACTCCCTTGTCCTTGTATTTGCGCAGCACGAAATGCGTTGCGGTGGAAATCACGTACTCAATGGGAGCAAGCTTTTGCGCCACGAAGTAAGCAACCTCCTTCATGGTCTTGCCCTCGATGACAAGGCAAAGATCGTAGCCGCCCGACATTAGGTACAGGCTCTGCACCTCGGGGTAGTTGTAGATCTTTTCTGCCACGCGGTCAAATCCGCGGTCGCGCTGGGGGGTCATTTTGACCTCAATGAGCGCGGTGACGTATTCACGGTCGGTCTTGTCCCAGTCGATCATGGCCTTATAGCCGAGAATGACGCCGTCTTCCTCGTATTTGCGGATCAGCTGCTTGATCGCGCCCTGCTCCTTATCAAACATGACAGCCAGCTGCTCGGGGGTCAGCGTGGCGTTGTCTTCCAATGCTTTCAAAATTTTATCCATGATAAATCTCCTTAGTGATTGATTTTCTCCAAGATACTGTCAAAGGTCAGGCCGTAACGCTTTGCAATGTCGCGTGCGTAGGACTTGCCGTCCGGCTTTGCGCGCACGATCTTGAACGAACGCTTGCCCTCTCCCTCAATGCCTGCGACTAACGTGTCAATGCGCGAGCCGCCTGCGGCAAGGGACTGCTCGTTGAGCCTGTCGATCTCTGCAGCAAGCTCGTGCAGGTGGGTCGAGAACAGGCAGCGGCAGCCAACGCGTGCAAGGCCTGCCAGCACCTCGGCTGCAATGTAGGACGCCTCGTAAGAGCCGGTCGAGGAAAGGGATTCGTCCAAAAGCACCAGCGTATCCGCACTGACGTTGTCAAATATTTCGCCCAAACGCGCGCACTCCTCGCCAAGTCGACCCTTGTCGATGGTGTCGTCAGCACCCGTGGGGAAGTGGGTATAGATAGCGTCGCAGGGGCTGATCTGCGCTTTTGCAGCGGGCACGTACATGCCAAGCTGCATCATGACCTGCGCAAGTCCGATCGCACAGGTAATGACCGATTTGCCGCCGCGGTTGGGGCCTGTCAGCACCCAGATCATAACGCCATCTTTGGTAAATTCCACGTCGTTGGGCACGATGGTGTCTTCCTTGGCCAGCTTGAGCGCCACGCAGGGATTGTAAAGCTCGGTTGCCACGAAGGCGCGCTCGGACATGGGACGGATTTCGGGCACGGACAGGGTGCAGCCGCGCTCGGAAAGAGACTTTTGCATGGCCGATGCCTTGGTTACGAATTCGATCTCGGGCATCAGTCCCAGCAAAAAGTCCGCGTTTTCCAGCACGTAGGACTGCACGATCTTTTTCCAGGAGCGAAGGGATTCGCTGTATACGTCGTTGATGGCCGAATTGAAAGCCAGCGAGAGTGCCATTTTCTGGTTCTCGGATTGCTTTTTGCCAAAGGGAACCAGGTTTGCAATGCAGGTGTATTGGTCGTTTTTGAAGTTCAGACGCAAAATCTTGTCGATCACGTCGCCCGACTTGAATGCCTCGGGGTTGATGGACAGCACGCCTGCATGCACGGGGCGCAGCTGCGCGTCCAGGTTGACGCCGATGGTGACCGATTTGATGTCGCGCACGCGCTTGGTCATCTCGGCAAGGCGGGCGTTGAGCTCTCGGTAATAATCCGAATCGGCAAGCTCGGCTATGCGATTGGCAAGCGTGGTAAAGGCCGCACCCTTGATGTAGGGACGGGCTGCGCTTAAGCCCTCCTGCAAAAGCTCAATGCAGGAAATGTAGAGCTCGATCTCGGTCATGCTGGAAAGGTAATCGTGCGTGTCGCCGCTGTCGCTCTCAAGTCTGCGCAGCTCCATGATGTCCGAGAGAATGGGCATCAGATCCGAAAGCGTCTGACCAAGAGAGGGGCAGCGCAGCATGTCCGCAAACATTTCGTTACGGTAGCGCATGACTGCGGGATCGATGGTGAAATATTCCTCGACCTTGCTGTTTTTGAGGTCAAACGCCTCCAAAAGACCCAGCTCGTCCAAAGTGTACATATCGATATCGGGGCAGTATTTGCCCGAAAAATGATCCTTTTGAGATTGCTCGCTCGGATAGAGCAGCGAGAAAAACGTCAGTTCCATAAAAAACCTCTCAATTACTCAGTAATGGGAACGAAAAACTGCTTGCCTTCCTTATAGGCAACGATTTTGTCAAAGCCGCACTCGCGCAGAAGCCTTGCGCCGTCAGAAATGCAGTTGCCCACGTTTTCGGGCGCGTGCGCGTCGGAGCCGATGGTCACAAGCTCACCGCCAAAGGATCTGTAAAGCTGCAAAAGCTCGCGGTCGGGCATAGCAAAGCCGTAGCCCTTCCAAAGCGTGGACACGTTGACCTCAAGCGCCACGCCCTGCTTGCAAAGTGCCTCAAACAGGCGCATAAAGCGGGGATAGTGCGGCGCCAGATCAAATTGCTTGCCCGCCTCTGCCCAATAGCGCACGGGGTAGGTCACGTGCGCAAGGGTGTGCACTCCGGGGAAGGAGACCGAGCGGATCATCTCGTCAAGCAGCCTGTCGTACAACTTATGATAGTGCTGCTCGGACATGCGGTCGGTGCGAAGCAGATAGAAATCCGGTACGTCAGGGATATTGTGCAGCGAAAGAATGACGAAATCGTAATCGTGCGCCTCTCTCATGGCAAGAGCCTCTTCGGGATGCTCCAGCGGCTGCCCCAGCTCAATGCCGCGCAAAAGCGTCAAGCGGTCGGCAAAGGCGTCGCGTGCAGCCGTTGCCTCGGCAAAGCTTGCTGCCTGGTCAAAGTGGGCGTAAAGTCCCTGAACCTGGCCGTTGACCTCGCAATGGTCTGTCAGGGCCAGCACGCCAATGCCGGCATCCACGGCCGCCTTGGCCATGGCGTGCGCGGTTGCGTGGGGAAAACCGTCAAAGGAATGATGGGTATGTGTATGTAAATCGCAAAGCATATACTTCTCCATATGATATAGATAGTATTATCATATCACAAGTCAAGTCGTTTGTATAGAGAAAAACGCAATATTTTCTGAAAAATTCACATTTTGGCCTCCAAAACTTGCAAAAAAAGACGTTATGTGATACAATGAAAGCAAGGAAGGGGGGAGACGCATGGCAGAACCGAATAATCTCTGGCAGCTGCTGCAAAAAACGCACGACCGAATCCGGTTGATGCGTGCGTGCGGCGTAGCGGAGCCCCTGTTGACAGACGGCTCGGATTTTGAAAGGTTTGCAGCTTATGCCGCCTGCATGCCGCTGTGCCAAGGGCATGGGATATTGGAGGAGGATGCACAGCTGATCCACACCCTGCTTGGCGTCTCTGTGCCGATCTGCCCCGAAAGTGCAGCATCGCTTTGGCATGCCGCTGCGTATGCGCTGTGTGCGCAGGGCGAACACCCCGCTCCCGTCGAGCCTTGCGACGTTTGCTTTGTTGCGCCCGTGCAAGAGGCTGTTTTGGGTGTGGATCTGGGGGAAAGCTTTTTTGCAACTCCAACCGTCGAGCTGATGATGCGCCTGCTTGATCCCGAGGTGCAGGCAATTTGCGTGACGGCGCAGATAAAGAGCTTTGTCAAGCCCAATCCGTACACGGCAAAGCGGCTTTGCGGGGTGGCAAGAGAATCACTGAGCGCGGATGAGCGCGATCACCTGAGCGCACAGACCTTGCGCGTGCTTGGCAAGCTGTGTGCCGAGCGAGGCTCGGTTTTGTACGTGCAGTCGGACTTTGCGAATCCCGACGCATGGTGCGCCTTGCTTTCGTACCTGCAGCAGAGCGGGTGTCTTGCGCAGATCGTGCTTGTCGTGCGCAGCGAAAATGCTTTGCGCGCCGCCGCGACTTTGGCGGGCTGCCTGCCCAATCCCTCGGATATCCCCACCGTGCGCGTGGGTATTGCGAACGTGCCTGAAAGGGAAGCGTTGCTTGATTTGTATGCAACCCTGCTGCCCATTGGAGTGCTGCCGGCGGGCGATCTGTAAGAAGGACAATAGGGCTGATCAATGAGTGAAAAAGCAGGAATTTGTTCGACTTTGAGCAGATTCCTGCTTTTTTTAGTATAAAGTGGTGAAGGAGCGTCCGAGGGATGCATCTCACCCACCGCAACCGCGTCGTTTATTCTCGGCTCAGTCGCCTCGAATACCCTCCGCTGCGGTCCCCCCTCTCCCGCGGAGAGGGCTCATCGTGGTATCCTTTCACGAATAACCGAACAAAGCGGATGTGCGTAACAGAGCCCTCCCCGCTGGGGAGGGGGGACCGCAGCGGAAATTGAAACGAGTAGTACGAGTTTCAATGACGCGGTTGCGGTGGGTGAGATGCATCCCTCGGACGCTCTTTCACATCTTGTGACGCGGGCACTATGAAAATCATAGCAACACTATGATTATCTACAACAAATGTTTCGTTGTATTGTATCAAAAGTATGTTATAATAAAATCACAAAAGCGCTTTTGAATACTTTTTGGAGGACAAAAATATGTCTATTGGATCAAACATCAAGCGTTTACGCCGCGAGATGAATATCACGCAGGAGCAGCTTGCTGAGTATTTAGGCCTTTCCTCGCGTTCCGTATCACAATGGGAATGCGAGCGTACCTCTCCCGATATTTCGCAGATTCCCGCACTTTGCCATATCTTTGACGTTTCATCCGACGTTCTGCTTGGCATTGATATAGAGAAGAGCAAGGAGACGGTGCAAAAGTATCTCGCCGAGGCTCAAGAGGCTTTGCACAGCGGTGATTTTGAGAAAAACGTGCAGATCTTGCGCAAGGCCAACCGCCAATATCCCAGATCGTATGAGATTATGGATCAGCTTGCCGATGGATTGGTGTGTGTGATTTCCAGGCAGGGAGGGAAGGACTATGACGAGGTGTTTGCCTTGTGTAACCGAATCCTTGCGGAATGCACTGACAGCGTGATCAGATACAATGCTATGGAAACACTCGCCATTGCTTACGGTTACGCGGGCAAGGATCAAGAGATGCTCAAGCTGGCAGAGCAGATGCCGCGTGCTCACTATTCCTATGAGAATTTTATGGTTTACCGATGGAAGGGCTCTGCGGATTTTGAGAAGCGTCAAAAATACATGTCGTATTTGGTCTGTCAAATGATCATGATGATCTCTAATATTGCTTCTCACAGAGGTGACAATGGCGAATTCATGTATTCGCCCGAGGAGAGGACAGACCTTTATAAGCTTGAGGTTTCTCTTTTGGAGCTGATATATTCGGATGGAGATTATCTGGTTGACGCACAGCTCGGAGAAATTGCCTGCTCGCGCATTATGACGTTTTACTTGAGAAACCAGGACTCGGAGCAGGCGTGGCATTGGCTCCAAAAGGGCGTCGACTTTGCAATTCATATGGATACCTATGATTTTGATGCGCCGCATACGTCGCTTGTCCTTCGCGGATACGTGGAGGGTGGATGGATCATGGAATCGAACGGAAATCGCACGCAGTCCATACTGGAATGGTTGACAAATGACAACGAAGCGGCTGTGTTCCGTTCCGACGCGCGGTATGAGGTGCTGGTAAATCGTTTGAAGAAGGTTGCCAAAAAGCCGGAATTCTGACGTGATTTCGGATGGATGTTCCGCGAGAGCATCGATGGAGTAAAAAAAAAGTAGCCCCATGGGGCTGCGGAATAAGCGGGAAAAGCGCAATACCCCTCGTGTCATCCTGAGCGGAGAAAACATCCCGTGTGGATGTTTTCGTAGTCGAACTTTCAAAAATCTGCAACAAATTGCTGATTTTTGAAAGTCAAAACGCTTGCAG
>JAFVTI010000037.1 GCA_017503325.1 Clostridia bacterium | reverse complement strand
GCGCTGATCACCAATTTCCACCTGCCCGAAAGCACGCTGATCATGCTGGTCTCGGCCTTCTATGACAAGGATAAGGTCATGGAGGCGTATAAAACCGCGGTGGAGCAGGAGTATCGTTTCTTCTCCTTCGGTGATGCGATGTTGATTGAATAAGAAGCTACTGCAGGGGCGAATACGCGAACCGTCCGTCTGTAGGGGGCGACGTCCTCGACGCCCCGGGAAAGCACAAGCAATCTTTTGTAGGGACCGGCCTCCCGGACGGTCCGTTTGAGAAGTTAGTTTGTACTCGCCCGGGGCGTCGAGGACGTCGCCCCCTACAGATGGACGCATCACGTGACCGATGATATTGCATGTGAGTAAACCCCCCCGAATTTCCAGATTTTTCTTGACAACCCCACCTATCTATGTTACAATAAAACGTGTGATACGGGGACGGCACCCATCAGAAAAAACGGAAATCACAACATATGCAAAATCGAATACAAAGGGGGCGACACCCATCGAAAAAAACGTGATTGTAGTTGATGAGCAAGGAAAAGTTTATGAAGCGACCTACCCCAAAAGGGCCAAAGGTCTTGTCAAAAACGGCAGGGCACGCTTCGTAGCAGAGAATAAAATATGCCTTGCGTGTCCGCCGAATGAAAATTTGGAGGATAAAAATATGTCAGAGAACATCAACAATATAGCTGCAGAAGCAACCGCAGAGATCAAGAATTCCCAAATCACCGCAGAGTATGCACTCGCTCAGATCGAAAAGATCCTTGCAGATACGCAACACATATATGAGGCATTGTACGCACTTAGAGACGTGCAATCCAAAGGCCCCGGCGATCTGGGAGCACAGGGAGTTGCTCAGGGCATTGCAGACGTGGTCAGATGCCGCGAAACCACCAATCAGCAGTTGATTGCATTTTATCAAAACATGTATGAGGATTTGAAAAAGGAAAAGGCGAACGTGGAGGTCGATCCCTCTGTGCGTCAGCAGTTTTTGGACTTTGTCATGGCGACCACAACGACAGCCTCTCCTGCATCCGAGCTGCCTGATTTTTCGGAGATCTGGAACACCATATTTCTTGGCAAATGATCTGACATCATAAAATCATGCTTGATTTTCCCCGAGGGATTTTCCCTCGGGGTTTTTGTAAAACGAAAACCCCTAATTGCCTAAATACGATCTTCTGTGGAGTGATTAAAGAATCGACCGCAGCAATATTCACGATTATGTAAATCGTCCATCGGTAGGGGCTGACGTCCTCGACAGCCCGCCTGCGTATTCTATTTTTTTGCTATGTGATAAGTTCTTTGTACCTGCCCGGGGCGTCGAGGACGTCGCCCCCTACAGAGATTTTTGCGCGACCGAGGTTGTTACCGGAGGTAAAATTCTGTATTGTGTATTGACACTGTCACGATACCGTGATATACTGTAAGCAGTAAGATGAACAGAGGTAGAGTAATGTTTCATAAAATAAAAAACGTTTATGCACTTCCTGATTACAGATTAAGTGTGCAGTTTTCAGAGGGTGTGACAAAAATCTATGATCTGAAGCCGCTGCTTGAAAAAATGCCGATGTTTGCTGCGTTGAAAGAGAATGATGCAGCCTTTTTCAGCGTGTCCGTCGACGTGGGTGGCTACGGTATCGTTTGGAATGATGATCTTGACCTTTCCTGTGACGAGCTTTGGGAAAACGGCGTACAGGTCGATACGCCTTTTGACGGTTTAATGGCGTTCAGCGACGCAACCGAGCTTTGGGGACTCAATGAAAGCACACTTCGTAAAGCAATCGCATATGGCAAGCTGGTAAACGGTGTTGATGTTTGCAAATTCGGGAAGCAATGGGTGGTTTCTGTCCAGGCCATGATCAGAGAATACGGACAAGGAAGATTGTAAATAAAAGATAGGAGAGTATCATGAAAAACACAGTAAGCATGCTCAAATCGATCACGGACATTCAGATGATGAGCTTTGTCATCACAACGGAGGACGACAAGGTCATCGTCATTGACGGCGGCTGGCCGCAGGATATGCCTTATCTTGTGGAATACCTGCAGGGCTTGACCGGCCTTGAGAAGCCCACGGTTCACGCGTGGATCCTGACTCATCCGCACAACGACCACATCCGCGGCTTTATCGAGCTGATGGAAGGCAATCCCGACGCTCTGAACGTCGAAAAGATCTACTATAATTTCCCCTCGGCGCAGTTTATCGCGCGCGAGGATCTGGACAATTCCGCAGCCGAGCTGTACCGCATTCTCCCCTTGATCGCCCACAAGTGCTGCATCGTTTCGGGCGGTGACGAGATGGACGTGGGCGCGGCTCACTTTGAATTTTTCTATTCGCCCGACAGCGAATTTTCTCATAACGTGTCAAATAACGCGTCCTTGATCTTCCGTGTCACGCTTGGCGGCAAGACTGTGCTGTTTACGGGTGACGCAGGCGTTGAGGCAGGCAACAAGGTGCTGCGCATGTATGGCGGCACGGGCAAGCTCAAGGCCGATTACGTACAAATGGCGCACCACGGTCAGAATGGATGCACGCGCGAGTTTTACGAGGAGGTCTCTCCCAAGGGCGCATTCTGGTGTGCGCCCCGCTGGCTGTGGGAAAACGATGCAGGCAAGGGCTTTAACACACACGTGTTCAAAACTGTCGAGGTACGCGGCTGGATGGAGGAGATCGGCGTGAGTGAAAATTACATCATCATGGACGGCACGCAGGTTGTAGAGCTGTGAGTAACGAGAAAAAGATTCCGCGCGCCATCGCCATCGTGGGCTGCACCGCAAGCGGCAAGAGCGCGTTGGCCTTGGAGATGTGCAAAAGGTATAACGGCGAGCTGGTCAGCATGGATTCCATGCAGATCTATCGCGGCATGGATATCGGCACGGCCAAGCCCACCATAGAGGAGCGATCCGAGGTGGTGCACCACATGATCGACGTGGTCGATCCGTGCGAGAGCTATTCGAGCGGTGCGTACGTCGAGGCAGCAACCGAGGCAATTCGCGAGATCAGCGAGCGGGGAAAGCTGCCCGTTCTGTGCGGCGGCACGGGGCTATATTTAGACGGACTTTTGCGCGGCGGCTACGGAGAGAATTATGCAGACCCCGCGGTGCGTGCCGAGTTAGAGAATTTTGCGGACAAGGAAGGGGCGGTTGCGCTGCACAAGCGGCTGGCCCAGGTCGACCCCGAGAGTGCAGCGGCCACGCATCCCAACAACGTCAAGAGAGTCATTCGCGCGCTGGAGATTTACCTGATCAGCGGCAAGACCAAAACCGAGCTGGACAAGCTCTCGCAGGCGGCCGAGCCCGCCGTTGATGCGCTTGTGTTCGGCATCCGCTACAATCACCGCGAGGTGCTGTACGACCGCATCGAGCGTCGCGTGGATCAGATGCTTGTGGGGGGCCTTGTCGAGGAGACCGAGCGGCTTTGGAGGGCAGGCGTATTCGAGGCCAATTCCACCGCAGCGGGCGCGATCGGGTACAAGGAAATTTTGCCTTACGTCAAGGGGTATTGCAGTCTTGAAGCGGCTGCGGCCGAGCTCAAAACGGCGACGCGCCGCTACGCCAAAAGGCAGATGACGTGGTTTTACGCAAAGCCGTACGTGACCTGGATCGACGCTGACCCCGAAGGGAACGTGCGCACATTTGAAGAGATTGTAAATATTTGCGAAAACGCGTGCAAAGACCAAGGATTTCTGTTATAATAATAAGATAGCAGACTGCGGAAAGGAGGGGAACGTGATGGACAGAGCCAAGGCAAGGAGCATTGCGCTGCGCTGCTCGGTCGTGCTGGTCGCGATCGGCATGCTGGTGTATATCATCCATTATTCCCTGGGGCAATTCAGCACCACGCTCTCCACACTGCCCGCGCAGGAGATCACCGACTATACCATCCTGAGCGCAGAGGTGTACGTGTTCCGCGACGAGCAGGTCATCACGTCCGAAAGCCCCGCTCCCGTGCAGTACCTGTACAGCAACGGTGAGAGAGTGCCGCGCGACGCGGTGTACGCCGTGACTCATTACAAGGCCGACGCAACGCCCGAGCAGGTGGCCGCGCTGCAGGAGCAGTTAGACGACATCGGTGAGCAGATCGCGCTGCTGGAGAGCAGCGACAAGGCAGGCTCGCTGATCACCTCGCTCAAGCAAAACCAAGAGTCGGTCAAGCAAAGCTATTATCGCGTGCTGGAGGATCTGGCTGCGGGCACGTACAAAAATGCGCTGTCCGAGAGCCGCGATCTGCTTTCCTTTATGAGCACATACGGCATGCTGACCGGTACGTACAGCTCGTCGCAAATGATCGCGGCATTGGGGCTGCAGCGTCAGGCATTGCTTGACGGCTGGGGGGGCACGAGGGTCTCCTATCAAACCGAATTCAGCACCAACTTCGAGCATAAATGCGACGGATACGAGGGCGTATTTGATTATTCCGGAGTCATGGATATGACAGCCGAGGAGTTTTACGCCATGACCGAGCAGGTCCCCGCGTCCACGGAATGCGCCGTGGGCAAAATGATCAACAGCCACACCTGGTACGCGGCCATTCCAATGGATCAGGACAGCGCCGAGAAGTTCGAGATGGGGGGGACTTACACCTTCTCCTTTATCGATAACGGCGGCACGGAGCTGCCCATGACGCTGCAAAGAGTGCTGGAGGCAACCGAGGAAAGGGAGGGCGTGCTCATCTTTTCCTGCGAGCAGACTCCGCCCGATTTTTCCTTCCTGCGCACCCAACGCGTGCAAAGCGTGGTGGAGGAGATCACGGGCTATCGCGTGCCCACCGAGGCGTTGCGCGTGCATAACAGCGAAAAGGGCGTGTTTATCTTAGAGGACAGCTCTGTGGAATTCAGACGCGTCACCGTCGTGCGCGAGGGTGCGGGATATTATATCGTGCAGACCTTTGAGCAGGACGCCGTTGCGGGCGCAGGTAAGGCAAAATACCTGCAGCGCAACGACCTGATCATTACGGCGGGCAGAGATTTGTATATCGGCAAAATGTACGGGTAAGGAATATGGAAAAATTAAAGCAACAGGTCGCAGCGGTGCAAGAGGGGATCAGAGAGGCTGCCTTGAAGGCGGGACGCGATCCGTCAGAGATCACGCTGCTGGCCGCAACCAAATATGCAGACGTAGCGCAGATCAACGCGCTGCCCGCGCTCGGTGTCCATGATATCGGAGAGAACCGCGTGCAGGCTTTGCTTGAAAAGTGGGATGCGCTGGATAAGGAGAATTTGCGCGTGCACTTTATCGGCTCGCTGCAGAAGAATAAGGTCAAGTATATTGCGGATAAGGTGTGCATGATCCACTCGCTGGACAGCGTGGAGCTGGCACGCGAGATCGATAAGCAATGCGCAAAGCACGATAAGGTCATGGACGTGCTGGTCGAGATCAATTGCGCGGGCGAGGAGAGCAAGGGCGGCGTTGCCCCCGGACAGGTGCTTGAGCTTTGTCAGGCACTTTCGCAGTTTGCGCACCTGAGATTGCGCGGATTTATGACCATGGCGCCAAAATGCCCCGAAAAAGAGCAATATTATAAATATTTTGGCGAAACTTTTGACCTTTGTCTTGACATTTGGACGAAAAAACTACATAATATAGATATGCCCATGATTATGTCTATGGGCATGTCCAACAGCTACGACGTAGGTATTGCATGCGGATCAACGCTTGTGCGCGTCGGCAGCAGCTTGTTTTGTTGAAAATTTGAGTATAGATAAATTACAGGAGGACAGAGAGTATGAACATTTTCAAGAAATTCACCAAGGATCCCGAGCCCGAAGAGTTTTTGGATGACGGCTACGATAACGGCTACTACGATGAATTTCCCCAGGATAACGAGGGGGTGGTGACCGATGCCGCCGTGGAAGAGGTCAGCCCTGTAGAAGAGATCGTGGAGCAGCCTGAAATGCGCGAGCCCCAGCCCCTTCCCAAAAAGCCGCTCGAGCCTGCAAAGCCCGCTGTCAAGTATTTTCTTCCCACTGAGCTTGCGGACAGACAAAAGGCTGTTGCCAAGCTGGCCGAGGGCTACATAGTCATGCTTTTGGACGTGGATGCGCTGGAAAGAGACGTATTCGTACGCTTCTTTGATTATATCATGGGTGCTGTACAGGCGCTGGACGGCAACGTGCACAAGATCAATAAGTCCACCGTTGCGCTGATCCCTTACGGCGCTGAGGTTGCGGATCTGGACGAGGATGAGCTTTTGGCAGGTGCCGAGGAGCAGGAATCCGCCGAAGAGCAGGACGAGGAATAATTCGGAGGATTTGCTTTGGCAGTCTTTATGTATGTGCTGGTCAGCACGCTTTCGCTGCTGATCGATATGTTTTGTCTGATCATGCTGGTGCGGGCCATCTTTTCCTGGTTTCCCACCGAAAATGAGGGCAAGCTGCAGCGGGTCGTTTTTCATATGACCGAGCCGATCATTGCCCCCGTGCGCAAGTTCTTGTGGCGCATGGGCTGGTTTCAGGGTCTGCCGATCGATATGTCGTTTATGATCACGTATCTGCTGCTGACTCTTTTGCAGCTTTCGCTGTCCTTTGCCATGCTATGAGTATGCAGGACAGAGGCGGACAGGACGAGGTCTTATATGCGCAAATGCGTGATATGATGCAACGCGCGGGAAGGGGAACGTGGTCATGCAGCCACTTTCTGACCCCGCGCGAAGCGCGTTTGGCGCAAGCCTTGGTTGCACGCGAGGGTCGGGACGTTTTTTGCGTTCTGGCGGGCGGATACGACGAGGCCGAGCGCGTCAAGGCCTTTGTGTTGCCGGAATTTATGAATGAGCCGGAGTATTATTGTGCGGTGATCGGGCAGGAGATCTGCGCCCTTTCTCTGCGCGGCGGCGGATTTTGTACGCTCTCTCATCGCGATTATCTGGGTGCTTTGCTGGCTCTTGGCATCGAGCGGCACGTGCTGGGCGATCTGATCGTGCAGGACGATTCGCATGCGGTGCTGTTCTGCAACGCCGATATCGCGGCCTATATTTGCGCGGAGCTTGTGCGTGTGGGCAAGGACGGCGTCAAGGTGCAAAGGTTGCCCGAGGGTGCACAGATCGAGATCCCGAAAAGATACAAAAGCGTTACCGATACGGTCGCGTCGGCGCGCTTTGATTGCATTGCCGCGGCCCTGGCGGGGCTTTCGCGCGAGAAGGCACAGATGCTGATCCGCGCGGGGGAGTGCACGGTTGACTACGAGCCCTGCGACAAATGCGACAAGATTATAGAGCCCCCTTGCGTGATCTCGCTGCGCGGATACGGAAAGTTCCGCGTGGATGACGTCAGCATGCAGACCAAAAAGGGGAGATTGCGCATGCTTGCGCAAAAATATATCTGAGTTTGAAAATAATTTTTATTCACATAAAGGAGCTATCAAGTTATGGCTAAGGATTACACAAGTACGCTGAATTTGCCCAGCACCTCGTTTGCCATGCGTGCAAATCTGCCGCAGCGCGAGCCCGAGATGCTCAAGTACTGGGAGAATATGGATCTGTATGCGCGCCTGCAGGAGCAGAATGCGGACAAGCCCGCCTTCATTCTGCACGACGGCCCTCCCTTCTCCAACGGCAATATTCACATGGGTACTGCACTCAATAAAATGCTCAAGGACTTTATCAACAAGTATAAGACCATGAGCGGCTATCGCGTGCCCATCGTTCCCGGTTGGGACAACCACGGCATGCCCATCGAGTCGGCTATTATCAAAAAGAACAAGCTGGACCGCAAGAAGATGAGCACCTCCGAGTTCCGTACCGCTTGCTACAAGTTTGCGGAAAAGTACGTGGACATTCAGAGAAACCAGTTCAAACGCCTTGGCGTGCTGGCAGACTGGGAGAACCCCTATCTGACCATGGATCCCAAGTTTGAGGAAAAGGAAGTATTGGTCTTTGGCGAGATGTTCAAGAAGGGCTATATCTACAAGGGTCTGAAGCCCGTGTACTGGTGCCCCAAGGACGAGACTGCGCTGGCTGAGGCAGAGATCGAGTACGCTACCGACTCCTGCACCTCTATTTTCGTCAAGTTCGCAATCAAGGACGACGCAGGCAAGCTGGCAGGCGTATGTGACCTGTCCAAGACCTATTTCGTAATCTGGACCACCACCACCTGGACGCTGCCCGGCAACCTCGCCATCGCGCTCAACCCCGTGGAGAGCTACGTTATCGTCAAGGCAGGCGAGGAGTGCTACATCGTCGCAGAGGCTCTTTGCGCCAAGACCATGAAGGCAGGCGGCATCGAGGATTACGAGATCCTTGCTGCATTCCCCGGCAACACCTTTGAATATATGAAGGCACAGCACCCCTTCCTTGACCGTGAGTCGCTGATCGTCAATGCCGATTACGTTACCATGGATTCGGGTACAGGCTGCGTGCACACCGCTCCCGGCTTTGGTGCGGACGACTATATCACCTGCAAGCGTTACGGCATTGATATCATCGTGCCCGTGGACGACCGCGGCTATCAGACCGAGGATGCAGGCAAGTATGCAGGCCTTTACTACGCACAGTCCAACGAGGTCATTCTCGCTGACATGAAGGAGAGCGGCGCGCTGTTCGCAAGCGAGGAAATGAGCCACGAATATCCGCACTGCTGGAGATGTAAGTCTCCCATCATCTTCCGCGCAACCCCCCAGTGGTTCTGCTCTGTGGATGCGTTCAAGGAAGAGGCGGTTGCCGCATGTCAGGACGTGACCTGGCTGCCCGCATGGGGCGGCGAGCGTATGGCACAGATGGTGCGTGACCGTGCCGACTGGTGCATCTCCCGTCAGCGTCAGTGGGGTCTGCCCATTCCCGTATTCTATTGCGAGGATTGCGGCGAGGTCATTTGTGACGACGCCACCATTGCAAAGGTTGCAGAGGTCTTTGGCCAAAAGGGCTCCAACTCCTGGTGGGATCTGCCCGTTGAAGAGCTGATGCCCGCCGACTATACCTGCAAGTGCGGCTGCAAGAAGTTCCGCCGCGAGAGTAACACCTTGGACGGCTGGTTTGACTCCGGCTCGTCTCACATCGCCGTGCTTGAGCAGAGACCCGAGCTGCATTGGCCCTCCGACGTATATCTGGAGGGTGGCGACCAGTACAGAGGCTGGTTCCAGGCAGCACTGTTGACCGCAGTGGGTGCTAAGGGCGAGGGCGCTCCCTATAAGACCGTTCTGACCCACGGTTGGGTGGTTGACGGCGAGGGCAAGGCAATGCATAAGTCGCTTGGCAACGGCGTTGACCCCGACGACGTAGTCAAGAAGTACGGCGGCGATATCGCAAGACTGTGGGCAGCATCCACCGACTATCACGCGGACGTCCGCTGCTCGGATAACATCTTCCGCCAGCAGTCCGAAACCTATAGAAAGATCCGTAACACCGCAAGAATTCTGCTTGCAAACCTGGGCGATTTCAATCCCGATACCGATATGGTGGCTTACGACGAGCTGCCCGCGATCGATCAGTGGATCTTGGCTCGCTACAATAAGCTTGTCGGCGAGGTTTGCGACGCGTTTGACGGCTACGAATTCCATATCGCATACCACGCGCTCAACAATTTCTGCACCATTGACCTGTCCAAGCTGTACGTGGATATCACCAAGGACAGAGTCTACACCGAGCGTGCAGACAGCAAGGCGCGCAGAAGTGCACAGACCGCGATGTATATCATCATTTCGGGCATGACCCGTCTGATGGCGCCCATCATCAGCTTTACCGCTGAGGAGATCTGGCAGTCCATGCCTCATGCATCGACCGACAAGGCAGAGAGCGTATTCCTCAACGATATGCCCGCATGCGATGCAGCACTCGAGTCCGAGGGCACCAATGCGTGGGACGACCTGTTCGAGCTGCGTGACGACGTCATGAAGGCGCTGGAGCTGGCAAGAGCAGAAAAGCTGATCGGTAAGTCGCTGGATGCAAAGGTCACGGTCTACACCGCCGACGATGCTGCATACGCGCTGCTTTCTGCATTCGCAGGCGACCTTGCAACCGTATTCATCACCTCTGCGGCAGAGGTGGTCAAGGGTGAGGCTCCCGAGGGCGCGGTCAAGGGCGAGGACGGCAGAATTGCCGTAGTTGTAGCTCCCGCAGAAGGCTGCAAGTGCGACCGTTGCTGGGCTTACGCCAAGGAAGGCATTTCCGAGGGCGAAAACTTCCTTTGCGCACGCTGCAAGAATATTCTTGAACTTTAATAATAAGACCGCCGAGGGTCGGAAACGACCCTCGGCATTATAGAAAGGAACATTTATGCTGTATCTGATCTTATGGGCAGCTATCGCGGCCGTGATCGTGGGCGCGGATCAGCTGACCAAGTATCTTGTGATACAACACATTCCCGAGGGGGAGTCGATCCCCGTGATCGAGGGTGTGCTGCACCTGACGCATATCAAGAATGACGGCGCGATTTTCGGCTGGTTTGACGATGCGCGCTGGATGTTTATGGTGCTCTCCACCGTCGGTATTCTGGTCATGATCGGCATGCTTGTCTGGTGGGTCAAAAAAGAGCCCAAGGATAAGTTCATGCAAGTCATTCTCACGCTGCTTGTGGCAGGCGGCATTGGCAACATGATCGACCGCTGCGCTTTGGGTGTGGTCACCGATTTCATCGATTTTTGTGCGTTCCCCAATCTGTGGAAGTGGATCTTCAACGTGGCCGATTGCGCTGTCACCATTGGTGGCTGTATGATGGTTTTGTGGCTTGTTTTGTCGGTCATTACCGAGATCAAGAATAAGAAAAACGCTCCCGAGGCCGAAACGGAGCAGGAAGACGACCATGCAGACGTTGACGTTCAGAGTTGAAGCCGCCGAAGCGGGCGCAAGAATAGACAAATACCTCTCGGAGCGGGCCGATCTGACCCGCTCCGCTGCGGTCAGACTGATAGAGGAGGGCGGTGTGTCGATTGGCGGCGCGTCGGTCTCCAAAAACTATAAGGTCAAGTGCGGGGATGAGATCACCATCGTCATTCCCGAGCCCGAGCTGGACACCGCGCTGCCCGAGGATATCCCCTTGGACGTGGTGTACGAGGACGACGACATCATCGTGATCAACAAGCCTGTCGGCATGGTGGTGCACCCCGCGGCGGGCAACCCGAGCGGAACGCTGGTCAATGCGCTGCTGTTTCATTGCAAGGGCAGCTTGTCCGGGATTGGCGGCGTACTGCGCCCCGGCATCGTGCATCGCATCGATAAGGATACGTCCGGGCTTTTGGTCGTGGCCAAAAATGACCGCGCACATCTGCATTTGGCCGAGCAGATCAAGGAGCATAGTGCGCACCGCATCTACCGCGCCGTTTGCGTGGGTAACGTCAAGGAGGACGAGGGCACGGTTGACCTGCCCATTGGCCGACATCCCGTGGACCGCAAGAAAATGGCGGTCATCCGCGACCCCGACCGCGAGGCGCGAGACGCAGTCACGCATTACCGCGTGCTGGAGAGATTTGCGGGTCGAGCCACCTGGGGCAACGCCTTTACCTATATCGAATGCCGCCTGGAGACGGGCAGAACGCACCAGATCCGCGTGCACATGGCCGCAAAGGGGCACCCCTTACTTGGCGACGAGGTGTACGGCGGCGACAATACCCCCTTCGGCGCGCGGCATAAGGCGTGGATCAAGGGGCAAACGCTGCACGCCTGCGAGCTGCACCTGACGCATCCGACCACGGGTGAGCGCATGCATTTTTCAGCCCCCGAGCCGCCCGAAATGACCAAGCTTCTGGAGATTTTGAGACGTGAAGACTGAGAGGATCTTTGAACACATCGCCATCGTGACCGACCTGGACGGCACGTTCTTCGGCGCGGGCGCACAGCCGCCCGAGGCAAATCTGCAGGCAATTGCCGAGTTTTGCGCGCGAGGGGGACAGTTCACCTACGGCACGGGGCGCATGCATAAGAATATTGCGCGCGTGCTGCCGCAGTCGGGCACGCTGTGCACGCTGCCTGCCGTGGTGTGCAACGGCTCGTATTTGCTGGATTTTGCCACGGGCGAGCGACTGTATCCCACGAGCATGCCCACGGCCGACGTGGTGGCCGTGGCCAAATACGCGCGAGAGATCGCGCCCAAGATGGGCGTGCGCGTGGTGACGCCGGACGGCTTTATGACCGACGGATGCGGCGTGGACATTGTGCGCGAAATGACGCGAAATCCTGCCGATTTCCCGCACGTTCTGCCCATCGGGCAGTGGACGGACGCAAATCCCGCGGGGCAATGGTTCAAGCTGGTGTTCCGAGGCGAGGCGGAGGAGCTTGTGGCGCTGCGGCCTTGCCTGGCAGAAAGATTCGGCGATCGCTTTGAGTACGCCGTCTCGGGCCCGCGCTTTTTGGAGCTGACGGTCAAGGGCTGCAGCAAGGCATCCGGCATTGCTCGCCTGAAACAGCTGTACCGCGAGAGAGAAGGGCACGACCTTTTCGTGGTGGCGTGCGGCGACCAGGAAAACGACCTTGCCATGCTGAAGGCGGCAGATATTGCCTTTTGCCCCGAGAACGCCATTGACGAGGTCAAAGAAGTTTGCAAGGCCACGCTGTGCCACCACACAGAGGGCATCATGCCCGAGGTGGTAAAAAGAATTCAGAATTCGGAATTCAGAATTCGGAATTCAGAATAGGGAATTGAAAATCGGATAGAAATTCGGCGCATTTGTGATGGAGCAGGTGCGCCGGATTGACATTTTGTGCAGCAATTTGGTCGCTTGGTGCAAAGGGGCTTGCAATTTCAAAAATTTCTAATATAATGTAGACAGGATAAAATCCACTTTTATGTTCAAAGGAGAAAATTAACATGAAAAACAATAAGGGCTTCTCGCTCGTAGAACTGATCGTAGTCATCGCCATTATGGCAATTCTCGCCGCTGTGGCAATTCCTACGTTTGCGACTTTTATTACAAGAGCCAATGAGGCTTCTGACAAGCAGTTTGTTGCAGATCTTACATATGCAATCGAGCTTTCCAATGCTTCGCTTGGTAAGAAGGAAGTTTCTGCACCTACGATTACTACTGATGGCAATGGAGTAATTCAGACAGTGACCTATACACTTACGGATATGAATGGTACGACTACCACCAGTGTCACGATTACGGTAAATGATGCGACCGATACAGCTACCGTTACAGATCCTACCGGTGACGCAAATAAGGAAATTATCGCAGCCGCAAATGACGCAATTTCTACCATGGACTGGTCTTATCATTTCAAGTCCAATGCATGGGCTGACGGAGACGGCACTAATTCCTAATATCCCCCCCGAGAATCCAACAACAGTGACTCGGATTCCCGCGAAACAGAGAAAACCAGACGGGAGCTCCGTTTGGGTTTTTCTGTTATTTGGCAAATATGAAAACAAAACAAATACATAGATAAATGGAGAAAAATACTATGAAAAAGAACAACAAAGGCTTCTCGCTGGTCGAGCTGATCGTGGTTATCGCGATCATGGCGATTCTCGCAGCGATTGCAATTCCTACCTTTGCGCACTTTATCAACAAGGCCAACGAGGCCTCCGACGACGAATTGCTTCATAACATCAACTATATCTTCCAGGCCGCTTGCCTTGAAAATGGGGTGGATGTAAGTGAAGTTACCGCGGCAAATATTACTTATAGCCCCAACAAGGATACCCCCATTGTACTTAACTCTGTGACTGTGAATGGAGATAATACCCTCAGCGCTGATATCGTGGCTTCTTTCAATCTGCATTTTAGTGATATGAAGAATGAGAAGTTCAAGATTATTGAGAATATTTACTTTGACAGTCGTACTCATGAATTTGTTGAAGGTACCTCTGTATATGGTAATCTCGTGTTTGATCCTGCAGATATTGAAGCAATTAAGAACAGTAATTTTGGTGAACTTGGTGCTGATGTACTGCTTGGCAGAATCGATTTGGCTACCGGTTTGCTGAGTGAACTTGCAGGTGAAGGTGACGAGAGAGTGGAAAACATGCTTATAAGTGATCCTAATATGGCAGCATTAGCGAAGAGCTTGGGCTATGATTCCGTGGAGGATACTGCTTTCAAGGCAGAGTATCAACAATTGGTTGCCAAAAAAATGGCAATGATAAAGGCGGAGAATCCAGACATTACGGATGAAGAAGAACTGGAGTATATGGCAACTATTGAGATTTTGTCTAATAACGCTGTTTTGGTTGCTGCTACTCAAAACAATTATGATCAACAGGCATTTATTCAGAAAATTGCTGATGGTGCAGCAAAGGCTGAGATAAAGAAGAATTTGGATGAAGATGTTTCGTTGGCAATGTCACAAGCGGCATTCGTGTACGGTATGTACACCTCCTATGCTGTAGAGTATGGTATTGAAGTTAAAGAAGAGGAGTTTGATGTATCAGTTGTACTGAGTGCTATGGATGAACAGGACTTCAAGAACTACATGACGGAAAAGGCAGAAGCTGATTTGGCAGCATATAATAGTTCCATGGATATGATTAGTACCAGTACGAACAATAAGGACGCAGTGATTGACGTATTGCTCAACGGTTTTAACAATGATGGTTTGAGTAGCACGATGAATGGCGCGCTGAATTAATTTCTAGTTGAAATCAAATATTTATTCTGAACCAATGTTTTATGGAAGGGAGCTATCCATGATCAAACGATTAAAATTATTACCTATAGTGCTGCTGGTGTTTGTCTTGGCAGCCTCCTCCTTTTCGATTATTGCATCTGCTACTACTCAAACGCTGCTTGACGGTAAAGTAACGGTGAACGATACTCTAAACAAGAATGAACTCGATGGCGGGACAGTGACGATCAAAGCTAAGGGCTCCGGCCTTTTTGGGGGCTCCCCTGAAACAAATACTGTCACTATCACCAATACTTCGGGCAGCAAAGCGTACATATCTTTCTCCTATAGCGCATCCCAATATGATACTTTAACTGTTGACGGAACATCTTCTTCTGAGGATAGTGGTACGGTCAAGAAAATGTTGGATGCTAATGGCACTATTACGATTGTTTTGAAATCTGCTAAGGGTCTAAGTTCGAAAACAGCGACACTGGTGTTGAGTGATTTCGATTTGGAGAAAGCAGAAGAAAATGTGATTGCAACCATAGCATTTGATGCCTCCAAAGGCTCTGTGAATGCAAATAATGTTGCGGCGAGTAACGGAACGTCTGTGACCTTAACCAATAATGAATTGCCGGTGGCGGCTGTCGCCGCAAGCGGGTGTCGTTTTCTGTGTTGGATTAACACCGACAATAAAATATTGAGCACATCAGCGAATGATACGCTTCAAGTGACTAAGAGTACAACAGTCAATGCCGTATTTGTTAGGAGTTCTTCTGACACTCTATATTTTAGAGTGGGGGAATACCTTTGGGAAGGGTTGGATACAGCAATTACAAAAGCTGGTGATTCTGGAACAATTATTTTGATGAATAATGGCACTCTTCCGGCCGGAAATTATACAATCCCTTCCGGTGTTACCTTGCTAATTCCTTATGATGCTGCTGGGACCGTTGCTTTGGCGACTCCACCAATTCTAAATAGTGATGCAACCCCTACCGCATTTCGGACTTTGACATTAGCCAATGGTGCAAACATTACTGTAAATGGTGCGATGAGCGTCGCAGGTTCGGTTAGCGAAAAAATGGGCACAAACGGACAACCCACAGGAGCTGTTGGCTTTGTGAAAATGAATAGTGGCAGTTCTATTACTGTCAATAATAAGGCCACTCTCTATGTCTGGGGTTACGTGATGGGTTCCGGATCTGTTGTAATTGAATCTGGAGGGGCTGTATACGAATGTTTCCAAGCGGAAGATTACCGCGGTGGTTCGGCGACTAGCGACATGGCAAGTGGCGGAAAAAACGAAGTGTTCCCAATGTCGCAGTACTACATACAGAATGTAGAAGTACCGATGACGATGAAAGCTGGATCGAGGGAATATTGCTTTTTTGCGGCTAATGTGAGTGGGTCTACTCAAACTGCAACCATTCCATTTATTGGTAGCAACGCAATGTTTAATATGACCAGCGGCTATCTCATTAAGGACTATGATGAGAATACCGACAGGCTTATCGTAGATGTTTACGGAGATCTTTCTTTTTCTCCCTATTCCTTCAAAGTCGCAGTTACTATTAATACAGATAATTTCGTGTTACCAATAACACCCAATCTCACCGTGAATATCAACAGAGGGACTACAACTCTTTCTCAGGATATCGCGTTGCTTCCTGAAGCGCAATTAAATATTGCTGAAGGTGCTACTTGTATATTGACACAGGGTGTTAGGCTTATTGTTTACGACATAGACAATTGGGGCGCATATTGCGGTTCGAAAAATGCCAGAATGGCTCCTTTGAACTATGCTCCCGGCCGACGAACGGGCGTTAGTCGTACAGATTTAACTAAGGATGCATCCCTATTAGTGAATGGTACACTGAACGCATCTAAGGGTTATATCTATACCACTGCCGGTGGAGCGAACATTTGTAGTTCTACATCAGGAACAATAATAGTAGGATCGGCAGGAACGGAGACTAATACATATCAGGTGACACAAACGGCCGAGCCAGGGCTTTTTGGAAGTACTACCCAAAAAATTACGACAAATGCAATAACTATCACCCCCGCAAAGCTGAAAAATGCGGATGGCAGCTATTTTGAAAAAACAGCGAAAGTAACCGCAAAACACACCTTTGTTTACAAGGATGGTGCGTGGGGTTGTGAAGAGCACAGCATTGATAATGGTGGAAACGGCGTAGCAACCAAGGAGCCGTCTTGTACCGAGCCAGGTATAACGACTAAAACATGTACCGTCTGTGGGCATAAGGAGACCGAGGAAATTCCCGTCGTTGACCATGACTACAAAGAGGAAGAATGGAAGGTCGATAACGACAACAAGTGGCATTGGCACATTTGTAATTTGTGCGACCAAGAGGTTGACAAGGCTGAGCATTTTGACGAAGATACTGACCTGAAATGTGATGCTTGCGGTGCCGGTGTGGCGTGCGAACACCCCGATAAGGAAACCAAAGAAGAAAATGTTGTAGAAGCAACGTGCACAGTGGGTGGTTCTTACGACCTTGTCACGTATTGTACTGTTTGTAAAGAAAAGACCAAGACAGAGAAGAGAACAACCCCGACAATCGCTCACTCTTTGACCAAAACCGAAGCTGTGGAGGCAACCTGCTCGAAGCCGGGTAACAATGCATATTGGACTTGCACCGCTTGCGGAAAGTATTTCAGTAATTCTGCCGGAACCGACATTTATAAAATTGAGGAAAACGAGTGGGTGACCACCGTGCCGCATACCCCCGGCGCAGAGGCGACCTGTACGACTGCGCAGACTTGTACCGTGTGTGGTGCGACGGTTGTCGAAGCTCTTGACCACGACTATTCCGAGCAATTCACGACGGATAAAGAAGCCACTTGTACGGAGGCGGGCAGCAAATCCCGTCATTGCTCCAGATGCGACAGCACCACGGAAGTGACCGAGATTCCCGCAATCCAACATGATTGGGAAGTGTCCTATTCCGCAAATGATGACGCAACGGAGTGCACCGCGAGCGGTGTGTGCCGTAACAATCCCGAGCACACCGTGTCTGCCACGGTGGAGATTAAGGCTACGGTAAAGGATGCCGCAACCTGTACAGAGGACGGTACTACCATCTATACTGCAGATTTTACCGGCTATGACTGGGCAGAATCGCAGAGCACAGATGTGACGGTTGAAAAGCTTGGGCATATTGATAAGGATCTCAATTTGCATTGTGACAGATGCACGGCGAAGCTTGACTGTGAGCACGAAAAGACCGAATCCATTCCCGCCGTTGAGGCAACTTGCACCGAAACTGGTTTGACCGAGGGCAAGAAGTGCTCGGTCTGCGGTGAAGTGCTCGAAGCACAGGAAGTAATTCCTGTAGCAGGCCATACAGAGGAAGCTGTTCCCGGTAAGGCCGCAACCTGTACCGAAACCGGTTTGACCGAGGGCAAGAAGTGCTCGGTCTGCGGCGAGGTGCTCGTGAAACAAGAAGTGGTAGATGCGTTGGGACACAACTTGGTCAACGATATTTGTCAGAATTGCGGAGAGATTACTTATACAGTAATTTTTATGTCTCCTGACGGTCAGCAGATCGGCGAACCTTTGAAGCTGAAGGTTGGGGAGCAGATTTCTCTGCCTGAAGACAGATTCACTTGCAATATTTCCAGCGATTACTTTACGATGGGGCAGGTTTGGCTGCTGAGTGACGGAAGAACTGAGATTGAGCAGGGCAGCATTTTGAGCAAAGCTTGGTTTACGGAAGATTCTACTACTATCACAATCACAGCAGGATTTCTTCCTTCAGAGTTGAAAGTGGGCACGATACAGTTTGGCGTTGAATATGGCGGCGCAAATTCTGCAGATGGTGCTAATTCGACGCTGATGACCATTACTTTCTTCGCATATTCCGATGTGCCGGGATTGCAGCCTACGTTTAACGGAGACTATGGCAAGGAAATGAAGTTGACCGATAACTTGTTCGTATATGCCTGGTCCCGAGAGTTGACCCGCGATGATCTGGCTGATGATGGACAGGTTAGTATCAAATTCAGTAATGCAACCGAAAAAATTGTGGAAGATATGATGGGCTCTTATGTGAGCAGCTTGGAAAAGGCTCCCGGAATTACCTCGGAAACCCTGAATAATTACAGGGCACTCAGAGAGACTGCATTTCAGTACGGTTTAGCGGTAAAGGACTACTTTGACGGAGAGAATTGGCTTGGTACCAATAGCTTTGTGAAAGTAGAGGGAATCAACAATGAACTGAAGTCGACGGATACTGATCACAATACAGGTTCTGCTACGATCAGAATCGATAGCTTTGTCGTGGAGTTTGAGGATACTTATACGTTGAAATATAACTGTATCGTGGATAATCTGCCTGCGGGAAGTAAAATCGTTCGTGTTGGTGCATTTGTGACTGATACCGCTATAAATACAACGCAACAGCCAACCTCTTTTGAGGTTGATTATTATGGGTGCGAGATTTCTGAAAGTGCTGAAAGTAACGGACTTTATGGGATCGAACATGAAGTCAATGCTGCTGAGCTGGGAGATCGATTTGTTGTTGCCTACATTGAATACGAATTTGAGGGTGCAACTTATTATGCATTCTCCGATACCTTCACCTATGGTATTACTACGTATTTGCAAAGACAGATTTACAAGTATAATCCGGAAATAAATATAAATGCAGAACTACTTCCGAGGGAAGATGGCGAATCCGAAGCGCAGCAGGAGCTCAGAACACAGAAATATGTTCGCATGCTGATTAATCTGCTTGAGGTTGCGAAAGTAGTAGAAGATCTTCCCCAAAATCCATAATCGGTTGAGCATTCAGCGAAAAAATCAAAGCAAGAGGATTTTCTTCCGGAGATCCTCTTGCCCAAAGCATTAGCGTGAATAATGAGGTGAGTTATGAAAAAAAACAACAAGGGATTTTCTCTTGTAGAGTTGATTGTCGTCATAGCGATCATGGCTATTCTGGCCGGTATTGCGGTTGTTTCCTATTCCATCTATATACAAAAGGCGGAGGATGCGGCTGATGAAGAGTATTTGAACAATCTGCTCTATCGAGTGGAATTGTTTGCATTGGAAAATCAAATGAATGTTCATGGTGTTATGATTCCGAATGTGATTGACGAGCCGGACGATATTCGATTGATTATTGGATACGAAAACGATAGCCCGATTTATTATAATCCCAATTTAGAAGGAAATGTGGACTCCTCTGTGATTTTTGAGGAGGTGGGGGGCCATGAATTTGGGTCCTCTTATCAAAATGGGATTTATGAAACAAATAGCCCTTTGTTCCCGGAGTGGGAGGATAAAGTTACCGGTGGAACTAATGATCATGAGCATGTATATGCAGATACACCTTTTGAAACGGTTCCGTCTACCTGCATCGCACAAGGATATATGAAGTTTAGGTGTAACAGCTGTGATGCAGTTAAGGAAAGCCCTCTCCCGATGGGGAATCATACGCTTGAGGTGAAAAGCAGTTTTGGTAATTATCAGGTGAAAGTTTGTTCGGTCTGTAGGTTCTATATTTTGGAAAACATTAACGGCACCCCTATTGTGGATATGAATTGATGTACGGAAAGATTGTTATATGCCTATTAGGTTGTGTGCTTCTGTTGACTGCATGCGCGGATTTGTCCAAGGATGATTGCGCACATCAAACAACAGTGATTGCGCACACATATACTTGCGCCGAGGCTGGAACAGTGACGCTGCGGTGTGATTTTTGCCACATGGAATGGGTTGAGGCGGCACAAGCGTCCTGTGAATACTCCTCAACTCCGTATGCAAGACAGGGGAAATATGAGTATTATATTTGCATACATTGCGAGAATGTAAAAATTGTCAATGAAAATGGTCTGCCGGTGTTACCCGTGGACTAAGGAGGTTTTATGCGATTTTGGAAAATAATCTTTGTCTTGTTGCTGGTGGGTATGATATTTTTGTTGCCGATTTCGGCAGATAATTGGGGAGAGCTGGATAAGGTTGAGACGGAGGAGATGTCCACCGAAACGGACACGGTTGAAACCGAAGAGGTAACCACCGAGCCTGAGACTACGACCGAAGAGGATACAACCGAGCCCGAGGAATCGGTAAGTGAGGACGCGACTACTGCACCTGCAGAGAACGAGTCCACCGAGCAGCCCTCCGAGCAGGAGACCCAAGAGCCGACTTCTGAACCTGTTACAACCGAAACGGAGGAGCAGGTGACTGCAGGGCAGACGACTGCGCCTGTGGGC
>JAFVTI010000036.1 GCA_017503325.1 Clostridia bacterium | reverse complement strand
TTTACGATATAAAACCCAAAACAAAAACACTTGTAGGGGCGATCATTGATCGCCAGCACCTGCGGCAACTACATATTTATTTGTTTGAGCACATGGCTACCTCTCAAGAAGCAGTCATGCGCTCATTTTCTCCGCTAATTCCTCAGCCCCATCGGGCTGTTTTTCTTATCTGAATTCCTTGTAATCCGCGGTCAGAAAACGCTCGCGCATGATGGTGTAGTGCTCGCGTGTCGGGTTTCCGCAAAGAATGCCCAGCTCCCTTTTGATTGCCGAGATCAGCAGCTCGGGGTTGAGATTCTGCGCAGAGCCGGTGGCAAGACGCAGATCCATGACCACGCTCTTGCACTCGTCGCACCAGCCGATCTTGCTGTGATCGATCAAGGGGATCAGATTGATCTCCTTTTCGCCCGACTTTGTTTTCTTGGTCATATACAGCTCGTCTCTTGCAAGCACGGCTGCAATCTTACCGGCCAGAGCGGGGCTGCCGCCCTCGGTGCAGATCTTGACCGTATAGTCGGCAAACGCGACGTCATTTGCGTCGGTCTTTGCCTCATACGCGTCGTAAACGTACATCTCGTCGGTCAGCTCGCAGTTGAGCTGCTTGATGATATTCTCCATGGAGATCTCGCGCTCGATGCGCATATCCAGAAATTCGCAAACGCTTTCCGTACCGATAGAGAGCGGATAGCCGAACGAGATCTTGGGGTGCGGGTTAAAGCCCTTGGTATACCACATGGGAATGCCCGCACGGATCAGCACGCGGTGCAGCGTGCGCTGCAGATCCAGATGCGACACGTACTGCAGATTTCCCTTTTTGACAAAGCGGATTCGCGCGGTCTTGGGCTGCTCCAGCAGGGGGAGCTGATGCTTTGTATAACAAGTCAACATCATTTACCTCCCTTCGGGCAAGGCGTACGCTCGCCGCCCATGCAATTCGCGCCGCAGCCCGAGCATTGCTCGCGGCAGGAGGGCGTGGTCTTTTCCTCGTAAGCCTTGGCGCGCTCGCGCAAAAGGAATGCCTTGGTCACGCCGCAGTCGATGATATCCCAGGGCAGCACCTCGTCAAGCCCGTATGCACGGTTGGCGTAGAATGCGGGGTCAACGCCTGCCTCCTCGAATACCTCGATCCACTTATCGTAATCAAAGAATTCGGTCCACGCGTCAAACATAAAGCCCTTTTGGTGTGCCAGAGCCATGGCCTTGCAAAGGCGTCTGTCACCTCTTGCAAGCACTGCCTCCACGCGGCAAACGCGAGCATCGTGGTGGGTGTATCTGACACGCTTGTCGCGGTTGCATTCGCCCACGTACGCCTGCTTTTCCAGCATGGTCTCCAAGGAGTCCTGCGCCTCCCATTGGAAGGGCGTGAACGGCTTTGGAATAAAGGGCGAGACGCTGATGGTGACCTGCACGCCGCGCGACTTGTTGCGGTTGGGGTTCTTATAGTACGCCACGCACACGTTGTGCGCCAGCGTGGTAATGCCCTCCAGATCCTCATTGGTCTCGGTGGGCAAGCCCTGCATAAAGTACAGCTTGACCGTGCTCTTGCCCGCATCGAACGCGACGTTGACAGCGCGCATAAGGTCTGCTTCCTCCACGTTCTTATTGATCACGTCGCGCAATCTCTGCGTGCCCGCCTCGGGGGCAAAGGTCAAAGATCCCGAGCGCACGGACGCGATCTTATCCATGAGCTCCTTGGTAAAGCTATCCACGCGCAGCGAGGGCAGCGAGAGATTGATCATGTTCTCATCCGTCCACGCAAGCAGCTTGTCGGTCAGCTCCTCTACGCAGGTATAGTCGCTGATCGAGAGCGAGGAGAGCGAGATCTCCTCATATCCGGTTGCTTCAAACAGCGATTTTGCCTGACAATCCAGCGTACCCGGCGTTTTTTCGCGCACGGGTCTGTATACCATACCCGCCTGGCAGAAGCGGCAGCCGCGGATGCATCCGCGTGCAACCTCCAGCATAATACGGTCGTGCACGGTCTCTGTGTACGGCATGACCAGCTTTTCGGGGAAATACGCCTTGTCCATATCCTCACAGATCTGCTTTCTGACCTTGGCGGGCACGTCGTCGTACAAGGGGGTATAGCTCTTGATGGTGCCGTCCTCATTGTACTGCACGTCGTAAAGCGAGGGCACGTACACACCCTGAATGGTGGCAGCGGCACGGCGCAGGAACGCCTGCTTGGTATAGCTGCCCTCCTCTTTCATTTGGATATAGAGTCTGACGATCTGCGGAAGCATTTCCTCGCCCTCGCCGATGTTGAACAGATCGAAAAACTCGGCAACCGGCTCGGGATTATAGGTGCAAGGGCCGCCTCCTATGATCAAGGGGTATTCCTCTCCCCTGTCCTTGGCATACAGCGGAATGTGCGCAAGGCCCAGCATGTTAAGCACAGTGGGATAGCACATCTCATACTGCAAAGTAAAGCCCACGAAATCGAAATCGGTCAGCGGGTCGCCCGACTCATGTGCCCAGAGCGGGATGTCGTATTTGTGCATCTGCTCCTGCATATCCACCCACGGCGCATAGCTGCGCTCGCACCAGATATCCTGCTCGGCGTTCAGACGAGAATACAGGATGCGCACGCCCAGGTTGGACATACCGATCTCGTACGTATCGGGAAAGCAGAAAGCAAATCTTGCCTTAACGGCATCTTTATCCTTGATGATCTGACCGTATTCCCCGCCCGCATAGCGTCCGGGCTTTTGCACGGTCTTGAGTACTGTCGCAATTTTCTGATTCATATCGTCACCTTTTTATTTTGTCTTACGTAAATCTCCCAAAAGGCTTGTGCAGATGATCGGGATGGCCACCAGCCACAGGGCCTGGTAGAGCAGCAAAAGCAATGGCCACGCGTACCAGATGCAACCAAGCACCGAAAGCAGCACGACCAGCGCCGCACTCAGGGCAAGGTAAGTAAATCGCCAGATCAGGCCGATCGTGCGCACGCGGCGCAGCTTGCGGCAAGCAAGCAGCGGCAGCAGCACGTCCTCGGGTGCGCGCGTTGCGATCACGCCGCAATCCAGCGGCAATTCGCCGGTCGCTCCCTCGTAATCTCTCTGCCGCTCCACCGTAATGCCCGAGCCCTTGGCGCGGGTATTGACGGTTTCCTGGTTGATGCAGGGATCGTAGGTCACAATCACGGGATCGATGCCCTCGGCCTTGAGCTGCTTTGCACGCATCAAAAACTCACGGCGCAGCTCGTAATCCACTGAGTATCCCACGCGGAACACGCCGTCAAAGGCAAGGTAGATCACCGAGCTGTTTTTACGCTTTTTGTAGTTGGTTTCCAGCTCTCTGCGAGGCAGACGCACACCGCGACCCACAAGGTAATCGTAATCACCCATCATCACGCAGGTCACACCGTCCATATAAAGCGTCAAGCCGTCCTCGCCCACGCTCATGATCTCGATCTTAACGGGAGCGTCATCCTCCGAGCTCTCTCCCGCAATATCCGCAAGCGTACCGCCAAGGGCGCGCAAGAGCACGCGGGTCTTTTCCATATAAGTACCAATATCGCTATCGCCGCGCACCGTGATCTGCGAGGATCCGTACGCACAGAACATCTGGCCTGCGTCAAAGAGCAGCGCCTTGACGTCCTTGTACTCCTCCGTCGCGCCGTCACCAATGACGGCACAGCCGCTTTTATACAGCGTTTTGCCCGCAACAAATGCGGAAACTGCACCAAAGAGCAGCATGGAGAGCGGCATTGCACCGTTGATGCACACCATGAATGCAGTCAGCGCATCCATGCCCCGTCCCGTAGCGATCAGGGTCGCCACCGCGGCGGCCACCGCGCACACAAACAGCACGCCGTACACCACGCTCAAGGAAATGCCGCGCTCGGTCACCGCGCCCGTACGACGGAAATAGCCGCTGACCTGCCCGATCTTTCGCACGCGGTACGCACCCGTATGCACCTTGCCAAGCTGCTCCTTCTCGGTCACGGGCAAACGGGAGCCGTTGGCTGCATCGCTAACCTTTTCAATGCCATATCTCGGCTTACCCGAGCGCACCACCCTGAAGCTGCGCTCCTGATGGTACAGATTCAGCACATCCGCCACCGTGCAAAGCGTCAGCGCAAACACGGCAATGCTGTTGAACATCATATATTGCCTGCCGGCTAAGAAAACCAGTACGATATCATACAGCAAGGATGCCGGCAGCATCAGCGCGGGCACCGAATACAAATCGTGCTTATGCGACCAGATGCTGCGAAGTCCTTCAAACAATCTGCGCCACGAGCACGCCATGATCACACAAATCGCAAGCACCGCAAGCAGCGGATAGAGCGGCGTTGAAATGATTCCCGGCACGCTTCCCTGCAGATATCCCAGTAAATATGCGTTATCCAGCGCGATCAAAGAGAACAGAAATACAATGCAGACTGCCAGCCTGACAATGACCCACGGCTTTTCGCGGCCGTATGCCTGCTTGATCTCGGCTTCGTCGGAGGCATCCATATATTCCTTCCCTCGCCATGCAAAGCAGAGCGGGTTGTCGGTTCCGTGTATCTGACGCTTTTGCCCGTGCGTTGCAACCGCAGAGCGCACGCGCTCGCTGCCCACACGGCTTTTGACCTCCTGACCGTATCCGAGTGCGGTCATCATGTGAATATCCTTTTCGTCGAATTCAACGCTCGCAGGTGCCTCCTTGCCGGGGGCCTGCTCACTCTTGACCACGCGTCCCTGCATGGGGTCGCTTGCGGGATATTCGGGTGCGCCGTCGGTCAGCAAATCGTCCTCATCCGATTCATTTTCAAGGATGACCCCGGCGTCCTGCGGGGGCTCCTGAGTGGGAGCTGCGGGCTTTGCGGGGATATCGGCCGAATGCTCGGCGCGCATTTGCGCCTTGAGCGCAGCGACTGATTGCCGCCATTCGTCCAAGGAGCCCAGCACCATGTCCACGTAGTTCTCCTCGGGCTCGGGCTGCACCTGTGCGGATTCTTGGTCTTCTGTTATTTGTTCGTCTTCGACGAACTCTTCGTCCTCGATGAACTCTTCGTCCTCGACAAACTCTTCGTCCTCGACAAACTCTTCATCCTCGATGAATCTCTCGTCCTCGATGAACTCTTCGTCTTCGGCGATCTCTTCTTCCTCGATGAACTCTTCATCCTCGATGAACTCTTCGTCTTCGGCGATCTCTTCTTCCTCGATGAACTCTTCATCCTCGATGAACTCTTCGTCTTCGGCGATCTCTTCTTCCTCGATGACCTCTTCGTCTTCGGCGATCTCTTCTTCCTCGATGACCTCTTCGTCTTCGGCGATCTCTTCGTCCTCGACGATCTCTTCGTCCTCGACAAATTCTTCTTCCTCGATGAATTCCTCGTCGTCATCCTCGTCAAGCAGCTGCTCCAACTCGTCCTCTGCTACCAAGGCTTCGTATTCGGCGATCTCTCGCGCGTCTTCCTCGTCCAATTCATCATCCTCAAACCAAGGCAGCTCGTCCTCGGGAATCTGCTCGGGCTCTGCCTCGGGCTCCACCTCGGGCTCTTCTTTAGAGACCGCCTGCTCCTGCTTGAATTGCTCGATGATTTTGGATTGCGCCTGCTCGCGGATCTGCTCGGCGATCTCCTTTGGATCATCTGTCTCGTATTCCTCGTCAACGTTCTCGTCTATCTCTTGCTCGAATTCTTCCTCGAATTCTTCTTCGATTTCTTCTTCGCTCTCTTCTTCGAATTCTTCCTCGAATTCTTCTTCGATTTCTTCTTCGATCTCTTCTTCGGGCTCGTCCTCTATGTACTCCGGGTCGGGCTCGCCCGCCTCTTCCTCATCATCGGGCATAAAATCCTCGGCGCTGTAGAGGTCACTGCTTTTCTTGGTGACAGACGGCTTGTCCTTGCCTTGATTGCCGAACATTTCGACCAGCATTTTTGCAAACGCTTCGTCATCCGCATTGGTGTCGGTATCCTCACCCTCGACACGGTCCGCGTTCTCGTAAGACTGTCTGAGTCGCTCTACCATTTCGTCCACGTGATCGGACGAATAATCCTGCTTTTTCTTTGCCAAGCTGCTGCCCCCTTTCACATAAATTCAAAATGCATATCAGCCCTGTCGGTGCTGCTTGGCTGCCTCTGCCAGAATGACAGACGCTGCGGTGGATACGTTAAAGGAATTGACCTTGCCGTACATTGGGATGGAGGTAATGATATCCGCCTCCTTGGTAACAAGGTCGGAAACGCCGTTGCCCTCGCTGCCGAATACCAGCGCGCAGGGGCCGCGGAAATCGGTTTCATAGAAAGGCTTGCCGCCTGCCTCGGCTGCAAAGACCCAAACGCCCTCCTTTTTGAGCATGCGGACGGTAGCTCCGATGTTGGAAACCTTGGCAATGGCAAGGTGCTCCACAGCACCTGCCGACGCTTTGGAAACCAGCGGTGTCAGTCCTACGGCGCGGCGCTTAGGGATAATCAGGCCATGCGCACCGCAGCCCTCTGCGCAACGGATCAGCGCGCCAAGGTTATAGGGGTCGGTAATGCCGTCTGCGATGACGATCAAGGGCGCTTCCCCGCGCTGCTTCGCGATCTCCAGAATGTCCTCGGGCGTGCAATATTCCTTTTGTGCCGCCATGGCGATAATGCCCTGGTGAGGCGCAAAGCCTGCCATGCGGTCCATCTTATCCTTGTCCGTTTCCACAACGGGAATGCCGCGCTCCACAGCCATGGCGACCAGCACCACGATCGAGCCCTCGCGATCTCCGCGTCTGACTAAGATCTTATCGATCTCGCGATCGGATTTGAGCAGCTCACGCACCGCGTTTCGCCCGATGACCAGACCCGAATCCTCCATTTCCTCAAGCTCGCGGTCGCTGACATCTCGTGCGGGCTTGGGCGCGTTATACTTATCGCGATTGTTGTGCTTTGCGGGATGCTGCGGATTCTTCTTTCCGTCCTGCGCAGATTTATACTTTTTGTTGTTGTATTCCATAGCATTTCCTTTCTGATTTCGGGGATCTTCCAAAGATTTCCCGACGGAATGATGATAATTCTTTGATAAATGACATACACTACTTATTATATCATACCTTGTCCGTTTTGTACAGACTAATTTTGGAAAATTCTCGTAAGATAAAGGATTTTCCGTCAAGAATCGTTCGTCACGGTGCGACAGGCGCGGACACGGTTTGCCAAAATTTCCGAATTCCCGATATTTTCTTGCGGAAATTCTTGCACAGTACGGTCAAATGTGCTATAATTGTTTCATCTTTTTTAATTCTTCGCGATGCCCGCAACGACACCGCCTCAAGGAGGCTTACCCCATGATCTTCGATTTTCACACCCATTGCTTTCCCGATGCTCTCGCCCCCCGCGCCATTGCACACTTAGCCGAGATCTCGCTCAAATGCGGTCTGACCCCCACCACCGACGGCACCGCCGGGGGTGTGCTTGAGCAGATGCACGCGCACGGCGTGGACAAAAGCCTGATCTGTAACGTGTCCACCAACGCGCACCAGATGCCCAAGGTCAACGCCTTTGCCTGCGAGCTGGCTCGCACGCAGACCGAGCTTTACGCGCTGGGCTCTCTGCACCCGCACGGAGAGGATCTTGAAGGACAGATCCGCATGCTCAAGGCTGCCGGAATCAAAGGCCTGAAGCTGCATCCCGACTATATCCGCATTGAGTTTGACGACCCGGTGCTGCACCCGATCTTTGAGCTTTGCATCGCTTACGACATGTTTTTGATCACTCACACGGGCTACGACCCCAATTCTCCCGAGCACATGCATTGCAGACCCGAGCAGATCCTCTCAGTCATGCAAAGCTTTCCCAAGCTGACGCTGATCGCGGCACATATGGGCGGCATTGATTGCGAGCAGGACGTGCTGGACAAACTTTGCGGCAAGCAGCTTTATATGGATACCTCGCACTCGGGTTCCTATCCGCACCGCCATCCCCTGCTCCACAAAATCATGCAAAAGCACGACCCCGCTCTGCTGCTTTACGGCAGCGATTGCCCTTGGTCAGGCCAGGAGCGTGAGCAGAATTTCGTGCTGCACGCCCCCGTTTCCGAGCAGGTCAAGGAGGATATCTTCTGGAATAACGCCATGAGATTGATGAATTCATAAAAAAATAAAAAAAGGTTGAACCGGATAGGCTCAACCTTTTATTTTTACTTTGCCGGCAATGCCAGAATGACCGTAAAGTTGCCGTCCTCCTTTTGCGTGCGGAAGCTGCCGCGCAAGGAATGCATGATGCTCTCACAGGTCAAAAGCCCCAGCTTGGTGCTCTCCACGCGGTGAGAATGGCGTGCAATCCTGTTCACACCCGTTACCACAATCATGCGGTCACGGTACTCCACGCGAAATACCGCAGGGTCGGAGGGATCTGCATATTTCACAATATTGCTGTAAAGATTGTCCAGCACACGACTCAGATAGTCCACGTTGGTATAAACCGTCTTGCCCTCAAGCTCGGGTGAAATATAATACTCTAACTGTACGTTTGTCAGCTCGGCGGTCATAAACCGCTCGGCAAGCAGCTGCTCAAACAAAACCACCGCGTCATATTCCTGCAGTGCGATCTCGGTCTCCTTGTTTCCGTATGCCAAAAAGTAATTGAACAGCTCATCCGACTGACGCTTGATCCGCCCCGCATTTTCCGAGCAAACCGACAGATACTTGACCTGCTCCTCGCTCAGATCCTCCGGGTGCGATTCCAGCAGCTCAAGATAGCCCAAAAGCGCGGTCAGCGGCGTGCGGATGTCGTGCGAGATCGAGGTGATCAGATCCTGATTGGCCTTCCACGCCTGCTCCTTTTCCTCCATTTTTTGCAAGATCGAGTCTCTCATGCCGTCCACGTGCTCAGCCAGCTGCGCGATCTCATCGTAACCGTTTTTGGTGATTTTTCCCTGCAGATCCCCCTTTGCAATGGCCTTGACGTCACGCGAAAGGCGCATGATACGGGAGATCTCTGCCTGGTAGTAAAAAATGACCAGGATCATGGCAAGCAAAATGGCAATGACCATGGCAAGGCCGTCACCAAGCAGATACAGCACCTGGGAATAGTCCTGCACCGCAACCAGCACCGATTGGTCAACGAAATCCACCACGATGCTGTAGTCGTATTTTTGCGTATCGGGCACGGTGTCCGCTTCCACGCCCTCCAAAAGCAGCAGCTTGAAATTGTCGTTGTTTCTGACCCATTCAATGACCGCTTCCATGTCGGTCGAGCTGATCTGGTTCTCCTCCACGTGATTCTTGAAGCTTTCCAGCGCATTCTCAATACGCTCCTGCTCCTTTGCGTCGGTCATATACTCCTGCTCAATGACGTAGCGAAATACAGGCGAAAGCGCAAAATACGTGGCAAAGCCGATCAGCAGGGCGACAAAAATGACAGCCAAGTGCTTCCACACAAGAGATGAGCGTCGTTTTCTTTTATTTCCCTTAGTCAATGACATACCCCTTTCCCCATACGGTGCGAATGATGTTCTGCTCCTCACCAAGCTTTTTGCGCAGGTTGGCGATATGTACCAGCACGGTGTTTGAGGAGCTGGGCAGATACGTCTCCTGCCAGATGGTCTCATACAGCTCCACCGGGCTGAACGTATGTCCCCGTCGGCTTTGCAAAAGCGAAAGCAGCTCGTATTCCTTTTCGGTCAGAAAGATCTTTTCTCCCTGACGGTATACCGTCTTTTCCTCGGCATTGATCTCGAGCTTGCGGCCGGGCACCTCCGTCCTGACAGGCTCGCTCATGCTGCGATACGTATTCCATCTGCGCAAAAGCGCGCTGACGCGCAGCTTAAGATCCGTGGCATAAAAGGGCTTGACGATATAGTCGTCGCCGCCGCTGCCAAAGGCCAGCATCTTGTCCTGATCTGCGCTCTTGGCGGTCAGAAACAGGATAGGCAAGGAGGAAATGGCGCGGATCTCTGTCGCCGCGCTGACGCCATTCATCACAGGCATCATAATATCCATGATGATCAAAGAAAAGTCCGGATCGGAACGCACAAGCTCCAAGGCCTGCTCGCCGTTTTCTGCTTCTATGACCGTGTACCCTTCCTTTTCAAGCACGATTCCCAGCAGGTGACGAATGTCGGGCTCATCGTCCACAACCAGAATTTTATATGTTTCGGGCATGCTTTGCACCTCCCATGATCGTTTTCTCACCTCATTATACCACAATATCGGCCAAAAGAAAAGGATTTTTTGCGCATTTTAACAATTCTTTATAGTTTGCAAAATTTTTTTCAAAAAGGTATTGCTTTTTGAGAAAAGATGTGATATAATACAACACGTTGCGGAGGCATAGCTCAGCTGGTTAGAGTGCTTGCTTGACATGCAAGAGGTCACTGGTTCGATTCCAGTTGTCTCCACCAAAAAACGAAAAAGGGAGTTCTACGAACTCCCTTTTTCGTTTTTTGCTTGAGCCCCACCGAATCAGAACCACGCCGCGCACGCGCCTCGCGCGGACTCGGCTACATTTGCGCCGGGTACCCGCAAGACTGGGTTGCGCTTTGGCGCAAATATTGGTTCTGATTCCAGTTGCTTCGGCGAATCAGAACCACGCCGCGCACGCGCCTCGCGCGGGCTCGGCTGCATTTGCGCCGGTTGCCCGCAAGACTCGGTTGCGCTTTGGCGCAAATATTGGTTCTGATTCCAGTTGCTTCGGCGAATCAGAACCACGCCGCCACGCAGGACGCACCTTTCGGTGCGTCCGCGTTGCGGCTTTGTTTGCGCAGGTTATCTATCCCATTTCAACGCCTTTTAGCGCAAACATTGGTTCTGATTCCGGCCCTAGCCTTTGAACTTTTCCAAGCCGAACGCGGGCGGGAGGATCGTATCCTCCCCTACAAACATTCCTGAAGAATGCGGACGGGAGGATGATATCCTCCCCTACAAACATTCCTGAAGAATGTGGACACCGATCCCTACAATAAGATACGGCGGGACATAAAGCCCCGCCCTACGATTATTCTCAAAAGAAGCGGACGACCGATGGTCGCCCCTACGCATGTCGCCTTTGAACTTTCCCAAACCATACGCGGGCGGGAGGATCGTATCCTCCCCTACAAGCATCCCTGAGGAAAGCAGACACCGGTCCCTACAAAAAGAAATGGCGGGACATAAAGTCCCTCCCCGCGGCACACGCTTTCTTTTTGCTTTTCTTGCGTGATTTTTTCGCCAAAAATCATTGACAAACGGGATCGATCGTGCTATACTTTATCCGTATATGTCAAACGCGAAGAACGGAAGTAGTAGGCATTCCCCTTTTGTGCAGAGAGCGAACGGCTGGTGAAAGTTCGTCAAAAGCATGCCCAAGTCGTCCGGGAGCGGTGCAGGTGAAATCTTTGGTAGTCTGCAACGGGGTGGCTTTTGCCAAACACGCCGTTATCGTGAGTATGAGTGCATACCCTTATTGGGTGTGAAATCAGGTGGTACCGCGTAACTCCACGTCCTGATATAAGTCAGCGACGGTGGAGCTTTTTTATTTTGAAAATTATAGTAAGGAGAAAATAGACATGAATTCCTACAACGAATTACCGAAAACCTATTCCCCCGGTGATTTTGAGGACAAGATCTATGCCAACTGGTGCGAAAAGGGTTATTTTACCCCCACCATTGACCATAATAAGCCCTCGTTCACCATCGTCATTCCCCCTCCAAACATTACAGGTCAGCTGCACATGGGCCACGCCCTGGACAACACCCTGCAGGATATTCTGATCCGCTATAAGCGTATGGCAGGCTTTTGCACGCTGTGGCTGCCCGGCACCGACCACGCATCGATCGCAACCGAGGCCAAGATCGTGGAGGCAATGCGCAAGGAAGGCATTACCAAGGAAGACCTTGGCAGAGACGGTTTCCTTGAGCGCGCGTGGGCCTGGAAGGAGCAGTACGGCGGCAGAATCATTTCTCAGCTGAAAAAGATGGGCTCCTCCTGCGACTGGTCGCGTGAGAGATTCACTTTGGACGAGGGCTGCTCCGAGGCGGTCAAGACCGTTTTCGTCAAGCTGTACGACAAGGGGCTGATCTATCGCGGCAACCGCATTATCAACTGGTGCCCCAAATGTCTGACCTCCATCTCGGACGCCGAGGTAGAATACGAGGATCAGGCAGGCCACTTCTGGCATATCCGCTACCCCTTCAAGGACGGCAGCGGCTACCTTGAGGTTGCAACTACCCGTCCCGAGACGCTCTTGGGCGACACCGCAGTTGCGGTCAACCCCAATGATGAGAGATACAAGGATATGGTTGGAAAAATGCTCATCCTTCCCTTGGTCGGCAGAGAGATCCCCGTGATTGCAGACGATTACGTTGAGGCCGATTTCGGTACCGGCTGCGTCAAGATCACGCCCGCGCACGACCCCAACGACTTTGAGGTCGGTGCACGCCATAACCTGCCCGTGATCAATGTCATGACCGATGACGCAAAGATCACCGAGGACTACCCCGCATACGCAGGCATGGATCGCTTTGTTGCAAGAAAACAGATTGTCAAGGATCTGGAAGAGGGCGGTTTCTTAATCAAGGTAGACAATTACGCACACAACGTCGGCACCTGCTACCGCTGCGGCTCGACCATTGAGCCCCGCGTATCGCTTCAGTGGTTCGTCAAAATGGAGCCCCTGGCAAAGCCCGCGATCGATGCGGTCCGCAACAAGGACATCCGTTTCGTTCCCGAAAGATTTGAAAAGAACTACTTCCACTGGATGGAGAATATCCGCGACTGGTGCATTTCCCGTCAGCTGTGGTGGGGTCACCGCATTCCCGCGTTCTACTGCGACGATTGCGGCGAGACCGTGGTCACCAAGGATGCGTCTGCAGTTTGCCCCAAGTGCGGCAAGGCGATGCGTCAGGATCCCGACACGCTGGATACCTGGTTCTCCTCTGCGCTCTGGCCCTTCTCTACGCTGGGCTGGCCCGAAGAGACCGAGGATCTGAAGTACTTCTATCCCACCAACACGCTGGTCACCGGCTACGATATCATCACCTTCTGGGTTTCCAGAATGATCTTCTCAGCGCTGGCATATACCGATAACGTTCCCTTTGATACCGTTCTGATTCACGGCCTGGTGCGTGACGCACAGGGCAGAAAGATGTCCAAGTCCTTGGGCAACGGCATTGATCCTCTGGAGATCATTGACAAGTACGGTGCAGACGCGCTCCGCTTTGCGCTGGCTACCGGTAACTCGCCCGGAAACGACATGCGCTTCTCGGACGAAAAGATCGAGGCTGCCCGCAACTTTGCAAACAAGCTGTGGAACGCATCTCGCTTCGTTCGTATGAATCTGACCATCGATCAGGTTGCTCTGCCTGCAGAATCCGAGCTTGCCACCGAGGACAAGTGGATCCTTACCGAGCTGCACAAGACGGTTGAGAGCGTTCGCGCCAACCTTGACAAGTACGAGCTGGGCATTGCGCTGTCCTCTCTGTACGATTTCATTTGGGATATCTTCTGCGACTGGTATATCGAGCTTGCCAAGACCAGACTTTCCGACAAGGAAAGCGCGGGCAATATCGTTTGCCAGAACGTCATCGCTTACGTGCTGATCGAGACGCTCAAGCTGCTGCATCCCTTCATGCCCTTTATCACCGAGGAGATTTACCAGTCTCTGCCTCACGATGACGAGAGCATCATGATCGCCGAGTACCCCGACGCTGCTAAGGTTCCCTGCTTCGCAGAAGAGTCCGAAGATATGGCACGCGTTATCGACGCCATCCGCGCCATCCGTACCCGCCGCGCAGAGATGAACGTAGCTCCCTCCCGCAAGGCAAAGGTCTACATTGCAACCAAGTACGACGCCTGCTTCCTGGCAGCCGCAGGCTTCTTTGCAAGACTTGCATCCGCATCCGAGGTCATCGTAGCAGACGCGTTTGACGCTGCTCTGGTTTCGGGCGACAATGCCGTTCAGATCATCACCGACTCTGCCGCTATTTTCCTGCCCATGGCCGATATCATCGACTTTGAAAAGGAAAAAGCAAGACTTGCAGCAGAACAGAAAAAGCTGGAGGACGAGATCGCGCGCATTGAAAAGAAGCTCTCCAATCAGGGCTTTGTGCAGAAGGCTCCCGCCGCCGTTGTGGAGGGCGAGAAGGCCAAGATGGAAAAGTACCGCGAGAACCTCGCAGGCGTCACCGCAGCACTTGCAAAGCTGGGTTAAACCACAAAAAACCTGATAAACAAAAGTATCCGCCAACGGCATGTGCCGTTGGCGGATTTCATTTTGTCTGAGTCCGAATTCGGGGGCTGCTCTGCCTTTTTATTCTCCGTCCTGCGCCGACTCCGGGGCATAATAGTAATGATACGTTATGATTGCGCCACCGTAATGCGGTTTGAGAATATCCGACCATTCCGTAGGGTTCTCCTTTGCATTGAGCGAAACCACTTTGACGATACAACTGCCACCCTCTGTCATCTCCCAGAGCAAATACTTGCTCCCCACTGCAGCATCCGTGCCGTGCGGTTTTCCAAGAATCTCGACGACCTCTTCAACCGTCATATCTATCTCAATTTTCAAATAGTCCGCATACGTCGGCTTATATTGCATTTCATAATCAAATAATGTTTCATAGTCAAACGGGGCTTCAGTCGTTTCACCCTCATTCTGTTTGATTGGATCAATGGAATCGGGATAAATCTGACACGGGTCCGTATCAAGAAAGTGTCCGTTATAGGTGACGCAAACAATATCTCCCGCAACCAATCCTTGCTTCTCGATGGGATTATCTCCTAAGAAGTTTACTTGGAAGCCTGCATCACCTACCTTATAGGCTTCAATACAGTTTTCACCGATCGGCTTTACGGTATTTGAATCAATGACCATTGCGATAAACCAACGGTTTTCACCGTCAAGTGCGCCGCAAAATTCACATTCTTTATGCCACGGCTGTTCGTTGTTGGATTCGAATTCTGTTTCGGATTCTGTTTCGGATTCTGTTTCGATTTCCGTTTCACTCTCCCCCGGTCCAAGCGGTGTAAAGGGATTTTCGCCGCCAAGCTTGACGATCAGTTCTCCAAGCTCCAGCTTGACGTTCTCGGGGAGCACCTCGAACAGAATACTATCTTCATCCGCAAGCGCCACGCTCAAAACCTCCACAAGTCCGCCCTGTATTTCGGGGTGATTCTCCTTGAAATTGCGTACAGCGGCAAACGCACCCACAAACAGCGTAGCAACCAACACAGTACTCAGAATTGCAGCAATCAAAACGATCCGCATCCCCATCTTACGGCGCACGTTGATGCGCACATCGGAGCGTGCCAGCAGCTCACAGTCCGCCTCACTCATCAGTTCAAAAAGTACCAATTCGGTCATAGGTAGATTCCCTCCTCCTTAAGATATTCCTTGAGCTTTTGCCTTGTACGGGAAAGAATTTTGAGCACGTTATCCTGCTTCAGTCCGTAACGCTTGGCAATCTCCTGCGCGGATTCCGCGTAAAAGTAGCGGCGCAGAAATACGTTGCAATCGCGCTCGGGCAAGCTGTACAGAAACGCATTGAACACGCGCGCAAACTCCTGCTTATCCATTTGCGCCTGCACCTCGGTCTCGGGTGAAGCAATATCCCCAAGCTCGGCAATTGCTTCAACCGTGTGCCCGCCACGCTTTTGGCGATGCTGCTCTTTATAGCGATTGATGGCAAAATTGCGCGTGATCCTGCCAAGATACGTACGCAGGATGGGCGGATTGGCAGGAGGCATGGAATTCCAGGCGCAAAGCCAGGTGTCGTTGACGCATTCCTCGCTATCCTGCATATTGTGCAGAATGTTCTGCGCAATGCTTGTGCAATATGCACCGTATTTTGCGTTGGTCTGCGCAATTGCCTGCTCGTCCCTTTGGTAGTACAACGCAATGATCATATCGTCTTGCATGTCGGATTCTCCTTTCATTGTCTCTCTGCCTTATCATACAACATTTTTCCCTGATCCTGACATCATTTCGAAAAAAATTTCGGAAAATGATCTGCGTTTGGTGATGGTAACCCAACGAGAGTCCGAACCGAATTGCCTGAAAGCGATACAATCAGTCAAAGAAAACCCTTGCTTGGGCAAGGGTTTTCAACTTTAATTCTGCATTTTGCATTCTGCATTCGCATCAAATTACGGTTTCAACTGTAATTTGAATGCTCTGTGCGCCGCTGTCGATCAGCACGTACTCGTCGGTCCAGGCAGGTCCGCCCGTGACAAAGTTTCCGGGGCCGCATGCGCCTGCGATGGCGGGCAGCTGGTGAAGCGGGCCGAATACGTTCTTTCTGGTGCCGACCACGCAAAGGTCAATGCTCTGCCCTGCCTTGACAGCCTCAGTCACGTCTGCTTCGTAGGGATCCCAGCCGCAGACCTGCACCGCACCGTCCTCGGTGATTACCTTGAAGCAGCCGCCCGTAAACTTGGCGGAAAGCATGACGCGGTCACCCTCTTCGAGCGTAAGCCCGGCGTACATCTCGGGCAGGATGCGGTAGGTCATGCTGCCGGTATAGAACGGCAGCGCATAATTTGCATAGTTTCCAAGGCCGACTCTCTCGGGAGAAGCAACCAGCGTGCGCTTATTGGTTTCGGACAGCGCGACACCAAAGTCACCGACCAGATAAATGGCCTCGATGTTGGTGGTACGCATGAAATTGACCTTGATAGTGACCACGTTTCTGCCAAGCTTGAGCGCACCCTCGGGGATATACATCTTCTTGAAGCAGTCGTCCACCCAGAAATCGTTGATATCCTTATTTTCCAAGGCCACGCCGTTGATCGAATACGCATTGGTCTCGGGTCTCTCACCCGCCAAAACCACCTGTCCTGCGGGCATTTGGTCGATATAGAACTCGTATTCCAGCTCGATCTCACCGTATTTCTGCTTGTGGTGCAGCTTTGCAAACCAAGGCTGCAGCATCTCTCCACCACGACGCTCGATGCCGACTGCATCGCGCACCTTCTGGTCGATCCTGAGCGCCTCGGCACTCTCGCTCCACTCGCCGTCCGCCCATCTCCAGCGGCAATAGTCCAGCACGCAGACGTTCTGCTCGTCAAGAATGGGGGCAAACTCGGCCTCGGTGATCTCCAGGGCTTGCTTTACGGCATACGCGCTCTGCACGGGCAGCTGCTCGCGCTGTGCGGTCAGCACAAAGCAACGCGTGCCTGCAGCATCCAGATCAAAGCCGATCTCGGCAATGCCGTCCTTCCAGTTTACCTTTGTATTATAACGCTTTCCGCTCTCAAGATCCCATTCCTCAACGCTCATGCCTGCGGGCACGGCAACGTGCAGCACAAGATCCTTGCGTGCGTTTTGGCGGTCGGTGTTGAGCAGCACGGCGGCCATGCCGCCCTCGCCGTCCACGTCGCGTCTGACCTGCACGAATACGGCCTTTTCGGTCTTGCCATCGGCATCGGTCACGCTTGCGTAGCACTCGGAGGTCGCTCTGATAGCATCCACGATTTCGCTCTCGTCAAAGCCGACCTGCTTGCAGCAAGCAGCCAGCGCTGCGGGAGCATCGGAGGCAACCGCATCCACGTAAGCGGGTACGTCGCCTGCGAAAATGACCTCGCCGCCCGCATCCTTGAATGCCTTCAGAATGGCAAGCGTGGTGGGACGGATGGTCAGCATATTGGTCACCAGTACGGTCTTGTAGGTCGCGCTGCCGATGCGCAGCACGGCCTTGCCGTCTGCATCCGCATCCAGCGACCACTTGTCGCGCATGATCTGCTCTTCACCATAGTCAAAGTCGATCTGATTGTCGGTCAGCATGTGGAACAGCTGCGCATATCTCTGCTCGTAGGGAGCCACGTCGGGCGAGACGTTACTGATCCACTGTGCCCAGCCAAGGTACGCCTGACACCAAAGGGATTCAATGGGGTTGAGCACCAATACGTCGCAATCGGGCTTGCCTGCTGCCAGGATGACGCCCATGCGGGCAAAGTGATCCTCGACCGTGGCGTAATCCTTATACCAGGGAGACTGGTGCAGGATGGACGCGGGATAATCGCGCTTGCTCTCCCCTTCCATGGTATACCAGGAAAGGTGCTGGCAACGCAGATTGATGCCGAACAACGCCTGCCAGTCGCCGACAGCCTTGTGCGCCTTGAAATCAAACTGCCAGCCGGTGCAGCCGTACAGCTCGGACAACAGCCACTTTTTATCCAGCTGACGCGCTGCCGAGGAAAGCTGCTTGACGATCCAATAGCAGCGGTTATGCTCGGTCAGGCAGTCCACGCCGGGGTATCCCATGTGCTCGTAAAAACGCATGAGCGAGCCGTTGGGCACGGTCTGATTCATCAAGGAATCCTCGTGCAGCACGTGACCCGTAAACTCGATGCCGTTCGCCTTACACCACTGATTGATGGGCATGGCAAAGCGCTCGATAAACAGGTTGTTGGCAAGATCGATATAATGCAGCTTGACGGGCGCTACCTGCTTGCCCTCGTATCTGTAAAACAGCTCGGGCAGAATGGGGCGAGCGTCGTAGCCGTATCTTTTTACAAACTCGTCGAAAATATCGTCCGTCCAGGCCATTGCGCAGGAAATGACGCCGTCGTGATTGCGGTAATTGTCAAAGCAATGGCCGCGATGGGGCTCATCGGTAAAAATGCCCTTGATGGAAGTACCGATGCGGTCGCCGCAGCGACGCTTGTACTCCTCGTGCGTCATGTCAATGAACTTGTAGACCGCCTTATACGACATGGTGTCGATATAGGTGGTGCCGTTATAGTTGGAGTTGGGCTCGTCGGGCACGATGGCGAAGCGCAGCGTCTTCCACTCGCCAGGCTGATCCTCTGCCGTGGGCGCAAGTCTGTCAATCGCCGACTTGACGGCACGGCGCATACAGTTGACACAAGCCAGCTCTGCGGTATCGATCTCCTCGTACGCATATACGTTGATGCCGTCTACCTTTGCGACGTACAGTGCGATGCTCTGATCATTCCACGCCAGCTTCTCGGGCTCGGTTTCAAACACGAACAGCGACTTTTTGCGGTACTGCTCGTCAACCGTGACCTTACCGCCTGCAGAGCCGGAAGGCCAGCGGTCCTCGTCGTACAGCCAGGACTCCATGCCCATCTTCTCGCCTGCATCGGCAACCGCGTTGATCAGGTCAAACCATTCGTCTCCCAGATATTCGGTGATCAGTCCCGCACGCGAGTGCATAAAATATCCGCCAAGGCCCATTTCCTTCATGACCTCAACCTGTCTGACAAGCTCCTCTTCTCTCAGCTCGCCGTTCCAGGACCAGAAGGGCTTTCCGCGCCATTCCACACCGGGCGCGGCAAACGTGCCGTATAACTCTTTTTTGCTCATGGTACACCTCCGTACTATGTGTGATTGCTATCATTATACCAAAATGCTTTTTGCTTTGCAAGAGCTTTCAAAAATAAAGCAATTTGGACAAGTTTTAGCCACCTCTTTTAGTAAGTTTGCGCATCACGCGGCAAACTTTTTTTGCTTTTTGGGATAGAGAGAACACAATTTTGGAATATACTGTAATGAATTATTTTCTGAAAGGAAGCGACAATATGCCAAAATATTTCGGAACGGACGGCTTTCGCGGCAAATCGGGTGCGGAGCTCAATGCTGACCACGCCTACAGGATCGGGCGTTTTTTGGGGTGGTACTACCGACATGGCGACCAAAAGCCGCGCGTGGTGATCGGCAAGGACACCCGCCTTTCCAGCTACAGCTTTGAATACGCCGTTGCGGCGGGGCTGACTGCCTCGGGAGCAGACGCCTACATGCTGCACGTCATCCCTACACCGGGCGTCTCCTTTGCGGTGCGGCAAGGAGATTTTGATTGCGGAGTCATGATCTCCGCCAGCCACAATCCCTTTTACGACAACGGCATCAAGCTGGTGGATGCCAACGGCGAAAAAATGGACGACGCCACGCTTGAGCGGGTGGAGGAATATCTGGACGGAAGCATTCCCGAGCTGCCGTTTGCCCAAGGCGAGCAGATTGGAAGAATCGTGGACTACAGCGCGGGCAGAAATCGCTACACGGGTTATCTGATCTCACTTGCCACCAACTCCTTCAAATCCCTCAAGATCGGCTTGGACTGCGCCTCGGGTGCTTCCTGGATGATTGCGCCCGCCGTATTTGAGGCACTGGGAGCAAAAGTCAGCGTGATCGGGGCAAATCCCGACGGTACAAATATCAATCAGGGCTGCGGCTCCACGCACATTGAGCGGCTCTCCGACCACGTGCGGCGTGCAGGGCTTGACGTGGGCTTTGCCTTTGACGGTGATGCTGACCGTTGCCTTGCCGTGGACGAGCACGGAGAGGTGGTCAACGGTGACCACATTCTTTATATTCTTGCAAAGTCACTGCGCGAGCAGGGCCAGCTTGCGCACAATACAGCCGTGGTCACGGTCATGTCCAATCTGGGGCTTTTCCGCGCACTGGATGCAGCAGGCATCCGATACGACGTTACACCCGTGGGCGACAGGTTTCTGTGGGAGAGCATGGCGCAAAACGGCTACCGTATCGGCGCCGAGCAATCGGGTCACGTCATTCTCTCCAAATATGCCACCACGGGCGACGGCATTCTGACCGCCATCATGCTGACCGAGACCATGCTGCAAAAAAAGACCACGCTTGCAAAGCTTGCCGCCGACGTCAGAATGCTGCCGCAGCATACGCAGAATCTGCGCGTGGTCGACAAGCAAAGGGTCATGGAAAACCCGCAGATCCTGGCACTTGTCAAGTCTCTTTCCGAGAACGAGCTTTCCGGCGGGCGCATCCTTTTGCGCAAAAGCGGCACAGAGCCTGTCGTGCGCGTCATGGTAGAATCGGACACGCAAGAGGCCTGCGAGCGGTATGCAAATCTGGTTATTTCGCGAATTAAGGAGCTTGGATTGCATGAATAGACAAATTTCTTGTTTATTTTCCAACAATTATTTTAGTTTTGAGCATACGATTGCCGCTCCCCTGCTGCAAAAGCACGCCTACCCTTGGGAAGCGCTTTCGGAAATTTCTGACTTTATCCGCGGTCTCGGCCCTTCCCTTGATAAGGAGATCTATACAGACAGGGGCAATCACGTCTATATTGCCAAGAGCGCAAAAGTTGCGCCGAGTGCGCAGATCGAGGGGCCTTGCATGATCTGCGAGAGTGCGGAGATTCGCCATTGCGCCTATATTCGCAGCAGCGTGATCGTGGGTGCGGGGGCCGTTGTCGGCAACTCCACCGAGCTCAAAAACTGCATTCTGTTTGACGCTGTGCAAGTGCCGCATTACAACTACGTGGGCGACTCGATTCTTGGCTACAAGAGCCACCTTGGCGCGGGGGCTGTGACCAGCAACGTCAAAAGCGACAAAAGCGAGGTGGCCATCAAGGGCGATAATTTCGCGCTTGCGACAGGGCGCAAAAAGGTGGGAGCTGTGCTTGGCGACGGCGTGGAAGTTGGCTGTGGCGCAGTTCTCTGCCCCGGTACGGTAATCGGCAAGGACTCTACCGTCTATCCGCTTGTGCGCGTGCGCGGGGTGATCCCCGAGCACTGCATTGTAAAGGGCGAAGGCGTCGTTGTACCAAAGCAATAAAAAAGGCTCACGCCATGGGGCTGCGGAATAAGCGGGAAAAGCGCAATACCCCTCGTGTCATCCTGAGCGGAGAAAACATCCCGAGTGGATGTTTTCGTAGTCGAACTTTCAAAAATCTGCAATAAATTGCTGATTTTTGAAAGTCAAAACGCTTGCAGCGTTTTGAGGATCTACGAGGGTAGGTACGTTGCGCCCGTAGATCCCGCGCTGCGCGCGCCCTCCCTTGGGTCGGGTTCGACTTCGCAAACAATACTCAATTGTTTGCTCCGCTCAGGATGACACGGGCGGGGTTGTGCATCATAAAAGCCGAAAGCAGAAGCCATCTCTGACTTCTGCTTTTATTTATTCTGCCGCTAATTTTGCACGCCCATGGCGTGAGCCTTTTTTACTGATATCAGTTATCCTTGCTCTTGGTTGCGATCTCAACTAAGATCTTGCCAAGGAATTCGTCAAAGGTCATGGTACCGAGGTCAGCATACTTGCGCGAACGAACGGCAACCATACCGGATTCGATTTCCTTTGCGCCTACAACCAGCATGTAAGGAACCTTTTCGGTCTGTGCCGAACGGATCTTGTAGCCGATGGTGTTGTTGGAGCGGTCGATCTCGACTCTGACGCCTGCGTCTGCCAGCTTTGCGGCAAGGCCTTCGCAGTATGCAAGCTCGTTGTCACCCATGGGCAGAACCTTAACCTGCAGAGGTGCCATCCACATAGGCAGCGCACCTGCGTACTTTTCAAGCAGCAGCGCAAGCGTTCTCTCATAGCAGCCAAGCGAGGTTCTGTGAATGATATAGGGGGTAACTCTGGTATCGGAGGAGTCGGTATATTCCATACCGAACTTCTTAGCCAGCAGCATATCGATCTGAATGGTTACGATGGTATCCTCCTTACCGAATACGTTCTTGCACTGGATATCCAGCTTGGGACCGTAGAAGGCAGCCTCGTCGATACCGATCTCGTAATTGCCTTGGCCAAGATACTTATCAAGCAGCTCGCCCATGATGCTCTGCGCCTCTTCCCACTGCTCGGGCGTGCCCTCGTACTTATCGGTACGCTTGGGATCCCACTGCGAGAAGCGGAAGGAGCAGTCCTCCCAAAGACCAACCGTCTCCAGGCAGTACTTTGCAAGCTCCAGACAGCCGCCGAATTCCTCAGCCAGCTGGTCGGGACGCAGCACAAGGTGGCCCTCGGAAATGGTAAACTGACGCACGCGGATCAGACCGTGCATCTCACCGGATTCCTCGTTTCTGAACAGCGTGGAGGTCTCGCCAAGACGCATGGGCAGATCGCGGTAGGATCTCTTCTTATTCAGGAATACCTGGTACTGGAAGGGGCAGGTCATGGGACGCATTGCAAAGCATTCCTTGCTCTCGTCGTCCGCATCACCCATAATGAACATACCGTCACGGTAGTGATCCCAGTGGCCGGAGATCTTGTAAAGGTCTCTCTTTGCCATCAGAGGGGTCTTGGTCAACAGGTAGCCGCGGCTCTGCTCCACGTCCTCTACCCATCTCTGCAGCAGCTGTACGGTGCGTGCGCCCTTGGGCAGCAGGATCGGCAGACCCTGGCCGATGACGTCAACCGTGGTGAAATATTCCAGCTCGCGGCCAACCTTATTATGGTCGCGCTTCTTTGCTTCCTCTACCATTTCAAGGTAGGTGCGCAGCTCGTCCTTGGACGGGAAAGCCGTACCGTAAACTCTCTGCAGCTGCTTGTTGGACTGGTCGCCCTTCCAATAAGCACCCGTGCACTGGGTCAGCTTGAGTGCCTTGACAGCGCCCGTGGAAAACAGGTGCGGGCCTGCGCAAAGGTCGGTGAATTCGCCCTGGGTATAGAAGCTGATCACGGCATCCTCGGGCAGCTCCTCGATCAGCTGCACCTTGTAGGGCTCGCCCTTCTCGGTCATCAGCGCAATTGCCTGGTCGCGGGGCAGCTCGCTTCTCTCGATCTTGAGGTTTTCCTTGACGATCTTCTTCATCTCGTCCTCAATCTTTTTGAGGATATCGGGCGAGAAGGTAATGTCGGAATCAAAGTCGTAATAAAAGCCGTTGTCGATCGCAGGACCGATGGTCAGCTTGGTTTCGGGGTACAGTCTCTTGACGGCCTGTGCCAGAATGTGCGATGCGGTGTGACGGAAAACGTGCTTACCGTCCTCCTGTGCAAAGCTGAGCAGCTCGACGTTTGCGTCGTCCTCGATCAGCGCAGTCAGCGCGCAGACCGTGCCGTTGACCTTGGCAGCGATGATGCTGCGATCGATCAGCTCGGCCTCTCTTGCAGCGTCATATACCGTCATAGCGGACGGATATTCGCAAATCTTGGATCCGAAATTGATTTTCATAGTGATTCTCCTTTTATGTGATAGTAATTGTTTATAAAAAATAACCCCGATACAGCATGTGCTGTATCGGGGTGCAGACAACAAAATCCGCACGGTTCCACCCGAACGTTTCACTCGTTTGGTATGAAATTGTGCAGCGCAAGTGGTACCCGATCTGCGTGCACCGCGTCTTCGCACCAACCGACGCTCTCTTGGGATGCAGCTTGCAAAAAGGACGTGTCTTACGCCTTGCCTATCAATAGGTCTTTCTGTTGATAGCCGAACGAGGGTTGACGATCTCGCGCCAATCCAGGTCTCCGCGATCCAGTGCCATGATCAGCACCTCTGCGGTGGCAATGTTTGTTGCGACGGGAATGTTGTTCAGGTCGCAGGTACGCATCAGCTCGTTCTCGATCTCGCTCGAGCCTCTGCCGGGGCGTGTGTCTCTGAAGTACAGGAGCATGTCGATCTCATTATAAGCCACACGTGAAGTGATCTGCTGTTCGCCGCCCTGCTCACCCGCAAGCAGCTTTTCGATCTTCAAGCCGGTCGCTTCGGAAATGTACTTTGCGGTGATGCTGGTCGCGCACAGATTGTGCTTGCTGAGCACGCCGCAATATGCAATGCAAAACTGTGTCATCAGTTCCTTTTTCATGTCGCTTGCAATGATAGCTATCTCCATAGTGTCTCCTTCCGTATTCCTACCCGACTTCCCACGGTTTGCATAACTTCGATGGAAGTCGATCAAACTTCACATCATTATAACACGATTTTGCACTTTTTGTCAATGATATATGCAAAATATTTTCAAAAAAATTGCATCTTTTGTGAAAAAAGCGGCTATGCAAAGCGCAAATAATGTGGTATAATGATAGTAACAATGATAAAGTGAGGTATTCCCCATGATCAATCAAATGAACGAATTACTGAGCAAATACGACCCCGCAGTAGCTGCTGCCATTGAAGCAGAGCTGACCAGAGAGAAGGATGGCATTGAGCTGATCGCCTCCGAAAACTTTGTTTCCCTGCCCGTGCTTCTGGCAGCAGGCAGCATTGCCACCAACAAATATGCCGAGGGCTACAGCGGCAAGCGTTACTATGGCGGTTGCCAGTGCATCGACGTGCTGGAGGATCTGGCATGCGAGAGAGCAAAGCAGCTGTTCGGCGCAAAATTTGCCAACGTGCAGCCTCACAGCGGCTCGCAGGCAAATACCGCGGTGTACGTTGCGCTGCTCAACGCAGGCGACACGGTCATGGGCATGAGCCTTGCCGAGGGTGGACACCTGACCCACGGCAGCCCTGTCAACCTCTCGGGTAAATACTATAACTTTGTTCCCTACGGCGTAGGCGCAGACGGTCTGATTGACTACGACGCGCTGGAGGCACAGGCAAAGGTGGTGCGTCCCCGCATGATCGTGGCAGGCGCATCGGCTTATCCCCGCGCTATTGATTTCGCACGCATGGCAGACATCGCACACAGCGTTGGCGCATACCTGATGGTAGATATGGCGCACATCGCAGGCCTTGTTGCCGCAGGCGAGCACCTCTCCCCCATTCCTTACGCAGACGTAGTCACCACCACCACGCACAAGACCCTGCGCGGCCCGCGCGGCGGTATGATCCTTTGCAACGACGAGAATATCGCAAAGGCTGTCAACAAGGCTATCTTCCCCGGCATCCAGGGCGGCCCTTTGATGCACATTATCGCGGCAAAGGCTGTTTGCTTCGGCGAGGCGCTGACCCCCGCATTCAAGGAATATCAGCATAACGTGGTGCTCAACGCAAAGGCCATGGCAAATGCACTGCTTGCAGAGGGCTTTGACCTTGTCACAGGCGGCACCGATAACCATCTGATGCTGGTTGACCTGCGCCCCATGCACATCACGGGCAAGGAGATGGAGCATCGCCTTGACGAGGTGCACATCACGGTCAACAAGAACGCCATCCCCAACGACCCCGAAAAGCCCTTCGTGACCTCGGGCATCCGCGTCGGCACCCCCGCTGCCACCACCAGAGGCCTCGGCGAGGCTGACATGGTCACGCTGGCAAAGTGCATGCGCATGACCGCGCAGGAGTTCGACACCAAGGCAGACGAGGTCCGCGCTATAGTTGCAGAGATCTGCAAGAAATATCCGCTTTACGAATAAACCGAATACGCCCTGCAGATATATTTGCAGGGCGCATGTCATAATACAGGTATGAATTTGTCAAAACAAGCCAATACTACCCTTTGAAACTACACAACGGAGGTAAAATTTATGATGACCAAACCTCAGATCATTCGCTGCGGGGCACGCGAGATTTTGGATTCGCGCGGCAATCCGACCGTGGAGGCGACCGTGGTGCTGGCGGACGGCACGGTGGGCGTGGCAAGCGTGCCCTCGGGTGCGTCGACCGGCATCTACGAGGCGCACGAGCTGCGCGACAAGGACGCGGGACGCTACGGCGGCAAGGGCGTCAGCCAGGCCGTGGGCAACGTATGCAAGATCATTTCCCCTGCGCTTGCAGGCACGTACGCATCCGATCAATCCGACGTGGACAAGCAGCTGCGCGAGCTGGACGGCACGGACAATTTCTCAAATCTCGGTGCAAATGCCGCGCTTGCGGTCTCGCTTGCAAGTGCCAGAGCGGCTGCAAGCTGGTACCGCATTCCCCTTTACCGCTGGCTGGGCGGTATTGACGCGCACAGACTGCCTGTTCCCATGATGAACGTGCTCAACGGCGGTGCGCACGCGCACAACAACGTGGAAATTCAGGAATTTATGATCGTGCCCGTGGGCGCGGACTCTTATTCCGAGGGCCTGCGCATCGGCTGCGAGATCTATCACCGTCTTGGCGAAATTCTCTCTCACGAGGGGCTTGGCAGCGGTGTGGGTGACGAGGGCGGCTATGCGCCCGATCTTGCCTCGGACGAGCAGGCGCTCGAATATATCTGCCATGCCATTGAAAAATGCGGCTACGACACCGAAACTGTCAAAATTTCGCTGGATGCGGCAGCCTCCGAGTGGTATCGTGAAAGCGAGGACGCTTACGTGATGCCCAAGCGAAGCAAATACCGCAGCCGCGACGAGCTGATCTCCTACTGGTCGGCACTGGCGGCCAAGTATCCCCTGCTCTCCTTGGAGGACGGTCTTGACCAGCGTGATTTTGCGGGCTGGGCGGCACTTTCGCGCACGCTTGGCAGCGATTGCATGACCGTGGGTGACGATCTGTTCGTCACCAATCAATCGCGCCTGTTGCAGGGCATCTCTCAAAAGAGCGCGGGCGCGATATTGATCAAGCCCAATCAGATCGGCACGCTGACCGACACGCTGCAGGTCATTCACACGGCCGCAGGCGCGGGCATGTCCTATATCATCTCGCACCGCTCGGGCGAAACCGAGGATACCACCATAGCCGACCTTGCCGTGGCCACCAACGCGCCCTTTATCAAGTCGGGTGCTCCCTGCCGCGCAGAGCGCACCGCCAAGTATAATCGCCTTTTGCGCATTGAGTCCTCGCTGGGCGCATGCTCCACGTACGGAGGCAAGGCCTCCGCATCCGCTCCCGTATGCTGCGGAATGGAAAAATAATGCATCTGAACAGCAAAAAAGACCTCCCCTTGCGGGGAGGTCGATTTTGTTTTGATCAGTCGTTCAAAATTCTTGCAAATCAGCCGACCTTGACGGTCAGAGTATCTACGTAGAACATGCACTTTTCAAGCATATAGAACTTGAGCTCGTCGGTACCGTCGGGAGCGGTCTCGGTAAAGGTCACGTAATATACGCCCTCGTTCTCAGCATCAGCTTCCACGGTTGCAACAACCTCTGCACTGTTCTGACCACCACCGGTCATGTTCAGCAGCAGGAACGCGCGGTTGTTTGCAGCGATATTGCCGATCATGTCGTAGATCTTGAAGGTATAGGTGATGGGCGTGCCGGTAGCAGCGGGAGCGAGGCTGATGTGATCGGTTGCAAAGTAAGCATAATCACCAAAGCCTGCTGCCTGCAGCTTTGCAAGCATCTCGGAGCCCAGGGTGGACAGATCTGCGTAAGTGCAAGCACCTGCACAGGTTGCGAAGAACTGGCCTGCGCCAACGTCGTAGGTATAGCCTGCAGCAAGCTCCTCGGCGGTGGGCTGTGCAAAGGTTTCGGGAACAAAGGTTTCTGCGGGAGTGGTTGCCTGGTTTTCACCAATCAGCTCGCCGTATGCGTAGATCTCGTAGATCGAGAACCAGTGAGAGCCTTCTGTACCGGTATCATCCAGACGGGTAAACTTGAGGTAGCGAGCCTCAACCTCACCCTTGAGCTTGACGACCGATGCACCGTGAGGAGCACCCTCGTGGATCACGGTGTAATTTTCACCGTCGGTAGAGATCGAGATGGTGTAGTTGTAGAGTGCGCTTTCAAAGAGAACTTCCAGATCGGTCAGCTTATAAAGGCCCTGTAAATCAACGATCAGGTTTGCTTCGCCGTTGGGCAGCGCGCCGTAGCGAGTGCCGTCGTTACCGTCGGTAGCGTTTGCGGGAAGGTTGGTTTCGTTTTCAACGTTATCGGAGGTAGCGGGCTTATTGAGCGCTACGTTGGTTCCCTTCACAGGAGCGAAGAATTTCTCGGGAATCTCTACGGTATTGTAAGCCTGCAGAGATGCGCGGTTGAAGTTCAGAGTACCCGTTCTGGTAGCAACACCCACGTCAGAGCCTGCGATCTTTGCTGCTACGCAAGCGTTTTCAAGCGTGACAACGGTGCCGTCAGCCAGCGTCAGAATAGCCTTTTCTGCCAGATCGTCTGCTGCAACCTCACCGTTCTTGCCAACGATGCCGTAATCCTTGGTACCGATGATCTCAATGGTAGCAACCTTCTTGCCGCCTGCGAGAATGGTAACAACCGAACCGTTATCGGCAACGGTGATCTCGTTGCTGTCAATGGTTACGTAGTAAACGTTGGGCACGTATGCGCCGTCAACGTAGGTCTTGATGTTAATGCGGAGCTTGCCGGTAGCCAGCGGGTTGAGGTAAATACCTGCACCGCCCATGGAGACGACTTCACCGCCGTCGTGGCCGTCCTGACCAAAATAGTGACCTTCCATAGAAGCGGGCTGAATGCCGCGAACAAAAATGCTTGCCTGGCCTTCATTGCCCGAAGACTCGGTAACGTTTACCGTAAATGCATACCAGCCGTTGGGCTGCGTGTGCATGGAGGTGAAGTTGGTTACGTTGTAGAAGGGATTGCCGCCGTTATACTTTGCATTCATGACAACTCCTGCACCGTAGTAGATCTGGTCAAACAGATTTGCCAGGTCGGAGTACAGCAGATCAACGTCATCCTGTGCAGCAGCGAAGTTGCTGCCGATATCGGTGGTGTAGCCGTTCTGGTGGCTGACTACGGGAATGATCACCTTGAATTCGCGCAGGCATACGACAACGCCGTCGGGAGTCTTATACAGCGTACGAACGGTATACTCGCCCTCAAGGCCGGTCAGGTCAATGCGGATCTTCATTCTTGAGCCGGTGTCTGCACCGCCGCCAACTGCAGCGTCGATCACGGGCTGCTCGGGAGTAACGGTCCATTCATCGTTGTAAATGGGTTCGCTATAGCCGATCTGGTAACCAAACTGGCCAACCTCACCCTTAATGCCTACCCAACCCCAATAGGTCAGGATATCGGCAGCGGCAAGATTTGCAACGCCGTCCCATGCTGCGGAATTGCCGGGCGCGAACAGGTTTTCTTCACCTGCGGTTGCATCACCTGCACCAACGTAGAGCTGGTCGAAGGACTGGTGAGTCAGTACTGCCTTGTCAGCATCCCACATGGGTGCCTTGTACATTTCAAAATCATATGCCTGTGCATATTCAGCAGTATTGAAGAATGCGATATATGCTATATCGATGGAGCAGCCCTCAGGCAGCGTATAACGGGCATAATTCTGGCCGTCGGGCTTATAGGGCTGACCGTTTTCATCCAGCATGTATCCTGCTTCCAGTGCGTCAAAGCGGAAGTAAGAGACCTTAGAGCCGTCATACAGACCCTTTTCAATGATTTCCTGCGTATCAAAAATCGCCAAATGCCATTGACTGTCGGCAACGACGGTCTGACGCAGCATAGAGTCATCGTTAGAGGGGCCTGCACCGCTGGAGCCGATATACATCTGAATATCCGCGCCGGTAGCATCGGTACGGTAGCGGATCGCAACAAAGCGAGCACCTGCTACGTTGGAGAAGGGATACCAATAGGGATCGGGACCGATCGGAACGACGTGCAGATAGCCGTCCTCCAGGGATACGCAATCCTGCTTGATGTTGCTGGGATCACCGCCCGTGATGGTGGAGATCTGCTCTGCCGTGTAAACGCCGATGGGATCAGCAGGATCAACCTCGGGAGGAAGCGGGTCATCGGGTTGAGTGTCAGTTTCGGGAGGCTCGGTCGTATCATCGGGCTCAGTCGTCTGAACAGGCTCGGTGGTACCGACGGGCTCTGTTGTGTTATCCTCCGTTGCAGGAGGCTCGGTGGGTTGTTCTGTTGGGGTTTCAGGGGAAGTTTGCTCGATGGGATCGGTGGTTTCTTCGGGAGGTGTTTCGGGTTGCTCACACGCTACGAATAACAACGTCAATGCCATCAGAATCGCTAATACTGTAAGAAGCTTTTTCATCATGTTTCCCTTTCGTTTTTTATTTTACAGGTTCAAATCATATTGAAATCCTATAATAGTTTCATTATAGCATTCAAAATTCCGTTTGGCAAGTATATTGTGTTTTTTCTCCTATACCAACAAAGAAAATCGCGATGCTTTGGTCAATTTGCCAAAAATATTCAAAAGCCCTTGCAACAGCAAGGGCTTTTTGTTTAGAAATTATACGCCAAAGAACAGCCAGATGATGATGTACGCGGGTACGATGGCGGCCAGCGTGAACGGAATACCGATCTTGAAGAAGTCGCCGTTCTTGACCGTGTACCCTTCCTTACGCAGGATGCCGATACCCGTGATGTTGGCAGACGCACCGATGGGTGTGCAGTTGCCGCCAAGCGTTGCACCGGATAAAAGGCCGAAGTACAGCGGGATGGCAATCAGGCCCGCATCCACGCCCATGGTCGCGGAAAGTGCTGCCGAGATCGAGCCGATGACCGGGATCATGGTGGCCACGTATGGGATATTATCAATGAATGCAGAGATCAGAACCGATGCCCAGACGATGACCGTGTACATTAAGAAGAGGTTGCCTCCGCCTGCCTGAACCAGCATCTGTGCCAGCCAGTCGATCACGCCCTGTGCGGAAATGCCGCCAATGACCAGGAACAGACCGAGCAGCAGCAGAATGGTTTCGTAGTCAATTGCTTTGATGGGCGCAAGGATCGCCTTGAAGCTCTTTTTGCGGATGGCGGTGTAAACAAGACCAATGACAAGCAGCACACAGCAGATCGCGCCGTTTGTGACGTCGGGCATGTTGGGAATAAAGGATGCGGTGATCAGCAAAATCAGCATGACGACCAACAGAATACCGGGCACGTAATCGGTGACTTTGGTGTACGCGGTAATCTTGTCCACCTTCTTCTTTCGCTCCTTGAGGAACAGAAAGGCCAGGATCAGCGCGGAAATGATCGCGCCAAGCTCCACGATAAAGAACATACCGGGACGGCCGTTATACCAGAAGAAATCAAGGAAGCTCATGTTGAGCGCCGAGCCAAGCATGATGGCGGTGGTGTCACCGACAAGCGTTGCGGCTCCCTGCAAATTAGAGGAAACGGCAATCGCAATAATAAAGGGTACGGGATTGGTCTTGAGCTTTTTGCAGATCTCAAGAGCAACGGGTGCGATCATCAGCACGGTAGCGACGTTGTCCACAAATGCCGAGATAATGCCCGCAAACAGCGAAAGTGCCACTGCAGCCACCATCACGTTGGGACAGCAGGACATGACCAGATCGGCCAGCAGCTCGGGCATTCTGCTCTCGATAAAGAGCGCGACAAGACCCATGGTGCCTGCAATCATGAGCAGAACGTTCAGGCTGCTCATATCAAGGCCGGTGCCCCAGATCTCGGAAAGCGGCAGCATACCTGTTGCGATAAACAGCACGGCAGAGCTGAGTGCGATATAGGGACGGATTTTACTGAAGGCCAGCATCAGAACGTAGGTCACGGCGAAGAGAACGATGGCAATGATCATGCCATATTGGTCAAGAAACGCCTGTGGTATCATGATGTCTTCCTTTCGTCTTTCGTATACTCATTTAATGTGCTTCGTACCAGTCCTTGCCCCACTTGGCGTCTACCGACATGGGCACGGAGAGAGAGACGGCGTTTTCCATCTCGGATTGCAGCATCGCAAGCACAGCGTCGCGGCAGTCCTTGTGACATTCCACGATCAGCTCGTCGTGCACCTGCAGGATCAGCTTTGCATCAAAGCCGCTCTCGCGCAGCGCCTTGTCCACGCGGACCATGGCAATCTTGATGATATCGGCAGCAGTTCCCTGGATAGGGCTGTTCATGGCAACTCTCTCGCCAAAGGCCTTGACGTTTTTGTTGGAGGCGGAAAGCTCGGGAATATTTCTGCGTCGGCCGAACATGGTGGTCACGTAGCCGTCGTCGTAGGCTTGCTTCACCACGTTTGAAAGATACGCCGAAACGCCCGGATAGCTTGCCATATAGCTTTGGATATACTCCTTGGCGGCAGCGCGCGAGATATGCAGATCCTCGGAGAGCGAGAACTCGCCCATGCCGTACACAATGCCGAAGTTGATAGCCTTGGCGCGCTTGCGCAGCTCCACGCTGACGCCATTGGGCGCAACGCCGAATACGCGGCAAGCGGTGGAGGTGTGAATGTCCGCGCCGTCGATAAACGCCTGCTTCATGGCCTCGTCGTCCGAAATGACGGCCAAAAGGCGCAGCTCGATCTGCGAATAGTCGGCATCCAGCAGCACGTAATCCTCGTTTTTGGGAATGAAATATCTGCGCAGCTCCCTGCCAAGCTCGGTTTTGATGGGAATATTCTGCAGATTGGGCTCGGTCGAGGAAAGTCTGCCCGTAGCGGTGCCGGTCTGCTTGAAGGTGGTATGAATGCGGGAATTTTCATCCGCCACGGCCAAAAGCCCCTCCACGTAGGTGGATTTGAGCTTAGTCATCTGGCGGTATTCCAGAATGTCCTCGATGATCGGATGGTATTTTTTCAGCTTTTCCAGCACCTCTGCGCCCGTGGAATAGCCGGTCTTGGTCTTTTTGCCTGCGGGAAGGCCAAGCCGCTCAAACAACACCTCGCCAAGCTGCTTGGGAGAATTGATATTGAAGGGGCCTCCTGCCGAGAAGTGAATGCGCTCTTCAAGCGAACCGATGTGCGCATCCAACAGCATACCGTAGCGGGCAATGCCCTCGCAGTCAACCAAGCATCCGTAGTCCTCCATGTCGGCAAGCACGGCGGCAAGCGGCATTTCGATGTCCATGAGCAGGTCGTACTGGCCGCTTTCCTTCAGCTTTTGCGTAAGAGGGCCAACCATGCGCCATGCGTACACGGCGGCAGGCGTTTGCTCATTGTAAATCTCGCCAAGATAAGAAACGGTCAGGCGATCAAGCGCATAGCTGCCCTGCCCCGGATCGTCCACCCATGCGGCAAGCATGACGTCAAAGGTGCAGCCCTTGAAGCTGCAGCCCGCGGCCAAAAGCGCACGGTAAAGGCTCTTGCAATCGTAGGCGGCTACCTGCTTGTCCGCAAGGAAAGCCTGCAGAGCGGCAAGATCGCCCGTGTATTCAAGCACGTGCGCACCGTCGGTCAGCATAGCACAGCCGTCTGCAAAATCAAGGCCGATCAGGTCACCCGAAAGGTCTGCAAGGCTTGTGACCTCGGTCAAAGTGGCGGGTTGCGCGGGAGAATCAGAGGTCGAATCAACACAAAGATCGGTTTGCGCGGGAGCTTGCTCCTTATCAAGGCCAAAGCGCTTGATATAGCCGGTAAATTCCAGGCGCGTGAACATGTCGCGCGCAGCGGTACGGTCAAGGCCGGTGTAGACAAGGTCGTCCAACGTCTCGCTCATGGGCACCTCGCAGCAAATGCGCGCAAGGGCTTGCGAGAGATACGCGCTATCTTTGCCGTTTTCCAGCTTGGTGCGCACCGAAGGCGTGTGCTTGGCGGTGGGCATCGCCTCGTAAACGCCGTCCAACGAGCCATATTCGGAAATCAGCTTGAGCGCGGTCTTCTCGCCAATGCCGGGCACGCCCGGGATATGGTCGGAGCTGTCACCCATGAGTGCCTTGACGTCCACGAATTGCTCGGGCTGCACGCCGTACTTGGCAAAGAACGCTTCCCTGTCCATGACAATCGTGTCCTGATTGGTGGCAAGCAGAATATTGGTGTTTGCGTCAATGAGCTGCAAGGAGTCACGGTCACCCGTCAGGATGAGCGCACGACAACCCTCACCGTATGCGCGAGCCATAGCGGCCAGCGTGCCCAGAATGTCGTCAGCCTCGTAGCCCTCGTACTGCAACACGTGCAGACCGAGCATGGGCACGATCTGCTTGGCGATCGGCATTTGCGCCGCCAGCTCATCGGGCATGGCGTGACGGCCTGCCTTGTATTCGTCGTACATTTTATGGCGGAAGGTGGGGGCTTTGAGGTCAAAGGCCACCGCCGCAAAATCGGGCTTGTATTCTTCTATATGCTTGGAAAAGATATTGATCATTCCGTACAGCGCGTTGGTGGGCGTGCCGTCCTTGGTGGACAGCGCACGAATGCCGTAAAACGCACGGTTGAGAATGCTGTTACCGTCAATGCAAAGTAAGGTTTTCATGCTCTTCTCCTTATTTTCGTTATCCTTTTTATTGTATCATAAAAATGTGACGGTTGTCAAGTAAAATTGCGGTTAAGGCACAATTACGAAACTCATGAAAGTTTGGATCGAGCCTTTTCAAAAAGCATGGTGGCGTGTGAATGCTGTTATGCGTTTGAGTGTCAGCGACGCCACCCGATGCTGAATTTCTACAAAATTCAGCATCCAAAATTCAACCGGCAGCGCCCCGAAAAAACGCCATTTCAATTCGCGCAGCGAATTACTGGTTCATTTCTTTGCGGCTACTTGCTCAAAGAAAGAACGGAAACGCTTTTCTCACACAAACGCCCAAGTCACACAGAAAGGGCGACCTTGCGGTCGCCCCATAAACTATCAGCAATAATCGTCAATACACTCTCCCCCGGTCCATTCCAATCCTTGTTCAAGCGTAAAGTGTTTTTTCGCTCCAATATCCGAAAAGAACGAACCAAGATTTGCATGTAAATAATACCCGTTTTCGTATGTAATCCTTACTAATGCGAAAGGTTTAACAGCTGACGGTATAGCGGTAATAGCGACAATGGCATTGTCGTCAACCAAAGCCTTTTTGACGATTTTTGAATCTCCATAGCGATTCGTTGAAAACACGATTCCTTCCGAAAGACGTTCCCAATACGATTGAATCGGATTTTCCCCTATATTATCCGGACAGCAAACAAAATCAGTTGGAATCAGCCAATCTTTTTGCTTTGCCATTGGTGTCAACGAATCCGTAACTTTATCATCTTTCCTGTCCTCTTGCCATACATACGCATGGCTATCCGTCAATTCGGAATTCGCATGCGGCTGATATATCCACTCACCGATTTTTGACGATGTTGGAACAGTATGCCTTGTCTTACGTTTCGCCCAACACGTCACATTCTCCAAGCATGACTTTGCTTCTTCTTCGGTTACACGACGCATCCATGACAAATCAGGGGTAACCAAACGATCTCTGTACAACGATGGATTTTTCAAAAATTCAAAAATACTCACACCGGTCAAAAACTCAATTTTCTCACGTGTGATTTCATTGAGTACAGAATTTTCCAGTTTTGTTACCCATCTCAAATTTCCCGGTCTGTTGTTATGTCTGTTTGTGTCAATATGATCAGCAATGTACTCTTTTGTTGGTGGCTCTCCATGAAACGCCGTCGCGACAATTCTATGAACTCTCTCCTTACCTATCACAAGATAACCTGTTTCGTTTTGAGTTCCAAAAGTCCATTCATCATCGAGCTTGCGATGTCTCTGTCCCGGACGCGACTTTCGCAAAACAGCACCATTATCCCGCACTAAATATTCTTCGCCCTTGTATATACAGAATTTTTCCTCTTTGAAATCGTTAATGTTAATCATTACTTTTTCCTTGTGTACAACATATTTTGTCATGACAAATCAAGTAATCTACCGAAACACAAAAATAATCAGCCAATCTGATTAACATATCCGTATCCGGTTCTCGTTCTTTCCTTTCATAGCGGGAATAATTGTTTGTTGAACAGCCGACCGCATCTGCAACTGTTTGCTGTGTCACTCCTCTTTGAATGCGCAATTCCTTAAGTCTCATCGTCAATCTCCCAATTTTGAAAAATGTCGCAAAGCATCTTATATGCAACATCTTTTTTTCCGTTTTTTTTAGACGAGTAATAGTCGTAGTGATACCGCTTTTGCCCATCAACATGACACTCGCATCGCCAAACGGGATTTCCATCTTGGTCATAGGATTCAGAAAATTCATACCATGGCTCACCAATATACCCCTTTTGGTACAATTCTTGCAGTTGATTGATTGCTCTGTCCATGCTGGGCTCACCTATTTCATCGAACACGGTAAATAACATATTGCATTCATCAAGATATCGATACGCTTGCTCAGCAACAACCATTCTTGCCTCACTTTTGGTATATCCGGTTGCTTCAAACTCTTCTGCTTTTCCATTTTCAAAAACCAAATTTAATTTACAAGAAATATTGCCTTGTCTATGATTTGATCTTTGTATGTTCCAGGATAACCACTTGGGGTACTCATACAATGGAATTCTATGATACTTTTTTTGATACCACTGTTGGAGCAATTCAACATAATTGATTTCATTATCAAACCCTTCATCCAAATAGAATAACGGTTCTAACATTAAATCCACCACATTTTCCAACGCGGCCAAATCCCAATTTGAATCAAGTGCAACAGCACCAATAATTGCTTCAAACAAGTCTTCTTGTACAGATTCATTATCCTGCGCATTTTGATCAACGTCGCTTTTCCCCATAATCAATGCATATTGAAAGCCAAACATTCTGATTCGTTTTGCAAGCATGTGTCGGCATACAAGCTTTTTCTTAATCTCGGTCAACTGTCCTTCGTCCAAATCAGAAACAAACTCATCCCAATCTGAATTGGGATCATAATGATCATTCTCTGATGCAAATGACCCATATCTTTCCGCAAGCAACTTAACAACAACAAAATCCAGAACTTTATCACCGATAAATTCCAACACCTCGTTGTTCTCGCCACCATGCTCTTGTGAGTAGGAGCGTCTTACAAATGCTTGCTCCAGTAAATCAGGGTTTTTGAACACATAACCGATTTGTTCTTGAAAAACTTTCGCTGTTTCGTTGTTCATAAAAAACAACCTCCTTATAGTAATTTCTACAAGAAGGTATAAGTATAGCCCGACAAAGCCCACGTATCCCGTGCGCTCCCATCGGGCACAAGTATATAAAATGCATTACATAAATCACACACATTTGACAACGACAACTTGCATCAGCATGGTCAAACGCCTTTGTTTTATGTCCGGCCGTTTAAGTACTTATACCACCTTCTTGTACGTCCATTGTAACATAGCTTCTTTTGTTTGTCAATAGCTTTTCACTATCCGTTTTGGACATATGCCCATAGCATATCCATCTTGGCCAAAGAGCGTCCGCACAGTGAACCTCATCCACTGCTCCGAAGCATCTTGATACACACAAAAAGGGCGACCTTGCGGTCGCCCTTCATACTATTCGGTTGTATCTTCCGTGTCCGGAGCAGTAACTGTATTCGACAGATTGCGCTTTTTCTTGATTTTGCGTATGATCACGATCGCAACGACAATCACTATCACAAGTGCAGCCACGCAGATTCCAATGCCAATCAGTACAGACAAAACCAAACCAATCACAAATATGACCGGATTGCCTTGAGATATACCTGCCAAAATCACGAACAGCATCATAATCACGTTGTCAAAGAAGTTTTCGATAGGCGAGTTATTCGGGTCACTCGCGCCAAAAGCGCACACAGGCAACGCCATGTTCGCACAAAGCAGCACGCACAGCACGACGACGACAAAAAGCTTGATTCTTGTTTGCATGGGAATCCTCCTTTGCTTCACTCATTTTTTGGGTATGCCTCATTTTACCATTTTTCATGGAGTTTGTCAAGTCACGCGCGCCACCGGAGCAATGCATGCATCAAAGAGCCCTGCGCTGTGCGCAGGGCTCTTGATGTATTATTCCAAAATGTTCGACGTAATATAGTCCACGCCCCAGTCGGCAAGGCGTTCGCCGTCGGCCGCGTTGTCCACCGTCCAGCAGTTGATCTTAATGCCAGCCTTGTGGAATGCGTCCACGCGCTCCTTGGTCAGCGCAGCATAGTGCACGTCAAGATCCATTCCAAGCTCTGCAAGCTTTGCAATCATCTCATCGCTGATGTCGCCCGTCAGATACTGGCAGGACTGATCGGGATACAACGCGCGAACCTTGATCAGGTTCTCGATATTGAACGCGATAAAGGTCACGCCGTCAAGATATCCCAGCTGCTCGATCATCGCACACAGACGCGCGATCTCCTCGTCGGTAAAGTTACTTTTCAGCTCAAGAACGCAGATCTTGCCATACTTTTTGCAAATGCGGATATACTCATCCACGCTTGCTAAGTGAAGGTCTCCCCTCTGGACGCCGTCCTTGTCGTACAGCACGGCCGCGCGCAGCACGTCAAAGCTGACCTGCTCCACGCACAAGTCCTCTCCCGCGATTCTCTTTAAGTTTCCGTCGTGGTTGATGATGAACTTGCCGTCCGCGGTGCGGTATACGTCGGTCTCCACGCCATAGTAGCTGCGGTTTCCTGCCGCGACAAACGCTGCGCAGGTATTCTCTGTTTCCAGTCCGCTGACGCCTCTGTGCGCCACGACAAGCGTATTCTGCTTATTGAACTTGATGGTATTGGCAGCCATGATGCCCTCCAAACGATTATTTGTCCTCGGGAACGAATGCCAGGTGCAGCTCCTCCATTGCCTTGGGGTCTGCAGGTGCGGGACAACCCGACATCAGCTCGCTTGCGTTCTGCACCTTGGGGAATGCAATGACGTCACGCAGGCTGTCTGCGCCCAGCATGACCATTGCCAGACGGTCCAGACCCATGCCAGAGCCGCCGTGAGGGGGTGCACCGTACTTGTATGCGTCAACTAAGAAGCCGAACTTGGCCTCGATCTCTTCTTTGGTAAGCCCCAGCGCGCGGAACATCTGCTCCTGCAGCTGCCAGTCGGTGATACGGATCGAGCCGGAAAGCAGCTCGGTGCCGTTGAGAACCATATCGTAGCACTTTGCGCGTACGCTACCGGGATCGCTCTCAAGGTAAGGCAGGCACTCTTCAAGCGGCATGGTGAAGGGATGGTGCATTGCATCCCAGTGGCCGGTCTCCTCGTTCCATTCGAAGAAGGGGAACTCGGTGATCCACAGGAAATTGAACTGTCCCTTGGGGATGATGTCCAGCTTCTTTGCAACCAGCTGACGCAGAGCGCCCAGCACGGGAAGCACGACCTTGTCCTTGTCGGCAACGAACAGAGCTACGTCGCCCTGTACCATGCCAAGCGCCTCGGTCAGTGCGGTCAGCTCCTCGGGAGCGAGGAACTTTGCAAACGAGCAGTTGGGAGCAGCGTCTGCCCAGCGGATGAATGCAACACCCTTGGCACCAATGCCCTTTGCATGCTCGGTCAGCTTGTCGATCTCCTTACGGGTCAGTACGCTCGCACCGCCCTTTGCCACGATTGCACGAACGCTGCCGCCATCGGCCAGCGCACCTGCAAATACGGGGAAGGTGGTATTTTTGACAACCTCGGAGAGGTTCTGAATGGTCATTTCATATCTGGTATCGGGCTTGTCGCTGCCGTACAGATTCATAGCCTCGGCATAGGTCATGCGCTGCATGGGCGTTGCGATGTCCACGCCAAGCACTTCGGCAAAGACTCTCTTGATAAAGCCCTCATTGACCTCCATGATCTCCTCCATGGTTGCAAAGGACATCTCAAGGTCGATCTGGGTAAATTCGGGCTGACGGTCAGCGCGCAGGTCCTCGTCGCGGAAGCAGCGAGCCAGCTGGATGTAGCGGTCATAGCCGGACAGCATCAAGAGCTGCTTGTACAGCTGGGGAGACTGGGGCAGCGCATACATAGAGCCGGGATGGATTCTGGACGGAACCACGTAGTCACGAGCGCCTTCGGGCGTGGGCTTGATCATCATGGGCGTCTCGATCTCAAGGAATCCGTTCTCGTAGTAGTATTCTCTTGCAACGCGTGCGATCTCGTGACGCATGCGGATGTTTCTCTGCAGCTCGGGGCGGCGCAGGTCGAGGTAACGGTAGCGCAGCGCGATCTCGTCGTTGACCTTCTTGCCGGTGCCGATCTCAAAGGGAGGGGTCTGTGCGGCGGACAGCACCTTCATGCTCTCCACGTAAATTTCTACCTTACCCGTGGGCAGGTTGGGGTTGATCGCGCCCTCTGCTCTGGGACGGACGGTACCGTGAACAGCCAGCACGTACTCGCTGCGTGCACGGAATGCCTTTTCAAAGATCTCGCGGTCGGTGGAATCGTCAAAGGACAGCTGGACGATACCCGTTCTGTCACGCAGGTCGATAAAGATCAGCGCGCCAAGGTCTCTCTGTCTCTGCACCCAACCCATCACGCATACCTTTGCGCCAATGTCCGACTCGGTCAGCGTGCCGCAATAGTGCGTTCTTTTATCATTTGCACTCAAAAATTCTGCCATTTTTATGTTCTCCTTACAGATGTATTTACAATTTTACAGGGGCTTGCCCTCGCTGTCAAACAGCGGCAGGGGCTCAAGATATACGATATCCTCGCGATCGATCGCGTCACCCTCGGCCAGGATGGCAGCGCGGCCGCAGATGATGCCGCCGGCCTGCTCGACCAGTGCCTCCAGAGCCTTGAGAGATTCGCCGGTGGAGATGACGTCGTCCACGATCAGAATCTTCTTGCCCTTCATCAGCGCAGCATCGTAGCCGTCAAGATACAGGGTCTGCTCGCGGTTGGTAGTAATAGAGCGGACAGAAACCTGCAGCACGTCTCTCATGTACAGCTTTGCGCCCTTGCGCGCCAGCATGTACTTCTGATTGCCTGCAAGTCTTGCCATTTCGTGCACCAGCGGAATGCCCTTTGCCTCTGCGGTGATCAGGTAATCGTATTCGGGGACCTTATCCAGAAGTGCCTTTGCGGCAGCGGTGGTCAGCTCGGGGTCGCCAAAGATGACGAACGCACCGATCATCAATTTGTCATTTAAGGGGCAGAGCGGCAGATCGCGCTCACAGCCTGCGATATTCATGCGGTAATACTTTTCCATGGGTAAAGCCTCCGTTTATTTTTGTCTTGTGCGGGAACGATTTTTCACCATTCCCTACACTCCCATAATAATTATACTCATATTTTAAGAAATGTCAATGATTTTGGCGGTTTTTGTGGGGAAATTGATGGGGAAAAGACACGGTGAAAAATTTTTTTGAAAATTTCTCAAGAATATCGGAACGCTTGCGCAAAAAATGCGACTGTATAGGTGAAGGGGCATCTGAGTGCCCGCGAAAGCGGAATTCTTGACAGGATTTTCGGCTTCTGGTATAATGAAAAAAACACCATCCGTGTCACAGGGGACAGTTCTCAGTAACGCTGCGCATCACAGAGAACCGTCCCCTGTGCTCACAATCATAACAAATCTATACACACCCAGCCCCGGGGCGAGCGGACGCTCGCCCCGGGGCATTTTTTGTTGTTTAATTTTTGTTGCGGGACTTAAAGCCCCGCCATACGGCTATGCAAGGATAGTGACACGCGAATATGTTGGGAGGTATGTGAGGAAATTCTCTCCGTTCTTTTTGGCAAAATTGCCGCAAAGAAGAACATATTTGCTGCGCAAATTAAAACGGCAAAATAGTTTCGCTCGTTGCGACGAGCGACGAGGGCTTCGCGCCCTCGACCTGCGCAAACTTTTGAAAAAGTTTGACCAAAACTTTCAAAAGAGGTTGACCCAAGGTGGCGACGAGCCGTCTACTTGCGCCACGCTACGGGGTGCGGCATACTGCCCTGCGGTGGGACACCGTCGATCAAGATCCCGCCTTCCAAGAGCAGCCCGCGGCGCACGGCGCGTGCGCCGAAGCGCTCGCGCAAGGAATCCAATACGCTGCCCAAGGATTCCAGCGCGGCGTGGCGGCAGGTCTCCCCTTGCCCGTCAAACATACAAAGCTGCCGCTCGCCGTTGGGGGTCAGATTGCACGCGGCCACGCCGATGCTGCGCAGGGGCTTTCCGTCATGACAGGTATCGTAAAGCGTCATGGCCTCGCGCCAAAGGTCGTTTTCCAGACAGGTGGCCGCCGTGCCCTTTTGCCGCTGCTTCCAGGAAAGATCGGTGGTACGCAAGGACAGCTTGACCGTGGTGCAGCGCAGATCCGCCTCGCGCAGCCGCGTGGCCACGCTCTGACAAAGCTGCGCCAGCACGATCTCGGCATCCCGCCTCGTCACCATATCCACGGGCGTGGTGGTGCTGTTGCCGATGCTCTTGATGGGATACTCTTGCCCGTCGTGCAGCACGGGCGAGCCATCCATGCCGTTGGCAAAATTCCAGGCCATCAGGCCGCTTTTGCCAAGCGTCCTTTCCAAAAGATCGGGCTCTGCACGCGCCAGATCCCCCACCGTGCGGATCTGCATATACCACAGCTTTTGCGCGGTGGAGCGTCCCACGAAGATCAGATCTCCCACCGGCAAGGGCCAAAGCAGCTCGCGGAAATTCTCGCGCGTGATCAGCGTGACCGCGTCCGGCTTTTTGTAGTCGCTGCCCATTTTGGCAAAGATCTTGTTGAACGACACCCCCACCGACACGGTCACGCCAAGCTCGGCCTTGATACGGCAGCGGATCTCGTGCGCGATCACCTCGCCGTAATTCTCCCCCCACAGCCTGCCGTTTCCCGTCACGTCCAGCCAGCATTCGTCAATCCCAAAGCTTTCCACGCGGTCGGTATATTGCGCGTAAATAGCGCGCGCCTTGTCCGAAATCTGCTGATACCTATCCATATGCGGCGGCAGCAGCACGATGCGGGGGCATTTGCGCCGCGCCTCGGCAATGCTCTCGCCCGTTTGCACGCCGTAGGCCTTGGCCACTTGGTTTTTGGCCAGAATGATGCCGTGCCGCGCCTCTACGTCCCCCGCCACCGCGACCGGCTGCGACCACAGCTCGGGACGGTCGGCACACTCGACAGACGCAAAAAAGTTATTCATATCCACGTGCAATATCACGCGATCCATGTATTTCGCCTCCAATATAGAACATTTGTTCTGTACGCATATTATAGCAGAACATTTGTTCTATGTCAAGAGGAATTTTTATCAAAAATGAATTGACAGAAAAACGGGAATGCTCTATAATGAAGTTATCACGATCAAGGAGGTGCGCTTATGTGCGGCAGATATATGGTTTTTGACGATGCGGAAATCCCCGAGCTGCAGGTGCTTTTACGCCATGCAAGAAGCACGGGCCTGCCATTTGCCACGGGTGAAGTATTCCCCTCCGATCCCGCTATGGTGGTCGTGCAGCAGGACGGCGCCCCCTTGGTCACGGTCATGAAATGGGGATATACAGGCTCTTCACGTCTCTTGATCAACGCGCGTGCCGAGACCGCTGCCGAAAAGCCTACCTTTGCCACCGACCTTGCGCTGCGTCGTTGCGTCATTCCCACGACAGGATTTTTTGAGTGGTCACATCACGGTGAAAAACAGAAGTATCTGTTCTCTCTCGACACCTCGCCCCTGCTCTATCTCGGTGGCATCTGGCGACCCAGCCCCGAGGGCGGACAGTTCACCATTCTGACCACAGCCGCCAACGATTCCATGCGTCCCTATCACCACCGCATGCCCGTGCTGCTCTCTCCCGCGGACGTCCGACCTTACCTTGCAGAGGTGCAATTTGCACAAAATCTGCTGCTCCAAACACCCCTGCCCCTGCGCTGCGAACGCGCGCCGTAAGGGCTGCTCCCCCACCGGGCAGGCTTTTGCCCCCGGATACTGCATCTTGTATGGGATTGCACCATTTTATACAGTATTTTGATATTTTCGGCGTTTTTGCCTTGAAAAAACTTGCTTAAAATCACGTTTTTTTATTGACAAGGTACACCCCTTATGGTATAATACTTTTATGAATAAAATTCGGGAAGTATCCCACGACAAAAGAACACATTACGGAGGTAGAAAAACTACGATGAAAAAGTTACTCATCATCGCACTTGCCATGCTGCTTGCACTCTCTTTGGTTGCTTGCAACGACGACGAAGGAACCGAGGAAGGCCCCGGTACCAATAACGTGATCATTCTCAATCCCGAAGGAACGGGCACCAATAACGAAGCATCCACCGGCGATCCCTCGACCGGCACCACCAACAACGGCGGCGAGGATAACCCCGGCACTCCCGTGGAAGAGACCTTTACCGATCTTGAGCAGACCATTTTCATCGTGGCAGACGTTGCAAACATCCGTTCCGATACATACGTAAGCGAGTCCACCTTTGTGGGCTACGCTGTCAAGGATGAAGAATTCAAGAGCACCGGCTACAGCGCAAACTGGTACAGAATTGAGTACGAAGTCGAGGTTGAAGTACCCGGCGCGGAAGGCGAAGAGCCCACCACCGAGACGCAGACCAAGACCTGCTACGTGCACAATACCGCAGCGTACATCAAGGACCCCACCGCTGTTGAGCTGGAAGAGCCCATGACGCTGTATATTATTGCATACGCGCTCAACGTCAGATCCTACTACAATTTCGACGATGTGGACAACCTGATGTGCACGCTGGAGATGGGCGACGAGGTTACCGCAATTGCCAAGGGCAACGGCTGGTACAAGATTCAGCTCTCCGACGATGCAGAGGGCAACCCCGTATTCGGTTACATTTCCGCAAACGAGAAGTACGTATCCACCACCAAGCCCGAGCAGACCACCGAGGCTGCTGAGTAATCAAGACAAAATGAAGAGCGAAACGGAAAATTCCGTTTCGCTCTTTTTTATTCCTTTTCAATCGGGAGCTCAAACCAGAAGGTCGAGCCCTTTCCTACCTCACTGTCCACGCCGTAAATCGCGCCGTGGCGCTCGAGTACCGTTTTGACGATGGAAAGGCCAAGTCCCGTGCCGACCACCGCACGCTTGTGCACGCGGTCCACCTTGTAATATCTGTCCCAGATCAGCTGGATCTGATCGGGCGCAATACCCACGCCGTGGTCAATGACCGAAATGCGTACCAGGTCGTCGTGACACTCCTGACGCACGATGACGGTTTTGTCGTCGCCTGCGTAGTTGATGCCGTTGTTGATCAGATTGTACAGCACGCGCAGGATCATGGATATATCCGCGTTGACGGTCACGTGGCTGTCATATTCAAACAGCACGGTATAGCCGTCCAGTCCGCGCAGCTTGTCGTAACGCTCCACGCTGATCAGCAATTGCTCGGTCAGATCAAAGGGCTCTCTCTTGAGCTCTGCGGCATCTGCCTGCAGGCGTGAGATATCCAATAGCGCACTGACCAGCTCGGAAAGTCGCTCGGTTTCGTCAATGATGGTCTGCATATTCTCGGGGGTATTCTCTCCCGGAATGTCGCGCATGATCTCGCCGTATCCCTTGATCATGGTCAGAGGGGTGCGCAGATCGTGCGAGACGTTTGCAATCAGTTCCTTTTGCAGTCGGTCGTTTTGCGAGAGCTCCTTGGAGGCGTAGTTCAAGGTATCAGCCAGCTCACGCGTCTCCAGATATCCCTCGCCTTCAAAGTGTACGTCGTAATTGCCCTTTGCCAGCTGCTTGGCGGTCTGGTTCATACGCACGATGGGAGAGACGATGCTTCGCGCAAACACCATTGCCATCAAAAGTGCAAGGCCCACTAAGATCATGGCGATCCATACGAACTGCACGCGCAGCGTAGCCACCGTGGCACTCAGAGGCGTCAGCGCAGAGTTGACCATAATGACGTATGGCACTTGCTCCTGACCTGCGTAGCACACATCCACGCCGATCATGCTCAAGCGCTCGGTAAAGATGCGGTTGCCTACATGGTCCGGTGCCTGCCCGCTCTCCACCTCAAATTCGGGATGCCTGTCCGAGCGCGGGAACACGGTCTGCAGGTGTCCCTCCTGCGCCAAAGCCTTATGGTAAAGCATCCGGAGCTTCTCCTCGGGAATGCTGTGCAGGAAGCAATCGTCGTTGACGTCCACGTCCCAAAGCTGCTCTATCTTGTCACCGGGCAATACACGGAAGACCCGAATACAGATCAGATATTCCTCCGCACGAGAGATGACGTGCGAGCTTGGCTGGTCGTTGCCTATGATGATTGCGTCCTGAATGGTTTCGGAAATGCGCTCCATTTCACTCATTTTGGTATTGCGGTAAAATACGTTGAGCAGCATGACCTGGAATACCCATACCACCAAGAGCATCATGATCAGAAAGATCAGAAAATAAAACAGCAGCTTGCTGGTAACGCTGGCGCCCGGATAGGGGCGGCATTGCTTATCGTCCTTGCTCATTTGACTTCCTCAAAGCGGTATCCCATACCGCGCAGCGTCACGATATACGCGCTGTATTTGCCAAGACTCTTACGCAGCAGCTTGATGTGCGTATCCAAGGTTCTTGCATCGCCGTAGAAATCGTAGCCCCACACCTCGCTGATCAGCTTTTCGCGCGAGAGCGCAATGTTGCGGTTTTCCAGCATGTAGAAGAACAGATCGTACTCCTTGGGCGACATTTCCACGCGCTCGCCGTCTATGTATACGATGCGTGCGGTCAGGTCGGCGCGAAGTCCTCCGCCGTCCAGCTCCACGATCTGATTTTGCGGCTTGTTTGTCTGCTCTGCGCTTCTGCCCACGCGCTTGAGCACCGCCTCCACGCGCAGCATCAGCTCCTTGGGAGAGAAGGGCTTGACCACGTAGTCGTCAATGCCCAGCTCAAAGCCGTTGATCTTATCGTATTCCTCGCCTCTTGCCGAGAGCATGATGATGGGCGTGCTTGTAATCTTGCGGATCTCACGGCAAGCCGAAAATCCGTCCAGCTCGGGCATCATGATATCCATGATGATCATGTCGTAGGTATTCTCGCGGCACTTGTATACCGCATCCATGCCGTCGGTCGCCTCGGTGACCGTGTGTCCCTCAAACTCGGCGTACTTGCGGATGATGGCACGAATTCTGGATTCGTCGTCTACAACTAAAATGTGATACATACCAACCTCCATGTAATTATAAACCAAAATGGTGTAGAGTTTTCTGATTTTATTATATATAACCTTTGTGACCGTTCTATGAAGATATCATAAAAAGTCGTTGAATTTAGAAAAACAACGAAATGGCATTGTAAAGCAAATATCTTCGGTACTTATTTCGTAAAAAAGATATGATGACGATATGGTCGTAGGGGAGGAATATTTGCAAGCAAATTCATCCTCCCGCACGAAAAGGGTTTATGATCGGGACATCCGAACACGTTCCTTTCTCATTACGTGCGGGAGGATGATATGTATAGTGTAGTATCATAGTTTACAGAATGTGAAGGGACATAGTTTACAGTTTTATGGTAAAATAGAGGCATCAAGGTCTATGGAGGGCGAAAAGATGCCGTGGGAAGAAAAAGGACTGGAAACTATGAGGAAAGAATTT
>JAFVTI010000035.1 GCA_017503325.1 Clostridia bacterium | reverse complement strand
TGCAAGCGTTTTGAGGATCTACGAGGGTGGGTGCGTTGTGCCCGTAGATCCCGCGCTGCGCGCGCCCTCCCTTGGGTCGGGTTCGACTTCGCAAACAATACTCAATTGTTTGCTCCGCTCAGGATGACACGGGCAGGGTTGTGCATCATAAAAGCCAAAAGCAGAAGTCAGAGATGACTTCTGCTTTTATTTATTCTGCCGCTAATTCCTCAGCCCCATAGGGCTGCTTTTATTTTTACTTCGTGGGCTCGACGAACGTGGCCTTTTCGATGACCACGTCGGTCAGGGGCTTGTTTTCATTGCCGCCGCTTGTCTTGACCGCTGCGATGGCGTCAACCACGTCCATGCCTGCCAGCACGTAGCCGAATGCGGCATACTGGGTATCCAGGTGAGGCTTGGTTGCGTCACAAATAAAGAACTGGTTGGATGCGCTGTCCATGCTGATGCTGGTTCTTGCCATGGAAATGACACCGCGCACGTGCAGCAGATTGTTCTCCACGCCGTTTGCCGAGAATTCACCCTTGATCGAGGCAACCTCGTGCTGCTTGCCGGTGGTGTCAAAGCCGCCGCCCTGGATCATGAAATTCTGAATGACGCGGTGGAAGATCTTGTCCGAGTAGTGGCCTTCCTTGACCAGCTTTTGGAAGTTTTCCACGGACTTGGGGGCTACGTCGGGACGCAGACGGAGCACGATCTCGCCGTAATCCTTGACCGTGATCTTAACGTAGTCGGTGACCTCTGCGGTCTCGGTGAAATCGCTTGCCTTGAAGGAGTTGATCTCGCTTCTGATCTCGTCCATATTGACCTCGACCTTGGGCTCAAGTGCTCCCATGCCGATGATCACCGCGATGACAACTGCTGCTACGACAGCCAGGCAAAGGCCAACGGTCACCCAGGTAATGATCAGATTGGTATTGTCCTTCTTGGGCTGCACATTGCGTGACTGATAACCCTTGTTGCTGTATCTTTTACTCATGTTTTTCTACCTTTCCTATTATAATATAGCAAAAGTATTTTAACAGATGTGCGCGCATCTGTCAAGTAGAGGGGATAGGAATTTGCATTTTGGACACATATAGATATAGGGAGGTGAGGAAGATGCAGAGAACGCAATGGGCAAGTTTGGCAACGGGTGCGCTTTCGGTCATTGTGTTGATTTATCTTGCAGGGAGGTACGGCGTGCCTATTCTGGCACCGTTTTTGCTCTCGGGCGTTGTGGTGATGTTCGTGTATCCGTGGGGCAAGCGACTCTCAAGGCTGAGCGCGGTGCGCCCCGGAATTTGTACGGTCGCGTTGCTTGTCGCGCTGCTTTTGGTGCTTGGGGGCGGCCTGTATCTGGGCGGGTATTATCTGTGGCGCGAGGCGGGCGCGTTTTATGCCTGGCTTTCGGAGTATGCCGATTCTCTGGCAAGCGCGATCGGGGGCTTGTTTGCCACAAAGGGGCAGGGGAGTGCGCTGCCTGCGTTTTTGCAAAGGATTTTGGAACTGCCGCTGATCGCGGATTTCTTTGGGGGCTTGGATCAGCTGGCGCAATCGCTGGCAAAGACGCTGCTGTCTCGGTTGGGCGAGGCCTTGACCGGTGCTGCGCTGCACGCGGCAACCGGACTGCCGTCTGCTGCACTCTCGGTGCTGGTGTTCGGGTTTTCCTGCTTTTATCTCGCTTTGGACGGTGAACGCATGTATGAGTGGGTGCTGGCGCGCGCAGGGGAGAAGCGGCGCGAGCGCGTGCGGAGCATTCTTACGTCGGTCGCGGATGCCTTGCGTGGGTATCTGCGCGCGTACGGACTGATTTTTCTCTTGACCTTTACCGAGCTGCTTGTCGGGTTTTTGATCGTTGGCGTGCGGTATGCGTTTTTGCTTGCGGTGCTGATCGCGCTGTTGGATCTTTTGCCCGTGCTCGGCTCGGGGGCTGTGCTCCTGCCCTGGAGCATTGTGTCGTTTTTGTCGGGCAACGTGCGCGTGGGGGCGGGGCTGTTGATCCTGCTTGGCGTGATCACGCTGGTGCGGCAGATCGCCGAGCCGAAGATCGTGGGGAACAGCCTTGGGCTGCACCCGCTGGTGACGCTGGGCGCGATGTACGTGGCCTTTCGGCTGTTTGGCGCGATCGGTCTTGTGCTTGGGCCGTGCGCGGCGCTGATTGCGAAAGTGATATTGCAGCAGAGCTGCAGTGATATTCCGACTTCGTCGGAGTGATATTCGCCTGCATCGGGCCAATTGCTGCGTAGGGCGGGGGGCTTGCTCCCTGCGTAGGGCGGGGGCTTGCTCCCGCAGTAGGCGGGCGAGTGGTATTGTGGCCGCGCCGCAGCTCAATAAATAAATGACCGCGCACGGCCTTTGTGGCTATACGCGGTCATTTATGTGTGCTTTTTCGGTGGGTTAGGCCGAAGGTGCATTACAGATTGTTGAGTGCCTTGGTGAACTGGCTCTTCTTGTGAGCAGCCGCATTCTTGTGAATGATGCCCTTGGAAGCTGCTACGTCGATCTTCTTAACAGCTGCCTTGTAGGTAGCCTGTGCAAGCTCTACGTTACCGGATGCAAGAGCAGCCTCGTACTTCTTGATATCGGTCTTGAGAGCAGAGCGGAATGCCTTGTTCTTCAGAGTCTTGGTTTCGATAACCTTTACTCTCTTCTTTGCAGACTTAATGTTCGGCAAGTTCGTATACCTCCATATAAATTTTCCATATGTGGTGCGCCAAGGACTTGTGCCTGAGAGGGTGCACACGCAGGGTACCCCATATACTCCAATATCATATCACAAAATTTCTCCGATTGCAAGAGGTTTTTGAAAATTATTTTGCTAAATTTTAGACAGAAACTGCGCTTTGTTTTGTGCAAAATCTGCACAGGCTTGCCGATATATAAATATATATGAAAAATTTTCAAAAAAATATCGAAAAACTCTTGACAAACCAAAAAACCTTTGCTATAATAGTAAACTGCATTATAATCGCTTGCAGTATGGGGTTTTACTGTCAATGCGACAAAATACACAGTTATTTTTGGCGCGATTTATGCAAAAAAGATAACAAAAAAGACAGTGGGCTGCCAAGGCAGCTACCAACTACTTTGAATGGAGTGAAAATTACATGGTCAATTTGAAAGAGCAAAAGCTCGGACAGAACGTGAGAAAGTCCTTCTCGCGTAACACCCGCTTCAATCTCGAGCTCCCCAACCTGGTCGAGGTACAGACCAAGTCGTTCCAGTGGTTCTTGGATGAGGGTCTGATGGAGGTTCTGCGCGACGTTTCTCCCATCACCGACTATTCCGGTAACCTTTCCATTGAATTCGTATCCTTCTCGTTGGATTCCAAGCCCAAGTATCCCGTGGAAGAATGCAAGGAGCGCGACGTAAACTATGCCGCACCGCTCAAGGTCAACGTTCGTCTGACCAACAAGCAGACCGGCGAGGTGAAGCAGACCGACATTTATATGGGCGACTTCCCCCTGATGACCGAAACCGGTACCTTCGTCATCAACGGTGCTGAGCGCGTTATCGTTTCTCAGATCATCCGTTCTCCCGGTATGTACTACTCCTTTGATATTGATAAAGCCGGTAAGCGTACCTATGCCGCAACCGTCATTCCTTACCGTGGTGCATGGCTGGAATACGAGACCGACGCCAACGGCGTGATGTACGTTCGTATTGATAAGAACAGAAAGGTCCCCATGACCATGTTTATCCGCGCTCTGGGTGTGGAATCCAGAGAGGATATCTATGCGCTGTTGGGTGAGGACGAAAGACTCGCTGCAACCTTTGACAAGGATGAGAGTGAGGATCTTGCGGTCCGCAATCATACCACTCCTTACGTTGAAGCTCTCAAGGAGATCTACAAGAAGCTGCGTCCCGGCGAGCCTCCTCTGGTGGAGTCCGCTCAGCAGCTGATCAATAACTATTTCTTTGACCCCAAGAGATACGATATTGCTCCCGTAGGTCGCTATAAATATAATAAAAAGGTAGCACTGCACTCCAGACTCAAGAACCGCAAGCTGGCAGCTGATCTGATCAGCCCCCTGACCGGTGAGATTCTGTTTGAGAAGGGCACCGTTCTGACCCGCGACATGGCAATCGATGCCGAGAACGCAGGCGTCAACGAGGCTTTTGTTGAGCTGGATAACGGTAAGGTCGTCAAGATCCTGTCCAACAATACCATCGAGCCCAAGTGCGTGCTTGGCTTTGATCTTGAGGACTGCGGCATTACCGGTAAGGTAAGCATTCCCGTTCTGCTTGAGATCGCAGAGGCTTGCTCCGGCGACGTAGACGCCATCAAGGAGGCAGCAAAGGAGAGAATCGGTGAGCTTGCACCCAAGCACATCACCAAGGATGATATCTTTGCTTCCATTAACTATATTCTGACCCTTGCAAACGATATCGGTACCGTGGACGACATCGACCACCTGGGTAACCGTCGTATCCGTTCCGTGGGTGAGCAGCTCCAGAACCAGCTGCGCATCGGCTTCTCCCGTATGGATAAGATCATCAAGGAGAGAATGACCACCCAGGATAACGAAAAGCTGACTCCCCAGGCGCTGATCAACATCCGTCCCGTTGCAACCGTCATTCGTGAATTCTTCGGCTCTTCTCAGCTTTCCCAGTTCATGGACCAGAATAACCCCCTGGCTGAGCTGACCCACAAGCGCCGTCTTTCCGCACTGGGTCCCGGCGGTCTGTCCCGTGACCGCGCATCCTTCGACGTCCGTGACGTTCACTACACCCACTACGGTCGTATGTGTCCCATCGAGACCCCCGAAGGTCCTAACATCGGTCTGATCTCCTATCTGACCACCTATGCACGCATCAGCAACTACGGCTTCATCGAGGCTCCTTACCGTAAGGTTGTTCACCTTCAGAAGGAGGACGGCACGGTAGAGCACATCGTCACCGACGAGGTGGAATACATGACTGCGGACGTTGAGGATAACTACATCATCGCGCAGGCAAACGAGCCGCTGGATGAAAACAGCCACTTTGTTAATAAGAAGGTCACCGCGCGTGACAAGACCGAGATTCTGGAAATTGACGTTTCCAAGATCGACTATATGGACGTTTCTCCTAAGATGGTGGTATCCGTTGCAACCGCAATGATCCCCTTCCTGGAGAACGACGACAACTCCCGTGCACTCATGGGCTCCAACATGCAGAAGCAGGCTGTGCCGCTGATGGTGACCGACAGCCCCATCGTCGGTACCGGTATGGAGTACAAGGCAGCGGTTGACTCCGGTGTCGTTGTCGTAGCCAAGAACGCAGGTCGCGTAGAGCGCGTTGAGGCTGACAAGATCGTCATTGTGACCGACGAGGGCATCAAGGACGTTTACACGCTTTCCAAGTTCAAGCGTACCAACCAGGGCACTTGCTTCAACCAGAGACCTCTGGTCGACAAGGGTCAGCTGGTCGAAGCCGGCCAGGTCATTGCGGACGGTCCCGCAACCTGCAACGGTGAGATCTCGCTGGGTAAGAACGCGCTGATCGGCTTTATGACCTGGGAGGGTTATAACTACGAGGACGCAGTTCTGCTCAACGAAAGACTGGTACGTGACGACGTATATACCTCCCTGCACATCGAGGAGTATTCCCACGAGGCAAGAGACACCAAGCTCGGTCCGGAAGAGATTACCCGCGAGATCCCCAACGTCGGTGACGACGCACTCAAGGATCTGAACGCAGAGGGTATCGTCAAGAAGGGCACCGAGGTCAGAGCAGGTGATATTCTGGTCGGTAAGATCACGCCCAAGGGCGAGACCGAGCTGACCGCGGAAGAAAGACTGCTGCGCGCCATCTTCGGCGAGAAGGCAAGAGAAGTCAGAGATACCTCTCTGCGTCTGCCTCACGGCGAGAGCGGCGTGGTTGTGGACGTTCGCGTCTTCTCTCACGAGCAGGGCGACGAGCTTCCCGCAGGCGTCAACAAGGTAGTTAAGGTTTATATCGCACAGAAGAGAAAGATCTCTGTGGGCGACAAGATGGCAGGCCGTCACGGTAACAAGGGTGTCGTTTCGCGCATTCTGCCTCCCGAGGATATGCCTTTCCTGCCCGACGGTACACCTCTGGATATCGTGCTTAACCCTCTGGGCGTGCCTTCCCGTATGAACATCGGTCAGGTGCTTGAGGTTCACTTGGGTATTGCATCCAAGAAGCTGGGCTGGAAGATCATGACCCCCGTGTTCGACGGTGCAAACGAGCGCGACATCAGCGAATGTCTGCGCATGGCAGGCCTTTCCCGTGACCTGTTCGCGGGCGAGAACCCCGAGGGCAAGGAGCTCTTCGAGGAGATCGTAAACCTCGACGGCACCAAGGACTACAGATTGCTCACTCCCGAAGAGAGAAGCGATCCCGAATATATTGAACAGATGCGCCGCGCTAAGAGACTCAAGCTGTTCGACGGCAAAACCGTTCTGTACGATGGCAGAACCGGTGAGCCCTTTGATAACCCCGTAACCGTAGGTATCATGTATTACCTCAAGCTGCACCACCTGGTCGACGATAAGATCCACGCTCGTTCCAATGGTCCTTACTCGCTGGTTACTCAGCAGCCCTTGGGCGGTAAGGCTCAGTTCGGCGGTCAGAGATTCGGTGAGATGGAGGTTTGGGCACTGGAGGCATACGGTGCCGCATACACGCTGCAGGAGATCCTGACCGTCAAGTCGGACGATATCGCAGGCCGCCGCAAGGCTTACGAAGCCATCATCAAGGGTCAGAACATTCCCACTCCGGGTGTTCCCGAATCCTTCAAGGTGCTGGTTAAGGAGCTGCAGGCTCTGGCTCTGGATATTCGCGTGCTCGACCAGAACGGCGAGGAGATCCAGCTGTCCACTCTGTGCAACGACGATGACGGACCCGCATTCACCAACAAGGCAGACCGCGCTGCGATCGACGAAGCGATCGGCAACGACACGCTGCAGATGGGTGATCTTCGCGAGGCGTTCACACTCGAGGACGAGGACGGCGAGGCGATCGAGGATGATGAGCTGCTCTTTGACGGCTTTGATTCCGAGGGCGACGATTACTACGACGGGGAAGAGTAATTTCCCAATATATAAATTAAGTATAAGTTAGGAGAACAGCTGTGGAGCATAGTGAATTTTCTTCAATCAAGATTGGTCTGGCATCTCCGGAAATGATCAGAGAATGGTCTTACGGTGAGGTTAATAAGCCCGAGACTATCAACTACAGAACTCTCAAAGCGGAAATCGGCGGTCTGTTCTGCGAGCGTATCTTTGGCCCTACCAAGGACGGCGCTTGTATGTGCGGCAAATATAAGAATTCTCACAGCAAGGAGATCATCCGTTGTGAGAAGTGCGGTGTGGACGTTACCACCAAGAAGGTAAGACGTGAGAGAATGGGTCACATTGAGCTGGCCGCTCCCGTATCCCACATCTGGTATTTCAAGGCAATTCCTTCCCGTATGGCGCTGGTGCTGGACATTTCGCCCAAGCAGCTGGAGCAGGTGCTGTACTTTGCGGAGAACGTCGTGCTGGATCCCGGTACCACTCCCTTGGAAAAGGGCATGGTGCTTTCCGAAAAGGCATATATGGACAACCGCGAAATGTACGGTAACGACTTCCGCGTCGGTATGGGTGCTGAGGCTGTCAAGGAGCTTTTGCAGGGAGTTGATGTAGAGGCGCTTTCCGCGCAGCTCAAGCAGGAGCTGCTGACCGCTTCCGGACAGAAGAAAACAAGAATTATCAAGAGATTGGAGGTTGTGGAGGCATTCCGCAAATCCAATAATAAGTTAGAGTGGATGATTCTGGACGCAGTCCCCGTCATCCCCCCCGATATCCGACCCATGGTACAGTTGGACGGCGGCAGATTTGCTTCCTCCGACCTCAATGAGCTTTACCGCAGAGTCATCAGCCGTAACAACCGTCTGAAGAAGCTCATGGAGATCCGTACCCCCGAGATCGTGATCCGTAACGAAAAGAGAATGCTGCAGGAAGCAGTAGACGCGCTGATCGACAACGGCAGACGCGGAAAGCCTGTCACCGGCCCCTCCAACAGAGCACTGAAGTCTCTGTCCGAGATGCTGCGCGGTAAGCAGGGTCGTTTCCGTCAGAACCTGCTGGGTAAGCGTGTTGACTACTCCGGCCGTTCGGTTATCGTCGTAGGACCCACCCTCAAGATCTATCAGTGCGGTCTGCCCAGAGAAATGGCGCTGGAGCTGTTCAAGCCCTTTGTTGTCAAGAGACTGGTTGAGATGGGCAAGGCAACCAACGTCAAGGACGCTCAGAAGAAGATTGAGAGAATCTTCCCCGAGGTCTGGGACGCACTTGAAAACGTCATCAAGGAGCACCCCGTGCTGCTCAACCGTGCACCTACGCTGCACCGTCTGTCCATTCAGGCGTTTGAGCCCGTGCTGGTTGAGGGCAGAGCCATCAAGCTGCACCCGCTGGTATGTACCGCGTTCAACGCAGACTTTGACGGTGACCAGATGCCCGTACACGTTCCGCTGTCCGCAGAAGCGCAGGCAGAGGCACGTTTCCTGATGCTTTCCGCTAACAACCTGCTCAAGCCCATGGACGGTAAGGCCGTGACCATTCCTACCCAGGATATGATCCTTGGCTCCTATTACCTGACCATGGAAAAGCCCGGTGAGCCCGGCGAGGGCAGCGCGTACCGCGATATCAACGAGGCTATGATGGCGTACGCCAACGGCGCGCTCGGCCTGCATGCAAGAATCAAGGTCAGAGTACAGAAGGAGATCGACGGTGTGATGCGTTCCTCCGTCATCGAAACCACGCTTGGCCGTCTGATCTTCAACCAGCCCATTCCTCAGGACCTTGGCTTTATCGACAGAAGCGTACCCGGCAACGAGTTCAAGCTTGAGATCGACCAGGTCGTCAAGAAGAAGCAGCTGGGTCAGATCATCGATAACTGTATCCGTGTTCACACGCCCGCAATCTGTGCCGAGATGCTGGATAACATCAAGGCAATGGGCTACAAGTACTCCACCAGAGCTTCCTTCTCGATCTCGGTTTACGATATGACCATTCCTCAGGAGAAGAAGGGCATGCTGGAGAGCGCTCAGAAAGACGTTGACGTGCTGACCAAGCACTACCTGCGCGGTGAGCTTTCCAACGAGGAGCGTTACAACGGCGTTATCAAGATCTGGAACAAGACCACCGACGACGTTACCAAGGCGCTGCAGAACAGCTTCAGCACCTATAACCCCATCAAGATCATGGCAGACTCCGGCGCGAGAGGTTCTATGACCCAGATGCGTCAGCTGGCAGGTATGCGTGGTCTGATGTTTGCAACCAACGGTAAGACCGTGGAGCTGCCTATCAAGTCCAACTTCCGTGAAGGTCTGAACATCATGGAGTACTTCATGGGCGCACGTTCCTCCCGTAAGTCTCTGTCGGATACCGCACTGCGTACCGCAGACTCCGGTTACCTGACCCGCCGTCTGGTTGACGTATCCCAGGAAATGATCATTCGCGAGGACAAGTGTGATACCACCAAGGGCGCATGGGTCAGCGAGATCATCGACGAAAAGGATAAGAACGTTCTCGAGCCTCTGGCTGACAGAATCGTGGGCAGATATACCATCGGTCCCGTGGTCAATCCCGTCAGCGGTGAGGTCATCGTGGACGACGATACCATGATCACCGAGGAGCACGCAAAGGCAATCGCTGCTGCGGGCATCCAGCAGGTATATATCAGAACAGTCATTCAGTGTCACTCCAAGTACGGTGTGTGCGCACACTGCTACGGTGCTGACCTTGCATCCGGTAAGCCGGTACAGATCGGTGAGGCCGTGGGTATCATCGCGGCACAGTCGATCGGTGAGCCCGGTACGCAGCTGACCATGAGAACCTTCCACTCGGGCGGTGTTGCAGGTAGCGACATTACCCAGGGTCTGCCTCGTGTTGAGGAGCTGTTTGAGGCTCGTCAGCCCAAGAAGGCTGCCGTTATGGCAGAGCAGACCGGTACCGTTCACGTTGCTGTGGGCGACGTTCCCGGTATGCACGACGTTTCGATCACTGCTGATGAGACCAACGAGTTCCATAAGTACACCATTCCTTACGGCATGCGTCTGGCTGTCGTGGACGGTGCACACGTGGAGCGCGGTCAGGCTCTGACCGAAGGCTCCAAGGCTCCTGCGGATATCATGAGAATCCTGGGCCTGGATGCTGTTTACGAATATATCATCAAGGAAGTTCAGAAGGTCTACCGTTCTCAGTCGTGTAACGTCAACGATAAGCATATCGAGATCATTGCACGTCAGATGACCAGAAAGATCCGCATCGAGGACAACGGCGATACCGAATTGCTGACCGGCTCGTTGGTGGATTGCAACACCTTCGAGGAAGAGAACAACAAGGTGACCGACAGAATCAACGCAGGCGAGACCTGGCTCAAGCCGGCTGAGGGTGCTCCCGTGCTGCTTGGTATCACCAAGGCTTCGCTGCAGACCGAATCCTTCCTGTCCGCTGCATCCTTCCAGGAGACCACCAAGGTGCTGACCGAGGCTGCGATCCGCGGTAAGGTTGACCACCTGCTTGGTCTGAAGGAGAACGTCATTATCGGTAAGCTGATTCCCGCAGGTACGGGTATGCGCTGCTATCACGACATCGACGTACAGCACGTTGACCCCGAGAGCGCAGAGGCTTCCGAGCAGGCGATCTGATATCATTTGATTGAAAGTAAAACACAGGGGAAACACGGCAAGAATGCCGTGTTTCCCCAAAGTGCCGTAAAAGAGAAGGGAATTTTGGCCATTTTCCCATGCAAGTAGCAAAAAGCGGCACAAATATGAGAAAAAATATTTGTGCAAAACGTAGAAAATTTCGCACTCTGTTTTTGCATCTTGACAAAAAAAGAGGGTAGTGCTATAATAAGTTGAATGTGCGCATGGGTGAATTGCGCCCAAAACACAGCGTATATTCGTGAAATTGACAGTTTCGCAGCGTGCTGCGTCTGTATAAACATTAAATTTCAGAAGAAGGAGGAAGACAAGGAAGTATGCCAACCTTTAACCAGCTCGTCAGACAGGGTCGTAGCGATAAGGTGTATAAGTCCAAGGCACCCGTGCTGCAGAAGGGCTTCAACACTTTGAACAACGTTCCCACAGACCAGGCATCTCCCCAGAAGAGAGGTGTTTGCACAAAGGTTTCCACGACAAGCCCTAAGAAGCCTAACTCTGCAATGCGTAAGATCGCAAGAGTAAGACTGACCAACGGTCTTGAGGCAACCGTGTATATCCCCGGTATCGGTCACAACCTGCAGGAGCACTCCGTAGTCCTTATCAGAGGCGGTAGAGTAAGAGACCTGCCTGGTGTACGTTACCACATTATCCGCGGTACTCTGGATGCCCAGGGTGTTGCAAACCGTGCACAGAGCCGTTCCAAGTACGGCGCAAAGGTTCCCAAGAAGAAGTAATTCGGGGGACAAAAAAGGTATTAAGCATTTGTGAACCGTCTGAAGTTACTGTAAATTTAATGTTTATACTAACGACCGACGCGTGCTAACAGAAGATTGCTTTTGAGTACCAATGATCTCATTTTGAAAATTTGATGAAGGAGGGAAGTACAGTGCCGAGAAGAGGTCGTATATCCAAAAGAGATGTATTGCCGGATCCGTTGTATAATTCCAAGCTTGTAACCAAGCTGATCAACAACGTGATGTATGACGGCAAGAAGGGAGTTGCTCAGAAGATTGTTTACGATGCATTTGAGATCATCGAAGCAAAGCAGGGCAAGAATCCCCTTGAGGTATTCCAGGCTGCTCTTGACAACATCATGCCTGAGCTTGAAGTAAAGGCTCGCCGTGTAGGTGGTTCCACTTACCAGGTACCGATGGAAGTAAGAGCTGACCGTAAGCAGACCCTTGGACTCCGCTGGCTGGTTGCTTATGCAAGAAAGCGCGGAGAAGCTACCATGGCAGAGCGTCTCGCTGGTGAGATGATGGACGCTATCAACAATGCCGGTGGCGCATTCAAGAAGAAGGAAGAAACACACAGAATGGCAGAAGCCAACAAGGCTTTCGCACACTACAGATACTAATTTTATCAAGGAGACCGTTAGAATATGCCTAGGGAATATTCGCTTGAAAATACGCGAAATATCGGTATCATGGCTCACATCGATGCCGGTAAAACAACCACCTCTGAGAGAATCCTGTTCTACACAGGTAAGACTCATAAGCTGGGTGAGGTACACCAAGGCGCCGCAACGATGGACTGGATGGAAGAAGAGCAGGAAAGAGGTATTACCATTACATCCGCAGCAACTACCTGCGTATGGAAGGGTCACCGCCTGAACCTGATCGACACCCCCGGCCACGTTGACTTTACCGTAGAGGTTGAAAGATCTCTTCGCGTTCTCGACGGCGCAGTGACCGTATTCTGCGCTAAGGGTGGCGTTGAACCTCAGTCCGAAACTGTCTGGAGACAGGCAGACAAATACCGTGTACCGAGAATGGCATATGTAAACAAGATGGACATCACCGGCGCGGACTTCTACCGCGTGCTGGGCATGATGAAGGAGAGACTGCACACCAATGCAGTTCCGATCCAGCTGCCTATCGGTAAGGAGATGACATTCCGCGGCATCATTGACCTTGTCAAGATGGAAGCAGTTGTTTACTATGACGACCTTGGTAAGGACATCAGAATCGAGCCCATCCCCGAGGATATGCTGGAGCTTGCTCAGGAATACCGTGCAAAGATGGTAGAGGCAGCTGCAGAGCAGGACGACGAGCTGATGGAAAAGTTCCTCTGCGATGAAGAGCTCACCGAAGAGGAGATTAAGGGCGCTCTGCGCCAGGCTTGCATCGATAACAGAATCGTTCCCGTTGTTTGCGGTACCTCTTACCGTAACAAGGGCGTTCAGAAGCTGCTCGATGCAGTCATCGATTATATGCCTTCTCCTCTCGATATTCCTCCCGTAACCGGTGTAAACCCCGATACTGATGAGGAAGACGAGAGACACGCATCCGATACCGAGCCCATGAGTGCTCTGGCATTCAAGATCATGACCGACCCCTTCGTAGGAAAGCTTTGCTATTTCCGCGTATACTCGGGCATTATCAATGCAGGCGACACCGTTTACAACTCTACCAAGGGTAAGCGCGAGCGTCTGGGCAGAATCCTGCAGATGCATGCAAACGACCGTAAGGACATCGACGCATGCTACAGCGGTGATATTGCTGCTGCAATCGGTATCCGTTATTCCACCACGGGTGATACCTTCTGCGACGAAAAGAAGCCCATTATCCTTGAAAACATGGAATTCCCCGAGCCCGTTATCCGTCAGGCAATCGAGCCTAAGACCAGAGCAGGCCAGGAGAAGATGGGTATTGCACTTGCAAAGCTTGCAGAGGAAGACCCCACCTTCAGAACCTACACTGATGAAGAAACCGGCCAGACCATTATCGCAGGTATGGGCGAGCTTCACCTGGAAATCATCGTAGACAGACTGCTGCGTGAGTTCAAGGTTGAGGCAAACATTGGTAAGCCCCAGGTTGCATACAAGGAGACCATCCGTAAGAAGGTCGACCATGAGTGCAAGTACAAGCGTCAGTCCGGTGGTTCCGGTCAGTACGGTCACGTCAAGATCATCGTTGAGCCCAATGAGCCCGGTAAGGGTTACGAATTCGTTAACGCAACCGTTGGCGGTTCCATCCCGAAGGAATATATCCCCGCAGTTGATGCAGGTATCCAGGGCGCTATGCAGAGCGGTGTGCTCGCAGGCTACAGCGTAGTTGACGTTAAGGTAACCCTTTACGACGGTTCTTACCACGAAGTCGACTCTTCCGAAATGGCATTCAAGATTGCCGGCTCTATGGCATTCAAGGAAGCTATGCGTAAGGCAGACCCCGTGCTCACCGAGCCTATGATGAAGGTCGTTACCATCGTTCCCGAGGACTACATGGGTGAAGTTATTGGTGACTTTAACTCCCGTCGTGGTCAGATCAGCACTATGGAAGCTCGCACCGGTGGCGTTGAAGAGATCATCGCACACGTGCCGCTGTCCGAAATGTTCGGTTATGCTACCGACCTGCGTTCCAAGACCCAGGGCCGTGGCATCTACTCCATGGAGCCCAGCCACTTCGCTGAGGTACCCAAGTCCATTCAGGAAACCATTGTCAAGAGTCGCGCGAAGAACGACTGAGACATTAAAAACACAAAAATTTAAAGAAAGAATATTTACGGAGGATTTTCAAAATGGCAAAGCAAACATTTGAAAGAACCAAGCCCCACGTTAACATTGGTACCATCGGTCACGTTGACCACGGTAAGACCACTCTGACCGCTGCTATCACCAAGACTCTGTCCCTGAGCCATGGTAACGTTGAGTTCATGGCATACGACCAGATCGACAACGCTCCCGAGGAAAGAGCAAGAGGTATCACAATCAACACCAGACACGTTGAGTACGAGACTGAGAACCGTCACTACGCTCACGTTAACTGCGCCGGCCACGCCGCCTACGTTAAGAACATGATCACCGGTGCTGCACAGATGGACGGCGCTATCCTGGTTGTTGCAGGTACTGACGGTCCTCTCCAGCAGACCAGAGAGCACGTTCTGCTTGCTCGTCAGGTAGGCGTTCCCGCAATCGTAGTATTCATGAACAAGACCGACCTGGTTGACGACGATGAGCTGCTCGACCTGGTAGAGATGGAGATCCGTGATCTGCTGTCTCAGTACGAGTTCCCCGGCGACGACATTCCGATCGTTCGCGGTTCCGCTCGTGAGGCTCTTGAGTCTTCCAACACCGACCTCTCCGCTCCCGAGTATGCTTGCATTCTCGAGCTGATGGAGCAGGTTGACGAGTATATCCCCACTCCCGAGCGTCAGTCCGACAAGCCCTTCCTGATGCCCGTTGAGGACGTATTCTCCATCTCCGGCCGTGGTACTGTTGCTACCGGTAGAGTTGAGAGAGGTACCATCAAGGTTGGTGACGTTGTTGAGATCGTTGGTCTGTCCGACGAGAGAACTTCCACCACCGTTACCGGTGTTGAGATGTTCCACAAGCTGCTGCCCCAGGCAGAGGCTGGTGACAACATTGGTGCTCTGCTCCGTGGCATTGCTAAGGACGGCATCGAAAGAGGTCAGGTTCTGGCTAAGCCCGGTTCCGTTAACCCCCACACCAAGTTCGTTGGCCACGTATACGTTCTGACTGAGAAGGAAGGCGGCCGTAAGAAGCCCTTCCTGGCTGGTTACAGACCTCAGTTCTACTTCAGAACCACCGACGTTACCGGCGTTATCTCCCTGCCTGCAGGCGTTGAGATGTGCCGCCCCGGTGACAACGTTGACATGACCGTTGAGCTGATCACCCCCATCGCTTGCGAAGAGGGTCTGCGTTTCGCTATCCGTGAGGGTGGCAGAACCGTTGGTTCCGGCGTCGTTTCCGCTATCATCGAGTAATTTGCGCTCATAATTTGACGTAAAATTTTCGGGGGATGGGATGAGCTTCATCCCATCCCCCCATTTTGTTTTGATTATTTTTGAGAATTGGTGAGATTCCATACCGGCAGTGAGTCCGAAAACGGAGAGTCTGCAAACTCTTGCAAAGGCAAGGGCCGACAAGGTGAGATTCCTTGACCGACGGTATACGCGCAAGCTTTCGCTTACGCGAGAAAGTCCGGATGGGAAAGAATAAGCAAGCCCGTGCGCGGGCGAAATTGTCCTTTCCCCCACACATAAAAGGGGGATTTTTTATGAAGAATAACATCAGAACGAGCGCAAAGGAACGTATTTTGCGCATGGTCATGATCGCGCTGTTTTGCGCACTTGCGTTTGCGGTCATGCCGCTTTTCCGTATCAACGTGGTTTTTTTGACCTTTGATATCAAGGACGCCATCATCACAATAGGCGGACTTTTGTTCGGGCCCTTGGCCGCAGTTGTTATTTCTGCGGTAACGGCTCTGCTTGAATTTTTGACGATCGGCGACACCGGCGTGTACGGGCTTTTGATGGATTTTGTGTCCTCGGCATCCTTTGCGGTGGTTGCTGCGCTGATCTATCGCTTCCGCCGCGACCTTTTGGGAGCTGTCGTTGGCCTTTTGGCTGCCGTGCTGAGCATGACAGCGTTCATGCTTGGCATGAATTTGATTGTTGCACCGCTGTTTGCTCCCGAGGTGTATACTCGAGAAGCAGTTATGGCAATGCTTCCCACCTTAATTTTGCCTTTTAATCTGACCAAGGCGGTGCTCAATGCCGCGCTGGTCATGATCCTTTATAAACCGGTTTCCGTCGCGCTGCGCTATGCGCGTGTCAAGATCGCTGGGGCGAGCATGGAAACCAAAATTGCCGCAGATAAGAAAACCAATCTGCTGATCACGGTAGCAGGCCTGGCATTGGTGGCCGCTTCGCTGATTCTGTTCTTTGTCATCCTGGGCGGAGAAGCTGAGTGGTTCGTGGATCTGTGGGCGGAATAATCCTGTATTTGGAATCAATATTGGAGTAAATATGGAAGAAATCAAACAAGCGCTCGTGGGTTTTCTCATGAGCGGCGGCAAGGAGCTGGGTATCGTGCTGTGCTCCATGGTGCCGGTCATTGAGCTGCGCGGCGCGATCCCGCTGGGTTGGTTTACCGATCCGCAAACGCCCTGGTGGCTGACTTATCTGTTGGCAGTCGTGGGCAACATGATCCCCGTGCCGTTTATCCTGCTGCTGATCCGTCAGGTACTTGATCTGATGGAGAAAGTGCCTGTCAGATTCGTGCGTGCTGTGGCTGCATGGATCAGACGCAAGGCGGAGAAAAACACGGACAAGATCCAACGCTACGGCTTTTGGGGCGTGTGTCTGTTTGTTGCCATCCCGCTGCCCATGACAGGCGCATGGACAGGCTCGCTGGTGGCTGCCACAATCCGCATGAACTTCTGGAAGGCTATGCTCTCGGCATTGCTTGGCGTGATGATCGCGGGCGTTGTCGTGTCCTTGCTCTGCTTTGGCGTTGCCAGCGGCATTGAATGGCTGAGCATTTTGATCTGAAAATAAAGAATAGATATATAAGATATACAAAAAGAGGGAATTGACATGAAAAAAGTACTGTTTACAAGCGAATCCGTAACCGAAGGACATCCCGATAAAATTTGTGACAAGATCTCGGACGCTGTACTGGACAGCATGCTGGCAGCCGACCCGATGGCTCGCGTAGCCTGCGAGACCTTTGTTACCACCGGTCTTGTATGCGTCATGGGTGAGATCACCACCTCCGCATACGTAGACATTCAGACCATCGTCAGAGAGACTGTACGCGAGATCGGCTACGACCGCGCAAAGTATGGCTTTGACTGTGACAGCTGCGCCGTGATCAACTCGATCCACGAGCAGAGCCCCGATATTGCAATGGGCGTTGATAAGTCTCTGGAGGCCAAGGCGGGCGTGGATACCGACGGCCTGGACACCGGTGCCGGCGACCAGGGCCTGATGTTCGGTTATGCGTGCAACGAGACTGAGGAGCTGATGCCTCTGCCCATCTCTCTTGCACACAAGATGGCAATGAGATTGACCGAAGTGCGCAAGAACGGTATGCTGACCTATCTGCGTCCCGACGGCAAGACCCAGGTGACTGTGGAATATCACGACGGCAAGCCTGTTCGCGTGGATGCGCTGGTTATTTCCACCCAGCACAGCCCCGAGGTAGAGGTGGAGCAGATCCGTGCAGATATGATCAAGCACGTCATCGAGCCCATCGTGCCCGCACACCTGATCGACGCGGACACCAAGATCTACGTCAATCCCACCGGCAGATTCGTCATCGGCGGCCCTGCAGGTGACACAGGACTTACTGGCAGAAAGATTATTGTAGATACATACGGCGGATATGCACGCCACGGCGGCGGTGCATTCTCGGGTAAGGACCCCACCAAGGTGGACCGTTCCGCATCCTACGCTGCAAGATACATTGCCAAGAACGTAGTTGCTGCAGGCCTTGCCGATCAATGTGAGGTACAGGTTGCATACGCGATCGGCGTTGCAAAGCCCGTGTCCGTCATGATCGATACCTTCGGCACTGCAAAGGTGGACGAGGAAAAGATCTCCGAGGCGGTGCTGCGTCACGTTGATCTGCGTCCCGCTGCCATTATCAAGCGCTTTGATCTGCGCAGACCTATCTATTCTGCTGTTGCCGCTTACGGTCACATGGGCAGAGAAGACGTGGACGCTCCTTGGGAGGCAAGAGACCTTGCTCCCGTACTGGCTGCGGAGCTGCTGTAACGGCAAAAAATCACCCTGCATATACTGTGCGGGGGTGATGAAATGGATATGATATATACCGTGCTTGCGGTGACTGTGTCGCTGTTGTCGGTATTCGGGCTGTGGTGTGCCATCAAATTTCCCATCGAGGCGTTTTTCTCGTCGGGACAGGTGGTGGCAGCCGTGGAGCTCAAAAATGAAAAAGATGCGGAAATGCTTGACGTGCTGTTGCATGAGGCACATTCCGCATTTTTTCGTAAAGGGGCAAGGCGCGTGATCGTGCTGATCGACGCCTCGCTTATGAACGGCTGTGTCGGTCGGGACGGCGTTCCTTTTGAAACGACGCTGGAATTACTGGCAAGATACGGCGCGGAGTACAGGATCATTCGGTAATTTATGGGAAAGGAGATGCAAAATGCAGGAGTATGAAGAATCCATGCAAGGCCAAGAGGCGGACGAGCGGGGACTGGTCAAGCTGTCGGGCAGTGTGGAGCACGTGATCTATGCAAACGAGGACAACGGCTATGCCATTTGCGACTTTGGCACGGATGACGACGAGCTGATCACCATTGTGGGTACCATGCCGTATATTGCCGAGGGCGACCGCATCAATGCGTACGGCAAGTGGGTGCATAACCCCAAGTACGGCACGCAGTTCCGCGTGGAATCCTACGAGCGTGAAATGCCTGCGGATGCATCTGCCATTCTGCGGTATTTGGCCTCGGGTGCGATCAAGGGCGTCGGCCCCAAGACCGCGCAAAAGATCGTGGCAAAATACGGCGAAGAGACGCTTGAGATCATGGAAAAGCACCCCGAGTGGCTGGCCGAGATCTCGGGTATCACACTTAAAAAGGCGCGCGAGATTGGTAAGGATTTCAATGAGAAGTCAGGGATTCGCAGCGCCATGATGTTTTTCAGAGATTATTTCGGAGCGGCGCTGACCGTTCGCATCTATAAGCAATGGGGCAGCGCAGCGGTGGATATCGCACGCGCCAACCCGTACAGGCTCTGCAACGAGGTTGAGGGCATCGGCTTTGAGCGCGCGGACGCCATGGCGCAAAGCCTTGGCATTGCGTCAGACCACGAGGAGCGTATCAAGAGCGGCATTTTGTATATGCTGCGCTCCAACGCCGCGCAGAATGGGCACGTTTGTCTGCCGCGTGATAAGCTGGTTGCGGGGGCTGCAAGGCTGCTTGGCACCGACGAGGAGAGAACCAACGGGGCACTCAGCCGCCTGCTTGGCGACAACCGCGTGTGCTATTCCATGTTTGACGGCACGCAGTACCTGTATGATTCGCGCGTGTATGCCCAGGAGGTGTATATTGCCGAGAAGTTAGTGCTGCTTGACAAGCTTTGTCCCGCAATCAATGCGGGCGACGTGCACGCCTTTATTGCCAATGAGGAGCGCAAAAACGGCATGCAGTACGCGAATATGCAGAAAAAGGCCATTTACGCAGCGCTGGAGAGCGGTGTGATGATATTGACGGGTGGCCCGGGTACGGGTAAAACCACGGTCGTGCGCGCGTTGATCGATATTTTTGACGCAATGGGGCACAAGGTCGCACTTGCAGCACCCACGGGCAGAGCTGCAAAAAGACTGTCCGAGTCCACGCAGACCGAGGCAAAGACCATTCACAGACTGCTGGAAATGGAATTTTCGGGTGATGACGCGGACGGCGGCAAGTTCCGCAAGAACCAACAGGATCTGCTGGACGAAAACGTGATCATTGTGGACGAGGCGTCCATGGTGGACAACGCGCTGATGTGCCATTTGCTCAAGGCGGTCAAGCCGGGCGCGAGATTTATCTTGATCGGCGACGCGGATCAGCTGCCCAGCGTTGGCGCGGGCTACGTGCTGCACGATCTGATCGAAAGCGGCCGCTTTTCCACGGTGTGTCTGGACGAGATCTTCCGCCAGGCGCAGAAATCGCTGATCGTCACCAACGCGCACGCCATCAATAAGGGCCTTATGCCCGATCTGTCGGTCAAGGACAACGACTTTTTCTTCCTGCCGCGCCAAAGCGACGCGCAGATCGCCGCGACAGTGGCAGACCTGTATCAGATCCGCCTGCCCCGCACGTACGGGGAGATGGCGCGCACCGGCACGCAGATTATCACGCCCTCGCGGCGCGGTGAGGGCGGCACCGACCATCTCAATCTGCTCTTGCAAAGCCGTATGAATCCGCCCGAAAAGGGCAAGCGGGAGTATACCTTCCGCGATACTGTGTTCCGCGAGGGGGATCGCGTCATGCAGGTCAGAAACAACTACGACGTGACCTGGGAAAAGACCGACGGCACGCAGGGAAGCGGTATTTTCAACGGCGATATGGGTGTGATCCGTCGCATTCATCCCTCAGATCGCATCATGGAGATCGAATTTGACGACCGCTTGGTAGAATATGAGTTTTCCTCGCTGGAGGATCTGGAGCATGCGTACGCCATCACGGTACATAAGAGCCAGGGTAGTGAGTATCCCATCGTGATTGTGCCCATGTATTCCGCACCGCCCATGCTGCTGACGCGAAACTTGCTGTACACCGCGGTCACGCGTGCGCAGAACATGGTAATCTTTGTGGGCAGAGAAGAGGTCGTGGCGCAAATGGTGAGCAATAACCGCCAGTCCATGCGCTATACGGGACTTGCGCAACGCCTGCGCACCGAGGTGGAATGATGAAAAAGAGCTTCAGAATGCTGCGCAGATTGCTGTTTCCTCCGAAATGCGCCGCCTGCGGCGTGCTTTTGGACGACGCGTTTTCTGCCGCACCGCGGGCACTCTGCGCAGCTTGCCTTGTCAAATGGGACGCGCAGAAGGAGGCACTTTGTCATTGCTGTGGAGAGCCGGTGGCCGATTGCAAGCGTCCGGTCAACGCCATGCCTAGGCATGGCATCGATGCTTTGATCAAGCTGGTGGAATACGAGCCGCAAAAGCGCGGGGGCGTGGGAAACCGCGTCATCTTCAAGCTCAAGGATAAAGAAAGTGCCGAGCTGCAGGCCTTTTTGGCGGCAGAGCTGGCACCTGCGATCTACAAGCAGTTGGTCGAACTGGGGCAGACGCCCGAGAATGCCGTGCTTGTATGGGCGCCGCGCTCGAAAAAAGCAGAGCGGGCGCGCGGATTTGACCAATCAAGGGGGCTTTGCATGGCTCTTTCGCACGAGCTTGGGATGCAAAAGCCCGTGAAGATGATCCGCCGCACGGGCGGTCGCGTGCAAAAAATGCTTGGCGAGGAGCAGAGAAGGCAGAATGCGTTTTCCGCCTTTGAGGCTGTGCCCGAGCATTGTGCCGATCTGAAAGGGAAGTGCGTAATCTTAGTCGACGACGTGGTCACCACGGGCTCGACGCTGTCGGCATGCGCCGCAAAGCTCAGGCCCTATAAGCCGGCAACCGTGATCGGCGTATGCGTTGCCACCGATGCGCCGCAAAACAATCAGACTTAAAAAATACGTGCGGAGAATACGAATATGGAACAGTTAATCATGCGTTGGAAAAATGACGGCAGGGAGGCCGAAGCCATACAGGTGCCAAAGGGCTGTCAGATCGTCAATTTTTTGCAGCTTGAGCAGGCCATAGAACAATGGCTGGATATCGTGCAGTACGGATTGTCAGAGGGCAAGCAGGACGCGGCCTTTTATCATGGCACCATGACTGCGCTCCCCATGTATCGGGAGGACAAGTGCTTTTTTGTCCTGGAGGACAGGAGAGCAGTTGCCACCGCGACCGTGATCTGCGATTATCACAAGCGGGAGGGCTACGTTCATATGGTCGCCTGTCGTGAGTCTGCGCGCGGAAAGGGATACGGCACGCTGCTCAATCGCATCGTCAACGCCACGCTCAGGCAAGAGGGGATGGAGACCGCCTATCTCACCACCGATGATTGGCGCATTCCCGCCATCAAAAGTTACCTGCGCATCGGGTTTGAGCCGGATCTCTCTACCGAGGATTTTCGGGAGAGATGGACGCGGATATTTGAAAAAATCCAAGCAAAATAAAAAGAGCCGATACGGAACGAAATCCGTATCGGCTTTTCTGTTGCGCAGATCTTATTGGAAATTCATCATCCATCTACCGGCGTCCAGAATCCATCTCTCGCATTCGGGGCGCTCGAGAAGGGGCTGTCCGTACGAGGTCTCTCTGTTGCAAAGTGCTAAGCCGTGAGGACCGTGGGGGTAAACGTGCAGCTCAAACGAGATGCCGTGATCGGCCAATGCGTGTGCGTAGAGCAGCGAATTCTGAACGGGAACGCCTTGATCCTCGGCCGTGTGCCAGATAAAGGCAGGGGCGGTCTTGGCGTTTACGTGCTTCTCTACCGAATAGTAAGCGCGCTCCTCGGCGGTCGCCTCTGCAGAGCCGCACAGCATATTGAACGAGCCTGCGTGACCGTAGTGGTTGCTTGCAATCACAGGGTAACCAAGCACCGTGCCCGTGGGGCGGTGCAGGTCGTTATCCGTGCATCCCACCGCTTCACGGATCTCGGGCAGATCAAACATGGTGCCGCAAGAAGCCGAAAGATGGCCACCCGCGCTGTAGCCGTTGATAAAAATGTAATTGGGGTCAACGTCGTATTCCTCGGCGTGCTCGCGCAAAAGCTTGACCGTCTTGCATGCCTGAAGCAGGGGACGGCGGTTTGCGGCGTTTTCGCAGATCGAATAACGCAGAATGAATACGTTGAAGCCCTGCGCCAAAAACTGCAGCGCAATGGGTTCTGCCTCGCGGTCAGAAAGGAAGGCATAGCCGCCGCCGGGACAAACGATGACCGTGCGGCGCGCGCCGATGTTGAGCTCGGGGCTCTTGTCGTGCAGATAAGCGATCAGCGTGCAATCGGGATATTCGGGGAAGGGGCAAAGAGTAAAGTGCTTCATAACGGATAAGTCCTTTCCATGATTTGACTTTATTATAGCACAAGTGGACAAAATATGCAATCGGATTTTGGCTGTTGTGTGAAAAAATTCCAAAGACTCTTGACACGAGGTGGATTTCTCGCTATAATATGGTTAGTAAGATGGCGAGTGTGTCGTCACTTATGAATACTTTTTTATAAGAGGTGTAACATGAAAAGAACACTGGCTTTGATCGTAGCCGCTCTCATGATCGCCGCTATCTGCGTCATGCCCGCAGCTGCTGCAGATCGCACTGAGGTTGCAGGCTACTACGAGTACTCCGCTGAAAAGAATGATGAAATTCTTGCAGGCGAAGCAGGTGAGGCTTCCATGAAGTGGAACGTGCCTTACCAGGCAATCACTCCCGTGCTTGACGGTGTGATCAACAAGGACGAGTACGCTCGCTTTGAAAACTTTGAGGACTACATCACCCTCGCAACCACCACCAGCTACGGTGCAGATGCTGCTGACGCTCTGTACGAAAAGGTTGCAGGCGGCTTCTTTGATGCATACTGGTGCTGGGACGGCAAGTACATGTACATGGCGTTCAACATCGACTGCATTGACGACTACTACTGCACTCCCGACCAGGACGTTATGCTGTTTGCTTACAACTGCCTGCAGATCGGCTTTGCTGACGTAGACGCAGTAGGCAAGGACCCCTCCTATACCGAGCTGGGCTTTGGCTATGACAACATCAATCAAAGAGACATCACCTTCTCCTGGACTCCCGGCCCCGGCCAGTACCAGTCCGGCGAGGACGATTTCGTCGGTGCATACGACGAGGCTACCAAGAGAGTTACCTACGAGCTGAGAATTGACCTGCAGCAGGCGTTCGGTTGGGAAAAGTACCCCGAGAACGGCGACCAGATCAACTTCGCGTTCGTTCTTGAAATTGCAGGTGCAAACGATTCCACCACCAACGCACAGGTTCTGTTCTGCCAGGGTATCGGCGGTCAGTACTCCATGAAGGTCAACGATTACTTTGCTCGCATCACCTTTGAAGGCAAGCCCGATGACGTTCAGATCGAAGCAGGCGCGCTGCCCTCCATTTCTGAGGAAGATATGGAATACGAGCTGCGCGAGGCAATCGACTTCTCCGAGGCAAACGTGATGAACACCATGGTTGGCGAAGGCGCTAAGGTTGAGCAGATCACCGAGGGTGCGGACACCTTCATGCGTATCACCGCTGAGGCTGACGGCTGCTACGTTTACAGCACCGCATACCCCAGAAACCTGCTCTCCGACGTCAGATACCTGGTTATCAAGTACCGTACCGCTTCCGAAAAGGCAGAAGAGTGCGGTCTGCTCTGGAAGACCAGACAGGATCCCGATTTCCACATCGACGAGTGCTACTATGATTACATGGTAACCGATGGCAACTGGAACTATCTGCTGCTTGACCTGAACGGTGAAGCAAGATGGATGGACTACATCCAGACCATGGGCTTTGCTCCCTTCTATGATGAAGAGGGCGTTGCAGGCTCCACTCTGGACATCGCTTGGGTCAAGTGCTACAACTACGATCCTTACGATCTGTTCGAGCAGTATCTGCCCACCGAGCCCGAGACCACCAAGGCTCCCGAGGAGACCACCGATGCTCCTGCAGGCTCTGAGGCTGCAACCCAGGCTCCCGAGGCTGAAGTAACCACCGAGCCAGAGGCTGAAAAGGGCGGCTGCGGCGGCGTTGTTGGCGCAGGCGTACTTGCTCTCGTTGCAGTACTCGGCACCGCAATCGTGCTCAAGAAGAAGGACTAATCAAATAGCCTTTATGGGGCGTTGCATTCGCAACGCCCCTTTTTTGTGCATAGCGGTAGACAAAATCAAATCCGTGTGATATAATAAGCGTAATACTTACAAAAGGGGGAACTGATATGAAGGTTTCACAAATTCCTTACAAGAGATATACGCTGGAAGAGGCGCAGGCCGCCTTTGAGGCGTTCTGCAAGGCCAACGCTGCCGCTACGTGCGCAGCAGACGTGATCGCTGCAAAGGACGTGCTCATGGAGAGCATGATCGATTATGCGACCCAGGCTTCCTTGGCAAACTGCCGCTTTACGCTTAACACCACCGACGAGTTCTATGGTGCTGAGGTGGAGTATTACGACGAGATCGGCCCGCACATCTCGGGCATGCAGGCAGAATACGGCAAGCTGCTTCTGACCTCTCCTTACCGCGCAGATCTGGAAAAGCAGCTCAATCCCCGTATTTTCAAGCAGCTGGAGATCGGTATGAAGTGCTTTGATCCCTGCATCGTTGAGGATATGCAGCTGGAAAACAGCATCGTGACCGAGTATTCCAAGTTCATGTCCAAGATGCAGTTTGAATTCCGCGGCAAGACCATGCCTCTCTCGGCTTTGCGCGGCAATCTGGAGGACGGTGACCGCGAAACAAGACGCGAGTGCGCCGAGGCGATCGGTCGCGGCCTGCAGGCAAACGCTGCACAGCTGGATGATATTTATGACAGACTGGTCAAGGTGCGCCACACCATTGCCACCAAGCTGGGCTATGCAAACTTTGTTGAGCTTGGCTACTACCGCATGGGCAGACTGGATTACGACGCAGAAATGGTGCGCAAATTCCGCGACAACGTCAAGGAATCCCTGGTGCCTCGCGTTGCTGCCATCAAGGCGGGGCTGGCAGAGGAGCTGGGACTTGATCAGATCATGTTCTACGACGACGCGATCTACATGGCAGGCGAGCAGCCCAAGCCCATGATGGACAAGGACGGCATTTTTGCCGCAGCGCAGGAAATGTATGACGCGATGAATCCCGTGATCGGTGACTTTATGCGCACCATGCAAGAGGCTGAGGCGTTTGATGTAGAGGCGCGCGACGGCAAGTTCGGCGGTGGCTACTGCACCTGCTTCCCCAGATACAAGCAGCCCTTCATTCTGGCTAACTTCAACGGTTCCTGCGGCGACGTGGACGTCATGACGCACGAATTCGGTCACGCGCTGGCTGCAAAATTTGCTTGCGATCAGAACAACTTCGAGCTGGACGTGGGCGGTATGGAGACCGCAGAGTGCCACTCCATGAGCATGGAATTCCTTTGCTGGAAGTATATGGACAAATTCTTTGGCGATATGGCACCGCGCTACAAGAAGCGTCACCTTCTCGAGGCTCTGAGCTTTATTCCTTACGGCGTGATCGTGGACGAATTCCAGCACCTGATGTACGAAAACCCCGACATGACCCCCGAGCAGCGTAAGCAGACGTATCTGACACTTGAAGCAAAGTACCGTCCTTACATGAATCTTGCGGGCATTCCTTACATTGAAGAGGGAACCAGATGGCAGTATCAGATGCACATCTACGAAAGCCCCTTCTATTATATCGACTATTGCCTGGCACAGACGGTTGCGATCGGTTTCCTGGTTGCTTCCTGCGAGGATTACGACGCAGCACTTGAGCGTTACATCGGCTTTGCCAAGTGTGGCGGAACCAAGGCCTTTGAGCAGCTGATCGAGGATGCAGGCCTTGCGTCTCCCTTCAAGGACGGCGCTCTTGAGATCCTTGCCGATAAGGCTGCAGAGATTGCGAAGGCGCTGTGATCTTGTATAGCCGAACGGGAGTCGAACCGAATTGCCCGACGACGATGCATTTTCGCATCTTTAGGCGTGCTTTCGCTTGCAAGATTTGTATCTTGCTGCGCAAAATCACACCAAAATCTATCAAAAATGCATTCGCCGGCGGGTGCTATGCAGTTTTGACATAGCAGATTTTTTCGAGCCCAAAAGCTTTTCCCGCAGGGCATATAGGCAATATGTCCAAGGGGAAAGATGAAGGGATCGGACAAATCTGCCCGTCAAAACCAATTTGGTTCGACTCCCGTTCGGCTAAGCGTATATGAAACCTATCATAATTTGTAGCGGGCGATCACTGATCGCCCCTACGTTTTTTGCGCAAAAATTTCGCGATTTTATTGCAAAATACTACGAACTATGCTACAATGGATATATATGAGCACTCCCGCGCGGAGAGAAAGGATACATCATGGAAAACACTACGCTTGCTTTGATTCCTTATCCCAAATATATCACATGCAGACAGGAATCCCTTGCCATCATGCCGATTATGGAGATCTGTGACCCCATATTTGCCCGCCCTGCAAAGGCATTTGCGGGCTATGCGCAGAGACTTGTGGGCGTGCGCTTTACCGAGGGACGCGGTGCGTCGGTGGTACTGCGCGCCGATCCCGATATGCAAAAGGGGGAATATTCTCTGCGCGTGCAGACTGCCCGCGTGGTGCTCTCTGCCGCAGACGAGCAGGGCATGCAGTATGCGCTGGCGACTCTGGGTCAGCTTTTGCGCGTGGCAGACGGCCGCGTCAGCCTGCCTGTTTGCGAGGTGCGCGATCTGCCCGATTGTGAGCACCGCTGCGTCATGATCGACCTGGCGCGCAACTGGCATCCCTTTGATTATCTGCTCTCTTACGTGGATCTGTGCTGGTTTTACAAGGTCAGCAGACTGCACCTGCACTTTACCGACGATCAGAGCTATACGCTGCCCAGCGCCATCTATCCGGATCTGGCCACCGAGGGACGCTCGTACAGCCCCGAGGATATTGCGTATCTGAACAAGTACGCTGCCGAGCGCGGTATTTCGCTCATCCCCGAGATCGACGTGCCCGGCCATTGCACGCAGCTCTGCCTGGCATATCCCGAAATTTTTGGCACGGATAACATTATCCCGCAGACAGGGGAGGCCATGAAGGCGATGCAGGCGCTGTTCTCGGAGCTTTGCGATATGTTCCCGAGTGCCGAATACGTACACGTGGGCGGCGACGAGGCGGATATTGCCAAGTGGACCACCAACGAGGCTTGCCGCGCGTATGCAACCGAGTGCGGCATTGATTTTGACTGCGAGGACAAGAGATATCTTGCCGAGAGAATGCTTGCCAACTTCGTGCAGAAAATGGCGGATGCGGTGATTGCAAAGGGCAAAAAGGTCATGGCCTGGGAGGGCTTTGCTCCCTCGGTCAACGAGTTTGTGTCCAAGGATATCATCATGCACAGCTGGGAAAACTACTACCAGACCACCCCGCAACTGCTCGAGGGCGGATTCCGGATCATCAACAGCTCCTGGAGACCCATGTACGTGGTCACTCCCGCAGCATATTGGTCTCAAAAAGAGGTGTATGACTGGAGCATTTACCGCTGGACTCCCGTGCATCCCGATTCTCCTTACCGCGGCGTGACGATTGAGATTCCCGCCAACGACAACGTACTTGGCGGTCAGCTGCTGGCATGGGGCGACACCATTCCCACAAACTTCCCCACGGTTGCAGAGGGGATTGCCGAGGAGCGCAGATTGGTTGCCGAGCGCATGGCGGCACTCTCCGAAAATACATGGAATCGTGAAAAGCTGCGCACCTATGCGGAATTTTCGCGCGCGTATGAAAGCCTGAGCCCTGCGGCAGGCATCCTGATCGGCTAAAATTTTGACAAATTTTTCACGGTCTATTTACATTCGCGCAGAATTGTGTTACAATATAGAGTATTCTTGTGATAGAAAAGAGGGATGGGGACATGAAGATCGGTTTTGACAATGACAAATACTTGAAATTGCAATCCGAGCAGATCAAAAAGCGCATTGACCAATTCGGCGGAAAGCTTTACCTGGAATTCGGAGGGAAACTGTTCGACGATTATCACGCAGCGCGCGTGCTTCCCGGATTTGCGCCTGACAGCAAGCTGCGTATGCTGTTGAGTCTGCGCGACCAGGCGGAGATTATTCTGGTGGTCAACGCGGAGGACATTGCCAAAAACAAGATGCGTGCCGACCTCGGTATTACCTACGACCAGGACGCGCTGCGCCTGATCGATATTTTCCGTGACCTGTCCTTTACCGTGGACAGCGTTGTCATTACCTGCTATGCAGGGCAGCAGGCGGCCGACGATTTTCGCCGCAAGCTGGCTGACCGCGGTGTCAACAGCTATTTGCATTATAAGATCGAGGGCTATCCCTCGGACGTGGAGCGCATCGTCAGCCCCGCCGGATTTGGCAAAAACGAGTTTGTCAAAACCACCAAGCCGCTGGTGGTGGTCACCGCGCCCGGTCCGGGCAGCGGCAAGATGGCGACCTGCCTGTCCCAGCTGTACCACGAGCACCGCAACGGCGTGCGCGCGGGTTATGCAAAGTTTGAGACCTTCCCCATCTGGAATCTTCCTTTGCGCCATCCCGTCAACCTTGCTTACGAGGCTGCAACCGTGGATCTGGACGACGTCAATATGATCGACCCCTTCCACCTGGAGGCGTACGGTCAGACTACCGTCAATTATAACCGCGACGTGGAGATTTTCCCCGTGCTGCGCGCCATGCTGACAGGCATTCAGGGCACGTCTCCTTATCAGTCGCCCACCGATATGGGCGTCAATATGGTCGGCTTTTGCATTGAGGATGACCAAGTGGTCTGCGAGGCGGCACGCAAAGAAGTGCTGCGCAGATATTATCAGACCGCGGTTTCCGAAAAGCAGAAGGGAAGCGACGGCACGCTGACGGCCAAGATGAAGATTCTGATGCAGCAGGCGGGCGTGAGCACCGATTATAATCCCGCCGTGGCAGCCGCGCTGGCGCGTGCCGAGCAAACGGCAAATCCCGCGGGCGCAATGGTGCTGCCGGACGGTTCTGTCGTTACGGGTAAGACCTCCTCGCTGCTTGGCCCCTCCGCAGCGCTTCTGCTTAACGCACTCAAGCGGTTGGCGGGCATTTCCAAGGAGGAAGAAATCATCAGCGCGGATGCGCTTGAGCCGATCTGCAGACTCAAAACCGAATATTTGCGTCAAAGTAACCCAAGACTCCATTCGGATGAGGTGCTGATTGCGCTTTCCATCAGCTCGGGCACGCATGAAAATGCGGCACTCGCGCTGGCACAGCTGGACAAGCTGCGCTGCTGCGACGCGCATTTCTCGGTCATTCTCTCGCCCGTGGACGAGCGCACCTACAAGAGATTGGGAATTAACGTCACCTGCGAACCGGTGGCGGGTGGAAAAAAGGCAAAAGTGAAATTATGAAAAAGATTTTGTTGATCGCAACGGGAGGCACCATTGCCTCTATGCCAACCGAATCGGGTCTTGCTCCCGGGCTTTGTTCCCGGGAGCTTTTGGAAACCGTACCCGAGCTTGCGCACGTATGCGACATTGATACACTTCAGCTGTTCAATCTGGACAGCACCAATATGTGCCACGTGCAATGGTTGGAGATTGCCAAAACCATACGTGAAAAATATGAGCAGTACGACGGATTTCTGATCACGCACGGCACCGATACCATGGCGTACGGCGCAGCCGTGCTTTCGTATCTGATCCAAAAGAGCCCCAAGCCTGTCGTGCTGACGGGCGCGCAGCGCTCAATCTCGCAGCGTGATACAGACGCGCGAGAGAATTTGCTCAACGCCTTTATTTATGCTGCGGACGACGGTGCACAGGGCGTGCATATCGTGTTTGACGGCAAGGTGATCGAGGGCACGCGCGCGACCAAGACCCGCACCAAGAGCTATTCGGCGTTTTCCAGCATGGATTATCCCGAGGTTGCGGTGGTGCGCGGCGGTAGGGTGCTGCACTATATCTGCAAGCCAAAGGCGGACGGCCCCGTGTTTTACGAGTCGCTTGACCCGCGCGTGTTCGTGCTCAAGCTGACTCCCGGCATCCAGCCCGGTATTTTCGACTATCTGGCGGACACGTATCGTGCCGTGATCATTGAAAGCTTTGGCGTGGGCGGCATTCCCGTCTACGACAGCGAGGCATTTGCGGATAAGATCCAGATGCTGACCGAGCGGGATACCAAGGTCATTATCAAGACCCAGGTTGCGCACGAGGGCAGCGATATGGAGGTTTACCGCGTGGGCTTTACCATCAAGCAGCGATTTAATTTGCTTGAGGCATACGACATGACCACCGAGGCAGCGTTTGCCAAGACCATGTGGGCGCTGGGCAACAGTACCGACGATGCAGGCTTCCGCGCGCTGTTTACGCAGGCGGTGGGAGCGGATAAGGTATCATGAGAGGAGTTTATTATGCACGTCTATACAAAACAGCTTTTGGAATTTATTGAAAACAGCCCTACGGCTTATCAGGCGGTTGACTCGTCTGCAAAAATCCTTGACGAGCAGGGCTTTGTGCGCCTTGGTGCGCAGGACGCGTGGGAGCTTGAAGCAGGCAAGGGCTACTATACGGTGCAGAACGGTACCTCGATCATCGCGTTCCGTATGCCCGCAGGCAAGATCGATTCGGTCATGCTGGCGGCAAGTCACAGCGATTCGCCTACCTTTAAGCTCAAAGCAGTCTGTGAGGCGGATACGGGCGATTACGTCAAGCTTAACACCGAGCGTTACGGCGGCATGATTCTGTCCACCTGGCTGGATAAGCCCCTGTCCTTGGCGGGCAGACTGGTGGTCAAGGGGGAGCAGGGCATCAAGACGGTGAGCGTCAAGGTGGATCGCGACCTTGTGCTGATCCCCAACGTGGCCATTCATCAGAACAGAAAGCATAACGACGGATTTGCATTCAACGCGCAGACCGATATGATGCCGCTTTACGGCATGTCTTCCGCTAAGGGAAGTCTGATGGCAACCGTGGCAGAGGCCGCAGGCGTCAAGGCTGAGGACGTCGTAGGCTCGGATCTGTATCTGTATAACCGCACCCCTGCAACCATCTGGGGCGCTGACAACGCGTTTTTCTCGGCTCCTCGCATTGATAATCTGATGTGCGCGTACGGCACGCTGCAAGGCTTTTTGCAGTCGGCAGCGGCACAAAACACGCTGCAGGTATGGGCTTGCTTTGATAACGAGGAGACCGGCAGCCGCACCAAGCAGGGCGCGGGTGCACTTTGGATGCGCGACACCTTGGAGCGTGTGTGCGAGGGCTGCGGCACGGATCTGCGCCGCGTATTGCCCGCATCCATGATGCTCTCGGCAGATAACGCGCATGCCAAGCATCCCAATCATCCCGAGCTTTCGGACGCGCAGAACGCTCCGCGCATGGGCGGCGGCGTGGTTATCAAGGCCAACGCATCGCAAAGCTACGCAACCGACGGCATCTCCTGCGCCATCTTCTCCGAGATCTGCAAAAAGGCAGGCGTTCCCACGCAGTCCTTTGCCAATCGCTCGGATAGCCCCGGCGGCTCTACCTTGGGCAGCATTGCGGATACGCTGTTGCCTATGAACACGGTGGATATCGGTATGGCGCAGTTGGCTATGCACTCGTCCTATGAAACCGCAGCGTGCGCGGATAACGCGCACGTGGTCAACGCATCGCGCGCTTTCTTCGAGACCGCGATCAAGCTTGACGCAGACGGAAACTATCATATCTGATGTGAAAAAGACGGCAGAAATGCCGTCTTTTTGCTTTGCAAAAATATTGAAAGTTTTGATCGCCCTTTTTAGAAGTTTTTGATCACCCTTTTTAGAAGTTTTGATCAAACTTTTTCAAAAGTTTGCGCAGGTCGAGGGCGCGAAGCCCTCGTCGCCTCCGCAGAGGCGAAATACTTTTCTCGCCGTTTCAATTCGCGCAGCGAATTACTGGTTCATTTTTTTGCGGCTACTTGCTCAAAAAAAGAACGGAAGCGATTTCTTCAATGTAATATCATTATGCTTGCAGAGGAATGAGCCCCAATATTGACAACCCCACGCATTTCTGCTATAATAAAAACAGAATACGAGCTGTGTTTTGGAGGTTCATATGCAAGAATACAAAGTATATACATACGCCAAAATGCCCGAGGATTGGTCGGATGTACCTCGCGCGCTGATCGATCAGTATGCATGGAGCAAGGAATATATGCCGCTGGCCTACGGACAGTTGATCATGATCCCGTCCTTTGGCTTTGTTTTACGCATGACGTGCAAGGAGACCAATCCCCGCGCGGTGTATGAGGAGCATAACCAGCCCGTCTATACCGATTCCTGCCTGGAATTCTTTGCAATCTTCGATCACGAATCGGGCAGGTATATCAATATGGAAATGAATGCCAAAGGCACGCTGCTATCCTTTTGCGGCGTGGGAAGAGAGAACCGCACGCCGCTGATCAATCTGACGGGCGGCAAGCTTCCCACCGTTACGCCTTTTGCAACCGATGAGGAATGGGGCGTTGTGGCAGAGATTCCGTTTTCGATCCTGGATGCGGTTTACGGTATCCGCGCCGAGCAATTCGTGCCCGGATATGCCTTCCGTGGCAACTTTTATAAGTGCGGTGACGAGACGGAGGTGGCGCATTACGGCTCGTGGAGTCGCGTGAAGACCAAAACTCCCGATTTTCACCGTCCCGAATACTTTGGAGCTCTGGTAATTGACTGATGAAGATCTTGGCATGTGATTATGACGGCACGCTCAACGTGGGCGGCACGGTCAGCAAAGAAAATATGGATGCCATTCAAAAATGGCGTGCCGCAGGCAATCTGTTCGGCATGGTCAGCGGCAGGTATCTGGACTCGATTCGCAACCGACTGGACAAGGATGGAGCGTCCTACGATTATCTGATTGCCAACAATGGAGCAGTTATAACAAACGGGCAAGGGGAGGTTGTGTATCGCTCCTGTATCATGCCGCACAAGGCAAAGGCTTTGCTGGATGAAATCAGAAAATACTCGCTGCATCATATTTCGATCTCGTTTGGAAAGACTTATCTGACCGTCAAGCCGGACAGCAAGGTGCATGCAGAAAGTCATGCGTTGTTTGTGGATGGCACATGTATTGAGCACGTGACGCAGATCTCGGCCACTTTGCTGTGCCCTGAGGATGCTGTGGCTTTGCGTGATGCGTGCGCTAAGGTGTTAGGCGATCACATCAAAGGCAAGATGCCCACGATCCAAAGCATCGATTTCAACCGTGCTGACGTCAATAAAGCAGAAGGCATTCGTCACCTTATGGAGCTGCGCGGCATCGATGCAGAGATCATTCTCACCGTGGGCGACGGCGATAACGACCTTGCCATGCTCGAAGCACCCGATTTTTGCGGCTATGCCATGCAAAGTGCCATGCCCGTGGTGCTGGAGCGCGTCAGCCGTACCACAAAGAGCGTGGCGGCGTTGATTGAGGAGTATTTATAAAAGGTTGGTGCTACGGCGGCCTGAACAAATGAATGATCCCGACATCGAAACGCAGAAAATGTCGGGATTTTTCTTATCGCTTATGATAGAATATTGCCGGATGGGAGGGATAAAGAGATGGATTGGATCGTGGGAATGCAACGGGCAATTGACTACATCGAGGCGCATTTGACCGAGGAGATTGACTATGAAAAGGTCGCTGCAGAGAGCTTTTCATCAAGTTATCACTTTGCAAGAGTGTTCAGTATCCTCTGTGGTTATACACTTGGCGAGTATATTCGTATGCGACGGTTAACGCTTGCAGGTGCGGAGCTGGCAGATGGTAAGAAAAAGGTCATTGATGTGGCCTTAAAATACGGATACGATAGTCCCGATAGCTTTGCGAAGGCATTTCGCGCGTTTCACGGCATGTCGCCGTCCGAAGCGCGTACAAACGGAAAAACGCTCAAATCCTTTTCTCGCCTGTCTATCAAAATATCATTGGAAGGCGGTAGTGTCATGAATTACAGAATTGAAGAAAAAGAACAAATGATTTTGACCGGGTATAAGCGTCGCTTTACCGGTGTTCCGGGTGAACGCTTTAAGCAAGAGGAAGAAATGTACGTTACTACAAGACCCCTACAGTATATCCTTCAGGGGCTTTCCGGAGACGTGGTCAATACGTTTGATATAGTCACCAATATTGATGATGACGGCTATGATTTCTATATTGCAAGTCAACTCAACGAATACTGTCGCAACAATTTGAATAAGAGAGGCATACTTGGTGAAGAATGTGCAAAGTATTTTGAAAATGTCACCATTCCAAAAGTCACGTATGCAATTTTTGAAACCGAGCGATGCAGATTTCCTACGGCAGTCTTTTTGGATTTGCGAAAGAGAATTGTGAGTGAATGGTTGCCAAGTTCTGAATATCAGCTTGCCAATGCCCCGGAGCTTTTGCTTACACATTGGTATGAAGGCGAGATGCAACACCAAAGATACTGTGAGCTCTGGCTTCCGATCGAAAAGAAATGCTGAGTCAGATTGCGCGGAATATTCGCAGCTTGCGGCAGGAGCAGAGGATGACACAAGCCCGGTTGGCAAATATGTTACATGTCACACCTCAAGCAGTCTCAAAATGGGAAAGAGGAGAAGCAGTACCGGATATTCAGATGGTACTATTGATTGCCATGAAATTGGGTGTGAGTATGGATGATTTAATGTTCAAGGATCTTGTATAACAAAAGGACAGAGGTATTATGTACCTCTGTCCTTTACTTTTGCAAAATTTAATTAAAATACCCCAGCTTATAAAGCAGCTCTGCGCTCAGCAGCGCGCCGCCTGCTGCGCCGCGCAGCGTGTTGTGGGCAAGGGCCACGAACTTGTAGTCGTAAATGGTGTCCTCGCGCAGTCTGCCGACCGTGACGCCCATGCCGCCGTAAATATCCCGGTCCAGCTTGGTCTGCGGACGGTTGTCCTCTTCCATGTAGGTAATGAACTGTGCGGGTGCACTGGGCAATCCAAGCTCCTGGGGCTTGCCGGAGAAGCTCTTCCAACGCTCCAGAATGACGTCCTTGTCAGGCTTGTTTTCAAACTTGACAAACACAGCGGCCATATGGCCGTCGGTCACGGGCACGCGGATGCACTGCGAGGTGATCACGGGGCCTTCTGCCTTGACGATCTCGCCGTTTTCCACCTTACCCCAGATGCGCAGGGGCTCCTGCTCGGATTTTTCTTCCTCGCCACCGATGAAGGGAATGATGTTGTCGATCATTTCGGGCCACTCGTTGAAGGTCTTGCCTGCGCCCGAGATTGCCTGATAGGTGGTGACCACCATTTCCTTGATGCCGAAATCCTTCAAGGCGGTCAGAGCGGGCACGTAGCCCTGGATCGAGCAGTTGGGCTTGACCGCGATAAAGCCGCGCTTGGTGCCAAGTCTCTTTTTCTGTGCCTCGATGACTGCCAGATGTTCTGCGTTGACCTCGGGAATGATCATGGGCACGTCGGGCGTCCAGCGGTGTGCGCTGTTGTTGGAAACGACCGGGATCTCGGCCTTGGCGTAAGCCTCTTCGAGTGCCTTGACCTCATCCTTTTTCATGTTGACCGCGCAGAACACAAACGAAACAAGGCTCTTGACCGTTTCGATGTCCTGGGAGCTGATGATGGTCATATTCTTGTATTTTTCGGGCAGGGGAGTGGTCATCTTCCATCTGCCGTCCAGTGCCTGCTCGTAAGTCTTGCCCGCGTTGCGGGGAGATGCGACCAGAGCGGTGACTTCAAAATAAGGGTGATTTTCAAGCAGGGTCAGAAAACGCTGACCAACCATACCTGTTGCGCCAATGACGCCGACTTTACATTTTTCCATAACGTAGACTCCTGTTTGGTAGGACTGAAATATACTAATATCATATCACACAAGTGCCCCGAGTGCAACAGTTTTTTGCAAGAAAAATTATATAAACTGCAAAATTGTGCAATAAGTTTGGGATATCATTGGGTGTGACGGGGATTTTGTGCAATTAAACAATGAAAAATTTCACTTTGCGGAATTTTTCTGCTCCACCATCTGCGAGTAGACCTCATTTTTGTGCACGCCGCGCTCACGGGCGGCTGCCTTGATGGCGTCCTTTTGACTCATGCCCGCGTCCACGTGGAATTGCACGTGCTCGGGCACGGTCATATTCTGCCAGAACGCACCCTCTTGCGCACGGTCTTGGGTCATGCCCTCAATGACCAGCACGTATTCACCGCGCGGCTCTTTTTGCTCGTAAAGCGCGATCGCGCCCCCAAGCGTGGTGCGCACAACCTCCTCGTTGAGCTTGGTCAGCTCGCGGCACAGGGAAATGCGGCGTTCTTTGCCAAAGGCAACGGCAAGATCCTGCAGCGTGGTGCGAAGCTTGTGCGGTGCTTCGTGCAGGATCATGGTGCGCTTTTCCTGCTTTAAATCGTCCAGATGCTCGCGACGCTCGGCCTTATTGGTGGAAAGAAAGCCTTCAAAGGTAAAGCGACCCGTGGGCAGGGCGGAAAGCGTGAGGGCTGTGATGGCTGCGCAGCAGCCGGGAATGCTTGTCACGCTCACGCCTCTCTCGGCGCACAGCACCACAAGGTCAGCTCCCGGGTCGGAGACAGCGGGAGTGCCGGCGTCGGTCACCAGCGCGCAGGATTCGCCTGCTTGCAGTCTTTCGATGATCTGCTCGCCTCGCTCGCGCTTGTTGTGCTCAAAATAGGACACCATGGGCTTGGAGATTCCTAAGATGGAAAGCAGCTTTTGCGTGTTGCGCGTATCCTCGGCGGCAATAAAATCCACTTCGGAGAGCACCTTGACGGCACGCTCGGAAAGATCGGCGAGGTTGCCGATGGGCGTGGCTACCAGATAAAGCATGCCGCCCACGATGGCGTTCTTTTCCTCGCGGTATTCGTTTGATTTGATGGAACTCATCACAAATTCCTTTCGATTGTCATAGAATAAGAGTAAAACTTTGTAAGGGGGCAATATATGGCGATCAAGATTTACATAGATCAGGGGCACAATCCCGTCAATCCCAATGCGGGCGCGGAGGGAAACGGCTTGCGCGAGCAGAATATCACCTATCGCATAGGGATAGAGCTGGCAGAGCTTTTGGAAGCCGATCCCGATTACGAGGTGCGGCTGTCGCGGCCGAGTGCACAAACGCAGTTGGGGAATTCACTCAATTCCAGTCTGCGGGCAAGAGTGCAGGACGCAAACGCCTGGGGGGCTGATTACTTTATCAGCCTGCACACCAACGCCTCCGAGATCACGTCAGCCACGGGCACCGAGGCCTTTGTCTATTCGCGCGACAGTGCGGCATTTGATCTGGCCCGAGACGTGGTTGCGGGTGTTTCGGGAGTTACGGGTCTGCCCAATCGCGGCACGTTCGTGCGCTCGGGGCTTTACGTGCTGCGCAAGAGCGCCATGCCCGCGGTACTGCTTGAGATGGGATTTATCACCAATCCGGGCGATGCGGCTCTGATGAACGAGAATCCCGGGCTTTTCGCGCAGGGGATCTATCAGGGGATCAAGAATTATACGGGGGTATGATTCTGCGTCCGATGTCATAAGCGGCAAAAGTCATGTGGATGCGCAAACCGTCTGTCGGTAGGGGGCGACGTCCTCGACGCCCCGGGCAGGTACGAATAAATATGAAAGTTGTAAAAAGTTAGTTAAAGTAGGACGGGGCGTCGAGGACGTCGCCCCCTACGGATAGTGTTTCACGCAATCTAATCGTTCGGTATTAAGTCAGCATTCTCAAAAGCTCTGCCTCGTCGATGATGGCCACACCAAGATTCTGCGCCTTGGTCAGCTTGCTGCCTGCGGCTTCGCCCGCCACCACGTAAGAGGTCTTTTTGGAGACCGACGAGGAGGTCTTTCCGCCTGCTGCCACGATCAAAGCCTCGGCCTCGCTGCGTCCCATGGTGGGCAGCGTGCCTGTCAGCACAAAGGTTAAGCCCGCCAGCTTGTCGCCCACAGGGGCAGAGGTGGATTCGGTTAGCACGCCCGCAGCGGCAAGGCGCGCGCAAAGCTCACGGCTCTCGGCACGGGAGAAGTATTCGATCACGCAATCGGCCGTGATCTGTCCGAAATCCTCCAGCGCGCATAGCTCCTCAGCTGTGGCGTTCATACAAGCGTCCAGCGTGCCGTAGCGGCGCGCAAGCGCGGTGGCGGCCACCTGGCCGATGTTGCGAATACCAAGCGCAAAGATCAGGCGCTCAAGACCTGCAGACTTGGATTTTTCAATCGCTGCGATCAGATTGGCGGCGGATTTGTCGCCCATGCGCTCGAGAGTTGCGATCTGCTCGGAGCGCAGCGCGTAAAGATCAGCCGCATCATGGATCAGCTCCGCATCGATCAGCGCGTCCACGATCTGCGGGCCAAGACCGTCAATGTCCATGGCGTCCTTGGATGCAAAATGCTCAATGCCGCGCGAGAGCTGCGCGGGGCAGGACGGGTTGATGCAGCGCACGGCTACCTCGCCCTCAGCCTTGACCACCTCGTGGCCGCAGGAGGGGCAATGCGTGGGCATATGGAAGGGGATTTGCGTGCCGTCACGCTTTTCGGGATGCGCGCACACCACTTCGGGGATGATGTCGCCGCTCTTTTGCACCGAAACGATATCGCCGAGCATAATGTCGCGCTCGCGGATGAAGTCAATGTTGTGCAGCGTCGCGCGCGAGACGGTGGTGCCCGCCAATCTCACGGGCGAGAGCTCTGCGGCGGGGGTCAGCACGCCTGTGCGGCCGACCTGAATGGTAATGTCGTTGAGTCTTGTTTGCTTTTTTTCGGGCGGGAATTTGTAGGCAACCGCCCATTTGGGGGTGCTGACACCCTCTCCGAGAATCTGGCGCTGGGAAAGGCTGTTGACCTTGACCACCACGCCGTCAATGTCGTAGGCAAGATCGTCGCGCATGGAACCGATCTTTTCAATGTGAGAAATGATCTCGTCTGCTGTGTGCACCACGGTGCGCAGCCCTATAGCAGGGAAGCCCAGCGCGTCCAGACGATCCAGCGTTTCCATGTGCGTTTCGGGAGCGTGACCGTCAGCGTAAAGGTCGCCCTCCTGGTAGTTGAAAATGAAAATATCCAGCGCGCGCTGTGCCGTAATTTGCGGGTCAAGCTGGCGCAAGGAGCCTGCCGCGGCATTTCTCGGGTTGGCCATCAGAGCCTCGCCGTTTGCCTCGCGCTTTTGGTTAATGCGCTCAAACACGGCACGCGGCATATAGACCTCACCGCGCACGGTCAGTGTCAAGGGCTCGGGCAGCGTCAGGGGGATCGAAAAGATGGTGCGAACGTTTTGCGTAATATCCTCGCCTGTCACACCGTCACCGCGCGTCGCGCCCGTGACCAGCACGCCGCCCTCGTAGATCAGCGAGCAGGACAAGCCGTCGATCTTGGGCTCGACCGAGAAGACGGCATCGGGCAGCTCGGCGTGCACGCGGGTAACAAAGTCGGTCAGCTCCTCATAGGAAAAAACGTCCGAGAGCGAGTCCATGCGCACGCGGTGCGTCACCTTGGCAAATTTGTCCAAGGGCTTGCCGCCTACACGCTGTGTGGGGGAGGCGGGATCGAAATATTCGGGATGCGCCTCTTCCAGGGCCAGCAGCTCGTAAAACATGCGGTCGTATTCATAATCCGAGATCACCGGTGCGTCGTCCACGTAATAGAGCTTTGCGTGGTGAGCCACCTCTCGGCGCAATTTTGTAATTTTCTCAAAAATCTCGTCGGAATGTGCCATTTTGTCCTCCGAAAATCAAAATACATACATAATTATTATACCAAAATTATTGTGTGATGTCAACGGAAACGGACAAGAAAATGCGGAATGCGGAGTGCGGAATACGAAGGGCGGGGGCTTGCTCCCGCCGCGTTCTCTCAAGAGACATCCTGAGCGTGGCGGGAGCAAGCCCCCGCCCTACGTGTTTTGCTTTTCGCATTTTCTCTCCCTTATCTCTTGACTCTTTGCCCGAAATGTAATATAATATCCTTTGTATGTGATTTTCGTAGAGTGCTGTCAAAGGAGTGAGAAAAATGCTGAAATCGGGCGGAAGAATGAGAAATTTCCGTGTTTACGGTCATGAAAAGAAAAAGGATTACACCGAGGGACCAATGCTCGGCAATATCATCCTGTTTATGCTGCCTGTCATGTTTACGGGCATCATTCAGCTGCTGTATAACGCAGCCGATATGGTGGTCGTGGGTAACTGGGCGGATAATGCGGATGCGGCCGTGGCGGCGGTTGGCGCGTGCGGTGCGCTGATCAATCTGATCGTCAACCTTTTCATGGGTCTGTCGGTCGGCGCGGGTGTCGTGGTTGCACAGAGAATTGGTGCAGGTGACCGTGACGGCGTGCAAAAGGTGGTACATACTGCCATTCTGACCTCGGTCTTTACGGGAATTGCCGTGGGCATTTTCGGCTTCTTTATGGCAAAGCCCTTGCTTGTGCTGATGGGCACCAACGATGACGTGCTGGCAGAGGCTGCGCCTTATATGAGCGCGTATTTCGTGGGCATTCCCGCGTCCATGGTGTATAACCACGCGGCAAGCATCCTGCGCTCCAAGGGCGACTCCAAGAATCCCTTGATCTTCCTGACGCTTTCGGGTCTTGCCAACGTATTCCTCAATCTGATCTTTGTGTGCGTGTTCCATATGGGGGCGATCGGTGTCGGTATCGCAACCGCCGTTTCGCAGTACATTGCCATGGGCATGGTGCTTTATCATATGGCTAAGCTGGACGACGACTGCCATCTTGATTTCAAAAAGCTTGCCGTGGACAAGGATTCGCTGAAAAAGATGCTGCGCATCGGCATCCCCGCGGGTCTGCAGGGCACGTTCTTCTCCTTGTCTAATGTACTGATTCAAAGTACCGTGAATACGTATCCTACCGAAGTCATGGCAGGCAATACCACCGCAGGCAATATTGAAGGATTTATCTATATCTCCATGAACGCATGCTATCATGCTGCGCTGACCTTTATCGGGCAGAATACGGGCGCGAAAAAATACGACCGCGTGCTGCGCGCCAGCCTGATCTGCTTGGGGCTGGTTACCATCATCGGCTTGGGCATGGGTATCCCGATCGGAGTTGCAGAGTTTGGAATCGGAAAGTCCTTGCTGAATATTTACCGTCCCGGTCAAGAGCTGGTACATGATGCGGGTATCCGACGCTTGCAGATTATTGCTATGACCTACTTCCTTTGCGGCATTATGGACGTGTTCAGCGGTATCATGCGCGGCATGGGTAAATCGTTCTTGCCCATGATGGTCTCGCTGATCGGCTCTTGCGTGTTCCGTATCGTATGGATCATTTTGCTTTGCCCCGGATTCCCCGAGCCGATCCAAACGCTGTATATCTCGTATCCCATCTCCTGGATCCTGACCGCGGGCGTGCATCTGATCTGCTGTATCGTCACCTGGACCTACCGCGTGCGCAAGCTCAAAAGGGAAGAGGCGGCCAATGCTTCTTTGCAAGAGGCTGCCGTGCAGGCATAAATCGAAAAATGAACGCACCTGCTCTACAGCGGGTGCGTTTTTTGTCTACGTAGGGCAGGGGCTTGCTCCTGCCGCAAAGCGGGTGCGTTTTGGGTGATGTGAAGGAGCGTCCGTAGGATGAATCTCACCCACCACAATCGCTTCTCTCATTTCAAAGCAATTTGCTTTGAAATTTCGCTCCGCTGCGGTCCCCCCTCTCCGGCGGAGAGGGCTTTTGTGTGCATCCGTCTTATCCGGTTATCCGTGAAAGGCTGCTATGATGAGCCTTCCCCGCTGGGGAAGGGGGACCGCAGCGGAGCGTATTTCGCAGAGCGAAACAGCGACGCGGTTGCGGTGGATGAGGTTCACCGTACGGATGCTCTTTTACATCTTATGTTTTTTTGTGTTTGTTAACTCAATGCATACTTGAGAAACGCTCATATTTACATCGCTTTACAAGAAGGAAGTTATCTGCTATAATGAGAACAACGGTACCGGAATTCTATCCAAAGGAGATAAATCATGAGCAAATCAATGGGGCAAATTATCCGCAGTTTGCGTAAGGAGCGCGGATTGACGCAGGAAGAGCTTGCCGAACAACTGAATATTACGTATCAAGCGGTCAGTCGTTGGGAAAACAATACGGGTATGCCGGATATTTCCCAAATCGTGCCCTTAGCCAATGTTTTTGGCGTGTCCACTGACGTATTATTTGGTAAGGAGGATACCGATTGTCAAAAGGAAATTGACGAGTGTATGGCCAAAGCAGAGGATAGACTGTGCAATCCGCCGAAAAATCTCAACGTTCTTGAAAATCGAAGAGAGTGCTGTGAGGACGTGCTTGCTGTCTTGAAAATCTACCCCAACAACTATGAGCTTTTGGCTTATTCAATCGGAAATATCTGCTGTTTAGTGGATCAGTATTATTGGGATCCGGATGCGGAAGGTAAAAAAGCTGAGCGTCAATTTTGGGAAAATGAATGTATTCGTCAGGCCAATGTGATACTTGCGCACTGTACTGACAGCCGTTACTTGAACGCTGCTAATAAATGGCTGACAGTGCTATACAGGAGAATGCGAAATTTTGAAAAGGCCGAAGAGCATGCAAGAAAAATTGACGTCTTTAATCAGTATGAAGAGGGCGGTGCCTGGTTGGCAGACGTGTACGATTGTTTGGGTAAAAAAGAGCAAAGCAGAAAACAGTATGGAAACAATATCAATAAGGCATTGGATTATCTGCATCATCAGTTGGCAATGCTGGGGTATTCGTGGAGATCTGATGCAAAGTATGAACAGGCATATTCCTGCTTCAAGCTATACTGTGATTTTTATGACTGTATGATGGGGGAAGTGCAAGAAGAGCTGCCGTTTTGTCTGAATGTAAACTATGAGGATTGTGCCGAGATGTGTATGCGTCTCGGGCGATATGATGAAGCCATGGAATGGCTGGAAAAAATGATTGCTCACCAACGCTTTGTTGTGAAAAATTATAATGTGGTAACAAAAAGCTCCTTGCCATTTTTGCCTGACCTGGAATTCCGTTATACCGCGAATGTTTATGACAGAACCAATTTGCTGCTGCCCACGCTTTCATGGAAGCTCTTTGATCCGATTCGCGACACCGAACGGTTTAAGGTATTGTTTGCTGCAGCACAAGCTTTTGAAAAAGGTGAATGAAAAAATTACTCAAAAACCCGCTTCGGCGGGTTTTTTTGTCCGATCGCGTAAATCCTCTTTACAATTTTGCAAAAACATGGTAAAATGAATATGGAATACAATGCTTTGGAGGTGCGAAATGCAACTGCACGAGGATAAACAGAGATTTTTGGAGATCTATAACAAATACATCAAGCGCGAGGGCGCGGACAAGCTGCTGGCGTTTCTTGACTCGGACGCAAGCGACTTTTTCACAGCTCCCGCAAGCACGCGATATCACGGCAACTTTGAAGGCGGACTGTTGCGTCACAGCCTCAACGTCTACGAATGCCTGCACGATATTCTCAACCGCCCGCGTATGAAAGATCTGTACGGCATTTCCTACTCGGAGGAGAGCATTGCCATTGCGGCACTTTTGCACGACGTCTGCAAGGTCAATTTCTATAAGACCTCGTTCCGCAATGTCAAAAACGAGTTTGGCAAGTGGGAGAGCGTGCCATACTATACCATTGAGGACAATTTGCCTTACGGTCATGGCGAAAAGTCGGTCTACATCGTATCCGGCTACATGAAGCTGACCCGCGACGAGGCGTTTGCCATTCGTTATCACATGGGCTTTTCGGGCACCGAGGACCCCGGTAACGTAGGCAAAGCACTTGAAATGTTCCCGCTTGCATACGCCCTTTGCATGGCCGACATGGAGGCTGCGTACTTCATGGAGGGCAGCCCCGAAAAGAAATAAAAAATATGAAATATAAAGGAGACGAGATTATGTCTAACAAGCCTTATCCGACCCCTCATATAAATGCAAAGCCCGAGGACTTTGCAAAGACCGTGCTGATGCCCGGCGACCCCAAGAGAAGCGAATTTATCGCAAAGACCTTCCTGGAAAACCCCGTACTGGTCAACGACGTGCGCGGCGTGCACGGCTATACCGGTACGTATAAGGGTACGCCCGTATCGGTCATGGCAAGCGGCATGGGTATGCCTGCCATTGGCATCTATTCTTACGAGCTGTTCAATTTCTTTGACGTGGATAACATTATCCGCGTCGGCTCTGCAGGCTCTCTGCAGCCGCATATCCACGTGCGTGACGTGGTGTTTGGCCAGGGCGCGTGCTTCCAGGGCGGCTTTGCGGCGCAGTATCATCTGCCCGGCAATATTGCCCCTATCGCAGACTATACGCTGCTGTCCACCGCCATCGAGCAGGCGCAAAAGCAGGGCGTGAATTATCACGTGGGCAATATTCTGTCCTCGGATATGTTCTATAACGACGACCCCACCGATACCATGAAGTGGGCAAAGATGGGCGTGATGGCCGTGGAAATGGAGGCCGCCGCGCTTTATATGAACGCAGCGCGCGCAGGCAAGCGCGGACTGTGCATCTGCACCATCTCGGACAGCCTTGTGACGCACGAGGTCACCACCGCAGAGGAGCGACAGAACACCTTTACGCAGATGATGGAGATCGCGCTGGATACCGCTGTGGAGATGGCGAAAAAATGAGCAAGAGAGTATTTCTGATCGTGCTGGACAGCTTCGGGATCGGCCAGTGTCCGGACAGCCCTGCGTTTGGTGACGAGGGCGTCAACACGCTGGGCACTGTGTGTAAGACCGATGCTTTGCACGTTCCCAATATGCTTGCGCTTGGTCTTGGCAATATCGAGGGTGTGGAGTGCCTGCCCGGTGTGGACGCACCCATCGGCTCGTATGCAAGGCTGCGCGAAAAATCGGCAGGCAAGGACACCACCATCGGCCATTGGGAGCTGACGGGTCTTGTGTCCGAAAGCCCCTTACCCACCTATCCCGAGGGCTTTCCCGAGGAATTGCTCGCGCCTTTCCGTGCCAAGACCGGCAGGGGAGTGCTGTGCAATCAGCCCTACTCGGGCACCGACGTCATCCGCGACTATGGCAGGGAGCATCTTGCCACGGGGGATCTGATCGTCTATACCTCGGCGGACAGCGTGTTCCAGATCGCGGCGCATCAGAGCATCGTGCCCCTTTCGCAGCTTTACGAATACTGCGAGATCGCAAGAAGTTTGCTTGTGGGCAAGCACGGCGTCGGCCGCGTGATCGCGCGCCCGTTTGAAGGGGAGTATCCGAACTACGTGCGCTCAAGCGGCAGACACGACTATTCGCTCGTGCCCCCCAAGCCCACGCTGCTGGATCGCATGAAGGACGCGGGTTACGACGTGCTGGCGGTCGGCAAGATCAAGGATATTTTTGCGGGCAGCGGCATTACCGAGTCGTATTATACGCCGAATAACGGCGCAGGCATGCAAAAGGCGCTGGAGCTGCAGGGCAAGGACTTTGAGGGCCTTTGCTTTGTGAATCTGGTGGATTTTGATATGGTGTACGGCCACCGCCGCGACGCGGTGGGATACGCCAAGGCGCTCAGCGCATTTGACGAATTTCTGAATACCTTTATCCCCGGCATGAGAGAGGACGACCTGCTCATGATCACGGCCGACCACGGCTGCGACCCGGGATATGCCAAGACCACCGACCATACAAGAGAATACGTGCCGCTGCTGATGTACAAAAAGGGCATGAAGAGCCGCGATTTTGGTACGGTTTACGGATTTGATGCCGTGGCTGCAACGGTTGCTGCCGAGTTTGGCGTGCAAAACATGAGCGGTCAGGTTTTAGGAGGTTAATATGACACCCGAAAAGCTGATAGAAATGGCAATTGAAGCAAGAAAATCGGCCTACGCGCCCTATTCGGGCTACCGCGTGGGTGCTGCGCTGCTGGCAAAATCCGGCAAGGTGTATTTGGGATGCAATATTGAAAATGCGTCGTATACGCCCACCGTGTGCGCAGAGCGCGTGGCGGTTTTCAAGGCGGTCAGCGAGGGCGAGAAGGAATTCGAGGCCATCGCGGTCTGCGGCGGAAACAAAGAAGAGATTGAAGGCAGCTTCCCGCCCTGCGGCGTGTGCAGACAGGTGCTGCGTGAGTTTTGCAATCCGGACGCGTTCAAGGTGTACCTGATCGATAAGGGCAACGCATACAAAGCGGTCACGCTGTCCGAGCTGCTGCCTTACGGCTTTGGGCCGGATTTTATGAAGTAAGTGACGCGCAAGCAAACCTCATGAAAGTTTTCGCCCGTCATCACCCAAACGGATCACCCCACAGGATGAAAGTTTTTGATCGACCTTTTTTCAAAAAGGTCGCGGGCTCCAAGGGCAGAGCCCTTGGTCGCGCCCGCAGGCGCGAAACACTTCTACCGCCGTTCTTTTTGGTTCTTTTTCTTGCGGCTACATAGCCAAGAAAAAGAACGGAGAGAATTGCCTCAATGTATAAGAATCAGGGAGAAAACCCCACTTGTGGTTTTCTCCCTCTTTTTCGTCTACGACGAAAAATTCACCCTTTTTCGGGCGCTTTCGAACGATAAAGGAGTTTCGCGCTCTGCGGAGCGCGACGAGGGCTTCGCGCCCTCGACCTGCGCCGCCTTTTGAAAAAGGCGGGCGAAAACTTTTATTCTGCGGGGGCGGTCCGTTGGGGTGGCGCGCTGCGAAAACTTTTCATCGCTTGGGGGTCCGTATGGCTTGACTTTCCTTCCTCCTTGTAGTATAATTATCTTGGATGTTTGTATACACTTTGGAGGACATAGAAGTGCTTGAGAAATTGAACCTGAATCTGAGTCGCGATATCGGTATCGACCTGGGTACTTGTACCGTGCTGGTCCACGTCGACGGCAAGGGCATCGTGCTCAACGAGCCCAGCGTTGTCGCTATGGATACCACCACCGACAAGGTCGTCAAGGTTGGTAAGGAGGCCCTTGCCATGATCGGCAGAACCCCCGACCATATCACTACCATGCGACCCCTCAAAAACGGCGTGATCAGTCAGTATGACGTCACGCTGCATATGCTCCAGTACTTTATTCGCCGCGCCTGCGGCAATACCGTGTTCCGTCCCCGTGTCATGATCGGTGTGCCTACCGGTATTACCGAGGTCGAGGAGCGTGCCGTGCTGGACGCTGCTGCCGAGGCGGGCGCACGCAAGACCTTTCTGATCGAGGAGCCTAAGGCGGCTTTGATGGGCGCGGGCGTGGATATCAATTCTCCCATCGGTAACATGATCATCGACGTCGGCGGTGGCACGACCGATATTGCCGTGGTTGCCATGGGCGGTATCGTGGTCTCCGAGTCGGTCAAGATCGCGGGAGACAAGTTTGACCTTGCCATCATGCAGTACGTGCGCCGTCAGTATAATCTTCTGATCGGAGAGCGCACCGCTGAGGCCATCAAAATTCAGATCGGCGCGGTCTACGACCACGGCGAAGCCAAGACCGTGCAGGTCAAGGGTCGTGATCTGGGTACCGGCATGCCTCGCGTCATCACGCTTTCCTCCAAGGAAATGATGGAGGCTATGATCGAGCCCGTGACAGCGATCCTGGATTCGGTTTGCGCCATCATTGAGCGCACGCCCCCGGATCTGTTGGGTGACATCCTCAAAAACGGCATTTATATGGCAGGCGGCGGCAGCTTGCTTTACGGCCTTGACAAGCTGATCACGCGCGTGACCGGTATCAGGACCACGGTTGCCAAGAATCCCATCTCCTGCGTTGCCATGGGTACGGGCAAGTACCTCTCGGGCATCAGCCAGTTCCGTGACGTGGCGGGTGGACTGACACGCGACGCGGACACAAAGCCGAACAACAAGAAACAATAAAAGGTTTACTATGGAATACATCGTCAAGGGCTACCGGCCCAAAAAGCTTTTTGAATACTTCGAGGACATTTGCGCCATTCCGCACGGCTCGGGCAACGAGGCGGCCATTGCGGATTATTTGGTTGCGTTTGCCATGTCGCGCGGCCTGGAATACCATCGCGACCGCGTCAATAACGTTTTTATCAAAGCACCTGCCACACAGGGTCTTGAGGATCGCCCCGCTATTCTTTTGCAGGGACACACCGATATGGTGTGCGAGAAGAACAACGATACCGTGCACGATTTTCTGCGCGACGGTCTTTCGCTGTTCGTCGAGGACGGCTGGCTTGGCGCAAAGGGCACTACGCTGGGCGGTGACGACGGCATTGCCGTTGCCATGATGCTGGCCATTCTGGGCGGCGAGATGCCGCACCCTGCCGTGGAATGCCTGTTCACGGTAGAGGAAGAGGTCGGCCTTCTGGGAGCCGAGAGCTTTGACTATTCGCTTGTCAGCGCGACTCGCATGATCAATATGGACAGCGAGGACGAATCTTACGTGACTGCAGGCTGCGCAGGCGGCTTGCGCACCGATCTGACCATTCCCGTTTGCTACGAGGACGCGAAGGGCACGGCTGTCGAGATCAGACTGGGCGGTCTTGCCGGCGGTCACTCGGGCGGTGACGTGCACCTTGGCAGAGCCAATGCAAACAAGATGATGGGCAGAATGCTGCTCGCGCTTTCCAAGGAGTTTGAATTCGGTCTTTGCTCTATCGAGGGTGGCAGCAAGGATAACGCCATTCCGCGTGAGTGTACGGCCGTAGTGTGCGGCAAGGGTCTTATGACCATGCCCGCCAAAGTTGCCAAGCTGACCAATGAGATCAAGGCGGAGCTTTGTGCTGCCGATGCGGGATTTTTCATGCAGTGCAGGACGCTGAAGGCCCCCGAGACCTGTATGGATCAGGATAGCACCGCGCGCGTCATTTGTGCCATGGGCACGGTGGCAAACGGTGTGCTTGCCATGAGTAACAATATTGAAGGTCTTGTGGAGTATTCCCGTAATCTGGGTATCGTGCGCACAGAGCAGGGCAGCGTGCACCTCACGCTTTCCTCCCGCTCGGCTATCGAGAGTCAGCTGGATGCTTCGATCGACGATCTGGACGCACTTGCAAGCCTCTGCGGCGGAAGCACGCGCCATCACTCCCGCTATCCCGGCTGGAGCTACGCGGTGGAATCTCCCTTGCGCGACCAATACCTGGCAGCCTATACCGAGCTGTTTGGCAAGACTCCCGAGGTCAGCGTGATCCATGCGGGACTGGAGTGCGGCATCATCCGCTCCAAGCTGCCCGAAATGGATATGATCTCGGTAGGCCCCAACATGCGCGGCATCCACTCTCCCGCAGAGAGACTTGACCTTGCCTCCTGCGAACGCTTCTGGCAGGTCATCGCCAAGATCATGGCACAGTAAATCAAATCAGAATCGCCGCCGCAAGCAGCTCTGCTTGCGGCGGCTTGGCATTTTGCACAAAAAGCTTGAAGGAATTGGAAATCCTCTTGACATAACGGAAAATGTAGTGTAAAATGAAGGGTGCAAGATGGGCGAGGTATGCCCGGATTTGAATATTTCGGAGGTATATTGATATGAAAAAGATGCTTAGCCTGCTGCTTGCGCTTCTGATGCTTGCATCCATGCTCGTTGCTTGTGCGAATACAAACGAGCCCGAGGGTGAAACGCAAGGCGCGCAGTCCGAGGTGGAAACAGGCGACCCCAATTACAGTGATAACGTGCCGGAGCTGGATTTCGGTGACGAGACCGTAACCATTCTCTCCAGAGACAAGTTTGGTGTAAACGACGAATTCTATGCAGAATCCAACACCGATACGCAGAGTGACGTGGTTGCGCACGCTGTGTATACCAGAAATATTGCAATTGAAGACAGACTGGGCATTTCGCTGGAAATGCTGATGGATGATACCGACCCGACAGCTAAGCACAGCACGGCGGTCAAGGGTGGCTCCTCGGATTATGATATCGTAGCCGACTCTACCTACATCATTATTCAAGCCGTGCTCAAGGGCGAGTTCCTCAATCTGCGCGACCTTCAGTACGTGGATCTTGACAAGTATTACTGGACGCAGGGCTATAACGATATCGTTTCGTTCGGCGAAAACAATAAGCAGTACTTAGCATCCGGTGCGCTTGCGATCTCCATGTTCCGTTACATGTTCGTCACCGTTTATAACAGAGAAGTGTTCAACGACCTTGGCGAGACCGACCTTTACGAGGTGGTCAACAACGGTGAGTGGACGCTGGATTATCAGAATCAGATTATTGCAGACAGATACCAGGACAGCGGCACGACCGTTAACAAGAAGGATGACCGCGATATGTACGGCCTGATCACGGGTGACACGGTCAGTGTTGACCCCTACTGTGTGGCGGCAGACATTCAGCTGGTCAGCAAGAACGAGGACGGCGAGTGGTACTATAACACCGATCAGTTTGCAAGAACGGTTGACCTTTGCGAGAAGGTGCAGGCGCTCTATAATAACGCGTCTACCTACGTATTCAAGGGTGCAACTCTTGACGATACCGGTCTGACCAATATTGTTGAGGCATTCGCATCAAGCAAGAGCATGATGGCAACCGTGCAGGTATTTGCTCTGGAGACCAACGTTGGTGACCTGGCAGAATTTGACTACGGTATCGCTCCCATGCCCAAGTTTGACGAAAATCAGGAAAACTATGCAACCTACGTGCAGGACCAGGTAACCGGTATCGGTGTTTCCAGCTCAATCTCGGACGAGGATACCATGGCTATGATGGGTGCAGTGCTGGAATGCATGGCATCCGAAAGCTATGCAACCGTTGTGGATGCATACTATTCCACCGCGCTTTCTTACCAGTATCTGCAGAACCCCGAGTCCAAGGAAATGCTGGATCTGATCTACAATTCTCTGACCTTTGACTTTGTAGGCGCATGCTCCAACATCATTGCGAACAACGGCGGCCAGTCCATCCGCGACCAGCTGCGTCCTCTGTTCTCCGGCAAGTCCACCAAGCTCGGCTCCACGCTGACCAAGTGGCAGAAGGGTGCAGACAAGGCACTTGGCAAGATCAACGACTACCTGGCAGATCTTGAGTACTGATCCCGAATCAAATCAAATAAAGGGTTGGCTTGGGCCAACCCTTTTGTGTTTGAATTATTGATTTCTGCCGCTTGCCTCGGTCAGCTTGCGGATGTGATTTTTGACGGATGCCTTGTCGTAATTCTTGGCAAGTCTCCATTTCCAGTTGTCGCCCAACGTACCGGGGGTATTGATGCGCGCTACGTCGTCAAGACCGAGATAATCCTGCATGGGAATGATGCAATAATCGGCGCAGCTGTCCAGAGCAAAGCGTATCAGACGGTCAAGGTCCTTGGCTCCTCTATAGGCAGGCACGTTGCGCTCAAAGCGCACACGCTGGTCGTAGTTGCGATCGTTCAGCCAGCCAAGCGTGGTGCGATTGTCGTGCGTGCCGGTGTAGACCACACAGTTTTCGGTATAATTCTTGGGCAGATAGTCGCTGTCATCGCTGTCAAATGCAAATTGCAGCACCTTCATGCCGGGATATCCAACCTTGCCAAGCATGGTGTGGACCTTGGCGTCCAGGTCGCCCAGATCCTCTGCGATCAAGGACATTTTGCCGCCAAATCTCTTTTCCAGCTCGGCAAACATAGCGGCACCCGGGCCGTTCTTCCATTTTCCGTTGATGGCGGTCTCCTCGCCTGCAGGAATCGACCAGTAGTTGCAGAAGCCGCGGAAGTGGTCGATGCGTACGATGTCGAACAGCGAGAACGCCACGCGAAGACGCTCATACCACCAGTTAAAGTTGTCCTCCTTCATGACCTTCCAGTCGTAAAGGGGATTGCCCCACAGCTGACCGGTAGCAGAGAAGTAATCCGGCGGTACACCCGCAACCGTTTTTGGCAGCCCCTTGGCGTTGAGACAGAACATGGTGGGGTTTGCCCAAACGTCAGCGCTGTCGTCAGCCACGTAGATCGGCATGTCACCAACCAGCGAAATGCCTTGTGATCTTGCATAATCGTGCATGCGTTCCCATTGGGTAAAGTACTCGTATTGCAAAAATTTCCAGAAGTTGCATTCGTTTTGGTCAATGATCTTGTCCCGGGGCAGCGTGTCCTTGCGTCGGTCAGCGGGTGCCCAGGTGCTGCGTCCTTCGAAATGATAAGTGCCCTTGATGGTCATGAACGCTGCATAATCCTCCAGCCAAAAGGCATTCTTTTGGCAAAACGCGTCGTAATCGGGGTAATTCTTGGCGTCAAAGCGAGCAAACGCACGGCGCAAGAGGGGATAGCGCGCGTAGTACACGTGTGCGTAGTCCACGTACTCGGTGGAGGGAGGCTGATCCTTGAGGTCCTTTTTGGTCAAAAGGCCTTCCTCGATCAGCGTATCGAGGTCAATAAAATAAGGATTGCCCGCAAAGGCGGAGGGGGACTGATAGGGGGAGTCACCGTAGCTGGTCTGATGAATGGGGAGCAGCTGCCAGATGACCTGATTGCTTTCCTTGAGAAAATCAATAAATCTGTAAGCCTCCTTACCCATCGTGCCGATGCCGTAGGGTGAGGGGAGAGAGGAAAGCGGGAGAAGAATACCGGCTTTTTTCATACGAACCTCCGTTGCATTTATCTGTTATATTATAGCATAAAACAAGCGTTTTGTAAAGCAAATATTGACTTTTTTGCGAAATCGTGCTACACTAAAGGCATCAAACAATTCGGAGGAGCGACATGTTATCTGAGATCTTTAGTGCAGGGCTATACGGCATTGATGGCTTTATTGTGACGGTAGAGGCAGACGGTCAGCCCAGAATGCCCAATTTCGAGCTGGTAGGCTTGCCAGACCTTGCGGTCAAGGAGGCCAAGGAGCGCGTGCGTACCGCCTGTGAGAACAGCGGCTATCGTTTTCCGGGCATGTCGTTTATGGTCAACCTTGCGCCTGCCGACCGAAAAAAGGAGGGCTCGCAATTTGACGTGGCCATTCTGACGGGCATTTTGCGCTGCGCGGGTGTGATCAACCGTGAGACCACGATGCGAAATAAGTGCATCGTGGGTGAGCTTTCGCTTTCGGGCGCGTGGAGAGCCGTGCGCGGCGTGCTGAGCATGTGTGTCGCGGCCAGAGACGCGGGCTTTACCGAGTTTTACGTGCCTGTGCAGAATGCCCGTGAGGCTGCTGCCGTGCACGGCATTACGGTGTACGGCGTGCATACCATGCGTGAGTTTATCGATCACCTCAACGGCACCAAGCAGCTGCAGCCCACCCAGCCGGACGATACTGCGCTCAGTGATGCAAACGTGGACTACGGCATTGATTTTGCGGACGTCAAGGGGCAATCCCTTGCCAAGCGCGCCATGGAGATCGCTGCTGCGGGCGGACATAATATTCTGTTGATCGGCCCTCCCGGCACGGGTAAGAGCATGCTTGCAAAAAGGCTTGCCACCATCCTGCCGCCTCTGACCTTTGACGAAGCGATCGAAACGACCAAGGTGCATTCGGTCACGGGCACGCTGCCGGACGGCACGTCGCTACTCTCGACAAGACCCTTCCGTGCACCGCACCATACTATGTCAGCCGTTGCCCTTGTGGGCGGCGGAGCAAATCCGCGTCCGGGTGAGGTATCCTTGGCAAATCACGGCGTGCTGTTCTTGGATGAATTTCCCGAATTTCCCAAGCAGGTCACCGACGCACTGCGTCAGCCCCTGGAGGATCGCCGCGTGACCATTTCGCGTGCCAGCGGACGCGTGACCTTCCCGTGCTCGTTTATGCTGGTGGGGGCAATGAATCCCTGCCGCTGCGGCTATTTCGGCCATCCCACAAGACCCTGCACCTGCAGGGAAGGCGAGGTGCAGCGATACATTTCGCGCATCAGCGGCCCCATGCTTGACAGAATGGATATTCAGATCGAGCTGCCGTCCTTGTCCTATGATGAGATATCAGCAAGCAACGAGAAGGCAGAGACCTCGGCGACCGTGCGTGAGCGCGTGATTGCTGCAAGAGCGTTTGCCAGAGCGCGTATGGGGGATGATAAGACCACGTGTAACGCGCAGCTGGATGCAGCGGGCATTCGCAAGTATTGCAAGACCGACGAGGGCGCAGGGCAGCTGTTGCGCATGGCATATGATTCGATGGGACTTTCGGCAAGAGGATACGACAGAGTCATGCGTGTAGCGCGCACGATTGCGGATCTGGACGCAAGCGAGATCATCCGGGACGTCCATATCGCGGAAGCCATCCAGCTGCGCAGCCTGGATAAAAAATACTGGGGCGCATAACGCTGCCATACGGTTGCTACGGATGAAAGTTTTTGCCCGCCGTCACCCGAACGGATCACACTCACAGGATAAAAGTTTTCGCCCGCCGCCACCCGAACGGATCACACTCACAGGATAAAAGTTTTCGCCCGCCTTTTTCAAAAGGCGGCGGGGTCTTGGGGCAGAGCCCCAAGTCGCCTCCGCAGAGGCGAAACAATTCTCGGCCTTTTTGGTTCTTTTTGGGCCTCTTTGCTCAAAAAGAACGGAAACGGTTTGCTCACGTAACATTCCAACAACCGATTATTTTTTACATTGAACTAATTTTTTCCGTACTTTTTCTTGGCTATGTAGCCGCAAGAAAAAGTACCAAAAAGAACGGCGTATTTCGGGGCGCCGCCCCGAACCCCGGTCGCTTTTTGTAAAAAGCGACGAAAAAACTTTCATCCTGTTTTACTTAACTTGAATTTGGAGGCATCTTTTGACTACCCTACTGACAAAGCTTTTTATCAAAAATCCCGATGCCGTGAGTGACGTGCGCGTGCGCTCGGCATACGGCACTATGGTTAGTATTGTCTGCATCGTGCTCAATTTACTCGTTGCAGCAGGGAAAATTGCCGTCGGTGCGCTGTTCGGCGCGATCTCGATCATGGCTGACGGTATGAATAATCTCTCGGATGCGGGCTCTTCGCTGGTCTCGCTGATCAGCTTCCGCATGGCGGCCAAGCCCGCCGACCGCGAGCATCCCTTCGGGCATGCCAGAATTGAATACGTGGCCTCGCTGTTGGTCTCGGTTATCATCATCCTGGTCGGCTGGACGCTGTTCCGCGACTCCTTGGAGACCCTGATCGCACTTTTGCAAAGCACCGAGCCTGCCGAGGTCGCAAGTGCGACATGGCTTACCTACGCAGTTCTTGGCGTCTCGATTGCGGTCAAGCTGTGGATGTTCTTCTTTAACAGCAAAATTGCCAAAAAGATCGATTCCTCGGTCATGCGCGCCACCGCCACCGACTGTATCTCGGACGCAGGCGCAACGCTTGGCGTGCTTGCAGCGCAGATCGTGGCTGCATATCTGGGCTGGCCCTGGCTGGACAGCGCGGTGGGCATCGGTATCTCGGTGCTGATCATCATTGCGGGCATCCGCGTGCTGGGCGAGACCAAGAATTCCATTCTCGGTGAAGCACCGGCAGATGACGTGGTAGAGAGCATCAAGGCACTTGTGGACGAGTATCCCGAGGCACTCGGGATTCACGACATGATGGTGCACAGCTACGGCCCCGGTCACCATATCGCGTCCTTGCACGTGGAGGTGGACGGCAGCGCGGACGTGTTCCACACGCACGACGTCATTGACAATATCGAAAAACGCCTGCATGAGGAGCTTGGCATCATTGCCACCATTCACATGGACCCCATCGTGACCAACGACGAAACGGTCAACGCGCTGCGCGAGCGTACGTCAATGCTGCTTTGCAGCATTGACGAGCGACTTTCCATGCACGATTTCCGTGTCGTTTCGGGACCCTCGCATACCAATCTGATCTTTGATATTGAAGCACCCTTTGAGTGCAAGCTCAGCGATGCCGAGATCAAGCAAAAGGTAGCCGCAGGCCTTGCATCCTGGGAGGGAACGCATTTTGCCGTGCTCACGGTGGACAGACAATAACGGTATCTGTTTGCAGCATAGTAAAAAAATCTTGCAGAATACGACACCTTTTGTCTGCAAATATCCCAAATTATGAAAGTTTACAAATAAAATATTGCAAAACCTATTGCAAAAAGCAGGGAAGTATGCTATACTATCCCTGCTTTATTCTTTTATTACCGGAAAGGGGTGTATTCGATGCCCTACATCAATCCCGACAATCAGACCAAAATCATCAACGAAATGAACGAGCTTCTGGAAACCTCCAGAAGCGCATATAAGATTCCCAAAGAGGCCTTTGATAACCACCGCGTCAAGCGTGGCTTGCGTGAGGTGGACGGCACGGGCGTTACCGCAGGCGTCACCAAGATCGGTAACGCGCACGGCTACGTGGTCAACGAGGGCGAAAAGGAGGCCGCAGAGGGCGTTTTGCGCTATCGCGGCTTTGACGTCAACGATCTGATCAATAATTTCATAGCAGACGGCCGCTTTGGCTTTGAGGAATGTATTTTCCTTCTGTTCTTCGGCCACCTGCCCACCGATGCAGAGCTTGCTGAGTTCAACGACGTCATCTCTGCCTATCGTCGCCTGCCGCCTCGCTTTACCGAGGATATCCTGCTCAAAGCCCCCAGCCCCTCGATCATGAACAAAATGGCCACCGCGGTGCTGTCGCTGTATTCCTACGATCCCAATCCCGACGATACCTCGCTGGATAATATGATGCGTCAGAGCATGGAGATCACGGCAAGATTGCCCGTGATCGCAGCGCAGTCATATGCGGTCTATCGCAGCGCGTTCCATGACGAGAGCTTGAATATTCACAATCCCGTGGATGGCCTTTCGACCGCGGAGAACTTTTTGCGCGTGCTGCGTCCGGACTCGTCCTATACCGAGAAGGAGGCAAGACTTCTGGACGTTGCGCTGGTCGTGCATGCAGAGCATGGCGGCGGTAACTGCTCCACCTTTGCAACGCGCGTGCTGTCCTCCTCGGGCACGGATACGTATTCCGCCATCGCAAGCGGAATTGGTGCACTCAAGGGCCCCAGACACGGCGGCGCGAATATCAAGGTGCAGGGCATGTTCGATTGCATCAAGGAAACCGTGGCAGACCCTTGGGATGACGGCCAGCTGACCGATTTCTTGGTCAAGGCACTCAACAAAGAGGTGTACGACCACTCGGGTCTGATTTACGGCATGGGCCACGCGGTCTATACCTTATCCGACCCCAGAGCCGTGATCTTGAAGCGTTATGCAAAGGAGCTGGCGTATGAAAAGGGCTACGGAAAGGACTTTGAGCTGCTGGAAAAGGTGGAACGCCTGACTCCGCAGATCTTTTGCGAATACAAGGGAGTGGATCGCCCCATGTGTGCAAATCTCGATATGTATTCGGGGCTTGTGTACCGCATGCTGGATATCCCCGTGGAAATGTATACGCCTCTGTTTGCCATTGCCCGCGCTGCGGGCTGGTGCGCACACAGAATGGAGGAGTACATCACCGCCAACAAGATCATCCGTCCCGCGTACCGTTGCATCTCCAAGAGCAAGGAATACGTGCCGATGGATCAAAGATAATCATGAATTACGCCGGGCTGCGCATAGCGCAGCCCGGCATTTTTGCATGCGGGGAAGGGTATTCAATCATTGTTTACACATTTGTTTTCCAATTTGGCGGAATTTTGGCAAATTTTCTATTGATTATCTTGAAAATCTATGTTATAATGATATGATTGTGTAGCTGCACGGGAGCCGAACCGAATTGCCCGAGGGCGATTCATTTTCGCATTTTTCGGCGTGCTTTTATTCGCAAGATATGTAACTTTCGTCCCGGGACGCTCCCGCGGACTTGTATATATGGAGGAATGGTTTTGAGAAACACCATGAAGCTGCGCTCGGGTGCGGTCATCCGTGAGGTGACGCGCAAGGAAGCCGACGCAAAGAATTATTTGACGCGCAACGTCCTGACTCAGATGCATCTGATGCCCTCTGGCGACCCTTGCGCGTACGAGCAGAACGATGACGGCAGCATCGTTTACTATTTCGATCCCACCCGTGTGGTCGAAGCACCCCCGGAGCTGTGGTATCATCCCACGGCAAAGAACGATCCCATGACGCTGGAGAGCGGCACGGTGATCGAGCGCATGAGCATCAAGCGCGCAGCAACCTACGGTTATTACACCAAGGAAAGACTGTTCCAGATGCACTATGAGGTCATCGAGGAGCCGGTTGCGTACACCGTTCGCAACGACAAATCGATCATGTACTTCTACGACAAAAAAACGGCGGTTCGTCTGCCGCTGAGCTGCGTCAAGTGCGGCAAGGATATCCGCTATAAGCGTAAGCTTTGCGTGGCTTGCTACGAGGAAGAAATGGCTATTCGCCGCGCTGAGGGCGACGCGCACAGAAATGCGTCCTACGGCTATCGCCGCGACCGCGTGCTGTTCTTTGACCTTGAGCTGACGGGCGTGTACGATCACGACGAGATCATCTCGATCTCGATCACCAACGCGCTTGGCGAGGTGATCATGGATACCTTGGTCAAGCCTGTTCGCAACAAGAAGTGGAAGAGAACAGAGAAGATCCACGGCATCACCCCCGAAATGGTGCAGGACGCGCCCACCCTGGACGAGCTGATCCCGCGCATCAAGGAGATCTTTGCCGAGTGCGACAATCTGATCGCTTACGGCGTTTCCACCGACTACAGCCATATCAAGTACATCTACGCAACCGCTGCCGAGCGCGAGGCCTTGCATGATAAGACCCGCTGCTGCGCCAACGAGTTTGTCAGATATATTCATGAGCACCGCCCCGACGTGGTGCATGCCTCGCTGGTGGATGCCATGGAAACTCTGGGCATTGCCTGGGATGGCATTCCGCATACCTCTATTGCTGATACCATTGCATGCCAGAAGGTCTGGGATGCGCTGTTCCCCCACTATTATCTTGGCGAGTAAGTATAAGGTAGGTATATATCATGTTTGATAAATTATTTGGACTGGACGATCCCAAGCCCGCAGACGAGGGTACTGCGCTGCTGGTCACGGTGTATGACAACGTGGAGCTGAGTATGGTGCGCAGCCTTTTGGAGGCAGAAAGCATTCCTTATCTGATCCGTGAGCGCGGTAGCGGAAGTGCCGTCAAGATCGTCATGGGCGTTTCCTCGTTCGGCTCTGACGTGTACGTTCCCGCAAGCGTTTTGGAAAAGGCAACCGACGCGATCGCTGCGCTGCTTGGCGAAGAGGTCGAATTCCTTGAGGAAGACGGAGAGGCATAAGAAATGAAGGAAGTTTTTCTTTGTAAATACGGCGAGATCGTGCTCAAGGGCGCAAATAAGCGTTACTTTGAGGACATGCTGTGCCGTGAGCTGCGCCGCCGTGCAGCCAATTACGGTGATTTTGAGATATCCCGCGCACAGAGCACCATCTATATCGAGCCCAAGGACGAGTTCTGCGATATGGACGGCATGTTTGAGTCGGCACGCAAGGCGTTCGGTATCGTGGCCATTGCAAGAGCCGCCGTGTGCGAAAAGAATATGGATAGCATTCTGCAGACCGCGCGCGAGTATATCCCGCAGTTTTTGGTGGGTAAGCGCACCTTCAAGGTAGAAGGAAAGAGATCGGATAAGATGTTCTGCAAGAACTCCATGGAGATCGCCATGGAGGTGGGCGGCGAGCTGCTTTCCTGCTGCCAGCCCATTCGTGTGGACGTGCATCATCCCGAGATCGTGGTCAAGGTCGAGGTGCGCGAGCATTATGCATACGTGCATGCAGGCCAGTTCAAGGGCGCGGGCGGTATGCCCGTCGGCTCCAACGGTACGGGACTTTTGCTGCTCTCGGGCGGTATCGATTCTCCCGTTGCAGGCTATATGATGGCAAAGAGAGGCGTCAGAATCGAGGCCATCCACTTTGAATCCTTCCCGTATACCAGCGAGCGCGCCAGAGAGAAGGTGCTGGAGTTGGCTGGGTTGGTGTCGGCCTATGCGGGCGATATCAACGTGCACGTGGTGTCTTTGACGCATATCCAGGAGGAGCTGGTTAAATCTTGCGATGAAGATTACTTCACGCTGCTTTTGCGCAGATATATGATGGCGATTGCAGATAAGGCCGCACGCAAGTTCAAGTGCGGCGCGCTGATTACGGGCGAGAGCCTTGGCCAGGTGGCGTCTCAGACCATGGAGGCTCTGAACGTGACCAATTGCATGACCGATTTGCCCGTATTCCGTCCTTGCATCGGTATGGATAAGGAGGAGATCGTGCAGATCTCGCATAAGATCGGCACGTTTGAAACGTCCATCCAGCCGTTTGAGGATTGCTGCACCGTGTTTACGCCCAAGCATCCGAGAACCAGACCCGAGCTTTATAAGGTCGAGAGAGAAGAGCAGAAGCTGCCCTTCGACGAGCTGGTTGAGGAAGCACTCGCAGGCATGTACCGCGTGCAGATCAAGGCGAGGTATTAAAAATTCAACGCCCCAAACTCACGAAAGTTTTGATCAAACTTTTTCAAAAGTTTGCGGGCTCCAAGGGCAGCGCCCTTGGTCGCCTCCGCAGAGGCGAAATTCTCCCAACGGCATTTCTTTGGTTCTTTCTTTGTGCCTACTTGCTCAAAGAAAGAACGGAAACAATTCCCGAACAAATAAAGCACCTGCTTTTGCAAGCAGGTGCTTCTTTTCGTTTTTATCTTTTACTTGGTCGGAACAAGCTCGATCTGAGCGTAGCCCGTGACCAGTTGGATCTCGCTAAGATCCTGACACTCAGCCTTGATCTCATCCAAAGAAGGATCCATGCCGACCCAGGCGATGTCCATGTAGGCATCAGTGCTCATGACCTTGCCAAAGGCGTCCAGTCGCAGGTATTGGGCACTGTAGGTGCCGTCCGCGGCGGGCAGGAAGGTCTCGGACAGATAGGTGGCCAGGTCAAAGACCATCACGTGCCACTCACCGTCCTCGATCAGACCGGGCGTGTAGGCGTAGTCCTTATTGCCGCTGGGAGCTGAGCCCTTGGTGGCCGAGAAGAACTCGATGTTGCCAAACTGCGGCTCTGCCGCAACGACGGTGCGGTAGCGAATGGCAACGTACTGACCGGTCTCGCCCACATTGCCGCCCGTGAACAGCGTGAAGTATGCCTCGGGAGCGGAATTGTTGCCAAAGAGACGCAGATAAGAGCCGTCATCTGCTAGCATGATTTCGCCAAAGCCATTGCTTGTAGTCGATGCATCCTTGAGCTGAGCGGGGGTGAAATAGACGTTCAAGGGAGCTTCGGGAGCAGGGGGCTGATTTGCACCGGGAATGGGATCATCGGGCCAGCCTGCAAACTCGGTGTCAAGCTCGACCTTGAAGGTGCGCGCCTTGTCAGCCATAGCAACCACGAAGGAATAGGAGAAGGTGCCGTCGCCGTCATAGTATACCATGTAGCCGTCGTAGTAGTGCTCGTAGCCCTTGTTGTCGGGCGAGCCCAGCGAGCTCAGCTTGTACTCTACCCATTCACCGTCAATCTTTTCGTAGATCTTGGGAACGGTCAGCGTGTCAAATCCGAACACGCGCAGGGCAATGTTGTTCTCGCCGCCGCTGACGGTAAATTCCGCCTTGTTGTCCTTTGCCTTGACCATGGGCAGGAAGGGGCTGCTTACGTCCTCGCCTGTGACTACGTCAAGCGTGACGGGATCAAGCAGAGAGTTCTCGCGCACGTCAAGCACGTTCTTGTCGGGATTGGCTGCATTATAGTCGGTCAGCTGAGAGCCCCAGGGCATGATGATCGCATTGATGGTGAATTTGTCACCCTTCTTGAAGGTGACCTGCTCCAGATCCAGCGTCAGGTAGGCTTTGAGGCTTTCATTCTTGATCACAAAGGGCACGTTTGTTTCCTGTCCGCCAATGATAAACTTGGCGTCCTTGATCAAAAAGGAAATGTTCACGTAGTCGTTCACGTGGCCCGTGACCATCTTGAACATATCAAAGTAGGGGTACCTGTCACCCAGCGTGTAGTAGACGGCCTCGGAGCCGGTCGCCAGGTCTGCGTAGGCGGGCTGATTGTCAGAATTGAGATAGCCCAGCTTGGAATAGTCGCCAAGCAAGCCGCGAACCGAGTAGAAGGAGAAGTCGCGCTTGAGGTTTTCGAAGGAAACGTCCTCAAGTACCTCGTAGGTCATCTGATAGTAGGTGCGGTTTTCATCGGTCTGCGGCATTTCCATGTGGTTGTAGGTTACCTTGATCTTTCCGTCGTCCGTGATGTAGCTCATGTCAATGTCCGCGTAGGTCGGACCGTAGGAATTGATGACGTTCTTTGTATTGTCTGTTGCATAGTGGTTGCCGTCTGCATCGGTGTACTGCAGGAAATAGTGATAACCGCCGCTGGTATGCTGCGGCTGCTTGCCGCTTTCGGGGTTTTCCATTTCACTCCACAGAGGAGCAGACATAGCACGGTGGTCGGGCAGGGTTTGCAGATCCTTGTTGTATACGTAATAGGGGGCGATACAGTTGGACTCGGAAACGCCTGTGGAGAGGTGGTAGTAGGGAGCGAAGAATTGGATCGAGGAGATCTGCTTGAGCGGGAAGTTGCCCCAGTTCTGATACAGGTTGAGCACCGAATAGTGATCGGTCTCTCCTGCCTTGACGGTCATGGGGAAGTAGGTCTCGCTGTAGCGATCGTCTCCGTTATCGTAAAGCGGCTCCTCGTGCTCGTGCGCAAAGTTCTTGCAAACCTCAAGCGGGACGGGCAGGAGCATATCACCCTCGCCCAGCAGCACGCCGTTCTCAAGGCAAGTGCCGTGCGCGTAGGTCATGACGTAAATATTGCGGTCTCGGTCGTCACCCTTAATATCAAAGACAAGATTGTAGTGCTTGTTCCAGACCTCGTAGTAGGGTGTGTTGAAGCTGGACTCGGGCTCCATGGTGAACTTGTAAGCACCGCGGATCGCGTCATATCCTGCATAGGCTGCCATGGGTGCCTTCTCGGTGTCAACCTTGATGTTCTCGGGGGAAAGGGGATTTCTTTCCTCGTAAGCCGCACGGCGGAAGGCCTCAAAATCATGCGTCAGGTCGGTGTAGATGCGCTGACCCATGTAGAAATCGTTCTCGGTGCTGCCCTGAGGAGCAAGAATGGTACCGTCCTTGGGCGTGATGTACTGCACGATGCGGTATTTGCCGTCCTCCAAGGTCACCTTCATGCTGCCGCTGGATGCATCCTTGAGCAGAATGTAGCCGAAGATACCAACGTCCTTGACGTCAAAAGCGATATATTCGGCCGTAGCCCAGTCCACACCGTCAAGCGAGGTGTGCTCGCCCTGTGCGTCCTTGACGATCAGCTTATCTACGGTATCTGCTGCGATATCGGTAATCTGGCCGATCTCTGCAATGCCGGAGGTGTCCATCATGGCACAGATGCGCACGACGTGGTTCATTTTATCGGAATATACGTGCAGCGTTCTGTCAAGATACAGAGGGGGCGCGTTGTCGGTGACCATTCTGTTGACCTTGAGATCCTTGATCTCTACTTTGTCACCGGGTGAACCGATAAAGTCAAGACGAATGGCGTTGACCATGCCGGAGTAGTCCTCGATGGTCAGATCGTTGAGCGCGAAGTTGTAGGTGTGCCACTCGCCGTCGTTGATGACGGGGAGTACGACCCAACGAGCATTTGAAAAGTCATCCGAGCCGATCTTGATATAAAGCTGGATCTCGGCGACGCTTGTGGTACGCATGGTCAGCTGCAGATTGTTGACTTCATTGGTGCGGAACTTGACGTTACCGTAAATGTAAGGGTCAACCGAGCTTGTAATGGTGGTGGTCAGCACGCCGTCGGTCACCACCGGTTCTGTCGTATCACGGCATTGACGCAGGGCTTCGAGGTTCAGATCCCTGTCTCCGGTGAACTTTACCTCGTTGGTAAAGTTCTGATCGGCAAGGTGAACGTCGTAGTAGTAATAGCCAAAGCGGTAGATGTTGGCAGTACCTGCGGCAGAGCTTTCGGATGCGTAGTAGGTGTGTCCATCATCCATCTTGACGTAAACGTCCATGGTGTCTTGGATGTAGGGCTTGCCGCCGGGTGTGGTCAGTGCGGTGACCTGCTGAGGCTGTTGGGGGTCAAAGCTGTAAGTCAGCTTCATTTTCTGGTTTTCAACCGCATATGCATTGCGGCTTGGATTGGTAAAGTACGCATTTACGCCGTTGGAAAGCCAATATGCGTTTTCCACCAAGGAGGCGTATTCACCCGTCAGAATGGATTCGTGTACGATCTCCTCCTCGGGTGGTGTGGTCGATTCTTGATCGTCGGTGGTTTGCTCGGGATCGTCCTGCGGCTGATCCTTGCATGCGGCAAGCGTGCCTGCAAGCATGGAAACAAGCAGCAGAAGCGCCAGAGCGGACAGAATTTTCTTTTTCATCTCTGCACCTCGCAATTGTTTTGGAATTGATTTATTTTACCATAGAAAGTAATGGATAGTCAAGCATCTTGGGTATTTTTGGCGTTCTACATGAAAACCAAAGGCATTTTTCAGCCAATATGCAAAAAGAAGCAGCGACCGTGTGCGGTCGCTGCAAATACTTATAGGGTTTTGGCGTGCTTTTTCCGATACAGCATACCCGGCAGGTAGAATACCACGGGTAAGAGCAGGTAGAGCACGTACAGAATGACGGTGGATTGCCAGTCCTCGAGCCAACCGAATACGGCGGGCAGGAAGAAGGAATTGCACTTGAAAAACATGTAATCCGAGCCGATGGGGGAATAGTTGACGAGATTGGCGGGGATGGATACGATCATGGTCGGAATGGCGGGGAGCAGCATTTCCCATGGCTTGTTCATGTGCGTGTAGCGGTGGTAGCCCGAGGTCTGCATGAGCATGCAGCAGAACAGCATGACGCCGTGGAAAAGCATGGTGTGTGCGCCTGCAAAGGAAAGGCAGGAGTAGTTGGAGAGCACGTTGGCGGGGTAGAAGAAGTTGATGGCTGCGCCCAGAAGACCCAGCGTGCAAAGATATCCGCAGCCAGCCTTTTTCATGTATTGGTTGCCCCAGAGTGCAAAGGGCATGGCATACATAAAGATGCTGCAGGGGTAAAGCGGCAGAATACCGCCCCACTCAAAGCTTACCTCATTGCCGCCTACGCTTTCCCAGGTGATCTTGACAATCTCCCAGATCGTCATGGTCGCCCACAGCACCGCCATGATGTTGCGCACGGTCTTATGATCGCACCTGCGCAGCTTGACGGCAAGAAAGACGATGAGCACCAGCAAAAGTGCGGACAGGCAGAGATGCAGAGGAGAGAACAGCATGCCGACCAAATTGTAGTGCTCCAAAAAGTCCTTGTGCGTAAAGAAGTTTTGTAGAGTATACAGTAAGTTTTGCATCACGTGACCTCGCAAAAATTTCTGACTCCATTATACGTTTTGCCGGCTCCTAGGTCAAGAGAGGGCGGCAAATCTTCATAAAAATTAAGATTTGCCGCCCATGGGTCATGCGATATTATTTTTTAAGAATCTCGGGTGTAGAGAGCACGCCGGTGCGGCGCAGGCGGTATTCGTAGGTCCATTCGCTGCCGCTGGTAACCCAGGCAGAGGGGCCTTGCCAGAAGAAGGTTTCGTCGGCGTTGTGAACGTCGCCAAAGCAGTTGCGGCGCGAGATGTAGGAGGTCACGCTGATCGTGTGCTTGCCTGCGGAAAGCTTGCCAAGGTCAGCTACGTAGGGGGGATAAGCGATCACGGCGCGCTTTTCTCCGTCCACCTCGACTGTGTTGACGGCTGCTGTGTAGTGCGGTACGCGGATGATTGCCTCCCAATCCTGCTCGCACGCTACGGGGATGTGGTAGGAGACCGCACCGCCGTAGAAGGGCAGGCCTTGATAGGTCAGATCCGAGAATCCGAGCGTTTCGGGAAGGGCGGTGACCGTCAGCTGTCTGCCCGCGACCTTGACGCCGAACATACCAAGCAGATACATCGCCTCGCAATTGGAGCGCTCTGCAAAGGGAATGGTCACGCGCAAGGTGTTCTCGCCCTTGCAAAGAGGCGGCAGCGCCACCTTTTTGATCGAGAGGTCCACGTAATAGCCCTCCGGTTTTGCGCAAACGGGATGCCCGTTCCATTCGATCTTTGCAAGATCTGCCTCCTCCAGCGCAAGATAAGGCTGCTCGTAGTCAATTTCGCTGTGAATGGTGTATTCCAGCGTCACAGTATGCTCTGCAGGCTTGTTTTCGATCACCCAGGGCTGTGCCTTGCCGGCAGGGAAGCCAAGTCTGCGGCGCACGGCCGCGTCGATGCGCAAGATCTCCTCGGGACCTGCAAGCTCCTCGCCGTCCAGCGCGTATCTTGCGGTGTCCAAGAGCAGCACGTTGGGCTCGCTCAAGGTGTAGGAAACGGTAGCAGGGACGCATGCCACGGGATCGGTAGAGGCACCTTGCTCGGCCCATGCACCGTAGCCCACGTTCATGCGAACGATGCTGATCGGTGTGGGAGCTGCCTCGGGGGCGGGCTCGTAGCCGCTGTCTTCGTCCGTATCCTCAAGGTAGAGAAGTGCCGAGTCGTAGTCGTGCAGTTTCATGATCACGTGCGTTTTGCCGCCCGTGCGATTGCTGTAGCGGACGGGCTTGATCTCGCCCGTGACGGTATCCCACAGCTGTGCCTTGTATTTTCCCTTGATGTAGACGTGGATGCCCTGAGAGCGGGCAACGTCCTTGTTGTAGGGCTCGGTGCAATGCGAGATGAACAGCCATACGCCATTGGTATCGCGTCTGATCTGGTGGATCAGATTGTCGGTGTACGCACCGTTGAAATTTCGGATCTCGACCGTGCGGTCGTCGTAAAGCGCCTCAAGCAACGCGCCGCGCGAGAAGGCGATCTGTTCAGCCTGATCGAACAGCTGCTTGCCGCGCACGGAGGGCTTTGCGTCCTCATACTTGGGGGCATCACCCATAAAGACCAGCTTACCGCCCGCAGCGCAGAAGGCCTCCAGGCGTGCAAGCGTGGTCGAACGCAGCGTTTCGCACTCGGGCACGATGACCACGTCGTATGCCATCTTGCCCACCTGCAGGGGATTTCCACCCTCGGGGCAGAGATCGGGCAGCGTGGATTCGCAAATAAAGTCAAAGTCAATATTGCCGCGCAGCAGCCAGCTTGTCACGTTTTGGAAGTTGCCGTCCAGCTTGTCGCGCACCAGCTGCGTCTGCTCGTTGGGCCCCCAATGCAGCCAGTAGCTTTCCACGGGGTGCACAACGCCTACCTTGACCAGCGGTGTGCCGCGGGTCAGCGCGGTATTGACTCGACCGAAGTGATCCTCCACGTAGCTGTATTCGCCGTACCAGGGGGACTGATAAGAAATGGATGCAGGATAGTCGCGCTTGGCCGTACCCTTCATGGAGACCCAGGAAAGGTGCTGAACGCGCACGGTTACGCCAAGGGCTGCCTGCCAGTCGCCGTGCAGCTTGTGGCCGCGGAAGTCGAAATCCCAGCCGGTCACGCCGTAAAGCTCGCTCATCATGCCGGGACGACCGTACTGGTGCACCGAGGACTGGCATTGCTTTGCGGTGGTAAATTCAAATTTTGCGCACAGCATATCAATGCCGGGAATGCCGAACGCGCGGTAAGAGCGCATACAGTCGCCGATCGCAGCGGTCTGGGAGTGCAGGGTAGGCTCTTCCATCATGTGGCCGGTCAGCGCAATGTTGTGCGCGTCGCACCAGTCGCCGCAGGTGTCGGCAAACGCTTTGGCAAAGCGCTCGGAAACGTGGTCGTGGTAGTGGTATCTTGTCAGCGAGATCTCGCCACCCGGGAGATCCCAGAGCAGCTCGGGCAAATGATCCACCAGGGAGTCGCCGTAGGCTGCCTTGAAGGTGTCCTCCAGGTCGTCGGTCCAGGGCAGGTGCACGTCCTGCTTGCTGTCTGCAAAGGCGAGCGTGCCCTTGCGCATAAACTGCGGCTCGTCGGTAAAGATGGCGGGAACGGTGGAGCCAAAGCGATCGCCCACGGTCTCAAAATAACGCTCGTGTGTGACCTCAATGAATTTTTCAATGGCTGCCTTGTTGAGCGTGTCCACGTAGGACTGGTTGTTGTACCAGGGCGAGTTGCCTGCGATCTCGCGCCATACCGTCCAAAGCGTGCCCTCGATCTGGTCGCCGTCCTTGACCTTGCGGTAGGATTTCAGGCACTTGTCCTCGCCAAGCACGACGTCAAATTTGGCGATCAGAACCGAGCTGTCACATGTGATATAGCCGGGATTGCTGGTAAAGCAAAGGAATCTCTGACGGAAGGCGGGATCCTTGGTCACGTAGCCGCCCGCAAAGCCGGAGGGCCACTTGTCCTCGTCGTACAGCCACGCCAGCATCTCGTTTTTCTCTGCGTGATCGGTGCAGGCCTTGACCAGGTCCATAAAGTCGTCCGAGAGATAGGTGGTGGACATACCGTCGCGGCAATGCATGTGGAATCCGCCCAGGCCCATCTGCTTGAAAACGTCGATCTGACGCAAAAGCTCATCCTTCTGCAGATCGCAGTTCCAGGCCCAGAAGGGCGTGCCGCGATATTGTGCCGTCGGATTTTTGAAAAGCTCACGGTCAAGCTCGGGGGTCTGTCTGTTTTTGTCGTAGATCATGTGTACCTCCTTGAATATCAGAATCAAATTCATTGATTTTATTATAAAGGATAATTTTTGAAATTGCAAGAGAGAGCGGATAATTTAGTAAAAAAGACAGGGAACACACGTGCTTTTTGAACAATTCAAACAGGATTTTCAATTGATTTTTCCCCCGAAAACGCTGCCTGAAAAAAAGTGAAAAATTTTTTGAACTTTTTTTCAAAAAGGGGTTGCATTTTCAAAAAGAATGTGCTATAATAAGCAAGTCGCAAACGACGGCCCGTTGGTCAAGCGGTCAAGACGCTAGCCTCTCACGCTGGAAACATGGGTTCGATTCCCGTACGGGTCACCAAACGTAACAAATCCGAACTATTTCGTAAATCGAAATTGGTTCGGATTTGTTTTTTACTATAATTATTCTTTATGAGTTTAATATTTGTATGGGCAAAAGGTGGCAGAGGTTCTGCCACCTTTTGTTTTTACATCATGCATAAATCCACTTGTTACGCACTTCTGAAAATTCCGTTAAATCGCCACTCAATGCTTTCCAAGGAAGCAAATTGTCATGAATATCTTTATTACTCCCAAATTTCTTGTACATGATATATGCTAATAAGTTTGATGTTGCTCGCAAGCGCAAACATTGGTTACTGCAGCCGATCCTCTGCCTGGCAGTTTTTGTGGATCCATTTCAAGGGCTAGCCGAACGGCAATTCGGTTCGATTCCCGTTCGGCTACTCTCCGTGCTCCTGTTTTTTTTACCTTTACAAAAACCGATTTTTATGCTATAATAAAAAAGTCAAAATTATGATGGAGCAAGTTTTATGAAGTACATAAACAAAGATAATTTATACGATTATGCTTTTTTGAACCAAGATACTCTCGTATCCCCTCTCCGTGCTATATGCGTTTGCTTTCACGGATACACCGATGCGACTATGTATCAAGAGAGCCCCAAAATCGCCAAGACTTTAGGAGAAGCGGGAATTGCCTGGGTGTTTCCTTACTATAGCGTCTGGGCGTGGATGAGTAAAAATTCGAGCGAATTTAATGAGCAGGTGATTGATGCGGTTTACGAAAGACTCGGAGCCTATGAAAACATTCCGCTTATCGTAAGCGGAGGAAGTATGGGTGGGCTTACCGCTTTGAATTATCTTGTGTACGGAAAAAGAAAAGCTGTAGGCTGCGCTGTCAACTGTGCCGTTACGGATATGAAAAGAGTATTTTCCGACATACCGGATTTCAGACGCGCGATACTTTCGGCTCATATCGAAGAGGATGAGGATCTTTTATCCGTTATGAAACGGTATTCTCCGGTGGATTTTTGTGAGCTTATGCCGAAAATTCCGTATTATTTCGTTTATGGAGGAAACGATTCTTACTTCACCGAGAATCATATGCCGCCACTGATTGAGAAAATGGAAAAAGAGAAGTTATCCTATACACTTCGCATCGAGGAAGGAATGAATCACTGCGATATTGAAAGCCATCCGGATGCGTTTACGGAATACTGCAAATTCATAATAGATTTAGTAAAAACATATGGTTGATGTTTTCATTGTCGATGAACATACCATTGTATATACATAAGGGAGCCTCTGAATATTCTGCGCACAGCGAATCGGCAGAATATTTAGAGGCTCCCATTAGTTAACTGTTATTACAAAAGTAAAAGAGTTAGCCGAACGGGAATCGAACCGAATTGCCCGACGACGATGCATTTTCGCATCTTTCGGCGCGCTTTCACTCGCAAGATGGTCATAACCGAAGAAAGTCAAATCATACGCCCTGCGACGAGCAATTTTCGTGTCTTGTGCCGAAACTCGCCTTGCAAGATGCGTATCTTGCTTCGACAAAATCCATCAAAAATTGCAACGCCGGAGGGTGCTTCGCAGTTTTGAGTGAGCAAATATTATGCAGATGCAAAGAGAAAATGCGAACCAATATATCATATTGCGAGAATTTTATCTGCAGCAAATGCGGATATTTGTCACTCAAAACCGTATGGATTTGACTTTCTTCGGTTATGCTACTTCGCAAAATCGCCCCAAAATCTATCAAAAATTCATTCGCCGGCGGGTGCAAGCAGTTTTGACGCAGCAGATTTTTTTGAGCCCAAAAGCTTTTCCCGCAGGGCATATAGGCAATATGTCCAAGGGAAAAGATGAAGGGATCGGACAAATCTGCACGTCAAAACCAATTTGGTTCGACTCCCGTTCGGCTATGCGTATATGCGCTTCGCTTATTGAGCAGGCTTGATCAGCAGAATAACCGCATAAGGCTGCTCGGGTACCGTCACGGTAATTCCATGCTCCATAAGATCTGCGCCCTTCGCCGTCACATCCACGAGCCCGTCAAAGTCTGTGATGTGATACTGCTTCTCGGGATCAAGACCCTTGAGGCAAATCGTATTGGTCAGCTTGGAGGATGTCTCCTGGCAAGCGATGGAGGCGAAGCCCTCGTCCAGCTCGGGATCAAAGAACATCCGTCCGTCCCAGCGGTCGGCGTTCGCCGTCCACTCTGTGAGGGTGTAGTAATTGCCATAGAAGTACTTGCGGATGAGGTCGTACTCGTCGTATGCCTGCTTGAGAAGCCCCCAATCGGTATCCTTATCCAGCGCGGACTCCACCTTGAGCAAGCAGAAGGGCGCATAGTTCATGCGGAGCTTATAGAGGCTGTTCTGGTAGACCTCGTTCTTGAAATAGGGGAACCACTTAAAGAGGACTTGGGTATTCTTGCCCTTCATGTCATAGTCCTCGTGGTTGCCATCAAACCAGTCGGTGTAATGGAGGGGAACGCCGCGCTTCATGGATTCCAGATCGTTGCGGCCGCCGCCCGAGGCGCAGGAATCAATAAAGATGCCGTACTTCTCAATGATGGCATCCCACAGAGCCAGATAGCCCTGGACGTACTGGTTTTCGGTCATGCCCTTGCGGTCGCTTTCGTCGGCGGCTGCCCAAGCGGGGGCGGGATCGTTGTTAAAGTCCTGACGGTAGCCCGTGACACCCGCAGTTTCGATGACCTTGCTGATCTTGGCAAAGATCCACTCACGGCACTCGGGATCGCCAAGGTTGATGATGCGACTTTGGAGCCAGCTTCCTTCTGCCACGGTAGACAGCAGCCATTCCTCCTTGAAGCCCTCCTGACCGGCGAGGAACGCCTCGGTGTCCAGTCTCATATTTTCCGGCTCGAACCAGAGGAGGAACATGGCGTCGTTCTTCTCGGCAAACTCACCGATGGATGCCATGCCGTCGGGGAATCGTGTATAGTCGATGTCCATGGAGCCGGTCTGGGACCAGGCGACGGACTCACCGTCAGCACCCGTATACCAGCCCGCATCCATCCATATGACATCAGGAACAATGCCGTGAGCCTTGTAGGCGTTCAGCATGAGCAGCTCCTTTTTGGTGGTCATACCCTGAGACATATTGGCTACGCCCACATAGGTAGGGGTCAACTCGCCGTCGATCTTGCGCATGACATCGTTGATGTAGTAGCGACGCCACATATTGGCCTGCTCGTCGGCATCCACACCCTCATACTCCACAAAGCCCATGAGAGGGGTGCGGAGGGTCTCACCGGGGGCAATGTAGGTAGCGACGTCACCTTGGCCTGCCTCCAGGGTGGTCACCTTGGCGGATTTATTGTAGCTGTAATTCGCGTACCAGGTACCCGGCCAGCCGATTGCGATGAAGGTGCCGCCGTTGCCATAGGAAAGGTTGTAGTAGGGGAACACACCGTGGGAGGGACGTCCCGAGGTGGAACGATCTTTATAGCGGGAGCGGGAGGACAGATCATGCTCGTAGGGAGTATAATTGACACCGCCTGCATCACCATTGATGCCGCTGATCACGGGATTCTCGCCTTCAAACCGAATGGAAAAGCAAAGGTCGGAGATGATCTCGGTATTTGTCTGTCCGTCATTGGTGATATAGACCACGTACTCGTAGGCGGACTCCTGTGGGTAGACCGTAGCCACCAGCTTGAAGGCGGCGGGGATCTCGGGATGGCGCAGCACCAGGGTGGACTTCACACCGCGATCCACGTTCTCATAATTCTCGGACTCCAAGGCAAAGCCCGCAAAACCGTTGTACTCGGTCTTACCGTACTTAAAGCACAGGGGGAAGGCATCCAGGTTGCTCATCAAAGCGTCGTACTTGGGGACAGCGCGTTCGGGATCGGGCTTGAAAAGCTCGATTTCGGGTTCGGTCTCAGCAGAGGTGATGGTTTCATCGGTCACGGTAGTATCCTCCGGGGTAGGTTCTTGGGTTTTGGTACAGGAAGCCAAACTGACTGTCAGACACAGGAGCAGAAGCCCCGCGGTCAGACTCAAAAGCAGACGATTACGCATGATTCAGTCCTCCTTTTTCTTCTTCAGCACGGCGGCAGTGCAGGCAGTCAGAGCAATACCCACCGAAGCTGTGCCAATAGCAGCTCCGCAGCCCTTCTTTTGGGATTGGGTCTCGGACTCGGTGTTGGTCTCGGATACGGTAGCCTCGGGCTCGGTGGTCTTTGCCTCGGTTTCAGGGATTGTTGGGGGCTCAGTTACAGAATCCGTCTCGGAATCAGTGGAGGCATCGGTCTCAAGGGGAGGCTCGGTCACATCGGCCGGATCGAGGTAGATCATATCGTCGGTGATGTTGCCGCTCTTGGAAATCACGGCGCCGCCCCAGGTGCCCCACGCGCCACCGATACCGGGCGCACCCGCAACGGCCAAGCGAAGGACGGAAACGCCGCTGATATCGCAGTCCATGGATGCCATATCCTGCCCAAACTTCATAGCATCGCTCTCCCAGAGCTTTACGCCGTCACCGAAGACCGCGAACTTGACCGAGGCCATGGTGATGTCGTGGGCAGTCAGGGTCTCGCAAACGCCGTAATAGGCGGCAAACTTGGTAAAGCCCAGACCTTCAATATTAACGTCTACAAATGAAGTATAGTCACCCGAGCTGGCATGGAAGCCCACGCCCTTCTCAAAGAACTTGCCGTCGTTGGAAAAGATGATCTCGTTGGCGGTATTGCAGTCACGGCCTACCACATTGCCGGGGTAGGTATTGTTGTCCATCCAGTACAGGTCACTGACATAAGCGTAGTCGCCGCTGACCAGCTCCTCAGGCTGGGTAAGAGTTGTCTTATCGGGATTCATAGTGGGCTCTCCTTCCTCCCCTGCGTCAGGGGCCTTGGGTTGTTCAATGGTCAGACATGCATTGCCCCATACACCCGCGTCACAGGCATGGCCGTTCTCGTTCTTCTGTACCAGTTTGAGGGTACTCACACCCTCTATCGCACAGGATAGGAAGTAGGGCTCGTTGTTCCACTCCACCATAGGAGAAGAAGCCAGCAGTTTTCCGTCGCCGTAGACGTGGAAGGAGATGCTTCCCCATTCTATGAAATAGTTTGCTTCCTGAAGAACGCCAACAAAGGCGGAAAAGTATTTCATTCCCAAAGAGGAGATGTCGAACTCCACGTAGGCATCGCGGTCGGGCAGGCAATGGAAGCCTATGCCCTTATCGTATTTTTGGGTACCAATGGTGATGGGTTCTCCCGAATGGGCGGTATTCCACCCGAAATCGTCCAGGCTGTCGCGGGCAATGAACAGATCCTGTCGGTCGCCCAGGTAGACGGTATCCTCTGCGGCAGATGCGGGCAGGATAGCCAAGACAGCTGGGCTCATAGCCAGCAGGACGGCAAGGGTACAGATCAGGGCGCGTAGCACTGTGTTTTTCATGGTTTTTCCTCCTTTATCATCAGTCTGTATGACAATAAGTCACGCTTGAAAAGATGTGCCGATATTTACTTTTTTCTTATATTTCAACGGCGTTTCTCCGAATTTCTTTTTGAAAAGAACGATAAAATGGGAGCAATCCGTAAATCCGGAGCGCATACACGCGTCCGTTACCGAATGTCCGTTTGAAAGCAAAACAGCCGCGTTGGACAGTTTGACTGATTCGAGATATTCTCGCGGAGACGTATGAAGGTGCTTTCGAAACCAACGTGTCAGGGTAGCGGAACTTACAAAGTGGGACGTCAGAATGTCGCTCACGTTGCGGATCTCGGCAAAATTCCCGTGAATGTCATCCAATATTTTTTGAAGCGGTTCGGGAATATCAGACTGCGCGGCGGCATCAGGTGACGTCTCCTTTTCGAACAACGTTAAAATTCGGAGCAAACAAGACGCTTTTTTCAACTCAGAGCCTTCATTTTCACATATATCCAGCAGCGAGAAGGTAAGAGACAGCAATTCCTTTTTTGTTTTCTCGTCAAAGGAGAACAAAGGACAAAAGTCCTCTTTGCGCAAAAAAGAGAATATGGGAGAGGCAAAGTCCGCCTCGATCCAGATGCATATATGCTCCTGCACGGCAGCCTTGTGAAAAACTCCCATATGTATATCACCCGGGCGTGAGATCACCGCGTCTCCCTCGGGAACGGGATATAGGTTGTTATTGACAAGAAAGGATATATCGCTTGAAACATTCAGAAAAATTTCAAGAAAGTTATGAATGTGCAAAGGGTCGGCGTCGGGATCATCAGCCTTACTGTATTTGTTATTGTAAACGATAGAAAAACGCATACTGGATAATGTACTGATTGCTTCATTCAGCTGCGGCAAATTTTTTGGCTCGTACATGCTTCCTCCCGATGAGCGAATTTTTATATAAAACGAATGAAAAATCATATAAATATAATAATTCAAATGTTATAATATCACATGATGAGTCTTTTGTCAAGTCCAAATTATATGCGAAGGAGAAAAACATGAAAAATAATTATGAAAATTTTCAAGCAACCGAGCAGTATCGCACGCTGTCTGCCGATCTGTCGAATATGCCGTTTTCATTTGTTTACGATGGTAGGAAATATCAAGGCTTTTCGCCCGAGCATTTTACGCATATAAGCAAGGATACCATACGATCGGATGAGAAAGAAACGCAAACTTTTAGGTTTTTGTTTTTACATACCCTTGAGGTCACGTTGATCCTTACGCACTATTTCTCCCATGGCATCACCGAGTGGACGGTATGGCTTGAAAACACTTCGGACAAGAGCAGTGGCGTGATTCAAGAGTTGAAAGCGGAGTTATCTTTTGAAGGCAAAAATCCTGTTTTGAAGGGTATTTTGGGAGATCACATCAACCAATATCGCCCGTACAGCATCGATCTGCGTAAGGATCCGGCAGAGTTTTCGTCGGACTCGGGACGGGCGACGCACGTCAATTTTCCTTACTTCAATTTGGAATACGGTGACGGTGGTGCGATGCTTGCCATTGGTTGGGCGGGCACGTGGAAGGCCTCCTTTTCATCGGTCGGTGACATGACGACCTATACCGCATCCTCAGTCAACGGGTTGAAAACATATTTGAAGCCCGGTGAAAAAATACGGACCGCGCTTTTTGTACTCGCTCCGTATATGGTGCGAGATGAGCATTTTGCCACAAATTTCTGGCGTGATTGGTTTATCCGATATAATATGCCGAAGGCGGATGCGAGCGGCCGTTATCTTGAGCCTTTCTCCACCTGCTGTCTTTCCAATGATACGGGACTGCCAAATTCGGACGGAAGTATATCCGAGTGCCATACCACGTGGCGTCCTTCTTTGGAAAAAATGATTGCCGAAGACGCAAAGGTAGATTTCAGATGGTTTGACGCGGGATGGTATGTCTGCCCGGACGGTACAAGTGCCGAACCCTACGTACCGGGACACGATTGGTGGGATACGGTCGGAACCTGGGAGCTGGATCCCCGCAAATGGCCCGATCAAACCTTTCTCGAGTCTACGGATTTTGCGCGGGAGCACGGCATGAAAACGCTGGTCTGGTTTGAACCTGAGCGCGTTACCGATCCCGAAAGTCTTGCCAAAAACTACGGCTACAACATAGACTGGGCAATTCGTGTAGATGGAGAAGCAACCATCTCCAACAATATCGGAGATCCCGCGTGCCGTAAGTGGACGACGGAGCGTATATGCAAAATGCTTCGCCAAAACAAGGTAGAGATGTATCGAGAGGATAACAACTGTAACGCATCAACGCTGTGGCAGCATCTTGACAGTCTGGAGGGTGAGAACCGATACGGTATCACAGAATCCAAGTTTATCATCGGTCATTATCAAATGTGGGATGACATTATCGCTTGTACGCTTTCTTATGGCGGTTGCGGATTCGTTGATTCCTGTGCAGGAGGCGGCGGAAGAAACGATCTCGAATCCATGCGCCGAGGCGTTCCGCTTCTTCGAAGCGACAGCGACAGAACAAGCACCGCGCTTCGGCTTTCGATGACCACCTCTTTTAACAAATGGATCCCGTTCTGCGGAGCGAACACCAAAGAAAAGCTGTCACAGCTTGCGCCCACAGGTATCAGCGATCCTTACGTTTGGCGCGCGTCCTATCTTCCTGCGTTGAACGTGGATTCGCAGTTCGTATATGACGCAGAGCAAAATTTCGATATGCTCCGATTTGGACTCCGGGAATGGAAACGGGTAGCCCCGTATCTGCTCAAAGAGGTTTATACCCTGACGCCATGGCACGGGGAGCAGGATACCGCCGATTTCACCGCCTTCTGCTACTATGATCCCGACCGAGAAGACGGTGTCATATTGGCGTTCCGTCAGGAAAATTGCGCAGGGGATCTGCTTGAAGTATTCCTGCCGTTTGCAAGTGGAGCCGACAGATATACCGTTACCGACGAGGACAGCCGTGAGGAAAGCGTAACCGACAGAGTCGTAACGCTTCGATTTGAAGCACCTCGCACTGCCAAGCTTTTATGGGTGAAGAAGATATGAGCATACCGACGAAACTGATCTTATCTCTGGCTGCGGCTCTCGGCGGAGGTATTACGAAAAAGTACTACACCGATCAAGAAACCACGAAGCTTTCGGGAGGTTTTTGGTTCAACGCTGTCAGTTGTTTGACCGCAGCCGTAGTTCTACTGTGTTGGGGAGGTTTTGGTTCTGCATCTGCATTTACAGTCCTACTCGGCGTTGTGTTTGGTGCCATTACAGCTCTTCAAGGAATCACGAATATTGCCGCTTTGCAAGTCGGACCGATGTCCTACACCTCGGTTATCATCTCTTTTTCCACACTGATATCCGCTCTGTCAGGCGTATTGTTTTTTGACGAGAGCTTAGGGTGGGCGCAGATCGTGGGAATTGTACTGATGCTGGTGAGCTTTATTCTTGCCGCCAAAAGTGACAGCGGTGAAAAAAAGGCAAATGTAAAATGGTTGTTTCTGTGTCTTATAGCCTTTGTCGCAACGGGCGGTATCGGCGTTATGCAGAAGGTGCACCAAAGCTCTGTATACCGCAATGAGCTAAACGCATTTTTGATCATCGCTTTTGTCTCATCGGCAGTCTTTTGCGCAATTTTCGCTCTGTTGCTGAAACGGCGCGAAGGTCTATCTACAAACGAGAAAGAAAAGCGAAACAAGAGCAGAATGCTGATTTGGCTTTTGATTGGAATTATGGTAACAAACGGTGCTTGCGTAGCTGTAAACAACAAATTTAATCTCTATCTTTCGGGGGTCATGGATAGCGCCATCTTTTTCCCGATTGTCAATGGCGGAGGTCTTGTGCTTACCACCTTGGCAGCCGTACTGCTGTTCAAGGAACGGCTTTCCGTAAAGCAATGGATTGGTGTGGCCTTCGGTATTATTTCGGTTGTATTTTTGTGCAATCCGTTTGCATAAAAGCGGCTGATAATCAGCCGTTGAATCGGCTCCTACTACGCCTTCGCGGGCGGTAAGATGGTGCGTTTGGACGAGTCTTCCACCAAGGCGACCTTCTTTGGTGACGAGAATCACCTCTATGTTCTCAAGGCATTCGCAACCGAGGTCATGGGCCTGACGATCAGCGGCGAGACCTACAACCACTACGGTGTCGAGTACGTGGATATCCTCCCTGCGCTGGAGTCCTGCGGCAAGACCGTGACCCGCTCGGATGATCTGTTGGTGCTGGCGGACAAGGCGGTGGACGAGAACACGCTTCTGACCCTGTACCGCGGGCTTTACTGATTGAAAAGGTTGTTTTACGTTTCACCATAACAAGCCTAATCCGAATTGCTTCGGGTTAGCCGAACGGGAATCGAACCGAATTGCCCGCCAGCGATGCATTTTCGCATCTTTCGGCGCGCTTTCGTCGCAAGATGGTCATAACCGAAGAAAGTCAAATCATACGCCCTGCGACGAGCAATTTTTGTGTCTTTTGCCGAAACTCGCCTTGCAAGATGCGTATCTTGCTTCGACTCGCTTCGACAAAATCCATCAAAAATCGCAACGCCGGAGGGTGCTTCGCAGTTTTGAGTGAGCAAATATTATGCAGATGCAAAGAGAAAATGCGAAGCAATATATCATATTGCGAGAATTTTATCTGCAGCAAATGCGGATATTTGTCACTCAAAACCGTATGGATTTGGCTTTCTTCGGTTATGCTACTTCGCAAAATCGCGCCAAAATCTATCAAAAATGCATTCGCCGGCGGGTGCGAGCAGTTTTGACGCAGCAGATTTTTTCGAGCCCAAAAGCTTTTCCCGCAGGGCATATAGGCAATATGTCCAAGGGAAAAGATGAAGGGATCGGACAAATCTGCACGTCAAAACCAACTTGGTTCGACTCCCGTTCGGCTAGGCTTGTTTTAATGATTCGCTTCGATAATTCTACGTCAGCAAGCTGTCCGTGAAGTTCTGTCAGGAGGGTACTTCCTCGATCAGCACCACAGCGCTGCTGTACGCCTCTGCCAGCGTAATCGTGTAGCCTGCCTTTTTCAACTCGGAGCCTGAGGCAGTGACCTCAAAGCGGCCTTCGGTGTCGGTCAGCTTGTAGGAGGCGGTATTTTTCAGACCCTTCAGCTGAACGGTAAAACTGCTGTCAGTCGCATTTGCGGGGCGGAACACCTCGAAAAATCCCTTGCCACTTTGGGAATCGTAGAATTCCCAGGCCATCCACTCCTTGTCAGAGCGGTTCCACTCAGAGAGCAGGTAGTAATCGTCGTCGTAGAAGCCCTTGATCTGCTCCCATTCGTCGACACAGGCCTTCGCGGTCTGCCAATCCAGCTCCGACGAGTTCAGATTGTATTCAAGTACGGGGAAGCTGCAGAAGGAGGAGCGCAGTCCGTAGCGATCCACACGGTTGCAAGTAGCAGGTCCATCCACAACGGTACCGAAGTAGGGGAGCCAGGCGAACAGGGATGCGTTCATGCTCTGCTTGATATCATGCTCCGAATAGGCACTGTCGCTCTTATGGAGAGGCACTGCACGGCGCATGGTCTCCAGATCGTTACGACCGCCGCCCGCCGCGCAGGAGTCGATCATCATGTCGGGGAATCTGGCAATAATGCCGTCCAAGAACCAGAGGTAGCCCTGCACGTAGAGATTCTCGGTGATACCGATCTGCCCCGCGGGGTCGTTGGACTGCCACTCGGAGGCGGGAGAAGCAACACCGTAATCCTGGCGGTAGAGGTCGATGTCGCCCTCCTCCAGAATGGTACAGACACGGTTGAGCAGCCACTCTCGAGCCTCGGGATTGCCGTAATCGATCAGCTTGGTGGCGCTGTTGGGGAGTAACCACTCCTTGCGGACGCTGGTCTCTCCGAACAGGGCGGGATCCAGACGCACCACCTCGGGCTCAAACCACAGAATGGTCTTGGTTCCCTTGCTGTGGGCATAATCCGAAATAGCCTTGAACTTGGTCGGGAAACGGGATTCGTCTACGTACCATGTGCCCGTAGGCAGCCAAACGTCCAAAGATTGGGTTCCTGTCTTATAGTACCAGCCCGCGTCCATCCAGAAATAGTCCAGGGCAATGCCGTTATCGTGGTAAGTCTTGATAGCGTCGATCTGATTCGCCTCATTCGCGCCCACCATTTCACCATACATCCAGGAGGTGACCGCCGCCACGGCCGGTTCAAAGGTCTCTCCACCGGGTTTGTGCATATTGCAGTCAATGTAGAATTTTCTCCAAAGATTGGTGGCACGGTCATTGTCGCTTCCATTATAGAACAAGAAGCTGGAGAGAGGCGTCCGTATGGTCTGACCCGGGCGCAGGTAGGTATCCAGCTTGACCTGGCCGTCATACACGCGCAGGTTTCCGTTCCGGGAGTCAAAGCCCGCACGCCACTGACCCGGCCAGCCCACCGCGAAGAACACGCCGCCGCTGTTATGGGTCACCTGGAAGTAGGGGAATCGGCCATAGGTACTTCGTCCCGTCTCGTTATTGATCTCCATGTTCATGCCCGATATGTTGATATCGTAGGGCATATTGGCTATACCGTCGTAGCCGCCGTCTCCGTATATACCCCGCAGATGGGGATTGTCGGCACGAATGGTATAGTCACAACCGTTGATCTCGGATATGGTGGGAGAATTCTCGGTACCTACGTTGGTAAAGTAGAGCGTCCATTCGTAGGCGGCGTATTCGGGGTACAGGGTAGCGACCAGAAGGATCTCCAACGTATCCTGATAGCCAAATCGGATGGTGGTGGTTTCGGAGAGATCGCCGGTCTCCACGTTGCGATCCAGTACCTTGAAGTCCTTGCCGAAGCCGTGGTATTGGGTGTCCCCGATCTTAAAGGAGGTCGGGAAGGCGGACAGATTCCGAATCAAGGCGCGATAGGCGGCGACAGCATCGGATTTCTCTGTTGCCGACGCCTCGTTGGTATACAGGGCATCCATGGAGCCGAAGGGGATGATAGGGGTCTTATCGAACATCATCCAAAGCTGCAATTCGCCATTCATCTTTCCTCCATGGTTATACATCTGACCGCAGCTGACACTCGAGGTAAAATTCCAGACGCCCGGCAGCTTGCCGTCGGGGCCTCCGCCGCTGTGTACCATGAACAGGTATTCGCCCGGGTCAAACTGACGGCCAAAGGGGATATCCCGAATAGCGCAGTCCTGAATATCGGTAATGGGCAGGTCGAGCAGGGGCTCTGCGGCAAGAGTGGTCTTATAGTTTGTATCCCAGCGGTAAATCGACAGGGTACAGTAGGTACCCGCAACACCCCACGTCGGGAAGCCCATGCGGACACCCGAGAAAGGCGCGTTTACCTGCACCTGAAGTCCGATCCCTCTCTTTTTCTTGGGAATCTCCACGGGGATCGGATTTGTTGTTCCATCGATGTACATTTGCACAACGGTGGGGTCATCAGAAAAAATATTGTCTGCGTACATAGCGTCCTCCGGTATGGGTGTTGTGGTGATCTCAGACTCATCTGTTTCGGTCTCATTCGAAGCAGGGGTGTCGATCGGAGCCGTTTCGGTTGATAGTTCTTCGGTCGGCGGTTCATCGGTATGGGATGCGCTGTCCTGTGGGTGATCCTCTGAGCGGCATCCCACAAAGAGGGCAAGGCAAAGCAAAACCAGACCGATTATGCCAAGTACGGCGTTTAAGCGTTTTTTCATATTGCAATCTCCTTACGTTTTCGTCATATCAATGCTTGAAAATGACAGTTTTATTATATTATTTACCTACGCTGATTGCAATGCTCACCGTTGTCAAGTATTGTGTCATTTTTTGACATTGGTTAATAATTATTATTGACGGAGGGCATGATACGTGCTATACTGTATACGGATATTGATTACCGGGGGAGGGCCTTTATGTTCCGAAATAATCATCAAGACGAGTTTTATGAATTAACCCGTCCCGATATGTACGGCGAGGAAATATATGAGCAATACCACAGAGCCGTCCAAAGCGGCGATCTGTCGGGCTTTCTGGCATCCACGAATATGGAGGATGTAAGACAGCACCAGATGTATTTGCCCCAGCTCACCCCCTGTCCTGTGGATCTGTTGTTGGAAAAGTTTTACTTTCCGGAGGATGACCGTCAGATCTATGTGTCCCATCACGTCCGTCATATGCCGCCGTTTCTGCACACCCATGAATTTTTCGAAATATCCTATCTGTTGGACGGCCGTGCGGAGCATACCATTGACGGACGAGTGCTGGCTATGAATCCGGGGGATCTGTGTGTGATCCCTCCCTTTACCGAGCACAGCATGATCCGTTGTGACGGCTTGCTCTTCAATATACTGCTGAAGGCCTCCTCCTTTGAGGTCACCTATCGCAGCTTACTGAATGATTACAGCTCCCCTCTTGTGTCATTTCTTTACCATAGTTTTTTCTGCTCCAACCTTTCCAAGTACCATTTTATCAAGGGCACCGACTGTCCCGAGGCGGCTCACGAGCTCTTGCAGCTCCTGATACTGGAAAAACTCCGTCAAAAAAACTGCAATGCCGATGATCTGCCCTATGTCTGGATGATGAAAAGTTTTTTCGCTCTTTTATCCGAGAGATCGGCGGCTCAGAACGGCTCTTCGGACAACCTTCCCCTTTATCCGCATTCAGCGGTTCCATCCATACTCAATTACCTCAAGCAACACTATAAGGAGGCAACCCTGCAGAGCGTGGCCAAGGCATTTAATTATTCTCCGTCCTATGTCAGCCGATTGATTAAGGCTCAGACACAAACAAATTTCGTTTCTATTCAGCGTAGACTTAAAATCAACGAGGCTTGCCGCCTCCTTAAGGAGACCGAGCTTTCGGTGTCAGACATCAGCGCGGAGGTCGGCTTTGAGAGCTGCAGCTCCTTTTACAAGGCGTTTATGGCGCAGACGGGACATACCCCCAGTGCTTACCGCATTTCTTAGCTCATGTGTTTGAAAAGAGCAAAACAAGCAAGTCAATTTTTCAGCTGTAATTTCTTGATATTATTTGTTGTATTGCTATTGAGCAGGGTAATAGAAAGTGATAGCAATGCAGTAGAAAGCGTATAAATCAAATTCGATTTAGTTTGAAGTTGGCTCACCAATACAAAAGCACCGATGCAATCGCATCGGTGCTTTTGTATTGGTGACCCGTACGAGGAATCTCACCCGGCGAGGCGAGCCTTAGGCTCGCCTCGCGGGTTCGCATACCCCTCCGCAGGCGAGATTCCCGTACGTTCAATAGCAATCCTATTCTTTATTATCGCGTTTTTTTATTTGAAATATCTGTTTGATATCCGTGGCGGCGAAAAAGCCGCACACGACGATCATCGGGGCAAACGTAAGCGTCATGGGATTCAAAACACTCAGATCCCCCAGCAAAATCACCGTAAACAAAATCGCCCACGCTGTATACGTGATATTCAAAGCCATGGCCTTGGCCGCACCGATCTTGCTGATCGATCGGTAATAGAACATATAGGAAAGCGTTGCACAGAGTGCTGCGATTGCAATGATCAACAAAAGGACTCCCTCGCCCCCTGTAAACAATCCCAAGGTCACGTCCCAAGCACTTAACGTCGGCAGGATCAAGCTGCCGTATATCAGTGCCGAGACGGCTTGGCGAATATTCAAGGCATATTCGCTTTTGATCTCACCATCCTTGAAGCATTTCGCCAGTATGACCGCCTCAATTCCCCAGCCAAAGGCACACATGAATGCTCCCAAAAGCCCGAGCCATACGTTTTCAATCTGCAAGCCGGGGGAATAGCTTATCCCCAGAACGCCCAAAAGTGTCATCGCAAGAAAGATCCATTGATACCACTTGTTCTTTTCCTTCAGAAACAGACAAGCCAAAACGGCTCCTACTGCAGGATAGATCGCACTGGCCACGGCGCCTACGGACGGGCCCATATAACGCACGGCCATCACGTAGCCCGTCATTCCGATCGGGCCGCCGATGGCAGACGACAGGATCAGCCACAGCACCGTTTTTTTCTTGCAGATTGCAAGCAGATCTTTGATCTTGCCCCGCGCGACGTGATAGAGCAGCATATATATCGCCGAAAATGCGTCGTGCAAAAACGTCGCGATAAAGGGTGCCAAAAAAGCGATCCTTGTGTCAGAAATCAAGGGAGACATCTGCAAAGCGATCCCAAGAATGACCGTTTCAAGAGCCCACGTGACTCCCGCTAAAATTCCTGTCAGCATACGACGTCTCCTCAGGGCAAGATTTCGGGAAGATGAGAGATGGCGGATATGACGGTGCTCGCATGCGGGAGCAGCTCGGCTTTGGCGTGGCTGTCTGCAGCCACGCCGACGCCCATGATGCCCGCATTTTTCGCAAACAGCATATCGGTCAACGTATCTCCTACCATCACGACCTGCTCTCTATGTAACCCGAATTCGCGACAAAACTCCCATGCACAATGCGGCTGGGGCTTGGTCGGGGTGTGTCCGTCATCGGTATAGATCCGATCGAACAGCTCTGCGATGCCCAGCTTCTCTAAGCATTGATTGGTGATGTGCGGGTTATCTGTCGTTACGACGGCAAGCTTGATGCCTTTGTTTTTTAAGCCTGTCAGCACCTTAGCCAGATCGGGGCAGGTGGGCTTTACCTCACCGGCTTCCGCGTTTTGCTCATACGCTGCCTCCACACGGTAAGTGACGACGTCCTGGGGCACGGATACCCCATGCTTTATCAAAATATCGTACACGATCTGTCCCATTTGCTCATACGTGCCTTTACAGAGGACACCGTTGGTTTCGGTTTTTCCGTCACGAACCCCAAAGGCGGTCAGTATTTCCGACGCATCTACAAACTCAGCACCGATCTCACTCAAAAATTCTTTTATAGCCACAACAGAGACCTTGACCCAAAAAGCATCAAAATCCAGTAGCGTTCCGTCTTTATCAAATATAATACCTTTTGTGTTCATACAAGACTACCTCCGCGTTCGATTAGTGCGATTATAGCATAAATGTTGCAATTTGTCAATCAAAAATCTGTGGCTTGCAGGCTTGGTCAAATGGATTTGGTTGCAGCACAGCTTGGAGAGTTTGACCTATCGGAGACGTCGAATTCTTTCGGCACGGTGTGCCGAAAGGTCGAGCAGCGAGATTACTTTCCCGAATGGGTTTGGTTGCAGCGCAGCTCGAAGAGTTTGACCCTTATCCGATGGGTCACCAAATAGAGAGCACCGAGGCGCTGCCTCGGTGCTCTTTATTGGTGACCCATCGGAGAGTCGAACTCCGGACACCATGATTAAAAGTCATGTGCTCTGCCATCTGAGCTAATGGGTCAAGTATTACGGCACGAAATTTCGTACCGTAATATCTTATCATACAAATGCGGTTTTGTCAACAGTTTTTTGCGTAAATTTGCAACAAAATTGTTGGGTCGGACCATTTTTACTGTAGAAAATCAAACGGCTACGCAAAACAAAACAATGCGATCGATATGATGCCGAACAAATATTTCCACAAGCCAATTTTGAAATGTGCATAATCTTCGGAGTATTTTCGTGTGATGCCGGTTTCGATGTTTCTCTGAAAAACGGAAAGCAAACAGGAAAGTACCCATAGTGCCCATGCACAAAGCAGGAGCGTACTGAAGGATGAGATACATAACTGCACGATCCCCGGGATGCAACAAAGCAGGGAGAACCAGGAGTTCTTTAAGATGTAACGCACATAATACCGATTCAAAGAATAGTGCTCCTTTTGGTCATGGCATGGCGGCTCGTAGGTCAGCGTGCTTTGGCAGATCGGGCATTCGTGCTCCTCGCGTACGACGGCGTGGCAGCGATTACACTTTTTCATTGTATGTCACTCCTTTTTTTCAGCAACAAATACGTCATGCAGCCAAGCAGGCAAACAAGAATGCTCACGGCCAAAAAAATGCCGGGGACTGCCAAGGTGTTTGGGATATCCGCTGTAAAAGTGAAGTACAAAAGGAGTACGATGCCGGATAAACCGCAAGCGCATGCGTAGACCAAAAGTCCGGCCCACCATTTTTTTGCCATTGGCATAAAAGCCATGCTGCTGCCAAATGAGATCAGCGCGGCAGCGTTGAGGCAGCAAACGATATCAAACCATCGGAAGTCTGCCCAAAAGCCCCATAAAACAAATTCCGCATAGGATTCATCATAGTGTAAGCGGACCGAGATCAGATATCCCGCAACCGTGATCAGGTTGACTGCCAAAAGAAGGATCGCACCCGAAAAAAGCACAGATCTTACAGATGCCAGATCTCTGTGAAGCGCAAAATAATAGAACACAGGGAAGGGGAGCGTGAGCATGGGGATGACGGTAACCGGCAGATCAACGGTGAGCCAAAAGAGCAGGACTGACAGCGTCACGGCAATTGCCGTCCCCATCCAGACAGCGTTCAGCATGACGGGCAGCTTTTTTGTCTCTTTGCAAATATCCGCTTGCTTGCTTTTTACCAATGGGATGTCCTCGTCGCTTGATAACTCGTCCTTGATCAAATAATCCACGGTTACATCAAAAAGCCTTGAGAGCTGCAGGAGATTGGCTGCGTCGGGGATGGCAATGCCCATTTCCCAGCGGGAAATGGCCTGACGGGATACGTCAAGCTTTTCTGCCAGCTCCTCTTGGGAAAGCCCGGCTTTTCTTCTGAGCTTGAATACTTTTTCTGCAAAGGTCATTGTAAGCCTCCTTGGGATCATTTGTGTCATCATCATACACCAAATCACGAAAAAAGTCTATCACGCTGACTTTACATTTGCGCAATCAAACGTAACATGCTCCATTTTGCGAGAAAATATGTGCTGCGGCGTATTCTTACTCAGCTTGATATACCACCTTGCCGTCCACCACGGTCATGTACGCCTTGGTGCCTACGACCTTCAAGGGATCGTCCTGCCAGATGACCACGTCGCCGTCCTTGCCGACCTCCAGGCTGCCCACACGGTCGCCGATGCCGGTCTGGCTTGCGGGATTGATTGTAATGGCGCGCCAGCCCTCGTCGTAATCAAGTCCCGCATTGACCGCAAAGCCTGCGCACATGGGCAGATATTCAAGCGGAATGACGGGTGCGTCGGTGATAATGCTGATCGGCACGCCTGCGCGGTGGAGTGCTGCGGGGGTGGTAAAGCTCTTGTTGGAAAGCTCGATCTTGGTCTTGCCGCCAAAGGTGGGGCCGACGAATGCAGGATAGCCCTCGGATGCCAGCTTGTCTGCAATCAGCTCGCCGTCGGTGCAGTGATCCAGCGTCAGATCCACGTCAAATTCCTTGGCGATGCGGATGGCGGTGAAGATATCGTCTGCGCGGTGCGCGTGCGCCTTGAGCGGGATCTCCTTTTTGATAACCGGGATCATGGCCTCCAGCTTCATATCGAAATTCGGCTCTTTTCCGTTTTCCTTGGCCTGCACGTAGTTGCGTGCCTTGAACAAAAGCTCGCGCAGAAGTGCTGCGGTCGCCATACGCGTAATGGGCGTTTTGCCGCCGCGCTGTCCGTAGCAGCCCTTGGGATTCTCGCCAAACGCAACCTTCATGGCAAGAGGGCTCTTGACGATCATGTCGTCCACGCGATTGCCCACCAGCTTGATGGCTGCAAACGTACCGCCCACCACATTGGCACTGCCGGGGCCTGTGCAAGCGGTGGTGACACCATGCGAAATTGCAAGCGGGAAGGTCTCGTCGATGGGATTGATGCCGTCAATGGCGCGCATGTGCGGGGTAACGGGATCGGACATCTCGTTATAATCCATGCCCTCCCAGCGCATTTTGGAGTTGTCCACGCCGATGTGACAATGTGCCTCCACGCAGCCCGGTGTGACCAGTCTGCCGCCTGCGTCGATGACGCTTGCGCCCTCCGCGCAAATATCCGTACCGACGGCAACAATTTTGCCGCAATCATCGATCAGCACGCAGCCGTTCGGGATGTCCGCGCCTGCCATGGTTTTGACGTATCCGTTTTTGATCAGTAACATAAAATAATACCTCCAAAGAAAGCCTTTGGAGGTATTATAGCATGTTTTATACGGAAAGTCAATCCTCATCGGGGATCGGCTGGGGCGTTCCGCCCGTCAGCGAGCAGGGGAGCCGGTCGAAGGACTCCAGCTCCGCAAAGCCGACATCGGCTTTGGTCTTTTCAATGCGAAGCGTATGAGTACCCTTTTCCAGGGTGAGGTGGATATCAGCGTAGATATCCTCACTAAACGAGCCCCAGCCCAGGGATTTCCCGTTTTCGTTGTAACGCAGCGTGCCGCGCTTAACACCGTCTATATAGACCGTGTGAGTGGCAAGGCCCATGGGTGCTGCGTAGTAGAAGCGGAGCGTGTAGTCGCCATCCTCGGCAATAAACAGGTTCTCAAAGGTCAGGGAGGTGCCGACATCGTCAATGCCCGCTACGTGTGTGCCGGCATTGTAGGCAGAGCCCTTGATCTTGGCCTTTTCTGCCTCGTAGTGAATGATGCCGACGTCGTGAACCTTGACCGAGGGAGACAAGGTCAGCTCTGCGGGAATGGCTGAGCCGTCCTCTGTGAAAAAGGCGACGCGGTTGTGGCGTTCCGTGCTGAGCAGATCGGTGTCAAGCGTGACTGTGCCCGCACCTTTTTCAAGCGTGATTGTACCGGCATCCTTGCGGTTGATCTCTACCTTGAGCACGAGATCGACAGGCGACTGATAGGACAGGCTCATCGTGTAGGAGAACACTGCTTCACCAACAGACATGCCGGGCTGCTCCAGCGGTACGATCAGCGAAGGGAACAGGACGGTGCTCTGATCGGGACGCTCCGCAGATGCACTCTGTGTCTCTCCCGTCCAAGGCATCAGCGTGATGCGCAAACGGGTATGTGAATAGGGAACCAGGCGTACCGTAACGGTCTCATCCTCCAGGCGTTCGGGCGCTACGGGAGAGATCGGCGTATCCCCCGCGATCATGTAATGGGAATTCAGCACCCAGTCCTTGACCTCTCTGGCCTTGGCCTCCAGTACGATGGGGGCGTCCGAAAGCTGATATTGCATCTGATCTGTGATGGGATTGCGGGTAATTGTGAAATTGGCTGCTACGTCATTGAAATTGAAGTTTTCCAGCGCGTAGTTCCAGTCGGTGGTGGGAGTGATGTCGTAGGAGGGGTATTCGCGGGTCAGGTTCCAGTTCAGAGGATTATAGGTGATTTTCTTCCACTTCTCACCGATCTCAAGTGCGAACAGCACCGCGCCGCGGCGGATGCTGACGCTGTTGTTATCGGTCAGGGTCGCAGTCAGCTCTGCAGGGAAGTTCAGCGTGATCACGTCACCGTCCTGCCACTCGGCACTCAGTCTTGTGTACTCGCCCGCAATCAGCTCTGCTTCGACAGCGTATCCGTTGACCAGCACAGAGGCGTCCGTGCACCATTCGGGCACGCGGATATATAGGGGATAGGTGTCGGTCTGATCAGTGCTCAGCGTCAGCGTCACGGTATCCTCGTAGGGATAATTGGTGGTCTGGTTCACGGTCAGCTTGGTGCCGTTACCCACCGTAGCGGTGACGGTGTTGGGGCCGTATGCACCCACGGCAAGGCCGCCGTCCGAGGTGGACATCCACATGGAGGCGATAAAGAGCGGCCAGCCCATTTGATAGTTGTGCACGCAGCAGGGGAATCCGCCGGGCAGACCGTAGATCGAGCGGTCACCGCCCTCGCTGGTAAAGCCGTGGATGCCCTTGTTGGCCATAACCTGGTTCTGCATGGTGAAATAGACCTGTCCGCGGCCGTCGGGCAGCAGCTGCTGGGGCAGGGCGTTATAGGTGATCAGCTCAAGGTGATCGGCAATGGTTGCGTCGCGCAAAAGGTAGAGCGCGATCTCGTCGCACAGCATACGCTCCACCACGGCACAGGTCTCATTGCCGTAAACGCCGTCGATCCCGCGGCTCATCTCGTCGCCGTTGGACATACCGTCCTGGCGTCCCGAGGCCATGTAAATGTTCTCGATGCCCGTGTAGTAAAGATCCAGATAATGCTGGTCACCGGTCACGGCATACATAACGGGGAAGAGCTTGAAGCTCTGCTGTGCGTTGACGATGTGGTAAGTGCCCATCCAGGCTTCCTCGTCGTAAGCCGTCTCCCAGTCAAAGGTCTGCTCGTAGAGCAGCTCGCAAAGCTCAAGCAAGGATTCATCCTGCGTTTTCTCATACAGCCAAAGAACGGCAAAGATGTTGTCGCCGCCGCGGACTCTTGCCCAGGAGGTCAGCTTTTTTTGCTTGAGGGCCTCAAATTCCCATGCAAAGTAATTTTGCAAAAAGGGGATGACGCGCTCGTCACCCGTGGCGTCGTAATAAAGCTCCAGCGCCATGAGCATGGGCATCAGCGGCCAGTAATCCAGCTTTTCGGTGTCGTTTGCCAAAGGACCGAAGGCGCCGCTGTCGATCTGGCTCTCCAGCGTCCAGTCGATCCACTTCTGCGCCTGCGCCTTGAGGTCGGGATCGTCCAGCACGTAGGCAGAGGCGATCAGACCGCGGGTGTAGTACGTGCCGCGCTCCCAGCTCTCACCCGTGCCGCCCAGCCAGCCCGAGCGGTTATCTCCCTCGGATCTGCAATCGGGGGAAAGGTGTTCAAATTGCTTGGTGACGTTTTCTGCCTGGAGCAGCAGTTGGTTTTTGAGCCAGCTCGTGGCTTGTACCTGCCCCAGAGCAAGAGGAGAAAATTTCATGTTTTCAACAGCTCCTTTCGTTGTCAGGATGACGTCTCTCGGACCATTGAGTCCGGCGGGCGGTGCGGTTTCGGATCCGCCTGACTCCGATACCGGCGGATCTGCTTGGGTCTGTGCGGGTTGTGAAGAAGTGTCGCCCGGCGTCCCGCTCCCCGTGCAGGCTGCGGCCGACAGCAGGGATAACGCAACGATCAGGCAAAGCATGCGTGAAAATGATTTGGACATAACCGGACCCTCCGTTGGTTTGATAGTTTTATTCTATCATGGATCGGGGCAAAATAACAGGAATATTTTTTGAAAAAACATTGCAAAAATCAAACTCGTGCGGTATAATACAAGCAGATTGGCAAGGAGGTGACCGTCATGCTTGAAGGAGTGTCCATGCAAAGTGTTCCCATTTACCGTTTGTCCGCGTTTCGCCGTTTTTTGCCTCGGGAGCGGCATATCACCCGCACGGAGGGGTGTGACGTGCTGCTTTTGATGCTGGACGGCGTGCTGCGCTTTACCGAGGACGGTGCGCCCGTGGAGCTTGTAAAAGGGGAGTACTATATTCAGCAGCGGGGGCTTTTTCAGGACGGCCCCGAGGTAAGCGATTGCCCCTATTATTTCTATTTGCATTTCGGAGCGTGTGACTGGGTGGACAAGGCGCCCCTTTTGCCAAGGCGCGGCACGTTTGACCCGGATGCGCTGCTGCCGCTTTTGCGCGAGCTTGCCGAGGCGGAAAACGGGGATGCGCCCATGATCGTCAAAAACGGCTTGCTTTGCCGCATCCTGACGCATCTGTTCCGCGCGCAGGCGCGCAGCGAGCGGAATATCCTGGTGGAGAGCATGGTGCACCGCCTGACGCAGGATCTGCAAAGCCCGCCGACACTGGAAGAATTGGCAGCTGAGTTTCATTTCAGCGAGAATTATCTCATCCGCATCTTTCGGGATGCCATGGGTACAACGCCGCACGCCTACGTCAACACCGCTCGTCTGCGTAAGGCACGGCTGCTCTTGTCCACCAGCAATATGACGGCCGACCGCGTTGCCTATGAGTGCGGATTTGCGGATTACGCGCATTTTTATCGGATGTTTTACAAGGAAGTCGGCTGCTCGCCCAAGGATTACAGAAAAGAGATGCTTTCAAGGAAGTCGTAAACTGCAATCGAAAAATAAAAAAAGCACTTGCCGAAGCAAGTGCTTTTTTCTGGGGTGAGTAGTGGGGCTTGAACCCATGACCTCCAGGGCCACAACCTGGCGCTCTAGCCAACTGAGCTATACCCACCATATGAAAAGATGGCGTGCCTTGAGGGATTCGAACCCCCGACCTACTGCTTAGAAGGCAGTTGCTCTATCCGACTGAGCTAAAGGCACAAATTCCGGTGTTCCGGAAAATGGAGCGAGTGATGGGAATCGAACCCACGCGGCCAGCTTGGAAGGCTGGAATTCTACCATTGAACTACACTCGCATACGTACGTTTCTCAAAACCGCTCTAATATAATACCATGCAAAGATGGATTTGTCAAGCCCTTTTTCAAAAAAAATCACAAAAAAAGCGAAAAAAGCAAATCGCAAAAAAAGCTGCCCGAAAAAGTGTCCGAATTTGTGAAAAGTCTTGATATTGACAGCGAAAAATGCTATAATAGGTGCAGTATTTTGACAAAGGAGGGGCGTATGGGCTATCTGACCCCCGATAGAATGCTCGCGAGCTTTTGCGAGCTGACTCCAAACGAGCTGCAGCAGCGCGGGATTGATGTGCTGCTCATGGATATCGACAACACGCTTGCACCCTACGAGCAGCCCGAGCCGGACGAGCGCATCCTTGCGTGGCTTGCGGGTATGCAGTCTGCGGGCATCAGGCTTGCGTTTGTCTCCAATAACAATAGGGAGAGAGTTGAGCTGTTCAATCAAAAAATCGGCATACAGGCGCATGCCAAGAGCGGCAAGCCGTTTGGCAAAAAGCTAAGGCAGGTGATCAGATCCTACGGCTCGGACGCTTCGCACGCGGCAATCCTTGGCGACCAGCTGCTGACCGACGTATTTGCGGGCAAGCATATCGGAGCGACTGCATTCTTAGTGCCGCCCATCAAGGACAAGACTACAGCCTTCTGGCGCATCAAGCGCGCGCTTGAGCGGCCGATTATTAAAAAATACGTGAAAAATCATCCCGAGCAGGCAGCATGCGCTGCGTTCTGGCTGAGAAAGGATAAAAAATGAGCTTTGCAACCTTTGGCCCGGGCGGAAACTGCGATTGGTTTTACGCCGAGGGCAATAAAGCAACCGTGCAAGCACCCGGTTGGCTATCCGCCAAGGGGCTGGATTCTTACGAATACGAGGCGGGCAGGGGAGTCAACGCAAGCGAGGCGTCCTTGCGCGCGGTTGGCGAGAAGGCCAAGCAGTACGGCATTCATATGTCGCTGCACGCGCCTTATTTCATTTCTCTTTCGGGCACCGAGGAGGCAACCCGACTCAAGAGCATCGATTACATCACCAAATCTCTATGGGCAGCCGAGCTGCTGGGGGCGAGAACCATCGTCATCCACAGCGGCAGCGCGGGCAAGATCAGCCGCGAGCATGCCATGGAGCTGTCCAAGGACACGCTTGCCAAGGTGGCAGGGGCGGTGGGCGACACAGAGATCAAGCTGGGCATTGAGACCATGGGCAAGGTCAATCAGCTGGGCACGCTGGACGAGGTCATCGAGCAATGCAAGGTGGATAAGAAATTCGTGCCCGTGGTGGATTTCGGACATCTCAACGCGCGCGTGTGCGGAAACGCTTTCCCGGACGTGGATGCATACCGTGAGGTATTTGACCGCATCGGGACGCAGCTTGGCGACGAGGTGGCAAAATATATGCATTGCCATTTTTCCAAGATCGAATTTACGGGCGCGGGCGAGAAGAGACACGTGACCTTTGAGGATACGGTGTACGGGCCCCGCTTTGAGCCGCTGATCGAGGCCATTATCCGCGAGGGCGTTTGCCCCAATATCATCTGCGAATCGGACGGCACCATGACCGCCGACGCGCTTGCCATGAAACAATATTACAATGAATTGAGAGGATAGATAGCGTGAAGGATTCGTTGCAGTTCCTTCAACTCTACCATTCACGCATGAACTTCACCTAAAAATGGGGCCCAACCCATTTTTCGAGCAAAGCCCGACGGTGAAGTTACAAAACTATATTGAGCCGCCACAGGCGGCAGGGAGGATTTTATGAGAACAAAAAGAATTCAGAAGCTGCAGGCCGAAATGGCAAAAAAGGGCTTTGACGCGCTGGTCGTGACCAGCGAGATCAATCAGAGATACCTGACGGGCTTTGCTTATACCGATGGCTACGTGCTGATCACCAAGGACAAGAATTATCTGCTGACCGACTTCCGCTATATCGAGGCGGCAAAGGCGACCGTGGATGCAGAGCTGTTTGAGATCATCATGCCCAAGGGCGGGATGCTGGACGAAATGGCGGCAAAGCTGGACGCGTGCGACGCCAAGATCACAGCCGTTGAGGAGGCGACACTCTCTCTTGCAAGCTACGAGCGACTCAAGGTCAAATTCAAGAACACCGATCTTGTCCCCGGCGGCTCTGCGCTGATCGATACGCTGCGCCTTTACAAGGACGAGGAGGAGTTTGCCTGCATGGCACGCGCACAGGCTATCACCGATGCGGCGTTTGAGCATATTCTGACTGTGCTGCATCCCAATATGACCGAGATCGAGGTTGCACTCGAACTGGAGTTCTTTATGCGTAAGATGGGATCCGAGGGCATTGCGTTTGATACCATTGCGGTGTCGGGCAGCATGTCCGCGCGCCCCCACGGTGAGCCCAGAGCGGTCAAGCTGGAAAAGGGATTTCTGACCATGGACTACGGCGCACGCGTGGACGGCTATTGCTCGGATATGACGCGTACGGTCGTGCTTGGTAAGGCGGATGCCGAGATCAAGAAGGTATACGACACGGTGCTGCTGGCGCAGACCACCGCCATCGACGCGCTGCGCGCAGGCCTTGGCTGCAGAGCGGCAGACAAGATCGCACGTGATATCATTGACGGTGCAGGATATGAGGGCTGCTTTGGCCATAGCCTTGGCCACGGTGTAGGTCTTTATATCCACGAAAGCCCCAGACTTTCGTTCGGTGCAGGCGAGAACGACGTGCTTGAGCCCGGACACGTGGTGACTGCCGAGCCCGGTATTTATATTGAAGGCAAATACGGCTGCCGCATCGAGGATATGATCGGCATTCTGCCCGACGGGACTGCACACGACTTTACGCATAGCCGCAAGGATATGATCGAGCTGTTCTGATACAAAACAAATGCCCGCCTGTCATCCTCGAGCAAGCATTTTTTGCAAGATTCTTCGCTGCGCTCGAGAATGACGGCAAAAAATGCGCCGCGAAGGATCTTGGCGGGCGAAACGCGGCAATTTATGAAAGAAGGAACCATTATGAAAAAAATCAAAGTAGGAATAGCCGGCTCTCGCGGCCTTTCGACCGTGATGGGTTTGCGCGCGCTGCCCGACGTGGAGATCACCGCGCTTTGCAATCTGGACCGGGCGACGCTGGACGCACAGGCCAAGGATCTTGGCGTGGAGCATAAATATCGTGTATTTGAGGATATGCTGGCGTCGGATATCGATGCCGTCATCATCGCAACTCCCATGCAATGCCACGTGCCGCAGGCCATTGCCGCGCTGGAGGCGGGCAAGCACGTGATGTGCGAGGTGACCGCAGGCGTGACCATGGACGAGCTGTGGTGGCTTTGCGAGGCCGTGGAAAAGAGCGGCAAGATCTACATGATGGCAGAGAACTATATCTATACGCCGCAGGTTCAGCTGGTCAAGGAAATGGTCAAGAAGGGCTTTTTCGGTGACACGTATTATGCCGAGGGCATGTATCTGCACAACATAGACGGTCTGTTCAAGTATCCCGATGGCAAGAGCACCTGGCGTTCGTTCTGGCAGTGCGGCAAGAGAGGCAATTTCTATCCCACGCACAGCGTAGGCCCTGTCATGAACTGGTTCCCGGGTGACAGAATTACCGAGATCACGACGTATTCACCCGGCGTGTATAACGAGCTGGGTCTGAGACAGGACAGCGGCACGACCACCATGTGCCGTACCGCAAACGGAAAGCTGCTGAACATCCGCGTGGACTGCACCTCGCCCCGTCCGCATAACATGACCTATTATCAGCTGCAGGGCACAAAGGGCATTTTCCAGGCTGCATCGCACGGCTTTGGAGATTTGGATAAGGTGTCCTTCCTGGGTGAGAATAACCCGCTTGGCAACATGCAGTGGGAGCCGCTGACCAATTATAACGAGTATCTGCCCGAGAGGTATAAAAAGGCAACCGCAGAGCAGAACGCGGCAGGACATGGCGGCGGAGATTTCTTTATCGTGGAGGACTTTATCAACGCCATCCGCACCAATACGCAGCCGGAGATTGACGTATATCGCGCATGCGAATGGACGGCAGTAGGGCTGCTTTCCGAGCTGTCGGTGACCAACAACGGCCGCACCATGCAAATGCCGCATTTCAGAAAGAATATGCCGCTTGACGAGAAGAAGATCACACTTTAATGGCAAAAAACCCCCGCGACAGCGTCGCGGGGGTTCTTCTACGTCCGCCACCACACGGATAACTTCGGGCGAAAGGTTTTGCTTACCGTCACCCAAACGGATCACCCTCACAGGATAAAAGTTTTCGCCCGCCTTTTTCAAAAGGCGGCGGGTTCCAAGGGCAGAGCCCTTGGTCGCCTCCGCAGAGGCGAAACTTTCCATACGCCGTTTTTGGTTCTTTTTGCGGCAATTTTGCCAAAAAGAACGGAAACGGTTTTCTCACATAATCTCTCAACGGTCGTGCGCTTCTCCCCTACGGAATTGGATTGTTTGTTTCTTACATTGAGCAAACCCTCTCCGTTCTTTTTGAGCAAAGAGGCCCAAAAAGAACCAAAAAGGCCGAGATGGTTTCGCTCGTTGCGACGAGCGACGAGGGCGCCGCCCTCGACCCGCCGCCTTTTGAAAAAGGCGGGCGAAAACTTTCATCCTGTGAGAGGGGTTTGTTTGGGTGGCGGTTGAGCAAAAACTTTCATAAATAACGCCCCTGCCGCAATCGCGGCAGGGGCGTATGCTGTTCAGCGATAGTATACGTAAAATACGATAATGGTTCTCTCAACGCCGCCGTGCTCCAGGTCGGGTGCGGTGATCACCACGCCGTCCTTGGACAGCAGCTCCCAGGCCTGCATGTCGTCGATCTTGCAACGGAAGATGACGTCTGCGCTGGCAAATACCAAAAGCTCGTCATCACGGATATTCAGTCCGCCGTTGCGTCCGATCACCTCGTCCACGCCGTTTCGCTTTTCGGTGACGTATCGGATGTGGTGTCCGCACATCTGCTCCGCCATCTCGCGGCGAAATCGCTTGGAATCGGGCTTCTTTGGCTTGAAAATTCTCTTGAAAAGTCCCATGTCGGATCAGTACAGCTCCTTGAACTGTGCAATGGTGTCGGCAAAGTCGTCGATCGCGGTCTTGATCACAGCGGGATCGCGCATGTCAATGCCCGCAACCAGCAGGCTGTCAAGAGGCGATTTGGAGCCGCCGCACTTGAGAAAGTCCAGGTACTGGCCAATGTAAGCCTCGCCCTCGGTCTCGATGCGACGCACGATGCTGGATGCCGCAGAGATGCAGGTTGCGTACTTGTATACGTAGAAGTTGGTGTAGAAGTGGGGAATTCTCATCCACTCGTTGGCAATTTCCTTGTCGCAGACAACGCCGGGGCCAAAGTACTTGCAGACGATGTCGTAGTAGGTCTTGCACAGCAGATCCTTTGTCAGCGTAGCGCCGCCTTCAACCATGGCGTGCACGTCACGCTCAAATTCCGCAAACATGGTCTGTCTGTAAAGCGTGCCCTTGTAGGTCTCCATGATCTGATTGAGGATCGCCAGCTTTTCCTCGCGGCTGTCGCTCTCGCGCAGCTTGCGGTGGCAGAAGAGCAGCTCGTTGACCGTGGATGCTACTTCTGCTACGAAAATGGTGTAGCTGGAGTTTTGGGGCTCGTTGTACTTGCGGGAGAAGTAGGAGTGCATGGAGTGACCGGACTCGTGCGCAAAGGTGGAAACATTGTCAAGCGTGCCCACAAAGTTGAGCAGCATGTAGGGCTGGGTGTCGTAGCAGCCAGAGCTGTATGCACCGCCGCGCTTGCCGCGAGAGGGATAAACGTCTACCCAGTTCTGCTCCTTGATACCCTTTTCCAGCGTGTCGTGGTATTCGGATCCAAAGATCTTGACCGTTCCCAGCACCTCCTCGGTTGCCTCTTCAAAGGAGTATTCCTTTTCACACTCGGCAATCAGGGGCGTGTAGATATCGTAAAGGTGCAGCTTGGAAAGGCCGAGCACCTGCTTCTTGACTGCGTAGTAATCAAACAACACACCAAGGTTTTCGTTTACCGTATTGATCAGGTTGTTATAGATCTCGGGGGTGACCTCGTCACGGAATACCGATGCGGTCAGGCTGTCCGCATAGCCTCTGACGCGCGCCATGGTGGTTCTTTCCTTGACGTATGCGTTGTAAAGCGTTGCAAAGGTGTTACCGTACTGGGTGTAGGTCTTGTACAGCGTGGTGAATGCTGCGCGACGAACGCGACGCTCGCTTGACATCAGCTTGGAGACGTAGGTCGCGTCGTTGAGCTGGACCGGTTTGCCGCTCTCGTCACGGATCTTGCCAAACTGCAAGTCGGCATTGGCAAAGATGGCGCGCACGTTGGAGGCGCCGCCCATGCCGCTTGCCATATCGGCCATCAGCTTTTCGCACTCGTCGGAAAGCGTGTGGGGCTTTTCGCGCTGTGCCAGCCAGATGTCACGGGAGAAGGCACGCAGCGCGGGGCATTCCTCCATCCACTTCTCAACCGTGTCGCTGTCCAGACGGATCAGGGCAGGGGTGACGAAGAAGGAGGCGGAGCCCAGCTTGTTAAAGAGGTTGCGCATCTTGCCCATCATTGCCTGATAGTGGTTGTCGGTGGTGTCGGCGTCTGCGGAGAGGTGAGCGTACATATACAGCTTTTCTACCACTCTGAGCATGCTTGTAAAGTCGGTGAACATGGCAAGCAGACCTTCGGCGCTCTGGCCCATGGTGGCAGCGTGTGCGGGGAAGGCGGCAACCATGTCGGCAGCCTTTTGATAGTCGGCTTCAAAATCCTGCTCGGTGGCATAGATGTTGGTCATATCCCACTTATATTTTGCGGGAATGTCAGCTCTTACGTTTGTCATAATTTATAATCTCCTTACTAAAAATTATTCAACGGATTTCAGGGATTCTGCCATATCGATGCGGTCGATGCGCCCTCTGAGCGCAAGACCCACCAAAAAGGCAAAGAGCACGGTCAGGGCAAAGGCGTAAAGGAAGCTCGGCCACTCGATCGTGACGGGGAACGCGATGGAATCAATGACGATCTTGGACATGACGAATTTGTGCAGCAGCACGCCTGCGGGCATGCCAAGCAGCGCGCCGATGACCGAGAGCACGTAGTTTTCGGTCATGACGTATCTGCGGGTCTCGCCCTTGTAAAGGCCGATGACGCGCAGGGTCGCGATCTCACGCACACGCTCGGTAATATTGATATTGGTCAGATTGAACAGTACGATATAGGCCAGCGCACCCGCGCAGACGATGATGGTGAGCACCACGTAATTCATGCTTTGCATCATGTTGGTGATCATATCGCGTCTTGCCGCGTTTTCTTCCACGTAAGCCACGGTCTCGTCTTGTCGCAGCGAAGCCGCCGTGGTGTCAAGCGGTGCTCCCTCGGGGGCACAGATCAGCGCGGTTTTGGTCTCGGGGGTCTTGCCGGTTGCATGCTCGTAGGTCTGCAAGGACATGTAGACCACGTTTCCGATGTAGTTTTCCGCAATGCCGCCGACCGTGAGCGCGATCTCGCCGTCCGCCGTGCTCAGCGTCAGCACGTCGCCCTCTTTTACCTTGAGCGATTCCGCCAGTCGCGTATTGATTACGACCTGCCCCCGGGCGGGGAATGCAACGTCCTCGCCGTTGCGTACGAGGTGGATGTAGCCGTCAAGCGTGTCGCAGACGTGCAACGTCGCCTTGTGGCTGCCGTGCTCGCTTGTTACGTCCTGCTCGGATTGGTGCATGGCAAGCATGGTGCCGATCTTGTCCGCGTTCTGCTCGGCAAAGGCGGCAAGCGTGTCGTCGTCCTGTACCTCGGTAAAGGTGATTTTATAGTCGTATTTGTAGATCTCGTCAAATTGGGAGGTGGCGATCGGCTTGATCGAATCCGAAAGGCCAAAGCCGCAAACCAGCAAGGCGGTGCTGCCGCCAATACCCAGGATCATGACCAAAAGACGCTTTTTGTATCTCCAGATGTTGCGCACGGCAACCTTGGTCAAAAAGGGGAGCGGCTTCCATAAGAAGGGAATACGTTCAAAGAAGACGCGCTTGCCGGACGCGCTGACGCGCGGGCGCATCAGCTGTGCGGGCATTTGCATGGTGGAGGAAAGCACGCTGAGCACGGCTGTTCCCATGCAGCAGGCAAGGGCGACAAGCACGCAAGCTGTGAGCAAAACGGGGTCGAATACGTATACGAGCTTGTCGGTAAAGTCATACATCAGCGTATAGGCAAACCAGAGTGCGCGCGGCATGCCGAATGTGCCTGCAAAATAGCCAAGCACCGAGCCGATCAGCGAGGCAGAGCCTGCGTAGATCAGATATTTGGAAAGCAGCGCACGGCGTCCGTACCCCATGGCCTTGAGCGTGCCAAGCGAGATGCGCTCGTCCAGAGCCATACGCGTCATGACCGTGGAGCAGACCAGCGCGGCCACCAGTACGAAGAATACGGGGAAGACGTTGACCACGCCCGAGATGATGGTGGAGTCGGTCTCCATGCTGACGTAACCTGCGTTTTGCTCTCTTGTAAGAACAAAGGTCTTGGGGCTTGTCAGCTCGTCCAGACCATCCGGCAGCACGAGCAGCGCGTGTGCATCGTTCAGCTCCTTCTCGGCTGCAGTAAGCTCGCGCTCTGCCTTAATTCTTTCTGCATTGAGCTTTCTTTCCGCAATAGTCAGATCGGTCTGTGCCTCGGTCAGCTTGACCTTTTGCATAGTCACAAGGCCTTTTGCAGCCACGTCCAGCTTGTCAAAGGTATCCTTGGCCGTATCGCGGATCTGTTGCGCCTTGGTGCGCAGCTCGTGGTATTTGCTCATGAGCTTGATCAGCGGGGCATATTCGGTTTCGATCTGCTGTATTTTGCGCTCTACGCGGTCAAGCAGATCGGGATATTCTGCGTGATCGGGCTCTTGCTTGATCAGCTCGGTCAGCGTGACCCGCGCTTCCTCCAATCGGGTCAGCGCGTCGGTGACCTCAAGATATTTTTCGTAGTCCGCAGCACTTGCAAGCTCGTCAGCGCGCGCAAGCAGCTCGTCCGCCTCCGCCATGGAGGCATTGAAGTCCGCGGTCGCCTTTTCCAAGGCGAGAGCCACCTTTTCTTCCATTTCGGCAAGCTCGATTTTGCCTGCCTCAAGCTGTGCGTATCCGTCGGCGATCTGCGCCTCGGCGTCGGCAAATTGCGCATTTGCCTGGGCGCGGGCTTTTTCAAGATCGATCAAGCCCTGCTCGTAGGCCGCCACACCCTCGGCGATCTCGGCATGCGCCTGCTCGATGATCGAAATGCCTCTGTTTTGCGCCAAGGATTCAAGCTCCGCGGTTACGGATTCCTTGAGCTGCTTGATGGTTTTTTTGTATTCGTCCGAATAGACGTAAGCGTCGGTGTCGGCGTCCAGATGAATGGACGTGAAGTAGTCCACTGCAAAGCCGTCGCGTGGGATGTAACAGAACGAGGTGATCGATCCGCCGCCCAGCGAGGTGCTGCCGCGCTGATAATTCATGTATTCCGGCGAGGTGGCAATGCCTACAATGGTGTATTCCTTGTGGGTAAAGGTCTCGGGATCGGGCTCACGCAGGCGGATCTTGCTGCCGATGTCGTCCTCTGTGTACCGTGCGACGTCTGCCAGGCATTCATCCGAGTGCTTGGGCATACGGCCGGCGACGAGGTCGGGGCGGCTGATCGATTTGGAGATACTCATAAAGCGCAAAATCTGCTCGGTGCCCGCACTGTTTTGGCAGATGGCATCCTTGTTGATCACGCCCTCTGCGCGCTTGATGCCGTCCAGCTTCCCGAGTGCCTTGACGTCGTCCTCGTAAAGCCCCAGGGTAGACGACACCGAGAAGTCGTAAAGATTATATTCGGTTATGTAGTCTTGTGTGGTGTCAAGCATGGCGTCCTCGATCACGAACAGCCCCGCATAAAAGCCCACGCCCAGCGCAACGATGGCAAGAATCGCCACGTACCTGCCGGGGTGCTGTCGGATCTCGCGCCACGCCATCCTCCCGAAGGGAATTTTCATATGTCCTCCAGAATGTTCAGATAAGGTTATTTACCATTCGATCTGCTCGATCGGTGTGGGGGAAGGATTGACGGTGCATTTGACCACCGAGCCGTTTTTGACGCGAATGACGCGGTCAGCCATGGGGCAGAGCGCGCTGTTGTGCGTAATGATGATGGCCGTGGTGCCGCTCTCGCGGCAGCTGCGCTGCAACAGCGAAAGAATATTTTTGCCGGTTTCGTAGTCAAGCGCACCTGTCGGCTCGTCGCAAAGCAGAAGTCTTGGATTTTTGACTAAGGCTCTGGCAATGGCCACGCGCTGCTGCTCACCGCCCGAGAGCTGAGCGGGGAAATTCTGCATGCGGTCGCCAAGGCCTACCTCGCGCAGCACTTCTTCCGGAGAGCGCGAGCCCTTTTCCAGCCTTGCTGCCATTTCCACGTTTTCAAGCGCGGTCAGATTTCCGATCAGATTATAGAACTGGAACACGAATCCAACCTCGCGGCGACGGTATCCGGAGAGCTTTTTGTCGGTAAACTTGCCGATATCCTGTCCGTCAAACAGCACGCGGCCGCTTGTCAGCGTATCCATGCCGCCAAGAATATTGAGCAGCGTGGTTTTGCCTGCGCCACTCTGGCCCACAATGATGCAGACCTCGCCGGCTTCAACGCAAAAGGAGGCGTCGCGCAGAGCCGCGATTTCCACCTGCCCCGAGTGATAGATTTTATTGACCTTATCAAATTCAATCAATGCCATAAGTACCTCGATCAAAGCGCATGAAAAAATTACGCATTATACTATTCTTTCATTATATATCATATCGTTTTTTTTGTAAAGGCTTGTCCTGCGATTTTACACCCTATTCACAAAAATAATGGATATACGTCGGATTTTTGTGTCGTTCTTGACAAATATTTCAAGTTATAATATAATAGACATGACCGATTTGTTCGAAAGGAGTACGGATATGAGATTTGATAAGATCGAAAGCTTTAACAGATATACGCTGATCTACAGCGCAGACGCTGCCGTTCGCGGCACCATGACCTATATGCTGGACGGGGTGCAGACCTCGGAGGAGTTTTTCCTGGAGGCAGGGGAGAACAAGACCTTCCGCTGCCTGATCGACGGCTATCTTGCGGGCAAGGCGGCAAAGGCTCCCGTGGATATTCAGGTGGACTTTATCAAGGGTGGGTCGATGATCAAGCTGCATGAGCTCAGGACTGAGCTGATCCCCGCTTACCAGGGCGATACTTACTATATGGAGAACGAATACTTCCGCGTGGGCATTGAGCTTGCCTGGGGCGGTGGCCTTTCCTATTTTGCGGATAAGCATGCGCCCGATGGCCTTGGTAATCTGCTCAATAATTTTGACACGGGCAGACTGGTACAGCAATCCTACTACGGCACAAGTGAGCCTCCCTTTGTCTGCGGCGAGTTTATGGGCAACAGGTGGGGCTATAATCCCGTGCAGGGCGGTGACCGCACCAATGCCAAGAGCAAGCTGGTGGACCTCGAGATCACCGAAAAGTCGGTGTACATCAAGTGCCGTCCGCGCGACTGGGGGCACGAGGCGTGGTACACCCCCTCTTATATGGAAAATACCTATGCCTTTGACGGCGACGTGGTGCGCGTGGACAACCGCTTTGTGGATTTTTCCGGTTGGGAGCATCCTAAGTGCACGCAGGAGGTGCCCGCATTTTATACCATCAGCTATCTGGGCAATTTCTGGTTTTACGACGGCGAGAAGCCCTGGACCGGCGATGCACTTTCGGTGCGCCGCGATCTGATCTTCTGGCCCGAGGATTGGCCTCGCCACCGTTTCCCGCTGCCTAAGGGGGATACCGAGACCTGGTGTGCATGGACCGACGACAACGATTGGGGAATCGGGCTTTACGTGCCGGGAGTGGAGAAGCATATCGGCGGCAGACACGCCTATAACGGTACCAAGGAGCCGCACCATGCGGCCTGCAACTACGTAGCACCTCTCAAGTCGATCAAACTGCTGAGCTTTGTGCCGCTGGAGTACAGCTATCTGATCTATTCGGGCAGCCTTTCCGAGATACGCGCAAAGTTTACCGAGAAAAAGGACTTTTGCGTCAACGAGTGCTTTGAAAATTACGGCAAGTAAGAGGTGAGCGTATGATCAGGCAGCATTGGAACATTGCAGAGGACGAGGTTACGCACGACGTTTCCTACACCTGCCGCCCGATGATCGGCAAAATGACGGTGAGCATCGACGGCGAGGAGTTCACTCTGAAAAGCAAATTTCTCTTTATCGGCCTTGCACGCCGCGAGGCGTTCCGCGTGGGCGACACCCAAGCCCTTTTGGCAGTCGGCAAGAGCGGACGCGCGCAGGTGCTTGTCAAGGGCAAGCCGATTGAAGAGAACTAAAAAGGGCGTGATACTCTTAACGGAGTATCACGCCGGTTCTATTCGCCTGCGGCAAGTGATATTGTATCGTAGGGCGGGGGCTTGCTCCCGCCGTGATGAACGTATTGAACCAAAAAGGCGGCAGGAGTCCCCCACACTATAAGGGGTGAGTGCTTTGCCCTGTGCCTTTGTGATACAAAGGCGAAACTGGCGATAAACACATTGTGTAGAAAGGAAGATATCATATGAAAAAGAAGATAATGATGATTTTTATTTGTTTCTTTGTTTTTTTGTTATTCCTTGTAGGATGTGATGATGAATATCACGAAGACCAATTTTTAGGGAAAACATCAGCCGAAATTGTGAATGAATTCGGACAATTTGATTGTACTCTTGTGCCTTTAGACGAAGATTGTTTATACAGAAACTGTCGATGCGGCTATACAATAAAAGAACCACAAGTGGGATTCTTGGGAACATCCCCGGAGATTTTGTTTTTTATTTACTTTGATGAAAACGGAATAGCAGTTTCATGCGATGAAGGATATCGCCCCGGTGGCTAAATTTGATTTTTTTACAGGATTATTGTAAACCCCGACAGACCAAAATCTGTCGGGGTTTCTATTATCCTTATGAGAACCAGCCCTTGGCAGGTCGCTTTTTGATTTGGATGGATTATGCGTACTCGCTCATGCGGGCGATAATGGCGCGGAACTGCTCGGTATCGCGGATGGGAGCCCAGATGCGGCTGCCAAAGCGGCCGGAGAGCAGCTTTGCGCACTTGGTTGTACCCTCGGTCTCCTTCTCGTACTGCACGCAGTTGATGGGCAGGGAAGAATAGGTCGCGCTTTCGGGACGCGTGTCGTAGGCAATGGCGTGATCCGCCATCTTTTCGGCGCATGCAAGCGCGTTTTGCTTGTCGCCCTTCATTAAGTAGAACATCGCCAGCTGACGGTAGGAGTTGGCCAGTCTGTCGTGATAGTAAAGCAGGTCGTCCTCGCCAAAGAGCAGGTGGAACAGATCCACCGCCTTTTGCAGAATGGCGATCTTCTCGTCGGTTGTGTAGTGGTTACCCGCAATGTCCGGCACGCAGGCAATGTTGTACATATGCCACCACATATTGTCCGCAAACAAAATCAGGTTTTGCTGTGCCTGGTTGAAGGCCACCTCGCCTGTCAGCACGGTCGCCTTGACGATCTCCTTGGAAAAGCTCATGCTGTGCAGCTTGTTGGCAATGTCCTGTGCGCGCTCGTCGTCGCCAAGCTGGTGCGAATAAATGTCGCAAAGCGTTTTCTTGGTGCGGTCACGCAGCAGATCGTCGGTGCAGTCCTCCAGAATATGCATGCAAAGAGATACGGCCTCCTGCATATCCGCGCGGCGGGGCTTGCCGTCCGCGTTGATGGCGGAAAGCGTGGTTGCCAGCTCCAGCTGCAGCTCAAAGGAGGAGGGAATCTCCGCAATCGCCTCGCGCAAAAGCGAGAGTGCCTCGGTAAGCTCGTCGCGATCGTACAGGACCTCCAGCTGCGACAGGTAATCCGCAACCTTCTGCTCCTTTTGCAAGGAGTCGTAGCACATCAGCTCGTCCATGCTCACGCCGAAAAAGTCGGCGATCACGGGCAGGGATTCAATATCGGGGTAGCAGGTCTCTGATTCCCAACGGGAAACGGCCTGGGGGGTCACGCCCAGATAGGCTGCCAGCTTATCCTGGGTGACGTCGTTCTTTTTTCTGAGTAATTTGATCTTTTTTCCAACCTTGATTTCCATATATCTCTCCAAATTTTTATCTTTATATACCTTATTATACATGATTTGGGAGACAAAGTCAATAATAAATTGACGCATATCAATGATTTGTTACATAAATTTTGCGCGAAAATGTGATGAAATTTTCGAAATACCCTTTACATTGCCTTCGGAAAATGTTATAATATTTTTACGTGTATGATCAACTTTTTGTGTAATCTGATCGCTTTCCCCAAAATGATGCATGGAGGTTAGTATGGGCAATATCAATAAGGATGAAAAGCTGACCTATTTATTCAAGGGCATTTTGACGCTGGAGACGGTTGAGGACTGTTACGACTTCTTTGCCGATCTCTGCACGCCTGCCGAGCTGCAGGAGATGTCCCGCCGTATGCAGGCGGCAAAAATGCTGCGCGACGGGCATATCTATAACGAGATTGCCTCCTCGACCGGCCTGAGCACCGCCACCATCAGCCGCGTTAACCGCTGCCTCAAGTACAGCAGCGACGGCTATCTCAAGGTGCTCGATGAAATTGAAAAGAGTGAAAAACGGAGAAATCTGTATGACGGAATATGACGGCTACAGCGCGATTGCGCGAGTGTACGACCGACTCAATGCAGAGCTGGATTATCGCGCTTGGGCGGATTTTTTTGAAGGGTGCTTTGACCGCTATCTGCCCGCGCGTCCCGAGCTTGTGCTGGACCTTGCCTGCGGCACGGGGCGAATGACGCTGGAGCTCGCCCGACGCGGCTACGACATGATCGGGGCGGACGGCAGCGAGGAAATGCTGTGCGAGGCCATGATGCAAAGCGCTCTGGATGAGTCGCTGGAAAAGCCCCCGCTGTTTATATTGCAGGATATGCGCCGCTTTGAACTGTACGGTACGGTCGGAGCGGTGACGTGCTGTCTGGACAGTCTGAATTATCTGACCGGAGAAGGGGATCTGGACGCCTGCTTTGCCTGCGTGCACAACTATCTTGACCCGAACGGACTGTTCTTGTTCGATATGAACACGCCCTACCGCTTTACCGAGGTATACGGCGACCGCGCCTATATCCTTGAGGACGAGCTTGTCGACGAGGACGGCGGCAGGAGCGAGATCTATTGCGGCTGGCAGAATGCATACGACCCCGAAACCAAGCTTTGCCGGTTCTATCTTTCGCTGTTCGAGCAAAAGGAGGACGGCAGCTTTACGCGTGCGGACGAGGTGCAGACCGAGCGCTGCTACACGCTGGACCAGATCAAGGCAGCTCTTGCACGTGCGGGCATGGAGCTTTTGGGCGTTTGGTCGGATTTTGATTTCTCACCCGCAAAGGAAACGACCGAGCGGTGGTATTTTGCCGCCCGCGCAATCAAATAACGCATCATTACAACGTACTGTTACAATAAGGAGAACCCTATGGCATCAAGCATTTTGCGCGCTATGACCCGTGACGGCAGCGCGCGTATTCACGTAATCAATTCCAAGGAGATCGTCAATACCATGATCTCTTATCACCATACCACGCCGCTTGCCACCGCAACGCTTGGCAGACTGATGACCGTGACCTCGGTTATGGGCTGCATGATGGGCGAAAAGGAGGATTCGGTCACGGTCATGCTGGGCGGTGACGGCCCTGCGGGCAGAGTGCTGGCGGTCAGCGACTATATCGGCAACGTGCGCGGCAATATTCAGAATCCGGACGTGGATCTGCCGCTCAAGTCGAACGGTAAGCTGGACGTTGGCGGAGCGGTCGGACAGGGACTTTTGACCATTATCAAGGACATGGGCGGTGAGCAGCCGACCAACGGATCGATCGAGCTTGTCAGCGGTGAGATTGCCGAGGACGTGGCAACCTATTTTGCCAAGAGCGAGCAGATCCCCACGGTCTGCGCGCTGGGCGTGTTGGTGGATACCGACTGGAGCTGCCGCGCTGCGGGCGGTGTGCTGATCCAGCTGCTGCCTTTTGCGGATAACGCAACGGTCGAGGCGCTGGAGAAGAATATCGGCGCGCTTTCCAACGTGTCCTCGCTCTTTGATCGCGGATTTTCCAACAAGGAGATCGCGGACATTGCGCTCGAGGGCATCGAATACGACGTGTTCGATGAGCTGGAGGTCGAATACCGCTGCAATTGCTCGCGCGAGCGTGTGGAAAAGGCGCTGATCACGCTGGGCAGGGAAGAGATGGAAAAGCTGCTGGCTGAGCAGAAGGCTGAGGGCAAGGACGAGGAGCTGGAGGTCTGCTGCCGCTTCTGTGATAAGAAGTATTACTTTGGAAAGCCGGATGTTGACAAGATGTTTGGCTAAAAAATACAAAAAGGGGCGAGGAAAATCGCCCCATTTTGTCTCTTTCCGATATTTTGAAAAAATCCAAAAAAAATTGAAAAAAAGGCTTGACAAATAAAAACTGCCGTGCTATAATATACGAGTCGTCGCAAGACGGCAACCAAATGGGAGCATAGCTCAGCTGGGAGAGCATCTGCCTTACAAGCAGAGGGTCATAGGTTCGAGCCCTATTGTTCCCACCATTTGGCCCGGTAGCTCAGTTGGTTAGAGCGCTAGCCTGTCACGCTAGAGGTCGTGGGTTCGAGCCCCATCCGGGTCGCCAATTTCATAAGCCTCTGTAGCTCAGTTGGTAGAGCAGGGGACTGAAAATCCCCGTGTCGTTGGTTCGATTCCGACCGGAGGCACCACATGCGGATTTAGCTCATTTGGTAGAGCGCCACCTTGCCAAGGTGGAGGTGGCGGGTTCGAGCCCCGTAATCCGCTCCAGAAAACAAAAGCCCGATGCAATAGCATCGGGTTTTTTGTTTTCTCGCGCGGTTTACGGGATTGCTCTCACCCGCTTCGAGGTGGCACGCATCCAAATGGGTTTGCACAAAGCAATATGCCTCCTCGACATTTGGTGCGCAGCGTCAAATATGGGTTCAGAGCCCCGTAATCTGCGCGTATCTCGGCTCGAACCCCGCATGCGCGTCGCAGAGCGACGCTCATGCAAGGTTTGCGCCGGATACGTTTGAGTTAGGAGATGCTTTGGCGCAAACATGGGTTCTGAGCCCCGCCATAGCCTTTGAACTATCCCAATGCGCTTGCATCGGGCTTTTATTTCCCGAAACTGTTCTAAAAATGACATATTCTTGTGTCTATGAAAAAATTATTTCAAAAACTTTCCCAAATCGCAGAACATTTTTTCATTTTTTGCGTCTATATAAGTAAGAAGCCCATTTTATAGGAGGTCGACATGAGCAAAACAGAACGAATCAACTCTATAACCCAATTCCGCCTCATGCAGCTGCGCGCAGTGCTGGGCAGTGCCAAGGCAGGGCTTGCGCTGGGCGATCTGTATGAGAACGGTGTGCTTGTCGCAAAAGACCTTCCCACCGCTGCGAAATATTACCAAAAAGCCGCGAAAAAGAGAAATGCGGCCGCGCAGAATCGTTTGGGCGTGCTGTATGCCAAGGGCGCAGGCGTCGAGCAGGACGACCAAACTGCCGCGCATTGGTACCTTGAATCGGCCAACGGAGAGGACCCCGACGGCATGACCAATCTTGCTAAGTGCTATCTTGACGGTCACGGCGTTACGCAGAATTACGCGCTGGCTGCAGGATGGCTGATCAAGGCGGCCGAGGCAGGCGTGCATGAAGCGCAGGGCTTGCTTGGCGGGCTGTATTTGTCGGGGCTTGGCGTCAAAATAGACGAAAAGCAAGCCTTTTACTGGATCCGCAGATCGGTGCAGGGCGGCGAGCTATCCGCAAACAGTGCGCTGACCCGGATATACAGACAGGGCGGCGGCAACGACAAGGACGCGCGCGAGGCCTTTGCGCAAACCGAGATTGCAGCCAAGCGGGGTGACCCTCGGGCGCAGAACGACCTGGGCGTTTGCTATGCTGTCGGTATGGGTGTTGCAAAAAGCGATGGCGACGCGGCCTTGTGGTACGGCAAGGCTGCCAAGCAGAATTACGCCGTCGCGCAATGCAACCTGGCTTATATTTACATAGAAGGCCGCGGGGCAACCGAAAACCCAAAAATGGCGGCGCATTTGTGGAAGCTGGCCGCCGAGCAGGGGTATGCGCTCGCGCAAAAGGAATATGCCATTTGCCTTGAGCACGGTGCCGGAGTCAAGCAAAATCTCGGTGAATCGACTGTATGGTACCAAAAGGCGGCCGAGCAGGGCGTGGTGCTGGCAATGGTCATGATGGGTCAGGCTTACCGCCTTGGAAAGGGTGTGCCGATCGACCAAGAAGTGGCGGCGAAATGGTACGTGCGCGCGCATGAGCGTGCGGAAGAGATTGGTATTGAGAACCTGAACGAAATCGACCGACATTACGTGATTGTGGCGCAATACAATCTTGGCTGGATGTATGGAAAGGGCCAAGGTGTGGAGCATGATGAGGCCAAAGCCGTTCATTGGTTTGAGCATGCTGCGCGGGGCGGAGAGAAGAGCGCACAGCGCAATCTGGGCATTCGTTATTCCTTGGGAAAGGGCGTTGAGCGGGACGAGGAAAAGGCGGCTTACTGGTTTGGCCTGGCTGCCGAGAAATACCGCGTGGCTGCCGAGGCGGGAGACGCCGATGCACAAAAGGAATACGCGGTGTGCCTTTCCCTTGGCAGAGGCGTGGAGAAAAATCTGCAAGAGGCTGCGCGCTGGTATCAAAAGGCGGCCGAGCAGGGGAACGGTGTGGCGCAAACCAATCTCGGACATGCGTATTCGCAGGGTAACGGTGTTGAGGTAAACTACGAAAAAGCCCTGTACTGGACGCGCAAGGCGGCTGAGCAGGGGCAAGCACGTGCGCAAAACAACCTTGGGTATTATTACGAAAACGGCAAGGGTGTGGCCCAAAGCTACAAGCAGGCGTTTTACTGGTACAGTAAAGCTGCAGAGCAGGGCGACCAATATGCGCTGTGCTCGCTGGGCGAATTTTACCGCGACGGCAAGTTTGTGGAAAAGGACGATCAAAAGGCGATCGAATGCTTCCGCGCGTCTGCCGAAAAGGGTCACCCCGAGGCCGCAGAGGATCTGAAAAAGTATTACGGCATTGACGTAGATTGAGAAGGGAGGCAGTTATGAAGAGGATTTTGGCGTTTGCGCTGATTGTTTGGCTGTGCATATCCGCGCTTGCGGGATGCGCAAATCAAGAAAATCATCCTGCCAAGTTTACGTTTTCCCACGAGGTGGAAAAGAGCACGTATACCCGCGGGGAGACGGTCAAGATCACGGCAACCGTAACCAACGCATCGGGCAGAGCTTACCGCTATACGGGCTGCTCGGGCAATGATTTTATCCCTATGATCTCGCTTAGCTGTGCATCCGATCCGCAATATCAGCTTGCGTTTGAGCCTTTTGCGCTTCCCACGGACGTGGTCGAAAAAAAGATAGAGGACGGCGAGAGCGGCAGCATGACGTATTCGTTTGTCATTCCCGAGGATGCAAGGCTTGGCAGCTACAATCTGACCCTGTGGCTCGGAGAGAGCAAGCAGGAGTGTTCCGCCGTGCTTTCGGTGGTGGAGCTGACCTCGCAGAACGAGAATGAAAAATACACGTATAGTTCAACGATCATCAGCGTCAAGGACGCGCATATCAAGCCGATCCGAACCCTGGTTTATTCGAATGAGTACTCCAAGGACGGTCAAGAGCTGCTGTGCGGCGACGGCATGGGCAGCTACGGTATATTTTCCGATCCGAGTACCAAGCTCACCGATTTTCCGACGCTTGTGGCAAGCGACAAGGTCACCTTTGAGTCGCCCGCGGGCGCAAGGCTGACCGCGGCACGTATATACGACGTGAATTTTGAGCAAGAGAAGGTGTATAAGTCTCTTGGCTGGAACGGACTGCATCTTTTGCCTGCGGGGGAATACGTAGTGGCATTTTACGAAACCGTGGACAGCCGCAATGGAGGCAACGAGGGAGATACGTATTGGATCACGCAGTATGAGAATATTTTCAGACTGATCGTGCCCGAAAGAGAACTCGGAGAGGAGCAGTATTCGCTGACGTTCAACAAAACGTATGCGCTTGACGAGAGCTTTGACTTGAATGCCAAATATCATGCGGGCGAGCGCGTGGAGCTGCGGCTGGAGCTTGTGTATGAGCAGTATTACAAGATCCGCGTGGGGGATGAGTACGCTGTACAGATCGGATCGGAGTCGCCTTGGGTGATTTTTGCCTTTATCATGCCCGAGGGCGATGCTTACGTGGAGATCACCGAGGTTGGCGTTGACATTCCGGGGGCACCGTAAATAGTTCAAAGGCTATGGTGGGGTTCGAGTACGGGGCTCAGAACCCATATTTGCCGCTGCGCGTCAAATGTCGAGGAGGCATTTCACATTGAGTAAACCCATTTGGACGCGTGCCACCTCGAGTCGGGTGAGAGCAATCCCGTAAGCCGCGCGAGAAAACAAAACACCCGATGCTTTTGCATCGGGATAGTTCAAAGGCTATGGCGGGGCTCAGAACCCATGTTTGCGCCAAAGCATCTCCTAACTCAAACGTATTCGGCGCAAACCTTGCATGAACGTCGCTCTGCGACGCGCATGCGGGGTTCGAGCCGAGATACGTTTCCAAACGAACAAAACACCCTAACGCTTTGCGTTAGGGTGTTTTGTTCGTTTGGAGCGGATTACGGGGCTCGAACCCGCCACCTCCACCTTGGCAAGGTGGCGCTCTACCAAATGAGCTAAATCCGCATATTCAATTACTAAGAGAAAGTGGCGACCCGGATGGGGCTCGAACCCACGACCTCTAGCGTGACAGGCTAGCGCTCTAACCAACTGAGCTACCGGGCCGTATCTCTCAGCCGCATTATTATAGCATAGCGCGTTGGGCTTGTCAAGAGGTTTTTTGAAAAAAATTGGGAAATTCAGCACAACTTTGAATTGTAACAAACAATGGGCGGGCGAACGCAGTTCGCTCCTACGGAATGCTTTGAAAAATATCATTGCTTTTTTCGCAGGGGCGTTCTGTGAACGCCCGCTTAATCACGGATCAAATTCCCCCTGCCAACCTCCTGGCAATATCCGCAAGGGCTCTTTCGGCGGCGTCTCTTTCGGACGCGGGAATCTTGCCGCTGACCTGCGTTTCGATCGAAACGGGGCACTGACAATCCACCTCGGCAAGCGCGCGGGCAAAGTCCTCCCAATCGATCACGCCCTCACCCGGCAGCATGTGGCGGTCGGCGCGGCCGTCGTTGTCGTGCACGTGCAAGGCGCGCAAATAGTCCTTGCCCAAAAGGCGCACCGCCTCGGCAGGCGAGAGGCCGAACACCGAGCAATGACCGGTATCCAGGCAGACGCGCATGTAGGGCGAGTTGATTTCCTTCACAAAACGCAAAATCTGCTCGGGCGTGGACAGGGAAAGCGCAAGCATGGGCATGTTTTCAAAGCAAATGAGCGTGTCGTGCGCCTTGGCAACCTCGCAAAGGCGGGAGAAGAATTCCAGATTCATTTCCCAAAGCCGCTCGGGCTCGGGGTCCTGCCAGTCGCCAAAGGGCATGATGGGGTGAATGATAAAGTTGGGGCAGCCCAGAATCTGACAGCCCAGGATCGAGCGCGACATCTTTTCAAATCTCTCCGCGCGGTCCTCTGGTGTAAAATCCTGCGGTGGCCAACGCCAGGGGCCGTGCGCCTGATAGATCTCAATGCCCGCGTTTTGCGCGTCGCGGCGAATACCCGAAAGAATGCGCTCAAAGCCCGAGGCATCCTCTGCAAACAAGGGCGTATCGGTGTCCACCAGCTCCTGAATGTCTGTGCAGTCGTAGCCGTGCTGCTTCATGCGCTCAAATGCGGCTGCGTGGCTTCCCAAATATAAGTATGCGCTGTCAACGATTCCTGTTTTCATGTTCGGCCTCCCTATGTAAAGTCTTTCCTTTATAATATCACAAATCCCCCCGAAAAGCAATAGCCGAAGAAGGTTTTCCCCTCTTCGGCTATCTTTTTCCGTTTTGTTTTATTCCTGCGCCTTTTTTGCGTCAGCCAGCACGCGGGCGAGCTTGGTGATAAATTCGTCCACGTCGTTGTTGCTTTGCATGGGCAGCTGCAGCGTGCCCTCTTCCCATGTAAAGCAGAGCAGGGAATAATTGACCGTTCTCGTCTGCTTGCCAAAGGTCAGCTTGACGCTCTCGTTTGCGATCTCGGGCTTTTCCATGCTTACGTAAGGGATCTGGATGATCTCGGTCTCGGGCTCTTGCTCCGAAAGCAGAGAGATCCGGCGGCGCACCACGTAAAGCTCGGTATCCAAAGCGTAGATCAGCGCGGAGTCAAATTGCTCGCTGCGCACCGAGCCGCTCTTGGCGTATTTGTGCAGCTTTGCGTCGTCGTATACGTAGCCCTGCAGCGGCAGCATGGGAATATGTGCCAGCATGCGCTTTTGGAATTTGGGGTTTTCCACCAGATCCACCGCCATCCCTTCGGTCTGCTTGGCAATGCATGCGTCAATATCCGCATCGGTCACGCGGCGCGAAGCCCCCACCAGCATCAGCACAAGACCCACGGGGGCTGCGATCGATGCAAGCACGTAGGAAACGTAGCCGTAGCCGAAGAAGAAGAGAATAATGCCGACGACCAAAAGGCCGATGCCCACGTAGAGCATGGTGTCGGTTTTGGTGAAATAGTTGCGATTTCGTTTGATTTGCTTCTGATCCATAAAAAATCCTTTCGTGTGTGGTTGCTTTCATTATATAAGGGAATGCGCACCGTGTCAATGACGCGTTGGTTGAGTTTGTCTCAACGTAGGCGAAACCCTCTACGTATATACAGACACAAAAACCGGGGAAAAGGTTGGGTTTGGCGGAAAATTTTTTTGTAGGGGAGGAATATTTGCAAGCAAATTCATCCTCCCGCACGCAATCATGAGAAAGAGCATTGAGATGACGCAGTCACACCCCCCTTACGGGCGGGAGGATGAATTTGCTTGCAAATATTCCTCCCCTACGGCATCTTCTTTACGCATATACAGCAAAACACGGGGCAAAGATGGTCTTTGCCCCCAAAAAATTTGAAAAGCGGATTATTTACGATATCCGCAGTTCTTTGCGACCTTGATCAGTCCGACGCGCTGACAAATCTCCACGCCAAGGGGAGAATCGTCCTCATCTGCGTTGGAGTTGCCAATGGTGGCGTTGGCCTTCAAGCAATGTTCTATTGCATATTTCCACATCAGATCGATTGCTTTTTGCTCGCTTTCTCCTTCCAAGGTGAAGATCGCGCCAATATCGTATTTCCGAAGCTCGCGAATTTGGTCAAGCGCAGGCATGGCAAGACAGATCAATTCGCCGCCCTCAAAAATGCCCATGGGTTGCATGCCAATGTTTCCGGTGCCGTCAAAGCAGATCTGAATTGCTCTGACATGACAGTCCGCACAGCCGCCATTTTGTTTGAATGCTTTGATTGAAGGCATATCCTTTGCAGTCAGCAAACGGGCGTGCATTCCCTCGTATTCGGGAACAGTAACCGTATCCCCGGAATAGATCATGTCGTACCCATAACGGCAAGTCAAACCAAGTCGTGCGATCTCTGCGTCGAATTGCTCCCATTCCGAATCAACAGAGCGGCGCATCGAGAATCGCGGAGTTGGAAGCTTGGCAAAAAGCTTCAGGTAGAGCAGGGCATCCTGCTCATTCTCGCAGATCAGCATGACGGATGGTTCGACCGAATTGTAATCGGACAGATAAATAAAGTGCTCAAGTGCTTCGGGATCGCCAAGCGTCAGCACCTCGCATTCTGCGACAGTCATTTCCACAATATCCTCGGCATATTTGAGGGGATTGTGCGTAAAGCAGAAGTCGAGCGCAAGATCAATGTCCGAAGCTTTCAGTTCGGGAAAGCTGCGTCTGAAGTGGCTGATGGAAATTTTTCCGGAAAGATCGTGCCAGGAAATTGCCGTTCCCGCGTATTTTTCACGGTATTCGCTGGGCGAGATGCTGTAGAAATTCTTGAATGCGCGTGTGAAGCTTTCGGGGCTTGCATAGCCATAGTCCAGGGCGATTTCCAAAATGGTCTTTTGTGTTCTTCGAAGATCAAGCGCGCTTCTTGTCAGCTTGTAAATGCGGGAGTATTCCACGGGGCTGTATCCCGTATGCTGCCTGAAGATTGCATCGAAGTAGTTAAGCGAAAATCCTGCGTTGGTTGCAATGCTCTGCAGAGACAGATTGTCTTTGGGGTTGTTTTGAATAAAACCGATGGCTTTGTCGATCAAATTTTTGTTTTCCATAAAGTCATCTCCTTTCTGTGTCTACAGTTTAGCATACAAGCAGGGCGGCTGTCCTTGCAGAAATTACGGACTTTCGTCGAAATCCGATCATTTCAAGATGCAGACGTCCGTAATGGTGACATAACCGAGATCGGTAGAGTTGAAAGCACCGCTTCTGTGTTCAGCAGGGGTGTTTGGAATTTGCACGTCGTCAATCGGTAACGCTCCTTTCTCAAGGGCGGCGTTTGTGACAAATTTGAAAGCGTACTGATAAAGCTCTTCGGTTTCATATTCGGGAAAGGCAGAAGTTACAATGCAATTGTTGATCACAAATCCGTGCACTCTCTGCAGGCCGCCGTCACTCATTCCGATCAAGCGGTCTCCCTTAAATATTCCGAACATAAATACAGAGTGTTCGGTGTTACCGATTACGTCTCTTTGATATAGCTCATGCTTCAAAAATTTCAGTCTGGGAGCATTGCTGCCTCTGCCCGGATATCTTTGAGAAAAGAACTTCTCCACAAGGCCGATATCCTCGTATTTGATCAGGCGCATGGAAATGTCCTCGATGGGTGTCAGCGCATAAGGCTCTCCTGTATAGATGTTATTGGGATGGCGTTGAATGCTTTGAATGCTCACGCCGCGCTTTGAAAGCTCAGCTTTTATGACATCGTCGGTTTCCAAGGTGAACAGCACCATTTCAAAACGCTGATCGGAAAAGACCTTTTTGTACTCGGCAATTTTATCCCAATTGTCGCAAATGATATCTCCTTCAAAGCGATTGTCCCATTCCGTAAACCAAACGAAGCCGTCTCTGAAATCTTCACCGTTGTATAGTGCAGCACCGCCATTGACACGAAAGCATACGGCGGTATAACCGTAGCGAAGTGCGTCGGTTTCAAGCAGATAGTCGATCACCTCATCGCTGTCGGCGAGCTTGAAATCCTTAAACTCATGCAAGAGTCTTGCACCTATGGTATCATTATAAAAATCACCGTAAACAGCTTCGACTTTCTCATACTTTTTTCTGTATTCACTCGGGGACAGGCAGTACTGATTCTTAAACGCCCTTGAAAAGCTTTCGTGTGCCTCATACCCGCAATCCAACGCAATATCCAGAATGTCGCTGTTTGTTTGTCTTAACAGGTGCGCTGCCTTTTTCAAACGACTGAAACGAACGTACTCCATAATATTAAACCCGGTATGTGCAAAAAACACACGGTTGAAATAATCGGTGGAAAAGCCGGCATGGGTCGCTACGTCATCAATGGTGATATCACTTTTTTTATTTTCACTTTTGATGTAGTTTAACGCTTTTGTGATAAGCTCGCTATTTTCCATTGAATAGCCCTCCAAAAAATCAATTCAAACGTTCGTCCGTATGTTTGTGATATCATTATAGCACACGAATGCGCATTTGTCTTGACAGAAAACGCTGAATTGTTTGATTTTGGGATGAAAGTTCTATAGTCAAAGTAAAATGTCCGTCGGTAGGGGCTGACGTCCTCGACAGCCCGTCCTACATAAACAACTCTTATCGCAACGTAATAAGTTCTTGGTGCCTACTCGGGCTGTCGAGGACGTCAGCCCCTACCGACGGACGGCCTGCGCGTCCGACAATATCGCGAGCGGACGACGAATTTCGGCTTTGTCGAAATTCGGTCGCCCCTACGGCATCTTCTTTACGCATATACAGCAAAACACGGGGCAAAGATGGTCTTTGTCCCGTGATGTCAAAAAAAATTTTATTCTTCTTCCACGAAAACGTCGCGGATGGCCTCGAGATAGCCGTAGCCGTATTTGGTGTCGGGTTCAAGGTACGAGGTTTCGGTCCATTCGTTCCAGGAGTTGATGGTGATCAGCGGTGCGGGCAGGTTGTGGGTGTCCACGTATTCCTTTGCCCGGAGCAACGCCTTTTTGAACGCCTCGGGCGGGTTGTTTCTGCAGACGGCGGGCGTGTAGGAAATAAAGCGAGGGTTATTGTCCCAGCCGATCGAAACGTGCGGGTAGTAGGGAACGGTATAGTCCTTATCCATGCGCGCCCATTCGTTATATACGATAGGAAGAATTTCCTTTTCGTAGTCCTTGTCCATGTAGCAGAAGTGCACGAACTGGTAATTGGTCACGCTGTCAAAGCCCAGAGTGGGCACGACTTCCTTGGTGGAGAGCGTGTGCGTGCCGTCCACGCCACTCATGTTGGAGATGCGCTCGCCCCAGGCTGTCAGCTGCAGCTCAAGTCCGGGGTGACCCGCCTTGATGGTCTCCTGCTTGAACCAATCCAGCGCCTCGCGGGTCGCCTCCACGCTGCCAAGACCCTTGACCAGGTTATCCACGTCGTAGATCATGAACACGGGCTTGCCGTCGATCTTGTAATAGTTGGGTCTGGAGAAGTATTTGTCAATGATGCGGTGCGCCACGATCTCAAATTCGTGGCGGTCCACGCTGCCAAGCCACACCGTGGGATCCTGGCCGCGCCAGAGCAGGTCGGAAAGGCGGGTATCCCATGTATAGCCCGCGTCGTGGTTTGCCCACATGATGTAAAACTTCATTTTTTCATTGTTGGATGCGCCGAGGAAGCCCTCGTCCAGGCATTGCTCCAGGAAGGGACGGCGATCGTACCAGTACCAGTCGTAGATAAAAACGTTGACGCCGTGACGGGTTGCCTCTTCGATCTGCATTTCCATAACCTTGGGGTCAGCCTCGTCGCAGCAGCCCCAAAGGGGCTTCCTGTCCCACTCGTAATCGGCGGGTTTTTGGGGCATGCGGGAAGGAACGGACATCACAGTCTGCCACTCGCCAATGCCGTCGGGCCAGAACTGGCGTGCGCGCATTTCTTTTCCTGTGTAAGAGGGCCACACGTAGGCGGCAATGTCATACTTCTGCATAATAGGTCTCCTTTTTTGCAAATAAGTGGTATAAAAATTCAAAAATTACGGTTTGATCTGCTCAAAACGGATCTCGTCAAAGGCGAACAGCTCCTCGCCCTTTCCGTGGAACACGAAGCACAGGTTGTGCGTGCCGTGCGTGTTGCAAAGCGTGCAGGGGATCTCCTGCTCTGATGCCTGCGGCTGTACCTGCACGTACCCCAGCAGTGCGCCGAAGGGGCTGCCCTCGCGGATCTCAATCTCGCAGGGGGCGCTCTCGCATCTGCCGCGGATATACATTTTAGCGTTCTGACGCATGCCGTTTACGTTCTGATAATAGAGGTAAGAGCCGTCCTTGATGCCGCGCATTTCAAAGCCGTCGGCATTCTTTTTCTTGCAAACGCCGTCCGAGGCGGCAAAGTACCATTCTCCCTTGATACAGGGCCAGGTCGCCTCGTACTGACCAACGCCTGCAGTTTTGATAAACTCGTCGGTATATATATTGCCGTCGTCATCAAAGTGCGCGTACACCATCTTGGTGGTACGGTAGTGGCGATTGACGTGCTCCTCCCCCCAGTTTTCGGGAATGCCGTAGGCAAAGTAGGTCTGGTTATGGAAGGTGACGAAATTGCCGTGGTCGGTATATGCCTCGGTACAGAAGGTGCCGCGGTAGGTATAGGGGCCGTACACGTTATCCGAGGTGGAATAGAAGGAGCGGTGCGAGCTGAGATAATACTTGCCGTTCCACTTGTTGAGCGCGGGGGCGTCGTTGCCGTCCCAGGAGTTGATGATCTCAACGGGGCAAGGGGGCTCGGCAAGCGAGATCATATCGTCGTTCAGGCGTGCCATGTAGTATTGCTTACCTTCACAGGTAAAGCCCCATACGAGGTAAGGGGTCTGTGCTTCGTCGTCATCAATAAAGACAGAGGGGTCATAGCTGGGGGTGTCTGCCATCCAATAGGTCAGCAGGGGCTTGCCCAGCGCGTCCTTGTAAGGACCTGCGGGGTGATCGCTGACCGCCACGCCGACGCATTTTTGCTGATAGGAGAAATACAGATAGTATTTTCCGTTGCGGTATGCGGAATCGGTGGCGTAGCATTCGTTGCATTTACCAAGAAAGGTATCCTCGGGGTGGAAGGTGTATTCAAGCTTCCAGTTGAGCATATCGTCCGTGGAAAAGATCAGCCAATCGTCCATATAATAGCCCGTGTTTTCGGGACTGCGGTCGTGCGATGCATACATGTAGACCTTGCCCTCGTATACGCGCAGGTGAGGGTCACAAATGCCTTGGTTGGGAATGATTCTCATGTGGGGTCTCCTTGTTTTGGGAAAGTGGTTTTACTCGTAATCTTCAATTCTCCACTCGTCGTGCCAGTCAAGGTAAGCCATCTCCCCGTCGAAACGGAAAGGCAGCCAGACGTAGTCGGCCTCGCGGGTGTTGGCTTGCTCCAACGTGGGGATCAGCGCGCCCGCAGCGGCACGCTCCTCGGGGCTTGCGTCGTAGCCGAATGCGTCCGCAAACGCCTTTTCATACAGTTCGTAAGGCAGGTGCATGCGGTGCGGCAACCAGCGGTCTGCGCAAGCAATGTACAGATCTTTTTTGCCCGGCACCTTGAACACGCTGGATACCTGCGAATGGAACGAGGTGTTGCTCTCGTCGGTGGGGTGCGGGTTGCCGAGCACGGTATAAGGGCCGTGCCAGGTGTCGGCAATGGCCAGCTCGGAGGGGTTGGGCAGGTAGCTTGTCGTGCCCGAGGTGATCAGGTAGTGCTTGCCCTTGCGCAGAAAATGCGCGGTCGCCTCACGCACGTAGGGCGGATAGGGGCGGGGGAAGTGCGTGGAATAGTAGCCGGTGACGTCGCAATAGTCGTCGGTCAGATCGGCACAGATGGTCTCGGAATGCACGCGCTCGAAATAGTAGTATGCCTTGCCGTCGGGCGCGACCACCAGATCAAAATCGCCCGCGCTCATGTTCAGGGGGCGCAGACCCTCGCGCACGATGGTATAAGGACCCGTCAGCGCGTCGGCGGTCAGCACGGTCTCGTCCTGCGTGCCGTCGCGGTGCATGATCTTGAGCCAGCAGACAAACTTTTTGGTCTTTTGGCAGTAGATGATGTGCGGACGGTCCATCAGCGAGGAAGGGTGCAGGGAAGAGGAGGGATCGTTTTCGTTGGGCGGGATGATCAGACCGAGATCCTCCCAGTTGTAAAGATCGGTCGAGCGATAGCAGCGCATGCCCCAGTGCCAGATATTCTTGGCGGGATCGGTGTGCTCCTTGTTCTCTCCGTACCAATAATAACAGCCGTCCAGATACATCAGAGAGCCGCCGTGCGCCTGGATGCGTTTGCCCTCGGTGTCCAGCCAGATCTGACCCGGACGAATGCTGTGATAGCGATTGTCTTGTGCCATGCAGAGCCTCCTTTGCGCGGTGTTTTTTTCATTATAGCATAAAAAAACGTGCAAAGCAAGGGCAAAATCAACAAAAAATTGCATGGAAACATATGCGGATTTATCATGCTTGGGAAATCGAAAATGATAAGATTTTGTTGACTTTGTGAAATTTATGTGATACAATTAGTTATATTCTGATTTTATGAGAGTATAAGGGCTGCGGCTTTTATATAAAGAAAATTTTAGGAGGAACATAAAAAATGTTCAAGAAAATTTTGTCCCTGTGTCTGGCTGTTTTCATGGTAGCAGCTGCATGCGTAGCTATGACGTCCTGCGACATGGGCGGCGGCGCTGCAAAGATGACTGAGTCTCCTCTGCCTGAGGTTGAGCTCAAGAAGGACTTCGACGTTCCTGCTGATTTCAAGATCGGCTTCATCCTGCTGCACGACGAGGCTTCCACCTACGACCTTAACTTCATCAATGCAGTGAAGAAGGTACAGGCTGCTCTGGGTCTTTCCGACGACCAGATCCTGTACAAGAAGGGCATTCCCGAATCCAACGCTTGCTACGAGGCTGCATGCGACCTGGCTGACGCCGGCTGCGACATCATCTTCGCTGACAGCTTTGGTCACGAGTCTCACCTGCTCAAGGCAGCCCAGGAATATCCTGAGATCGAGTTCTGCCACGCTACCGGTACCATGGCTCACACCGCAGGCCTTGACAACTTCCACAATGCATTCGCTTCCATCTACGAGGGCAGATACCTTGCAGGCGTTGCTGCAGGTCTGAAGCTCAACGAGATGATCGAAAAGGGCGAGATCACCGCAGAAGAGGCTAAGATGGGCTACGTTGGCGCATTCACTTTCGCTGAGGTTATCTCCGGCTATACCTCCTTCTACCTGGGCGCAAAGTCCGTTTGCCCCTCCGTTACCATGGAAGTTCAGTTCACCGGCTCCTGGTACGATGAGATCAAGGAAAAGGATGCTGCAACTGCTCTGATCAACAACGGCTGCGTTCTGATTTCCCAGCACGCTGACTCCATGGGCGCTCCCTCCGTTTGCGAGGAAAAGAACGTTCCCAACGTTTCCTACAACGGCTCTACCCACGAGTCTTGCCCCAACACCTTTATCGTTTCCTCCAGAATCGACTGGTCTCCCTACTACCTCTACATCATCAAGAGCGTATGCCAGGGCACTCCCATTGCAGCTGACTGGTGCGGCGGTGCAGAGCAAGGCTCCGTAGTTCTGACCGGCATCAACGAGAATGCTGCTGCAAAGGGCACTCTTGCAAAGCTGGAAGAGGTTGCTGCTAAGCTCAAGAGCGGCGAGATCAAGGTATTCGATACCAACACCTTCACCGTTGAAGGCAAGAAGTTGGATTCCTACATGGCTGACGTTGACACCGACGCTGCTTTCACCAAGGACACCGAGGCGATCAAGGACGGCTACTTCCACGAGTCCGAGTACCGCGCAGCTCCTTACTTCGATATCATGATCGACGGTATCAAGCTGCTCAACACCAACTTCGGTTAATATCACACCAATAGACAGGCGGAGCTTCGGCTCCGCTTGTCTCGGTTTTTCACAAGTGGTGAGCAAACGGCTCAAAAGTGCTTGAGCCGCTTGCTCAGGGCTTGTAATGATCACTTTGTACGGAGGAATTCATGAGTAAACCTATTGCACTACAAACAAAAGGGGTCACCAAGCGCTTTGGAAGCGTTGTGGCAAACAACAACGTGGACCTTTGTGTCCATCGCGGTGAGATCCTTGCCATTCTCGGTGAAAACGGTTGCGGAAAGACCACGCTGATGAACATGATCGCGGGCATTTACTATCCGGACAGCGGCTCGATCCTCGTGGACGGCGAGGAGGTCGTCATCCGCTCGCCCAAGGATGCGTTCCGTCACGGCATCGGTATGATCCATCAGCATTTCAAGCTGGTCGATCTGTTTACTGCGGCAGAAAACATCGTGCTTGGCGTTGACGACGGAAAGAAGTACAATATCAAGGAGGTCAATGCACGCGTTGCAAAGATCGCCGAGAAGTATGGCTTCCACGTTGACCCCAAAAAGAAGATTTATGAAATGTCCGTTTCCGAAAAGCAGACGGTTGAGATCCTCAAGGTGCTGTATCGCGGTGCGGATATCCTGATCCTGGACGAGCCCAGCGCAGTGCTGACGCCGCAGGAGACGGATAAGCTGTTCGACGTGCTGCGCCGTATGCGCGAGGACGGCAAATCCATTCTGATCATTACGCATAAGCTGCACGAGGTCATGGCGATTTCCGACCGCGTGGCCGTGCTTCGCAAGGGCGAGCATATTGCCACGGTGGAGACTGCCCGGACAAGTCCCGCCGAGCTGACCGAAATGATGGTCGGCAAGAAGGTGGCGCTGAATATCGACCGTCCCCTGCCGCACGACGTGCGTGACCGCCTGGTCATCAAGGGGCTTTCCATGACCGACGCCGAGGGCGTCAGGATTTTAGACGATATCACCTTTACGGCCAAGGCGGGAGAGATTCTGGGCATTGCGGGCATTGCAGGCAGCGGACAGAGAGAGCTGCTTGAGTCGATCGCAGGTCTGCATCACCTGCAGGACGGCAGCATTACATACTATAACCCCAAGAAGGATAAGCCCATTACGTTCTATCACAAGAGCTTTGAGCGCGTGATGGAGCTGGCTGGGGAGGGCATGCTCCGCTACGTTGACGGCAGAGAGTTTACCGGCAAGGACGAGCAGGGAAGGGCTCTTTCCAGAAAGACCATTTGCGCACAGGTAGAGGCGGGAGTGATATTGTTCAAGGATGATGAGGTCATCAACCTGCGTGAAAAAACGCCTCTGCAGATCCGTGAGCTTGGCGTGCGCCTTTCGTTCGTTCCCGAGGACCGTCTCGGCATGGGCCTTGTGGGCAATATGGATATCGTTGACAATATGATGCTGCGCAGCTACCGCCGTGGCCAGTCCGTGTTCGTGGACCGCAAAAAGCCGGGCGACCTGGCGCATACCATCGTGCACGATCTGGAGGTTGTGACCCCCAGCACGCACACACCCGTACGCCGTCTGTCGGGCGGTAACGTGCAAAAGGTGCTGGTCGGCCGTGAGATCGCAGCCGCACCCACCGTGCTCATGGCGGCATACCCTGTGCGAGGACTTGATATCAACTCCTCCTACACCATCTATAATCTGCTGACCGAGCAGAAGGAGAGAGGCGTTGCGGTTGTATTCGTGGGCGAGGACCTGGACGTGCTGCTTGAGCTTTGCGACCGCATTCTGGTCATTTGCGCCGGCCGCGTGACCGGTGTGCTGGATGCAAGAAATGCTACCAAAGAGGAGATCGGCCTTCTGATGACGGGTGACCGCGAATCCTCGGATGCAGAAACTGACAAGAAGGAGGAATAAGCGATGAAAACGATTGAAAAACGCACGCGCGAGCCGCTGTTTCACGTTGTCAAGCGCGATTCTCTTCCTGTCTGGAAGGGTATGCTGATCCGCGTGATTGCGGTCGTTGCGGCAATTTTGCTGTGCGCACTTCTTTCCGTGATCATGCTGGAGAACGTTGACCCTATTAAGTTTGTCACTACGCTCTTTGACGGTGCGATCGGCTCGCAAAGACGTCTTTGGAAGCTGGCAAAGGACACCGCCGTGCTGCTTTGCATCTCGCTGGCGGTCACGCCCGCGTTCCGTATGAAGTTCTGGAACATCGGTGCAGAGGGACAGACCCTGGTCGGTGCGCTTGCTTCGGTTGCCGTGGCATACTACCTGGGCGGTAAGATGCCTGAGCCTTTGCTGCTTGTTCTGATGCTTGTCGCATCCGTGGCGGCAGGTGCTGTCTGGGGCGGCCTTCCCGCTCTGTGCAAGGCGAAGTGGAATACCAACGAGACCTTGTTTACGCTCATGATGAACTACGTGGCCACCGGCCTGGTTGCTTATTTCCTGGCTTTGTGGTGCCCCAGCAACGGCAGCGTGCTGGGCAGACTGGATTTTGGTCATCTGCCCGTGGTGCTGCACGAGTATTTCCTTTTGATCGTGGTGACGCTGGTGCTGACCGCGATTGTGTACGTGTACCTGCATTATACCAAGCACGGATACGAGATCAGCGTTGTGGGTGAGAGTGAAAATACCGCACGCTATATCGGTATCAACGTCGGGAAGGTCATCGTCCGTACCATGATCGTGTCGGGCGCGATCTGCGGCCTGGCAGGATTTCTGATCGTGGGCGCGCTGGACCATTCCATTACCACCACCTCTGTCGGCGGTCTTGGCTTTACTGCCATCATGGTTTCCTGGCTTGCCAAGTTCAATCCGCTGATTATGGTCGGAACCAGCCTGTTCATTACCTTTTTGCAGCAGGGATGTGCCGAGATCGGCTCTGCGGTCGATCCCTCGTTCCCCAATATCATCGTGGGTATTGTGCTGTTCTTTATCATTGGCTGCGAATTCTTTATCGGATATAAGCTCCAGTTCCGCAAATTCCCGAAAAAAGGAGGTCGCGCATCGTGAATCCGTTTCTTGATTTTCTGATTACGGCAATTCCGCTCGGTATCACGTTTTTGTACGGATGCGTGGGCGAGATCCTGACCGAGAAGGCAGGACACTTGAATCTGGGAATCCCCGGTATTATGTGTGTGGGCGGCACCTGCGGCTGCATGGCACTCAGGATCCTCAAAAATTCGGGCCTTCCTTGGTTCGTCATTCTTCCGATCGCCATTCTGGCAGCCTTTGCGGGCGGCCTGCTTATGGGTCTGATCTACAGCTTTTTGACCGTGACGCTCAAGGCAAATCAGAACGTCACCGGTCTTGCCATGACCACGTTCGGCGTTGGCGTGACCAAGTTCGTTATGTCCAAGATGGCCGTGGGCGGCGGTATGATGTACCTGTATGCTTGCGATTATTTCCGTTTTCCGTTCCAGCAGAGCAAGAGCGCGCTGAAATATTGCGGCGTTATGGTGTTCCTTGGCATCGCGATTGCACTGATCGCAGCGTTCGTGCTTAATAAAACGCGCGTGGGTCTGCATTTGCGCGCGGTGGGCGAGAACCCCGCGACTGCGGATGCGGTCGGCATCAACGTGACCAAGTATAAGTACGTGGCAACCTTAATCGGCAGCGGTATCGCTGCTCTGGGCGGCCTGTTCTACATCATGGACTACGCAGGCTCTTACGAGGCTTACAAGAGCATTGAGGGCATGGGCTGGTTGGCGGTTGCATTGGTTATCTTCACTTTGTGGAGACCCAATCTCAGCATTCTCGGCTCGCTTCTGTTCGGCCTGCTTTATATCGCAGGCTCAAGAATCCCCACGCTGTTGGGCATTCAGCTGGACATGAGCGCAACGCCGTTGCTCCAGATGCTGCCTTACGCAGTCACCATTGTGGTGCTGATTGTGATCAGCGTGCGCAAGAAGCGCGAGCATCAGCCTCCCGCGTCGCTTGGCGTACCCTACTTCCGCGAGGAACGATAAATTCAAAAAAGGTCAAACCGCCGCTCTGTGAGCGGCGGTTTTTTAATTTCTTTCACCAACAACTCATGAAAGTTTGGATCGAGCCTTTTTTCAAGAAAGGCATTGTGGCGTGTGAATGTTGTTATACTTTCGAGTGTCAGTGACGCCACCTGATGCTGAATTTTGAAAAATTCAGCATCCAAAAGGCAACCGGCAGCGCCCTTGTCGCCTCCGCAGAGCACGAAATAATTCCGGCGTTTCATTTGCGAAGCAAATATGTTCTTCTTTGCGCCTGCTGCGTCAAAAAGAACGGAATGACTTATCTCAATGTATTTGATTTCATGTTTCGTAACACCACAGGTAGTTTTTGATTTTCGTTCTTGACAAACCCCCGCATCTGTGCTACAATATGGGGGTCACGCGGGTGTGGCGGAATTGGCAGACGCGCCGGATTTAGGATCCGGTGAGTAATCGTGCAGGTTCAAGTCCTGTCACCCGTACCAAAAAGGAGAGGGGTCATCAACGATGGCCTCTCTCCTTTTTGGTACGGATAGTACACAGGACTTGAAGGGGCGCGGTAGTGAATGACAGCCTAAATGGCTGTCAGAGCCGCGCCTGACCGAGGCGCGTAGCAAAAGACCGCATCAAAACGCGGCTTTTGCGTCGCAGCGCCGAGAATCAAGTCCTGTCACCCGGGTGACAGGTAACGCGAAGCTGCTTCGAGCTTGCTGCATACCCAAAGGTAGATTGTGTAGGGGAGGAATATTTGCAAGCAAATCCATCCTCCCGCACGCGATCATAACGGGTTGGCGTTTGGGTGACACGATCAGAGACTATTTACGTGCGGGAGGATGATATCCTCCCCTACGAAACAGACATGTCTTATAAGACAATAAATATTCCAAAAATATCTGATAATTCAAGCCAAATCCGTTTGACAACAGACATCTTGTGTGCTATAATTAACTTAGATAAATATGCTTTTGAAGGGAGAATGACATGAACATCCATACCCTTATCCGTGCCCTTGTGGATTACGCCATCGACTGCGAGCTGGCTTGCCGCGAGGACGAGTCTTATATGATCAATTCGCTGCTGACCACGCTGGGATTGACCGAGTACGTCGAGCCCGAAGAGAAGGTAACAGGCCTGCCGCTTGACCGGATTCTTGGCCAGATGTGCGACTATGCATACGAGCAGGGCTTGATCGAATCCAATACCGTGGTGTACCGCGACCTTTACGACACCGCGCTGATGAACGCCGTGACCCCCAGACCCGGTGAGGTCATCCGCACCTTCCGCACGCTGTATAAGAACGATCCCGAGGCTGCGACCGACTATTTCTATAAGCTCAGCCGCGACTGCAACTATATCCGCACCGACCGCATTGCCAAGAACCTTTGCTGGCAGTACGAGGGTAAATACGGCACGTTGGATATCACTGTCAATCTCTCCAAGCCCGAAAAGGACCCCAAGGCGATTGCCGCAGCGCGTCTGCTGCCGCCCTCGGGCTATCCCAAGTGCGCTTTGTGCCATGAAAATGAGGGCTATGCGGGCACGGTCAGCCGCGCCGCGCGTCAGACTCTGCGTCAGATCCCCATCACCATGGCAGGGCAGGCGTGGTATCTGCAGTATTCTCCCTACGTGTACTATAACGAGCATTGCATTGCGCTCTCAGCCGAGCACAAACCCATGAAGATCGACCGCGCCATGTTTGAAAAGCTGTTGGACTTCGTGGAGATCTTCCCGCACTACTTCATCGGCTCGAATGCCGATCTGCCCATCGTGGGCGGCTCGATCCTCTCGCATGACCACATGCAGGGCGGCCACTACACCTTTGCTATGGCACGCGTGGGCAAGGAAAGCGACCTTTCGTTCCGCGGCTTTGAGGATGTTCAGGCAGAGCTTTTGCACTGGCCCTTGACCACCATCCGCCTGCGCAGCACGGGCAAGGCACGCCTGGTTGCGCTGGCCGACAAGATTCTGACTGCTTGGCGCAGCTATACCGATGCGGACGCCATGATCTTTGCCGAGACAGAGGGCAAGCCGCATAACACCATCACGCCCATCGCGCGTATGGCGCAGGACGGCAAGAGATACGAGCTGGATCTGGTGCTGCGTAACAATCTGACTACCGACGAGCATCCCCTGGGACTTTACCATCCCCACGAGGAAAAGCATCATATCAAGAAGGAAAATATCGGCCTGATCGAGGTCATGGGCTTGGCAGTTCTTCCCGCAAGACTCTCTTCAGAGATGGAGCTGCTCAAGACCGCCATTCTGAACGGCACCGACCCCGCAAGCGTGCCCGAGCTGGAAAAGCACGCTGCATGGGCAGAGGAGCTGAAAAAGCAATACACCTTTACCGAGCAGAATACTGCCGACATCCTGCGCCGCGAGATCGGCCGCGTGTTTGAGGCGGTGCTGGAGGACGCGGGCGTTTACCGTTGCACGCCCGAGGGCAGAGCAGCGTTTGCGCGCTTTATTGACGTGGTCAACGCGCAGTAAGAGGCTCTTGCATGAAAAAGCTTTTTGAAATTGCAGCACTTTTGCTGGTCGCCTCTTGTGCGTTGACTGCTTGCAGCGTTGCACAGGACGGCAAAAACGGCAAAAGCGCGTATGAGATCGCTGTGGAGCACGGCTTTGTGGGCGACGAGCAGGCCTGGTTGGACAGCCTGCGCGGGCAAGATGGTGCGGATGGCGCAGTTGGTTCGCAGGGGGCACCCGGCAAAGACGGCACCGACGGAAAAGACGGCGTGAATGGCCAAGATGGCGCAGATGGCGCACCCGGCGCAGATGGTGCACCCGGTGCACCCGGAGCGCCCGGTCAGGACGGAAAAGACGGACTTGACGGCAAGAGTGCTTACGAGATTGCCGTGCAGTACGGCTACCAGGGCACCGAGCAGGAATGGGCCGCGCAATTTTCGGACAAGATCGTGCAGGATCGCATCGTCAGCGCGTTTATCGATGACAATTATCACCTGATCTTAGTCAAGGCAGATGGCTCGCACGTGGATGCGGGCTACGTTGGCACGGTGGTCACCCCGGGTGGCTCGACCGTGCTTGGCAAGGACGCGGACGGATATCTGATCGTGGATGAATGGGTCAGCACGACCGGTAATCTCAACCTGAGATCTACTCCCGAGGTCAAATCCGACTGGAGCAACGTGGTGACCACGCTCAAGGCGGGGGAGAGCATTGCGCGCGTGGGCATTGACGAGCAGAGCGGCTGGAGCAAGGTGCTCTGGCAAGGACAGGTGTGTTACGCCTCGACCAAATATCTGAACGTGCAGACGCAGACCGAGAGCATCAAGGCCAACGTGGCGGATCGCTACGTGTTGACCGTGGGCGAGCAAGCCCGGTTTTACAGCAGCCAGCTGACCTGCACCTTGCCTGTGGGCGCGCAGGTGTCGTACAGCTTTTCGGGCAGCGGCGAGTGCGTCATGACCGACGAGGGCTTTGCTATTACCCCAAGCGTAGCGGGTACGTATACGCTGACGGTCACAGTCGGACAGACCATCGACGGCAAATACAGCATCGCATATCAGAAAACAGCGCAGATCGTGGCAGTTGACAAGCAGGAATTGACGCTTAGCGGCGTGGTGATCGGTGACAGTCGCATTGGCGACGGCACCATCGTAAACACACTCAAGCAGACCTTTGGGGACTCCCTCTCGCTGCTTGGCACAAGACAGAGCGGACAGGGCGTGCCGCACGAGGGACGCGGCGCGTGGAGTACCACCAATTATCTGACCTCTGCGAGCGCATTTGGCGTCGAAAACGCATTTTATAACCCCGAAAACGCGCAGATCGAGCCGCATACCGGCAAGACGCACTACTTTGATTTTGCATACTATCTGGCGCAAAACGGCTACCAAGCTCCCGATTTCGCGGTCATTTGCCTTGGCGCAAACGACGTGTATTCCGAGGAGTCGGTGTACTTTGTGGAGGCCATGATCGCGTCCATCAAGGCGGCCACGGACGGCAAAACCCGCGTGCTTGTGCTGACCGAATACGTAAGCCCCGAGAGCGGCTATGAGCTGAGCACCAAGGGCACCAATATCGCGCAAAAGCGCGCAAATCAGTTCGCATATTTTGATCTGCAGACCGCCGTGCTTGCGGGCAGGGAAGACGAGGGCGTTTATTTGGTGAATAATTACGCCGCTGTCAACGATACCGAGCATTGGCAGAGAAATGCTGACGGATATATCATCGACGCCGTGCACCTGAGTGCAAAGGGCTACGTCGCAGAGACCCGAGTGATTGAAGCGTATTTGTATGAGGTGTTTGGAGAATAAAACAAAACAGGGCTGAACCAAAAGGTTCAGCCCTGTTTTTCGTCCGGAAAGGCAGATTGCAGAAGCTGCTCGTATTCCTCCTCGGTAACTTCTCCGCTCAAAAACAGCAGCTTTGAGAAAACCACGCGGTTATCCGAGGCATTTTGCGGATTGTGCTGCTCCATGAGCTCAAGAAGGAGCTCGTAGTGGTGCTTGCCCGCCAAACCCGATTCAATCCACAGCTTGCATTTTTGCTCGTTTGTAAAGCCCTCCGGGTAAATCGGATTGTAAAAATGATTCATTAGCCCTTCCTCCAAATAAAAAAGTGCGCCAACCGAAGTCGACGCCCCATAAGGAAGTTTTGTATGTAGGAGGTATTGTGACCGATTTTGGTCACAATACCTCTTGCTGTTTTATACGGCTTCTTTATTGCCCTTGGTTCTGCCGTGAAGCACGATGCAATCGTCCTCTTTGGCGGTGGGCAGGTTAATGATGCCGACAGCATTGTAGTAAATCTCGATTTTTTGTTTTCTGTGTCCGTCGCTCTTATCGGGAGCGTGGACGAGTATCTTATCAACCAAATCGTTAAGCATTTCTGCGGTAAGTTCCTCGGGATCGGTGTACTTGCGAACGTTGGCAAGAAATTGTTTGAGATCCTTCAGTTCTTCCTCGCCGTTCTCGATCATATCCTCAAGCTCGGCAATTCTGCGCTTTACCTCCGCTTGTTCCTTCTCGTATTCCGAGGAAAGAAGGTCAAACTTCGCGTCGGTAATTCTTCCCGTTGCCATATCCTCATAGGTTCGTTTGAATATGAGGTCAAGGGTTTGGTCACGTTGCTTTAAGCTTACGATTTCTTTCTTCGCATTTGCAATCGAGCGTTCGCGTACTCTGTCTGCTTTCTCAATTTCCTCACGCACAAAGCTTTCCTCAAACTGCTGCACATACGAGAGCATACTCTTGATATGCCTGAACACCAAGTTCATCAGCGTTTGCTGACGGATATAATGCACCGTGCACGAGCTTGTATCCTTTCGGTATTGAGAGCAATTAAAGAAGTCTTGGCTATCGTCGAAGTACTTGGTCGTGCAGTAATAGAGCTTTGAGCCGCAATCCGCGCAAAAGACCTTGCCGGAAAAGATGCTGACCTTGCCCGTTGCCGTCGGTCTGCGCTTGTTTTCGCGTATCTTCTGCACGATCTCATAGGAGTTCTCATCAACGATGGCAGGATGTGTGTTTAAGAACACCATCTGCTTCTCCACGGGATTGTTTACACGCTTGCTACTTTTAGGACTTTTGTTTGTCGTTCGGAAGTTGACCGTATGACCGAGGTATTCAAGTCGCTCCAAGATACGCCCGATTGTCGCGTGATCCCACTTATAAGGGTTGCCCTTGTAGGGTTTACCTGCCTTTTCGGCAACATAAGCAGCGGGAGTTAGGATGTTTTCTTCTTTTAGTGCTTTTGCAATTTGTGCGGGACCAAAGCCGCCGACACAAAGCTTGAAGATTTTTCTAACCACCTCTGCGGCAACCTCGTCGATTTCCCAAACATCCTTATTCTCCGCGCTCTTAACATATCCGTAAGGAGGCTTAGAGCATAGAGGCTTTCCGCTTTCACCCTTCATTTTGAGAGTTACGCGAATCTTCTTCGCCGTATCTCTTGCGAAAAGCTCATTGAAGAAGTTGCGGATGGGTGTCATATCGAAGTCGGTCTGTACCGCGGAATCAACTCCGTCGTTGATGGCTATGAATCGAACGTCATTGTCGGGAAACAGCATATCGGTGTATAATCCAACTTGGAGAAAGTTTCTGCCAAGACGGGACATATCCTTGACGATAACCGTGCCGATCTCTCCGTTCTCAATCATTTGCTCCATCCTACGGAAATCGGGGCGGTCAAAGTTTGTGCCCGAGTATCCGTCATCTACAAAGAATTGCAGATTTTTGAAGCGGTTTTTACGTGCGAAGTCGTTGAGTAATGCTTTTTGGTTGACTATACTGTTGCTCTCACCCTCACGTCCATCGTCTTGCGATAGGCGGCAGTAGAGAGCCGTAATTCTGTTTTCATTCAGTTGTCTGTTCAAATAGGCTCCTTTCCGACAACCGATACAGTATTATCGCTTGTCTTTATTATATCATATTTTTGAAAAGATTTCAACACTTTACAACGATAAAGTCTGCATTTCATTGTGAACTTTTTTCCTCTCTCATTCTTCGCATAATTTTCTGAAACAGATTTTCGGGAGCATCGGGATTGAAATGTCCGACCACCTCGTAGGTTGTATGACCTTCCTCTGCTGTGAAATCGAACGTGGAAGCAGGGGTGTCATATTGTATCGAGATTGGTTTTCTCCCCGTTTCAACGATAGGTAGAGTAGGCAATATTGGATTTTCTTCCCACTCTTTTTGAAGCTCCGCTAATCTTTTTTCTAAATACTTTTCCTTTTCTTGTGTCATCCAATGTCCTCCTTGTTATTGATATCGTTCATCTTGGCTCTTGCCATTGCCTTGCGTTCCTCTGTGTACGGCTCGGTGATACGAATTGAGAGCCTCGCCTTATCAATTTCGAAGGAAAGGTATCCAAGCTCGTCATCGTCGGTTAGCCTGCAAAGTGTCGGAAACTTTTCGGCAAAAGCGAGTAGCCGTTTCTTCAATGCGGTGTTGTGTGTCCGTATCACGACGGGTGCGGGTGTTTCATCAAAATAGATTTCGGTTGTCTTTTCGTTCTTTTTCTTATTTGTTATCATAAGTCCTCCTAAATTAGGTTTGTTTTTGAAGTAAGGCGTTTTTCGGACAAAAAGGCACGGTCAAGAGCGTGGAAAAATGCGGATTTTCCAATAGAAAACGCCTTGGTGGTGTGGGATACGTTTTGAGGTATCAGAAATGGAAAAATGCCGTTTTTCTTCGATCAAGACCGTAAAACCGCTTTCGCGGGCGGTAGCAAATTTGTACGGTCAAGACCGTTTGCTTAAATGATCCAAGTATGGTGGACACGCGGTGTCCATCCTAAAATCAAAGGTTCAAAATGAGCCTTTGATCTCATGTTTTCAAGTGGTCAAAATGACCACTTGAAGCGCCGCATCCAACGTGTCAAAATGACCCTTTGCTCCTTTGTGATCAAGTGTTCGTTTTGAGCACTTGATTTCATCGGGCAGTTTCCACCCGATGATCGTTTGGGGAACCAATGGGTCAAAATGACCCATTGGTTTTGGGGTGGGTCTTTGCGACCCAGCCCACATTACTTCTGAAATCAAGTTAGCAATTTGATAACTTGATTTTTATCTGCCCTCGCGTCCGTCCTTTTTC
>JAFVTI010000034.1 GCA_017503325.1 Clostridia bacterium | reverse complement strand
GAAACCCAAAACAAAAACACTCGTAGGGGCGAACTGCGTTCGCCAGCGCCTGCGGCAACTAAATATTGAAAGCATATGCATAAACAAAAGCTGTCTTTTGGTTAAGACAGCTTTGTTTTTTTCGCTTATTTCTCAGCCCCACAGGGCTGTTTTTTATTTTTGATTTACAGCATCAGCATGGAATCGTGCTCGCGAAGCGTGCCGTCCTTGTAAAGCAACGTCTTAACATCATACTTGCCGAATTCCAGCTCCAGCGCCGTACCCATAACCGTGCAGGTGCATGCGCGCGCTGTGTCCAGATTGTTGAACAGGCGGATCATGTATGTCTCGTCATCCATCTTACGGAATGCGGACAGCGTGATATTGTTGTCGGACAGCGTGACGGGAGACGAGTCATACGAAACGCCCTTTCCGTGCGGGTATACGTTGAGCGTGTAGAACTTCTGTGCAAACTCGGTTACCTTGCGCTCAAGCTCCGCTTTATCGCAGACCTCTAAGCGGAAGGAATACTCGTGCACGCCAAGGTCGATGTAATCATAATATCTCTCATCGGGCAGAATGGGCAAATCACCTGCGGGATGTGCGCAGTAAACCGAACCGTTAAGCAGCGTCAGATACAGTTTTCCGTTCTCGATAGAGCAGCCGTATGTGCCCTGCTTGAACACGCCCAGCACCTTATCGCCGTTCTCAACGGCCACAAAGCGGTGCGAGCACTGCTCCAGGTCATGGCAATATTCCTGCGTGCCGAACGAGGTCTGACCGATAAACTTGCCCACCTCGGCAAGCGGGATCTCCAGCTTCAGACCCTTGCCCGCGTCGTTCCAGGATACGTTGACCTTGACATCCACGTAAGGCAGATCGCGGTAAACGGTATATCCCACGCGCACGTCAGACTTGCCGGTGGTATATTCGCTCTCCAGGCGAGTCAGCACGTCACCGCGCTCGATGACGCGCAAGGCGGTCTTGCAATCCAAGGGCTTTTGCTCTTGGCTGATGGTCTTGAGCCACCAGCCCCAGGGGTCGGCATTGTCGGTAAAGGTCACGGGAGCAAACGCGCCGCCGCCAAGATACTGCTTGCCATCTACTTCAAGACCCGCAAGACATCCGCACTCGGTGCAGAAATCGAGCTTTTGGTTGCCGATCTCAAAATGGGTCTGCGGCGTCTTGTCCACGGGCACGCGATCCACCTTGGTAATCTTGACGTCAAAGCGGGAAAGCGTCATCGGCTTGAGCTTTGCACGAACCGTAACTCTCTTTCTTCTGTCCATATTGATGGTAGAGCTTTCCTTGGTCAGCTGAGAAACGCAAACGCCGTGCTCATCACGGACTTCCAGCGCATACATCTTGGGATCTCTTGCATCCATCGCATCCATGATCAGCATTTCCAGGTCAAACACGCCGTCGATCTCGTAAGGATGCGGATTGAATACGGCAAACGGGAATTCACCGCCTGCGCCGCGCGTCCAGCCCTCGTACAGCTTGAAGAAGGCACGCGAGAACTGCTCGTCCAGAATCTCCAGCGCGTAGTCTGCCCTGCGCAACGAGGATATGTTGCCCTCCAGGATACTGGTGCCGGACAGCACGTCGTGGAACTGGATCATGGCCATGATGCGCTGTGCTTCGTCCATGGCGGCCTTATCGTATTCAAAATCGGTTTCCATGGCTGCGCGTGCGCAGATCTTCTCTGTGGTGAGCAGCGCATCCTCAAGGCTTGCATATCTGCGCTTGAGCGCGCTGACAGAGGAATAGCACTTGACAAAGCAGGGCTCGAGCGCATCGTCCACGATTGCAGTCGGCGTTGCTGCAGCGAAAAACTGCTCGGGGGTGGAGTGCATGACGCGCACGCCGTTGCCAAGCTGCTCCTGCATGAATGTGCCGATCTCGGTCAGGTCCTTTCTGGAGGGGCCGCCGCCATGGTTGCCGATGCCCCACAGGGCAAACGCCACGTCCTCGCTCTCCCAAGGACGCATCTTTCTCTTGATCGCGTTGACTGCATTTCCAAGCTCGGAGCAATAAATGGTATCGTCCTCAAACCTCGCCGCCTTGACCGAGCTTACTCCGTCAAGTCCCTTCCATTCAAAGAACATGTGCGGCAGCTCCATCATGGGCTTGAGCGGACGGCAGAAGATATAGCTGTCGTATCCGGTCTTGTTCAGAATCTGTACAAGACCCTGCGTGTGACCGAACGAGTCAAAGTTGACCGCAGTTGTCGGGCGCACGCCGAATTTTTCCTTGAAATACGTAAGACCTGTCTCGATCTGACGCACAAAGCCCTCGCCGCTCGGCACGGTGCAGTCGGGCTGGACGTACCAGCCGCCCATAATATGCCACTTGCCTGCAGCCACCAGCTGCTTGATGCGGGAAAACAGCGCGGGATCGTAGCGTTCGATCCACTCGTACAAGAGTGCCTCGTTGTGGCAGAAAATATAATCGTATTCATCCGCCAGCTCGGCAGCCGAATAAAAGGTTGCCAGCGCAGCCGCTGCGCCCTCGTTCCAATCCCATTGCCAAACGGGATCCAGGTGCGCGTTACAGATCAGATGCAATTCCTTCATCACATATCTCCTCCGGATTCAAGATTTCTGTTTTTCATTATAACAAAAGCTCCGCCACTTGTCAATGACGGAGCTTTCATTTTATTGATTCTTTTTGAGTCTGTTTTCTGCATTGAGCGCAATGCGATCGTTGAATTGCGTGTAAGCACGCAGCTCTGACGATGAAAAGTCCGCAAAAATCCCGCGCAGAAATTGCTCAGCCGCAAGGTGCAGATCGGGCATGATCCGCTCAGCCGTTTCGGTCAGGCAAAGATGTATGACGCGTCTGTCCTGCGCATCACGCACGCGCTCAAGCAGGTCACGGCGCATCAGATGCTCCACCGCCTTTGACACGTTTGCCTTGGCAAGTCTGCTGTAGGCAATGATGTCGGTTGCCGTATTCTTATCGGGATTGTTGTGTAAGAACAAAAGCACGGTCATCTCGGTGGAATTGATATTGTACTCCTTGCAAACGGGCGTGTAGCATTCCTCTAAATACTGCTCTATCGTATACAGCTTGCCCAGCCATTCGGAATAATGCATAGCGTCTCCTTTTTAGTTTCTTTTTCAACTATTATGTTTCATTATACGATACCCGGGCAGGTTTGTCAAGGTATTTGTACAGATTTTATCACCCTGCCGCTTTTTTCTTCATTGACAAGCCGCCCTCGATCGGATATAATGAAAACAGAAATACGACCGAAAGGAAGCAAAACAATGAAAAACTTCTTACTTCGCACGACCTTGATGTTGCTTTGCCTGTGCCTGCTCCCGCTTGCAGCCTGTACGCCTGCACCCGATCCCGAGCAGCAGGGCGAACAAAGCACGACCGAGCAAGCGTCCGGTCCCGTAACTCCCGGATCCGAATCCGAATCGGAATCCGAATCCGAGTCGGAAACCGAGCCCGCAGAGGGGGAGATCGACTACTACCCGGGCATGAGTTATATCAAAGAGGAAAAAGAGATCTCTGTTGCGGGCTTTGACGTCCAAAAGCTTGGACAGGTCGTAAGCCCCTCCGATCACGGCGTCGTTTCGCTTCTTTCTGCCGACTTTGACGACGGCGACAAGACTGCCGACGGCAAGATCGCTTACCGCGATGCAAGCCTTGCAACCGTCCGCGACGGTTCTCTGCATTTCATGTACGACGGACAGGGCTACCCCGGCGGCTGGTCCACCTTCGCCCCTCTTGCGCCTGCGTCCGTCAAGGACAATCACCAGGTGCAGCTCTCTCTGGATCTGAAAAGCTTTGCGCCCAACGCAGCCTCCACAGGCACGCACACCTGGATCTCTACCTTTATCGGCTGCTACGTTTCCAACTATTCGGGCAAGATCCCGGATGCCCCCGGTGACGGCCTTTGGTTCTCGTTCTCCGAGAACGACGTGATCACAGTCATCGGCGGCACGGGCGGCGGCTGGCCTGCAGGCTTTGCCTCGGTCAAGATCCCCCGCGGCTTTGCCGAGATGCAGCACGTGGATATCGTATGCACCGAGAATTACGATACCTACATTTACGGCGCGTTTGACGGTGAGGAGAGCGCACTACTGCTCAAGACAAGTATGAATGATACCACACTGACCGTGTACGATGCAAACGGTCAAAAGGTGGCCGAGACCGCCAACAACATGGGGCACTATGCGGGCGATTACTTTGTGTTCTTTACCCATATGGGTGCCGCCGAGATCGATCATCTGAACATTTATGCCTGCCAAAAGGAGGAAAAGCGCGTGGAGACCACCATCACAGCAGTTCCCGACGAGGGCGTGACCCCCGGACTTGATATGACCGACAAGCAGGACCTTGTCAGCATTTGCTACTCGGTCTGGTTTGACGGCATCCTGGGCACGGGAAGCGAGCCCGTGACCGATTTCAACAACATCACCGAGGTGCTTGAAGGCAAGCGCGACTGGGGTGCGGTACACGCCTTCCACTACTGGGCAAAGCCCGCGCAGGGCTACTACCGCTCGACCGACATGCAGGCAGCCAAAAACAACCTGATCCTGCTTGGTGAAGCCAACGTGGACTTTATCATCCTTGACTACACCAATGCAAACGACGGCTATATCACTAACACCGCCATGGGCAAGGTCTGGATGTTTGACCCGTTGGACACCCTGTGTCAGGCGACGCTTGAGCTGCGTGCCGAGGGATATCGCACGCCCTACATTGTGGCTTGGTGCGGCGCGTCCGAGGGACCCATGATCAAGGCACTTTACGACCGCTACTACACCGAAAATAACCCCTATGCCGACTGCTTTGTTTACTGGGAGGGCAAGCCCTTTATGATCTACACGCAAAGCACAGCTTCCTTCCCCTACCCCGATCTGTTCACCGTGCGCCATATGTGGGGTCTGACAAACGAGCCCTGCTGGCGATTCCTCAATATCCGCAACAGAAATACCGCTTATGAAAAAGACGGCGTGATCGAGCAGATCTCGGTTGCAATCGCTTCGCAGGAAACGTATATGTCCATGCCCACCGCACACGGCAGAAACGGCGGCAAATTCTTCTACGAGCAATGGAAGGAGGCCTTCCGCGTCCATCCCAAGGTAGTCACCATCACCTGGTGGAACGAATGGACGGCGCAGAGATTCATCGTGGACGGTCAGACTGCATTCGTGGACAACTACAACCAAGAATACAGCCGCGACATCGAGCCCATGGAGGGCGGTCACGGCGACCTTTACTATCAGTGGATGAAGCAATACATCGAGGCCTACAAGGCGGGCGAAAGCTGTCCCAGGCTGACGGAGAATTGATGTATGAAGAGCAAAGCTTTATTTTCTTTATTACTGTGCGGCCTGATGCTGCTTGCCCCTTTGGGCGCCTTTGCCGAAACGCCGCCTCCCGAGGGTCAGGGCCTGACCGTTTCCGAGATCTGCTTCAACCCCAAATGGAAGGAAGGAGATGCCGCGATTGAGGAAAGTGCCGACGTGTTCCCCTACACCGAGATCTACAATCCCACAAATAGAACCATATCTCTTGCCAATCTTTCGCTCTGCTACCGCTCGGACAGCTCCCGAACCGACTCCGGCACGCTTTTCTGCGCGGGTGATGCGCCCGAGCTCGCACCCGGCGAGGTTGCCATCGTGGTGCACTACACCAAGCACTGGGCAACGCTGGGGCTTGACAACACCGCCGAGCAGGCAGATGAAGTCTACGAGGCCTTTTGCGCGCTGCACGGTATCTCCGATCTTTTGAACAGAAACCGCTTCTTTATCGTTTCCAACAAGGATTTCAAGCTTGACAAGACCTCTGCGGCCGCAGCCATGGAGCTTTACTGCGGCGGATATGTCAATTCCTTTTCCTACGACGCTGCCTTCTATAACCGCTCCAACCGCGCCGTGGTATTCGGGACGGACGGCGCGTGCATGGGTACGACTATCCCTACACCGGGCCGCGTTTACGACAATCAGATCCCGAACAATCCCGCGCTTGTACCCAATGCGCAGACCATCGGAATCAAGGCGGTGGAATACAACATCTGCGCCTCGGGAATCCCGAACGATTACGAGGACATTCCCTTTATTGCAGACCGCTGTGATGAGGCACTTGGGCTTGTGGCGGCAGAAAATCCCGATCTGATCGTATTCTGCGAGGTCAACTTTGCATGGCAAGAGCCGATTGGGGCCTTCTGCGAACAGAACGGATATACCGCCTACGGCTTTTCCAGCTCGGGCAAGGATTTTCACGGCACGCAAAACAAGCAGAAATGGGATCTGACCTCGCTGATTCTTTGGAAGACCGAGCGCTTTGAGGTCTTGGAGCAAAATCATTTCTGGTGCTCCTCCACCCCTGACAAAAAGAACTCCAACAAGTGGAGTGGCGGCATTGCGGGCGACATGGCGCGCTGCATCAATTACGCCCTGCTTCGCGACAAAGCAAGCGGCGTGGAATTCTTATTCCTCGGCGCACATCTCGACGCCAAGAGCGAGCAGGTCCGCGCACTTTCCGCGCAGCTGATCTATGACCGCTCTCACGAGATCGCGGGCGACCGCCCCATCATCATGCTGGGTGACTGGAACGCCAATCAGACGCACGAATCCTACCGTATTCTGACCTCGGGTGACCTTGCCGATGCGCGTTTCCGCACCTACGAAACCAATCTGCACGGCACGTATAACAAATGGGGCGAATACTCGGCCAACTTCCAGACGCGCCTGCCCATTGACCATTGCATCATCACCAAGGACAAGATCTGGGTGGATTCTTACCGTCAGGTGGGCGGTGAGCCCATCGAGAACGTCCCCCACCCCTCCGACCACAATATGACCGTATTTTCGCTGCAGGTTTCCACGGGTGAGCCGCTGCCCGAGACCACTGAGGCACAGACCACCGAGCCCGCAGAGGGTGACAAGGACATCGCAACCTCCCCCGTCGGATGTAAATCCGCCGCAGGTGCGGCAGTTGCCTGGCTTTTGCTCCCCGCAGCGTGCATCGCACTCAAAAAGCGCAAATAAAAACTGCCCAACTCCGTTTTCGGAGTTGGGCTTTCCTTTTTCATCAGAAATACTTCGGGTTCTTGGAGCCCATGCACACAAAATGCTCGGCGCAGGTGGGTCCCTTAGAAAAGATCACGTTGTACTTGGCGTCGGCATTGACGCGCGTCAATCTCAGCACAACGCGGTTCTCTCCCTTTTGCAGCTTGACACCCTGCACGTGCACGTTCTCGGCCGTCCAGGTATCGCACGTTTTGCGCTCGGCAATCAATTCCCCGTTGATCCAAAGAGAGAACGGTGCGCTGTGACCGATCTGTGCGCACACCTCCATATCCTCGGGGCAAAGAAGGATGCGCGAGAGGTATGCCATGCACGGCCCCTTGAAGCCAAACAAATCGTGCATGGTAAAGGAGTCCTCTGCTTGTACAAAGACATCCTCAACGTATTTTCCCTTTTCCTCGGGTGCCGCAAACAGCTCCTGCTCGGTCAAGTATTCGGTGTCGGTATCGGGCGCGAAATTGAGGTGGAAGCGGCGCACCACGTCGTTGGGATCGCCGTCGTGATGCACACCCGCAAACAGATGCCAGTAGTTGGGGACTTTTTCAAGTGCCTCGGTGGTACATTCGGGATCGGTCTTCCAGATAGGCCCCGTTACCTTCCACAAGGCAGCACCCGAGAGGCCGAAATCGTAGCCATACTCCTTGCCGTCCAACGCATAGCGCATGTGTACGAGGTTTTTTTCGTAAAGCTCGCGCGCGTCGACGGGAACGCTGAAGGTCAGCGGCAGCTCTATGCGTTTGCCTTCCGAAAGGCCGATGCCGTGACAGGTCGTTGCGCCAAAACCGGCGACGCAAAGCGTAGTGTTGATCTCTTTTTCGGTGGTGTTGAGGATGGACAACATCACCGTCTTGCTTTGTCCAAACGAAATGGAAGGTCCTTCGGGATAGGACACGTCAAAGACCAGCGGATCGCGTTGCTCAAACACAAACGCCTTCTCGGGTGCATCCTCCACCACAAAAGGTGAAAGATACGCGCCCAGCTCTGCGATCTCGCAGGAGAGGTCGTACACGCTGTCAGAGTGGTCGGGCGAGCGCACGCCCAGCACAAACTTGACATCGCCAAGATCGTACTCCTCGATCAGCGATTTCGCACCGCGGATCACACCGATCACCGCGCCTGCCGTTGCGCAGGTGCAATCGGTATCAAAGCCGCAGTTGAGCGCGTCCATCGAGGTCTTGATCAGATCCATATTGCCCCCCAGCAGCGCGGTCAGCGTAATACCGATATTCTGAAACAGATTGGTGCAGTCGGGATGGCCGTATTTGTGTAAGATGTATTTGAGCACGGTCTTGACGTCGCCGTATCTCTCATACCACGCACGCGTGTCACAAATCAACTCGCGCAGCTTGCAATCGGCAGGGATCTCACAAAGCGCGATGTCGATCAGCCGATCGAGATCGCTTTCATAAAACGCAGCGGATTCCAAGGCTGCGAAGAATTTTTCTGCATATATGCTTTCACCGTCGTGATCCAGACAGCCGTCCATCGTGGACATTTCTGCTGCCGTCCCCGGCTGCGCGGGATACAGACAAGCCCAGATCTCGCTGCGGATGGGGCATCCCATGCCCTCAATGTAAAAATCATTGCAAAATCTGCCGCTTTCGGGCGGATAGATGCCCTTGGCAAAATTCTTGCGCATGATGGCATACTCGCCGGGCGAATAGTCGCAGTTCTCGCAAAAGCACTTTTGCAGATCATACGAGGAAAAATCCTCGCCGTACCTCTTGACCACGTCCAGCCAAAGCACCTGCAAGTCAAGGTCGTCATTTGGCAGCATGGTGTTGATCATTTCGGGCTTGAACGCAAGCTCCAGCGGCATCTTGATGCCCTCGTAGGGCGCGCCCATGGTGCCCGCGACCGTCTTACCCAAAAAACAGCCGTAAACCTTATCCAGATACTGCTCGTAAGTCATCCCGTCAATCCCCCGTTCTTTCCAATGCGCGCTCCAGCTGCTCGATAAAGTATGCGGGGCGGGCATCTACGTATTTTTTGATAGCAGAATATTCCTTTTTCCAGGATTTGAGCGTATAGCCGTTGCCGATCGCCCATTCCCAATGCCCGATATGGCGCTCCATCTCGGGCAAGATTGCCTCATATCCCAAGGAAAGCTCTGCAAGCAGCAGCTCTGCCGACTCGGCAGAGGCCATCTTGCGGCAGATCTGCTCGAAATCCGCGCGGAATTCGTCGTTTTCAAGGCAGTACGCCAGCATGCATTGCAGCCCCAGCGAATCGGGATACATGCGCTGCTCTCCCTTGTAGGAATACAGATCGTGGTAGTCCACGAAATTGCCCAGCATGCGGTAGAAGCTATCCACCTCGGCGGTGGTATCCAGCTCGGGATTGAGGTGTGCAGAGTCGTATCTGCCAAGGCCCAGGTCAAGGTCTCGGGTCATAAATCTCCACTTGCCGTCCGTGATCTCAATGCCATCAATTGGTGCGCCGGTATAACGCCACAGCTTGACGTTATTGTGCGGCCAGTCGTGATTGGAGGTATAGAGATTGAGTGCGCAGTATTCGGCAAAGCTGTGCAGATCCACAAGAGAGGAAAGCGTGTCGTAATAAGAGGCATTGCCCTTTTTCTGCGCCATGGCAACCTTGTCGCAGATGGTCTCCCAAGCGGCAAGCTCATCCGCGTTTTCGCTGTCGTAATAGAACCATTCCCCGTCAAAGCGGCCGCCGCGCGAGGTATCCAGCTCGCTCTTGACCACTACCACGTCGTCGTCAAGCACGCCGTACACACGCTTGACGTAATCCTCGTTCATGTTCTCCTTCATGTCAAGAATGCCGTAATACTCACCGTTGACGTACACCACGGCAAACGCAGAGCAGGCATAGTCCAAGGTATCGGTGACGTGGGCGGCAAAATTGTTGACCGCGTTATCACGCAAGAGCGAGGCACTGAGCGGATCGCAGGAATTGTGCAGAAGAGAGTCGTTACCGCCGTTGCGCAGTATCAGGCTGTCGTATCTGTCGAGGACCTCGCCCGCATCCTTGCCCGCGCGCACCACGCGATCTTCAAAAAACGCATAGCGGAAAGTGCCCGTGCCCTCGTAGATATCGGTATCGTAATAGCCGGTCTTGCGCGCGATGATCTTGAACGACTTTTGCGAAAGCGCGCGCGAAGAGCCGCCAAAGATGCGCATGCCGCCGTCCTGAGAGATCACTCTCTCGCCCGTGGGCGTGACGATCTCAATATGCGTGGGCATTTCTATTTTTTCGGTATAACGGGAGCAAAGCTCGTCAAAATCGCCCGGATCAAGCGTCAGCGACACGGTATACAATGCCGCGCGCTCGCTGTTGGCCTTGATATACGTATGCGTGACCACCTTACCCACGATCTTGCCGTCAGAATCAAAGCAAGCCGCGCGGATGACGGTCGCATCCTTGCCGGGCACGCTGATCTCACCCTCGGCCGCTTTGGATTTCTTTGTGGGCACGCTGCCGTCGGTGGTATAGCGCACGGTATAGTCGGTGCCCTCGGGTGCCCCGAGCGTCAGCTGCTCGGACGAGTTGTAAAGACCGCCCTCTACCGAGAACACGGGGTCGGTCAGATTGACCGTGGGTGCGGCCTCGGTTTGCTCCTCGGACACAGGCAAGGTTTCCTCGGGCGCGCCGGTCTGTGCAGAGGTGGTCTGCTCGGGCCGGTCCGACGGATTGCAGGACGCAAGCACGCCCAAAATCATGATGCATAAAAGCAATAAGGACAGGTATTTTTTCATATGAATGCCGCCTTTCCGTATTTTCTCGGTTTCATTGTACCACACTTTCTGCCGCTTGTGTGCCTATGTAAAAAATGTTCACAAAAAATTGCAAATTGCCCCGCCGCCTATTGCGTTTCGCGCGTTTATTTGTTATAATGAACATAACATCTAACCATTATGGGAGGCTGCATTATGAAAATTTTACGCATCGTGACGGACAATCACCAAATCCGCTTTGATACAGACACCGACGCGAGTGTGCAGATCGCTGCTTATCGCAGCGCATTCTGCCTTGACACGCCGGTATTTACCGCCACCGCTACGGCGCAAAACGGCTCCTTTACCCTGCCCATCGACAAGGGCGGCTGCGACGGCAGATTCCTTTACTACCGCGCAAGCGTTGACGGCGCGGATTGCGAGGGCGCATGCTACGTAGAGGATATGGGTGCGTCTCTTCGCGACATGCCCTACCCCGTAACCGAGAGCAAAAAGGGCTTGCAGGTCACCATGGTGCACGACGCCATTAACCTGGGCGTCAAGCATGCGGCACTCAACGTCAACCTCGGCTCTTTTTTGTGGGTTGAGCCTGTGGAGGGTGACACCATCCCCTACACCTTTGACGGTGAGGAATTCTACTTCCGCAAATCAGTCGTTGAGGATAACGACGCGCGCGTGCGCGAGCTGACCGAGGCAGGCGTGATCATTACCTACATTCTGCTCAACTCCCATACCTGGGGCTGGGTACAGACCCCCGACGACCTCTGGGAGATCATCAAGCACCCCGGCTTTTGCGAGGGCGGCAGAATCTCTGCGTTTAATATGCATAACGAGCGTGCCGTGCGCTACTACATGGCCTGGATCGCTTTTCTGACCGACCGCTACACCATGAAGGGCGCACCCTATGGCCGCGCTGTGGGTCACATCGTAGGCAACGAGGTCAACTCGGGCTTCGAATGGTGCAACATGGGTGAGGTGAGTGTGGAGCAATACGTTTACGATTACACCGCCTCCCTGCGCCTTTGCTGGCAGGTCTCTACCTCCATCTGGTCGGGTGCGCGCACCTACATTTCTCTTGACCACTTCTGGACGGGCGCAAACTTCAGCGCAAATCCCAACCGCTTCTACGGCTCGAAATTTGTACTCGAGGAGCTGATTCGCCTTGGCAGCACCGAGGGCGAGATCGGCTGGAACGTGGCGCACCATCCTTATCCCGAAAATCTCAACTTCCCCGATTTCTGGAATGATGCCTCTGCGACCGACGACGAGGACACCTACCGCATCACCTTCAAAAACCTTGAGGTGCTGGCGCAGTTCCTTTACAAGGAAGAATGTCTGTTCAAGGGGCAGCGCCGCCGCATCATTCTCTCCGAGCAGGGCTTCAACTCGCACAACACCGCCACCAGCGAGGTGCTGCAGGCCATGGCATACGGCAAGGCTTACCGCAAGGTGATGGAGATCCCCGAGATTGACAGCTTTATTCTGCACGCGCACGCGGACAACAAGGGCGAATTCGGGCTCAATCTCGGCCTTTGGCGCCGCAGACCCGAAAGCAGCGTGCCCGATACCCCCAAGCCCATCTATTACGTTTTCAGAGACATTGACAAAAAGGACGAGAAGGGCGTTTACCATTGGCAAAGATATTGATCCTGAGGATATTTTTATGAAAAGAATTCTGACCCTTTTACTGTGCATCAGCCTGCTTCTCGGCGCGGGAGCTATCCCGATTTGGGCATCCTCCGAGCAAGGCGATGCACAAAGCAGCACGCAGGAGCAAACGACCGACGCAGCCGGCGCGACCACGCTGCCCGATACGGCCTCCTACGTGATCATTGACGGCTCGCAAGGGGGCGGCGCAGGTACGTTTTATATGACCCTCCCCGAAAATCACAATGTCACCTCCTACGCGCTTTACTGGGGCGACGCAAACGGCAACCGTCTGCCCGGCTATACGGCTTTCTATACGGGAAACGTGACCGCCGGATTCGTGCTGATCTCCACAGGAGATTCCTTTACCGTTCCCGAAAAGGCAAAATCGGTTGTGGTATATACCTACAGCGAGCGCTACGGAGAGAGTGATGCGTTTGTTGCCGCCAGCGACTTCAGCGTTCTTGTTTACCCGAAATCAGGCAAAAAGCTTGCCGAATTCGTGGTGGTATCCGATACGCACGTAGGCAGAGATGAGCAAGCGCAGGCAAGCTTTACCGCCATGCTCAAGGATATCAAGGTCGCCGCTTCCGATGCAGCAGGCATTTTCATTGTCGGCTCTGCCGTGGATGCCGCTGAGGACCAATACTACGAGCTGCTTGATCAGCTTTACGCAAAGGAAACGGGACTCCCCCCCTTATATCGCACAGTCGGCACGCATGAATTTCTGACTAAGGGTACTTACCTTTACGACCAAAGCGCACACCAAGCCAACCTACAAAAATTTTTCAAATATGCAAAGCGCCCCGGCGGTACTGCGCTGACCACGCCCTATTACTTGTTTGATCTGAGTACCTGCACCATGGTCGTGCTTGGTGCTGACTCGTATCAGGATGGCAAGGCCGTGATCTCCCCCGCGCAGATCTCCTGGCTTTCCGCAGTTCTTTCGTCCGCAGATCCGGACAGCCCGGTGTTCGTCTTTTTGCACGAGCCGCTGCCCAATACCGTTTCGGGCACGCCCGATCCTCTTGGCTGTGGCGCTGTTTATAATTACCTGGAAGTACAGGGGCTTTTGGATCAGTATTCCAACGTGATCATGTTCAACGGTCATTCGCACAGATCCATGAACGAGGATAAAACCATGTTCAAGCTGAAAAACGGCTCCAAGATCTTCAATACGGCGTCGGCAGCATTTTTGTGGGCGGACGACGGCACGGGAGGCTATGAGGTAGCAGGCAGCCAGGGATATATCGTCACGGTTTACGAGGAGGCCATTTTGGTGCGCGGAAGAGATTTTGCCACGGGGCAATGGCTCGGGCAGGCGGAATATCGCTTCTCGATCAAAAAGCCGGAGCCCGTGACCACGGCAGCCACGACCCAAGCTCCCAAGCCCGCGACCACCACCAAGGCCCCCGAGGAGACCGAGCCCGTCGAGGAAAAAACCTCGCTTGGGGATCTGATCCCTCCTCTGGCAATTCTTGCCATGATGGTCATGGTCGTCTTTATTCTGCTATTCAAGCCCAGACATAAAAAATCCGATAATACGTAAGGAGAACGTTATGGAAGCAGCACTTTTACAAGAGATTTCCGAAAAGCTGCAGCGCGGTAAGGCAAAGGACGTCGCAGCGCTGGTCACCCAAGCTCTTGAGCAAAATATCTCCCCCGAAACCATTCTGAACGAAGGCCTTGTGTGCGGTATGAACGTCATTGGTGACAAGTTCCGCCAGAACGAGGTGTTCGTTCCCGAGGTGCTGGTTGCCGCACGCGCCATGAACGCAGGACTCAAGATCTTGAAGCCCGCGCTTTCGGGCGCAGGCATTGAGCCGCTCGGCACGGCAGTCATCTGCACGGTCAAGGGCGACATGCACGACATTGGCAAGAACCTGGTCAAGATGATGATCGAGGGTCAGGGCATCGCCTGCATCGACCTTGGCGTGGACGTTGACCCGCAGGTGATCGTGGACACCGTGCGCGACAACGACGTACAGCTGGTTTGCCTTTCCGCGCTTCTGACCACCACCATGTACGGTCAGAAGGAGGTCATTGACGCCCTCTGTACAGCGGGTCTGCGCGACAAGGTGCGCGTGATGGTGGGCGGTGCGCCCATTACGCAGGAGTTTGCAGATGAGATCGGTGCGGACTGCTACACGCTGGACGCTGCAAGTGCTGCCCGCGAGGCAAAGCGTCTGATTGCAGAAATGCGCGCATAACTTGGAGAAAATATATGAAATACGATATGAAAGCATGGGCGGCTGCTCTTCCCGGGAGTCGCCGCCCGCTTCCCCTTCTTTCCTTCCCCTCGGCCCTGCTGACAGGGGCTGACGTGTATACCATTACGCACGACGCCGCCACACAGACCGAGGGGATTTTGGCCGTTGCCCGCCGCACGCCCGCCGCAGCCGCCGTTTGCATGATGGATCTCTCGGTCGAGGCCGAGGCCTTTGGCTGCACGCTGGCCTGCTCGCGCGACGAGGTGCCCACCGTGACGAATATTCTGATCTCGGACGAGGATGAGGCACGCGCGCTGGAGATTCCCGAGATCGGCGCGGCACGCACGGGGCTTTACATCAAGGCAGCCGCCGACGCCAAGGCACAGATCACCGACCGCCCGGTGCTTGCGGGCATGATCGGTCCGTTCTCATTGGTTGGGCGACTGATGGACGTCACCGAGGCCTTGGTCAACTGCATTGCGGACGAGGATTTCGTTTACGCGGCCTTGGAAAAGGTCACGCCCTTTCTTGTCAATTATGCCCTTGCCTACAAAGAGGCGGGGCTTGACGGCATCGTCATGGCAGAGCCGCTTGCGGGTCTGCTCTCCCCTGCGCAGGAAAAGGAGTTCTCCGCGCCCTTTGTCAAGCAGATCATTGACGCGGTGCAGGACGATTCCTTTATCGTGATCTACCATAACTGCGGCCCCAACGTTCCTCTCATGACCGAATCGTTTTATGCAAACGGTGCAGCCGCTTATCACTTTGGTGACGCGGTCAGCCTTGCGGACATGCTTGCCAGAATGCCCACTGACCGCCCCGTTTGCGGCAATATCTCTCCTGCGGGTGAATTTTTGGGCGGCACGCCGGAGAGCATGACTGCCGCTGTGCGCGATCTGATTGCCGAGTGCGGACAATACCCCAATTTCGTGCTCTCCTCGGGCTGCGACATCCCGCCCGCGGCCAAATGGGAGAATATTGACGCGTTTTTCGCGGCTGCAAAGGAGGCATTTTCATGAGCATGACTGCATCCGAACGCTTTGCCCGCTATCTTTCGGGCAAGGAAATTGACCGCATGCCCATAATCGAATGGGCACCCTGGTGGCATCTGACGCTGGGTCGCTGGCACGCGGAGGGCTTGCCCGCCGAATGTGCGAGCGTGGATGATATTCAAGGCTACTTTGGTCTTGACCGCTGCCTGCAAACAGGCGTATCCTATTTCACGCCCGCCTCCCCCACGGTCATTCCCGGCTCGGGCATCGGCTGTATGGAGGACGAAGACGACTGGGAGCGCATTCGCCCCACGCTGTTCCCCGACGTGCGCACACTCATCCCAAAGGAGCATTTTGATTGGCTGCGCGCCACGCACGAGAGAGGCGACACCTTGCACTTTTTTACGGTGGAGGGCTTTTTCTGGTATCCGCGCGTGCTGTTCGGCATTGAAAATCACCTTTACAGCTTTTACGATTACCCCGAGCTTTACAAAGAGATGTGCGAGGATTACTCCGACTGGCTGGTCGAGCTCTTTGACTACGTATTCTCGCAGTTCCACTTTGACTTTATGAGCTTTGCCGAGGACATGAGCTACAATTCGGGGCCCATGATCGGGGAGGCTTGCTTTGATGAGTTTTTAGCTCCCTTCTATCGCAAGGTCATTCCCGTCATTCACAAGCACGGCATTCCCGTGTTTATTGACTCGGACGGGGACATTACCATGGCGGTGGATTGGTATGCAAAGGTGGGTGCTGACGGCATGTTTCCTCTTGAAAGACAGGCGGGTGTGGACGTTTCCACCTATCTTGACAAGCAGCCGGACATGGCCTTTCTCGGCCATTTTGACAAGATGTGCATGAAATTCGGCGAGGCTGCCATGCGCGCAGAGTTTGAGCGCATTTTGCCCAGTCTGCAGCGCGGCAAGGTGATTGCCTCGGTGGATCACCAGACTCCTCCCGACGTCTCTATCGTAAACTATAAAATCTACGTTTCCCTTTTGCAGGAATACGCCGCACGCGTCACGCACAAGGGCGGCAATATCACCCCCTGCCCCGTGTTTGCAGAGCAAGAAAGGAGCCAAGCATGACCAACCGCGAAAGAGCCATGAACATCCTGCACTACCGCCCCGCGGACCGCATGCCCGCCGTGCACTTTGGCTACTGGCCCGAGCTTTTGCTGGAATGGGCCGAGCAGGGCAAGATCTCCTTTGAGCTTGCACGCTCCTGGGCGGACGGCAACGCAGCTGACAGCGAGCTTGACAAGATACTTGGCTGGGATTTTAACTGGTATCGCACCGTGGGTGCATACAACGGTCTGCTCCCCACGTTTGAGCGTAAGGTGCTTGAGGTGATGCCCGACGGCACGCAGCGCGTGCAAAACCACGACGGTCTGATTGAGCGTATTCGCCCCGGCGTGACCTCAATCCCCTCCGAGGACGACTATCTGCTCAAGGACAGAGAGGCATTCGAGACGCTTTATCGCCCGAAAATGCAGTTCTGCCCCGAGCGAGTCAACTATGAATACTTCAAGCATTTCAACGACACGCGCGATCCCGACGTGCCCGTCGGTCTGCATCTTGGCTCGGTGCTTGGCAATATCCGCTCCATGGTCTCGGTGGTGGGTATGAGCTACCTTTTGTACGACGAGGACGAGGAGCTGTTTGCCGATCTGGTGGACGCTTATGCCGACATGCAATACAAGTGCGCCGAGGAGATCCTCAAAACCGGTGCGAAATTTGATTTTGCGCACTACTGGGAGGACATTTGCTTCAACTCGGGTCCCTTGCTCTCGCCCGCCGTGTTTGACGAGCTTTGTGCCAAGCACTACAAAAAGAGAAACGACCTCTGCCACGATTTTGGTATTGACATCATCTCTCTTGACTGCGACGGCGTGACCGACAAGTTGCTGCCCACCTGGTTTGAAAACGGCGTCAACGTCATGTTCCCGATCGAGATCGGCACTTGGGGCGACCAATTCGAGGCCGCACGCCAAAAGTACGGAAAAGGAATGCTGGGCGTTGGCGGCATGGACAAGACGGTTTTGCGCCTTGACAAGGCGGCCGTTGACAAGGAGCTTGCGCGCCTTGTGCGCCTTTCCTCACTTGGCGGCTTTATCCCCTGCCCCGACCACAGACTCATGCCCGGCACCAAGTTTGAGCTGGTGCAATACTACGCAGAAAAGATCAAAGAGATACACATATGAGTAAAGAGATCCGCATCCGACCGGGCTCTGCCTCGGTCGGACAAAACCTATCCGAATATCTGGCACAAAACGGCCATCCCCAGCATGCCGATTGCGGCGGGCGAGGCACGTGCGGCAAATGCCGTGTGCGACTCGTGGCGGGAGACTTTTACGCCAACGCTGCGTGTACGCAATTGGCCGTGCCCGATAAGGACGGCTACGTGCTTGCATGCCGCACCTGGTGCTGCAGCGACGCGATCATTGCGTTGGAGGACTTCACGGGCGACGGCCTGACCGATTTTGGCAAGCAGGCAGACACAACAAGCACCGATACCCCCGAGGAATTTCTCGGCATCGCGCTGGACGTTGGCACCACCACGCTGGCAGCCGCCTTGGTGGATACGCGAAACGGCAACGTGCCGGCCACCGCCTCGGCGCTCAATCCCCAAGCCTCGTTCGGTGCGGACGTGATCAGCCGTATCGAAGCCGTCATGCGCCGCCCCGAGACGCTTGCGCAAATGCAAGGCCTGCTGCTTGACAGCATTCGCGAAATGCTTGCGCAGCTGCTTGGAGGTAAGACGGCAGCGCACATGACCGTGGCAGGCAACCCCACCATGCTGCATATTTTTGCGGGGATCTCGCCCGTCGGGATGGGCGCATACCCCTTCACCCCCGCTTTTACCGAGTCCAAAACCTTCTTTGGCGAGCAATTCCGTCTCCCCGTGCAAAGCGTTACGCTGCTGCCGAGCATTTCCGCCTTTGTGGGCGGGGATCTCACGGCGGGCATGCTGCACGTGGATCTTGCCGACTCCGAGCAGCCCGCGCTGCTGATTGACGTTGGGACCAACGGCGAGATCATCCTGTTTACGGGAAAGGCGCGCGGCTCTGCGCTGTACGCCACCTCGGCTGCGGCAGGCCCTGCCATGGAGGGCGCGGGCATTTCGACCGGCATGGGCGGCGTTGCGGGCGCGGTTTGCGCCTTTCGCATGCAATCCGGCCGCCCCCTGTGCTCCACCGTGGGCGACGCGCCCGCGCGCGGCATTTGCGGCAGCGGCCTGATCGATCTGATCGCTGCGCTTTATCAAGCCGACATCATTGACGAGACGGGTGCTTTTGAGGACGGTGACCAATTTGTTTATGCCACGACGCAAAGCGGCGCACCGCTTGCCCTGACGCAAGCCGATATCCGCGCCTTTCAGCTCTCCAAGAGTGCCATTCGCGCGGGAATTGACGCGCTTTGCGCACACGCAGGTGTCTTGCCCGATGAGATCGCGTACGTCTACCTTGCAGGCGGCCTTGGCTACTACATGAACGTGGAAAGTGCCGTTGCCACGGGACTTTTGCCCGAGGCCTTCAAGACGCGCACGCAAAGCGTGGGAAACGCCTCGCTGGGTGGCTGCGCAAGCATCCTGACCCATCCCGAGCAGCTTGATGCGCTGGGCAGAAATGCCGCGCGCACAAAAACGCTGGAGCTGAGCACTGATGCTGTATGGAGTCAATCTTTTATGGAAAACATGATGTTTCCGGAAAGGGACGAGATATGAATCAACAAGCAATTGAAACGATCCTGCGCGATCCCTCTCTCCCCTTTGCCGTGCACGAGCTTGCATGGCTATCCCCTTCCGAGGTGCCGTTTGACGCGCGCGTGCGCGAGATGTGCGCCTCCAACCGCTGCGGGCTTTACGGAAAGACCTGGACCTGCCCGCCCGGCGTGGGCGAATGGGAGGCCTTGCGCGACGAATGCCGCTCTTATGCACACGCGCTGGTGTTTACCACCAAGCACGTCCTTGACGACGATTTCGACTTTGAAGGCATTTCGCAATCGGGCGTGCTGCACAAGCAGCTGGACCGTGCGATTGCCGATGCGCTGCGGGCACAGGGCATTTCCCACCACCTTTACAGCGCAGGCGGCTGCAGCCTGTGCAAGACCTGCACCTATCCCGACGCCCCCTGCCGCTTTCCCGAGCACGTGCACCGCTCCATGGAGGCCTGCGGTGTTGACGTGGGCGCGCTTTCCCGTGCCTGCGGCCTGCGCTACAACAACGGCCCGCAGACCGTGACCTATTTTTCCATGATTTTGTTTCCGTAAGAGAAAAGGCTGAGTTTTATCACTCAGCTTTTTTTATCGCCTATAGATACATCACTTTTCCAAATTCGTTAGTCCGCCCCTTCCCCTCGCTTAGCTACGCAGCGAGGCGCCCCTTCCCCGATGGGGACGGCTTATTTCAGTTGCCCGCATCAAAAAGCATCACAAGACAGGCGATAAGAATAGCATCCCACGCAGGGAAAGATCATAGAACGAACGCGCGGCGAAAAGCCGTCCCCTTCGGGGAAGGGGCTGTGTAAAGAAATAGGACAAGCAATCCTTTCTCAGATATATAAAAAGCTGAGTCGACATGACTCAGCCTTTTTCCTTCATTTGATCAATATAACTTTTTCGGAGTGTCAACCAATCCCGCAAGATAGTCCAAGGATACGTTATAATACTTAGCCAATATCAAAAACAAATGCATCGGCATCTCTCGCTTACCGCTCTCATAAAGCTGATATTGCTGTCTGGTGATCCCCAATACACTTGCAATATCCTCTTGCTTTTGATCGTGATCCTCACGCAGATCCTTGAGTCTTTGATAATACATAACGCACCTCCGTTCTGTCACTTTTCTATCATTCCCTTTTTCTTCGCATAGAAATGCGCGGGCAAAAACACGATCAACGCACCGATACACACGGTGGGCAGATACAAGAGCGTGCTGACGTACCACCCCGCCGCCTTGGAAATCTGCTTGAACACGATCAGGGACGAATCGCGCGGACCGACAAAAAACATATTGATCCCGCCGTCCGAGACGCGCCAGAAGATGCAATTGATGCAGAATGCAAGCGCGGCCAAGGCCAAAAACGTGAATACCGCACCGCGGTAATCCCTCCAGGTCTTGGCAAAGCGCCCCGACGCGATCAGATACGCACCGATAAAGATCAGCATCATGTGCCACACAAACGCGTGGATGGTCAGCGTCCAGTGCCCGTGCACAATGCCCGACGGCTCGATAAACGCCATAATGCCGCCAAGCAGATTGAAGGTGGTCATAAATGCGTACATGCCGTCGCGCAGCTTGCCCGGCTTCAAAAACGCCGCAATGACGCACAGATACATGGGTACGGAGCACAGCTGGAACGGAAAAATGCCCCAGTTATACGCGTGGTCCTCCATATGATAAAAGTAAAAGAGCTGCTTATACACCTCGGTCAGCATCAAAAACGCGCCCGAGGAGAAAAGAACGATTCTGTTGCCCTTCTCCCCCGTGTTGCGCAGCAGATATGCCGCAAACAAAGAGATCGCAAGCCCGACAAATGTAAAAATCAAATGAAAAGGTCCGTAAGCCTTGGGCTTGGTCATCTCCCACGCGGTCATTTCTATAAATTGCTCCAAAAAAGCATCGATCACTCCACTTTCGCCTTCTTTCGTGTGGTTTCGTCTCCATTATAGCACCGTGGCTATGCCATTCGCAAGCATTTCGGCTGACAATTAAGATATTAAGAATTCCATTGACACGGGGCAAGATCGGTGATATAATAAAAACAGAAATTTTGCGCCAATACGGCAGAACGGAGGCAGCTATGGAACTGCAAGGAAAAATCATTCACTTTTTAGGCGACAGCATCACGCAGGGATACGGCCCCAGCGCGCCCGACAAGGTATATCACCAGCTGATCAAGCAGAAATACGGCTTGGCAGAAGCGAATAACTTCGGCATTGGAGGCACTTGCCTTGCCGATCGTTATACCCCTTTGGAGATTCCCGAATTCAACGCGCACTTTATCACCCGCGTGGGAGATATGCCCGAAAAGGCAGACGCCATCGTTGTCTTTGGCGGCACAAACGACTTTGGTCACGGTCAGGCTCTTTTGGGCACGCCCGACGACCGCACCCCCGAGACCTTCTGGGGCGCGTGCCACGACCTTTTCTCCACCCTGATCGCAAAGTATCCCACCTGCCCCATCGTGGTGGTCACCCCTCTGCACCGCTGGTATGAGTATGTTCCTCAGACCCGCACCTCCCGCGACGGCAGCGTGACGCAGACCACCATCCTGCGCGACTACGTGGAGATCATCCGCCAGGCAGCTGAGTACTACTCCCTGCCCGTCTGCGACCTCTACGCGGCAGGCAACATTTGCCCCGAGCTGGAGGCACACCGCATAGCATACTGCCCCGACGGCCTGCACCCCAACGATGCAGGACACGAGATCATCGCATCCCGTCTTGCAAGCGTGCTGTTGAGCCTGTAAAATCCATAACATAACATAGGGCGATTGAAAAATCGCCCTTTGCAATCTCAAAAGATAAGGAGAACGGAACATGAAGCGCATCAAACTCATGACGTGTGCCCTGCTGGCCGCTCTTTTGCTGGCGGGCACGATTTCTGCCGCGATCCCTGCCGCCGCTGCCGACACCGGCCGTACCTATGTGGGTACGCCCATCACGGAGCACAAGGGCGGCTATGACTACGATTTTGCCGACCGCACCCTCTCGACCTACACCTACGATTTTTCGGTAGAGCGCATCAACGCCTACGTGGGTGACGCGGCACTGGCCCTTGGTAACCGCGCTTGCGCGCAGATCGTGGACGGCAGGCTGACCACCGTCCCCGGAAGGACCTTTGTACTCGGCTCTGCCGTCTGCCTTGGTGACGACTACGGCCTGGAGCACGGCTACCTTTCCTTCGACCTTTCGCTGAGCGGCGGCACGGTCTATCTTGGCGTGCGCAACTCTCAAACCGCCGTCTCGCACAAGGAGCGCGGCATCTGGTTCGCCCTTGACGACTCGGGCAGCCTGCGCATCTTTGAGCCGGAATGCGGTCTGGAGGCAACGCTACCGCTGGGCGCAGATCTGACCGATACGACGCTGACGCTGCACGACGCCCTTGACACCATTGCCCTGTATGCGGGCGAGCAGCTGATCGCCATGGTCTCCTACTCTCCCTCGGGTCACCTTGCATTTGCGGATGCAAGCGGTGCCGTGCTTGCATCGACCGAGGAATGCGAGCTTTACCAAACGGGTTATTTTTCGCTTGAGCTTTGCGATATTGAAGGCTTTGTGGACAATCTGCGCTTTACCAATGTGCAGCAGACCTGGAATATCCCCGAGACTGACTCGCTGCGCAAGATCGATTACTCAACCTGGACGGCAACCGACGCGCTGGATCGCACCATCGCGGACAACGCCACGGCGGGAGAGCCCAACGAGCAAAGATACGTAGGTCTTTTCTACTTCCTTTGCTGGGTAGGTGCAGGACAGGTGGTACAGGACAACACCAAGCTCTACCTTGAAATGGGCTACAAAGACGCCAAGAAATACATTGAAGAAAAGGGCGGCGAGGCCTATTGGGCAGAGCCCTACTTCGGCTATTACCGCAACACGGATACCTGGGTCTACCGCAAGCATGCCTATATGCTGGAGCAGGCGGGCGTGGACTTTATCTTCCTTGACGTGTCCAACGCTGAGGTGTTCATCCCGGGTCATACCGCGCTGTTTGACACCTGGCTTTCCATGCGTCGCCAAGGCATTGACACGCCGCAGATCGTCTTTTTCAACGGTGACACCCCCTCCACCTTCCAATCCAACATGACCACCCTGTTCGCCACGGTCTACGCCGACGAAAACTGGGAGAAATACGAGGAGCTCTTCTTTACATGGGAGGGCAAGCCACTGGTATTCGGCAACTATTCCGGCCTTTCGGGCGAGATCAAGCAAAAGGTGGATGAAAAATTCACGGTGCGCGGCAGCTGGGCCTGGATCGACCGGGACAATTACTGGTCCTGGCTGCAGGAATACCGATACGATCCCGAAACGGGTACCGCCAAAATGGAAAACGGCGGCTGGGGACGCGATGCCGACGGAAAAATCGAATCCCTCTCAATCGCCATGGGTCACCACCCCTCCATGTCCAAGGGACGCAGCTTTGTCAACGGACAACCCGCCAAAAGCAGCGACATGGCCTTCTCTGCCATTGAGCAGGCAGGCCTTGGACTGGGCTTTACCTCACAATTCAACGCCATGAAAACGCTGGTGGGCGACAACGTGGACAAGGATCAGCCCTTCGTGCTCATGATCACGGGCTGGAACGAATGGATCGCAGGCTGCGTTCACCACGACACCCGACAGTCCATGGCAGGCACGAATGCCAAATTCCAGTATATCGACCAATTCAACTGCGAATTCTCGCGTGACGGTGAGCCCATGCGCAACCAAGACGGCTACGGCATTGGCGACAACTACTATTATCAGATGGTGGATCAGATCCGCCGCTACAAGGGCATCTCCGACCCCCCCGTCGCGGATAACCAGACCACCATTGACATCTATGACCTTTCCTCGTGGGATGGCGTGCAGCTGACCTATATGGACTCGCTTTACGATATCGAGCACCGCAACACCATCTCCTACGATCCTCATTTCCGCTACATCAACAACTCGGGACGCAACGATTTTGACTATGCCAAAATCTCGCAGGATTCGGCCAATCTCTATTTTTTAGTAAAGACCTCATCCGACATCATCATTGATACGGACGAAACTTGGATGAACCTCTATCTCAACGTGGACGGAGACGCCGCCACGGGCTGGGAGGGCTACGACTTTGTGCTGAACCGCGATCGTGATTCCTTTGTGGTCACGGTGGAAAAATTCAAGGATAACACCTTTGAGACCGAGGTGGTGGGCGGCGCTTACTACTATCTCGAGGGCTCTTACATGGCCATCTCGCTGAGCAAATCCCTGCTTGGCGCACAGGGCAAGATCGAGCACATGACCTTCAAATGGGCGGACAATTCGGTAAACAACGGTGACCCCATGGCCTTTATGGATCTTGGTGACACCGCGCCCGACAACCGCTTTGGCTTTGTTTACAAGTGTGAGTCCTACACCGACCGCGAGATCCCCAAGACTACGCTGGTCTATGACGCAACCGCGGCGGTGCAGAACGGAGCGCACGTGCAAAAGCCCGATGGCGACGCGGATATCACGCTCAAAACCGCCGTTGTGGACGTGCTGTACGATCTTTGTGACGTCAAGCCGGGCTTATTTGTGACAAGCACTCCGATCGCCGAGCAATTCCAGCACGCAGGCGGCACCTCCGCCAGCACCGTGCAGGTGATCAAGGGCGAGAGGTTCAATTACCTGCGCATGAAGGAGGTCAGCGACCTGCGCACCTGGAACGACGTGGAGGGTGCTTACGAATTCGCGGCAGACGTACACATGGTGGACTATGGCAACAGCGCCATTTACGTGCGCGGCGAGATGCCGGGCGCATACTCCCCCACCAACCCCGCCAACCACAGCATTCCGCAGGTATTCAACTACTTTGAATGGGACTGGTATGCAGAAAACGGTGGCCGCACGTACGGCGGCTCGTCCACCGCAGGCTCGGGCATCGGCATTTATCCCGAGCAAAATCGCATCACCATCCGCATCAAGCGTTATGCCGAGGACGGCCTTGGCGTGGCCTCGGCATCGCACTCCTTCCCCTACTCGGGTAAATTCACGCCCGGAGAGGACGGCTGGTTCAAGCTGCGCGTGGTGGACGACGGCCAGACCGTATCCATCTATATGAACGACGCGCTGATGTGCACGGTCAAGATGGAGAACCCCGGTGTCACGTATGACTCCGACGGCACGGGCCAGCAATACTACGGCAAGGCGACCTTGTACGACGCGAGCGGAAAGCAGGTGCTGGAGGTGGAAAACACCCGCCTCAATTCCCAAGGCTCGCAGATCGCGCTGACCACGCGCTTCCAGACCATGGAATTTGCCAACCTCTACATCGCATACGAAACGCAGGTTGCCGAGGGCGGCAGGATTGACACCGCGCTGACAAAGAGCACCGAGCAAGCAGACTACACACCCGACAAGCACCTGCTTGACTCGCTGGATATGGGCAAGGCCCCCGAGGCCGAGACAGATCCGCAAAACGGAGCCGAATCGGCCACTGAGCCCGAGGAGCAAAGCAAGGGGTGCAAATCCCTGTTGGCTGCCCCCGCGGCTCTGGTTGCACTGTGCATCTGCGCAACTGCATGCAAAAAGAAAAAGGACTAATACCAAAAAGGGCTGCCGCAAGTGAGTGCAAAATTAGCGGAGAAATTACGAATTGGTTTGCGACCACATTGCGAAATTGATCCGCGGTAAACAAATAATAAACCCCGACAGATTCTTTGTAAAGGTCTGTCGGGGCTCGTTTGTTCTGCCCGATAAATTGGAAATTGGTTATTCGTTTTAGTCTAAGATAATATACTTAAACTTGGTTTTGGCTGTTTCTTTCTAACAGAGGAATTAATTCGGTCAAGTATTGATATTCGAGCATATCATTTGGTGTAAATGAATCTACTTTATCTTTTATTTCTTCAAACAATTCAAAATAAACTTTTACTAAACCAAAATATATTTTATGTCCTTTAATAATTTGCTTTAAGCATAATTTTAATTGGGATGAATCGTGCTCTAATCTTATTTCATCTTCATAATTCAAAAAGCTGAACTCTCCAATACCAACTTCTTTTATTCTACAAAGTAAATTTTTAGCTATTTCTTTATCTGCATCATCAACTTTACCAAACACTTCATCAAGAAGTTTATATCTCTTGATATCAAAAATAGTCATAAAAATGAGTGCTACAACAACAAATGAATAAAACAAAATAGTTGATATCATTGCATGGCCGAGGAATTCCTGTGAATTAATAAGAGAAATTATATGATAAGCACCTAAAGATATTGCGCCCAAAATAAGGGTTATTCTAAAAACATTTGATGCTTTTTTATATTTCAAAATTTTATCCACTATACTTCCCCTTCTTTGTTCATCTATGAAATTCTTATTTGTCGTTCTGTTTTATCGCCAGTTTCGCCTTTGTATTACAAAGGCATCGGGCAAAGCCCATACCCCTGGAGTTGCGCGTATACTAAAGCTCCCTCTGGGAGGGAGCTGTCAGCGAAGCTGACTGAGGGAGAGCGCGTTACAATAAAGTTAGTACAAAACCAAAGTCATGCAGGCTCCTTTCGTCACGCTTCGCGTGCCACCTTCCTCCCGGAGGAAGACTTTTTTGCTGATTCAATTATAACATAAATCGGCAGAGAAAACAAGTTCTCTGCCGAAATTTATATGTGTCTGTAGGGGAGACCTGCGGTCTCCCGCGGGCGAACACAGTTCGCCCCTACGGTATTTTAGATTAGACTTCCTTATGAGAAATGCCCGAAGGGCAGCCCTTTTCATTTTTCCTCTTGTAGGGGAGGATATCATCCTCCCGCACAAAAGCGGTTTATGGTCGCGCACCCAAACGCAGATCCATCATAGCGGGCGGGAGGAGAACATTTCCCCCGTTATGCGTCAATCTTCGTCCCTTTGCTCCTGCACCTTTTGCTTGACCCAGGAGAGGGCTTCACAGTACTCAGGCATATCTCTGACGCTGTCAAACCACGCCCATCTGGGATTCTCCAAGAGGTCACAGATGTACACGGCATTATAGCGGGACAGATTTACCATAGCAAACAGCTTATGTCTTTCGCCCTTGCTGTCAATGGCATAATTCCAATCCTTGCTTACCTTCAAGTCCGAAAACAGCTTTCCGCCAATGCTGAGATATGTCTCGGGGAGTGCATGAGCCTCTTGATACATGGCAATCGCCTCGCGGAAATTCTTCCATCCTTGCTCACCCTCACCGCAGCCAAACAAGCAGGCAGACATGACCAACTGCTTGTAGGCATAAAACATCTTCCAACCGTCAGGTACGATACCGCCGCCCAAGGAGCGAATCATGTCCAAAACCTCGCGGTGGAACTGCACTTTCCCTTGAGGTCCTAACTGATCGGGGTAGCGACGATCCAACTGATCCGCCATGCTCTCAAACATTTCCAGTCCCTGTTGTACGTGCACATGCTCCCAATCACCATGTGCCATAGCGCGCGCAACCAAGCAGTAGCGTCGGCTCCATCCCGAGTAAGGCGTCATGCTCAGCCAGGATTGCAAATCCTTTTCTTCACAAATGGAAACCATGATCTGAATAGTAGCGTTACGATAGCGCGTTTCCAATAGTCTTGGCACCAGCTTCTCGACCAGCGGCATGTATTTGCGAAGCTTTGTCTCATCAGCCGCAGCGTAATCCTTGATATCCTGCACCAATACGTAGGCATACTCGTCGTTTTCGGGATATTTGCAGCAATACTCCCGGATAAATTCAATGCGCTTCGCGCCGTCCGATATACTGTCGAGTGTTGGATAGAACGCCTCGTGCTCCTCTTGCTTTGATTTTGTATCGTTGGAAAGCAGGCTGTCCACGCTCACACCGAAATAATTGGCGATCGAGGGCAAAAGCTCTAAGTCGGGATAACAAATGCCAATCTCCCAACGCGAGACAGACTGTCCCGACACACCCAGTACGTCGGCAAGAGCCTCCTGTGTGATTTCCTTTTGCTTACGCAGTTTTTTGAGATTTTCCGAAAAATTTAATTTCATCAAGATAATTCACCTTTCAAAATAAATTTGAAGTGGCCTCTTCGAGTATAGTATAGCAAACGGAAAAGCAAAATGCAATATCACGCTGATTGAGAGTCGGTGTCAAAATTGGTGATTTTTTCGCAAAAACGGCGGGATTTCCCCGCCGTTTTCTCATATTCAAATCCTCACGCCCGTCTGCGCGTAAACCTCGTCCAAAAACAATTCCTGCAATCTTTGTGCCAATTCCCTGTCCTTGCCGCCGACCGCGATGCCGTCGATCTCGGAAACGTACAAAATATTCTTGGTCGTGCTGCACAGAATGATCTCGTCCGCCTGCATGACCTCGTCCACCGTAAACTCGCGCACTTCAACCCCGATGCCGTTTTGGTCGCAAAGGTTGTGCATGACCTTTCTCGTAATACCGGGCAATACCAAATGGTCCAGCGGCGGCATGATCACCGCGCCGTCCTTGATCATGAGAATACTGCTGTGCGCGGCCTCGGTCACGCGTCCGTCTCTGTGCCAGAGCACCTCGTCCGCCCCCGCGCGCGTCGCCTTTTCGGACGCAAACACGTTGGGTAACAGATTGGTGGTCTTGATATGGCAGTACTCATAGCGCAGATCCTGCATGCTGATCAGCTTGACCCTCTTATCCTTGGGCGTCAGCGAAATCGGCTTTGCAAACATGATCAGATTGGGCGCGACGCCTTCGGGATACTCATGCTTGCGGGGTGCTGCACCGCGCGTTACCTGCAAATACAGCATATGCGCGTCCCCCTCGGATACTGCAAGCAGGCGGCCGATCTCACCCATCAGCTGCTCTCGCGGCATGGAAAACATAATATCGGTCAGCGCGCAGCTGTTATAAAGTCTGTCCAGGTGCAAATCCATGGCAAAGGGCTTGCCGCCAAGCACCAGCACAGCGTCGTACACCGCGTCGCCAAAAAACACAGATCTGTCGGAAAGCGGGATCATCATTTCATCCCAGTTCCCGATCTGCCCGTTTATATATGCCTTGGTCGCCATCTCGCACCTCCCCAAAGGATCTTACAGGAGTATATTGTACCACGCGAAAAGCCTTGTGTCAAGGGGTTTTATGCTCGCCTGCGAACAAGCAACCCATAACCTCATCAAATGTTGCCCTACAACAGCTTTATATGATAAACGACGGATGCTCCGGTGCTTTTTTATCTAACACCCAGGGCAGGTCGATGCCAAAATCGAGCTGAAGAATGGGCGCGTCAAATTCCTTTTCCACTCTGTTGCATTCGTCGCTAAACCATACGATCACGCCCTTGGCGACCTCGTATGCATCCTCTGACCTCAACGTGACCAACCCGCCACCCACCACGCGGGTCAATTCCTTTCCCTTGACCAACTTGCCGCGCACGTGGCAGGTGCAGTCATAATGCCAGCTTCCGTCGCGGTTTTGATGGCACGCAGCACTTTCCGTAATGCGTTCAAGGTCAATACCCAGACTCTCAAACATGCTCTTTACCTGCGAGGGCGCATGCGTGACAGCCTTTTGGTAATTTGCACACCAATCGCACGTACACCGCTTTGACACGGGCTGCAGCGTCTTATAGATCTCGCGCGTTCTTTCCACGTCCACGTCAATGACGTAGTCGCCAAAGGTAAAGCGCGTCGCGCGCCGGGCAAAGCTGTCATCGTCAATTTTCTTTTGCAAAATATACTGCCGCATGCCGTGATATTTATGCCCCTCGTGCTCATGATCGGCGGTAAAATCGCGGATCACCACAAATCCCGCCTGCAAATACATATTCAGAATGGCTTCAAAATGCTCTTTTTCGGGGTAGATCGGCCCTTCGGTCAGATATACCTCGGCATGGGTAAATCCCCTTCTTTGGGCGTCCTTCAGCGCATGCTGCAAAAGCCTTTCCCCCATGCAACTGTCCACAAATGCGGGAGCTACCAGCATATCCACAATGGCAAGGATCTTGCTGCCCTCGGGGGCGGTGGGCACGGCGCGCTGCTCCTCATCAATTCCAAGCGCGAAATAACTGTCCTTCTCCTTGCAGTTAAGATAGGCAAGAATGTCGTTCCCCGCATAAGCGCAATAGCCTTTCATGATGCCCTCATTGATCAGCCTTTCGACCAGCGCGCGGTAATATGCATGCATCTGCGCGTCAAAATAGCCGCGGAACCGGAAATTCTTGACCACGTTCATATAGTCGATCTCAAAATCGTACTCGGTGCTGTAATTGTTCCAGGTCGGACCGCAGGCATACGTTTTGCAAAACGCAAAATACGCTTGCCACTCATGTCGGCAAAGCTGATGGTAGGTGATCTGCTCGTCCACGATGCGCCCTTTGAGCTCCCGGGTGGCGGGATCTTTCAAAAGATGCATGTGCGAATCAAAAAACCAATACATCTGCCAATGTGATCTGACCTCGTTGGTCAAAAGATTGAGCAGCGGCGCATGACAGGGCGTGATGCCGCGCTTGAGCCCATCGTACTGCCCTGCCAGCTCGTAAGCCTTGGTCAGCGAGGAAGCAAAGCCCTTGGTGTCCCCCGCCGCGCGGCACAGCTCTGCCTGTTTTGCGTACGCAAGCGCATAGCCGTTATCCGTTTCATAGAGAATATCCTCGCCGAATACCGCCTCGGAAATGATTTGATACGCGTCCAAGGACTCAAGCGTATTGTACTTCAAAAGCAACCCACACAGCTTTTGCGTCTGCTCGCGGATCTCCCTTTGCTGCTGCCGCAATTTGTCCTCCCCCATCAGCACCGCAAGCTGACTCTCGGACCTTTTCAGGCTTCTTGCCAGCTTATCCGCCTCGTCCATGCGTCCGCGGACGCGATATGCGCGTACCAGCGAGGTGGTGTAATGCTCTGCCTCGGGGTACTTGGCGTGCAGGTATTCAAAATGCTGAATGGCATGATCTAAATAATAGAAGTTGTTCGGGCGATCCTTGATGTCGCGCTCACCGAGAAACAGCTCGTCGCATGCGCGGCGGTACAGGAAGGTTTCGTCGTCGGGATACTCCTCCAAGGCCTCCAAGGCCACAAGCAGGGTCAGCTCCTCGCCAAACGGCAGATTTGCCTGGAATTTTTGCTCCAGCTCCTGCCTGCGGCTGCCGCCCAGCAGCTCGTTGACGCCAACGCCCAGCGCCTTGGACAGCGGCAACAAAAGTCCGATGTCGGGCAGACTTTGCCCGGTCTCCCACTTGGAAACGGCTTGCGCGGAAACGTTCAGCATCTGCGCCAGCGCCTCCTGCGTCATTCCCTTTTGCTTGCGTCCGCGGCGGATGCTCTCCCCAAACGCACTTGCATTCAACTGATTTTCGGACATATACGCCTCCTTGATCGGTTTCTGTTTTCATTATAGCATAAGGCTTTTTGAATTGCAATAGAAATGTGGGATATGTGTATTCAACCAACGGTTGTTTTTTGGGGATACAAAAACACCCCTTGCGGAGCAAGTCCGTAAGGGGTGTACTTTTTATTGACTGATCACGTGCTCTGCTCCACCCAGATCGGCGAGGTCCAGCCAAAGCGGCCGTCGGTAAGCTCGACACGCAGATAGAAATAATCGGTCGCATTTTCCTGCTTGTAGTCTAAAATCAGCTCGGATGCGGCGGAAAGCGCGACGTAATTGCGGCAATTCTTGACCAGCGTCACGCGCTTTACGGGTACGTCGGCCTTGACGCGATAAAAAATTTGCAGATCGCGGCTCTCGAGGCGGGTGATCACCTCGCCCATATAGTGACCGTTGATGCGGAAATCGATCTCCATGCGGCCGCGCATCTCGCCACTCGCCTCGCCCATCATAAAGGCATACGTGCGCTTGGCACGCAGCGCCTCGAAAATGGCGGCAGGGGTATTCTCGGTCGCCCACACGCCGGTCACACCGGGGTATTTTTGTGGATATGGCTGTGCGTCATCCACGCGGCCATTCATGCCGCTATGGTCGTCCGAGCCGCCGATGACACCCATTTTCGCGCCCTTGCGCAAGGCGTCCTGCCAAAAGCCGCCCTCGCAGCACGCATAGGTCGCACCCGCGGGGTTGCCCATAAACTCTGCCGCGTCGCCGCGCGAGATGACCTCAATAAAGGGCGTGTGCAGCTCTACGGGCAGCGCTAAAAAATCTGCGTTGGAGGTAAAGGAATAGGTATCGTGCGGGCAGGTAATCACGTCATCGCGCGCAAGCAATGCGCGCAGCTCGTCCTCGGTGATCTCACCGTCGCGCACACCGCGCACCATTTCCGCGTCCGCATCGCGAAAATACAGCACCAAATTGTTATAGAACGGGTACGAATCGCGCTCGTAGCCAAGCAGCGTGGAAAACTTGCCCGGCTCGCAGTACTCGGCTGCCTTTGCGCGAATCAGATCCCATTTGGAGGGGCTTCCTTCCCACAGCGTGGGTCTGCCCACGCCGCCGTGGTCGTGGTCGGTCAGCACCGCGAAATCAAGCCTCGCCAGATCGCGGATGTTGCGAAAATACGTATCGATATCGGGTCTGCCGTCCGAGAGGTTGGTGTGTCCGTGCATCTCGCCCACCAAGGGTATCAGCTCAGGGGCGGGCGGATCAAGACTGCGCCACGCGGCGTTCAGATCCGCGCCGGTAGCGTCCGCCTTGCAGTACACCGCGTCGGTAAACGCCCTTGATCGGTTGGGCGTATCATATCTCTTGGCCAAATATTTGTCAGGATGATTCATATCTGTCTCCTATGCAAAAAGTGAATCCAAATAGGTGCGAAGCTTATCGGCATCCCCGTCAAACACGTATCCCGCCATGCCCAGTCGCATGGCCGCCTGCACGTTGTCCTCACGGTCGTCCACAAATACGGTTTCGGTGGGATCAAGCCCGAATTTCTCGCAAATATGCACGAAAATGTCGGTATGCGGCTTTGTCATACCGCACTCGGCCGAGAAAACACAGCCGTCAAGCAGCGCAAGAATGGGAATTTCATACGCGTGCGCGGCAAAATACTTTGAAATATTGGAAAGCAGGTAAACGGGCGCGCCGTAGGTGCTTTTGACGTGCGCAATCACCTCGCGCATGCCCTCTACCTCGGGGATATTGTAGATCCAGTTGTAGTAGATCAACTCCACCTCGTCCCCAAGACGTGCGGGCACGCGGGTTTTGATATCCGCCACCACCTCGGCGTCGGAAATCGTTCCGGCATCCAGCCTATCCCAATACTTGCGGTCAAATACGATATGCGCAAGCAGCGCAGCCTCCACGGGGTCGGATACGTACTTCTCCACCATATAAGACGGATCAAAGCGCACAAGCACCTGCCCGAAATCAAAAATCACGTTTTTCATCGGTTGATCTCCGCTTGATGCTTTTGGCGTTCATGCTCCAGGCGTTGCTTTTTGGCAGCCTCCAGCCAGCGCACGGCACCCGTAACCACAATGATGGCCATGGCAATACCCGTACAGATCTTGACCGCCGCCAGCATATTCTCCATAAACAGTGCCTGCTGGCCGCTGAACAGATAAAACATGGTATAATACAGGCGGCTTCCCGGCACCAACGGCAAAAGCGTGGGGATCATGAACACGGTGGTGGGCGTTTTGAGCACGCGCGCCATGATCTCGCAATACACGCAAGGCACGGCGGTGGCAACCATATTGGTGATCAGCGGATCGATGCCGAATTTATCTCCGATCAGCATCAGCACGCAGGAGATCACGCTGCCGATCATGGCCCAGAGCAGCTTTTTGGGCGGCACGTCAAAAATGACCGCAATGCCCAAAAGGGCTACTGAGCAGGCAATCGTACTGTTGATGATATCAAGCCAGGTCATACGATCCCTCCTATCGTCAGCCATGCAAGGCCGTAGCCTGCCGCAATGATGGCTGCAGTAAACAACGCCTGCGCAAAGCGCAAAAGCCCCGAGACCATATCGCCGCCGAACAGATCGCGCAGCGAGGTACCCAGCGCAAGGCCGGGGATCATGAGCATGATGGTGCCGATCATGATCATATCGGGGTGTCCGCTTGGGATCACGGCGCAGGCAAGCAGCGCAAGCACGCCCGCCACAAAGGCTGTGACAAAGGTTTTGAGCGTGCCGTTGACCTTGCTTGGCGTATGTATATTGAACACCATGATCACCACGCCGATCAGGGCGGCGATCAGACCATCCAGCCAGCCGCCGCCAAAAAACATGGCAAAGCCGCCCGCGGCAATGGCTGCGCTTACATGCAAAAGCAGCTCCGAGTACGTTTGCTTTTTGCAAATGCTTGCCACTTCGGCCTTGACCTTCCAAGGATCCTCGGGGCAGGCGCACAGTCTGCGCGAGAGCGCGTTGAGCTTTTCAATGCGCACAAGGCTGTTGCCGATGCTGCCCACCTTGCGGATCTGCGTATAGTGGTCGCCGTTGGGACCCTCCGAGGTCACGCCGACCAGCACGACGATGGAAAACACGTCCACATCGTGCGCGCCGTAGGCAAAGCAAAGCCTTTCCACCGTGTCCTCCACGCGGCGCACCTCAGCACCCGCCTCCAGAAGGCGGCAGGCAATATCCAGTATGGTATCCAGCACGTCGTCGAAATCGTATGCGGTCGCCGTGCAGGTAGTTTGTTGCGTCATAATTTTCATCACTTTCTGTAAGAAAAGTATTTACATCATGAGTATAGCACAGATGCTCCCCGTTGTCAAACAGAACTTTACAAAATGTTCACCAATCAGCATGGTAAATCCGATATAATAAAATTGGAATATTATGTTGTGAGGTGTTTTGAAAAATTGTTTGAAAAGACAGTGTTACTTGAGAAGATCAAGGAGTCGTTTGCCGCTGTCATGCCGGTCACGCTGATCACCATCTTGCTGGTAATCACCATCTCTCCCGTGCATACGGGCACGCTGCTCTCCTTCTTGCTGGGTGCTGTGCTGCTGATCATCGGTATGGGACTTTTCTCGCTGGGATCGGATATGTCCATGATCCCCATGGGCGAGTATATCGGCTCACAAATGACTAAATCTCGCAAAATCTGGCTCGTGGTCTTTCTCTCCTTCTTCGTAGGCTTTCTTGCCACCATTTGCGAGCCCGATCTGCAGGTGCTTGCCTCCTACGTGCCCACGGTCAAGCCCTTCGTCCTGACCGCGTCGGTCGGCCTTGGCGTGGGTATTTTCCTGGTCCTGGCCATGCTGCGCATCCTGTTCAAGGTCAAGCTCTCGCTCCTGCTCTGGATCTGCTATATCGGCGTGTTTGTCATGGCGTTCTTCATTCCGCAGAACTATTGGGCAGTTGCCTTTGACTCGGGCGGCGTGACCACGGGTCCCATGACCGTGCCCTTTATCATGGCACTTGGCGTGGGTGTTGCCTCCAGTCGTTCGGACGGTGCTGCGGACAACGACTGCTTCGGCCTCGTTGCGCTCTCCTCGGTCGGTCCCATCTCGGCCGTTATGCTCCTTGGCCTTTTGGTAGGCGGTGATATCGTACCTCCCGATCTTTCCGAGGTTGAGATCATCACGCAATCCAACCAGATCCTTGCGCCCTTCCTTCACAAGCTGCCTCACCAGCTCTGGGAGGTGCTGATGGCGCTGGGTCCCCTTTCGGCAGGATTTTTTGTGTTCCATCACATCTGTGCCAAAAAGCCCGGCAACGCGCTTTCCAAGCGCGCGCTGCAAAAGATCCTGGTCGGCCTTGGCTATACTTACTTAGGTCTTGTTCTGTTCTTACTGGGTGCTAACGTCGGATTCTCCCCCTGCGGATATCTGCTGGGCGTTGGCCTTGCCGATCCCGACAAGGGAATTCTGCAATACATCATCGTCCCCATCGGTGCCGTCGTGGGCTACTTTATCGTACAGGCAGAGCCCGCGGTGCACGTGCTGACCAAGCAGGTCAATACCGTGACTGCAGGCGCGATCTCGCGCAAGGTGGTGCTGCGTTGCCTTTCGGTTGGCGTTGCCTGCTCAATCGCACTTGCCATGGTGCGCGTGCTCAGCGGCATCAATATCATGTGGTTTTTGATCCCCGGCTACGCCATCGCATTGATTTTGACCATCATCGTGCCCTCTCCCTTCCCCTCGATCGCGTTTGACGCGGGCGGAGTGGCATCCGGCCCTATGACGGCGGCATTCCTTTTGCCCTTTGCCATGGGTGCTTGCCGTGCGGTTGGTGGAAACGCGGCAACTGACGCCTTCGGCGTGGTTGCATTCGTTGCCATGACGCCTCTGATCGCGGTGCAGATCCCCGGATTGATCTGGCACATCCGCAACGCAAGACTCAAGAGGATGACTCCCATGGATGCAGAGTTTGTTCCTATGGATGAAGAAGATATCATCGATTTGTAAGAGGTACAGGATATATGAAAGAGCTCAATCTGTTAATGATCATTGCGCGCCTAAAGGATCACGCGGCATACGAGAAATACTTTTCCCGTCATAAGCTTGCAGCTTACGCCGCCGTGCCCTGTCGCGGTACTGCGCAAAATAAAACGCTGGATCTGCTTGGCATTGAGCAGACCGAAAAAATCATGCTGACTGCCGTTGTCGGCAAGCAGCAGACGCAGAACATTCTTGCAACGCTGCCCGACCAGATGGAGATCGACATCCCAGGCCGCGGCATCGGTCTGATCATTCCCCTGAACAGCATGGGTGGCATCCACTCCATGCAGGTTCTGACGGGAAGCATTGAAGCAGAGGAAAGAGAGGTTATCAAAATGGAATACAATACACATCTGATCGTTGCCGTTCTCAACAAGGGCTGCTCCGACGTTGCCATGGAGGCAGCACGCGAGGCGGGAGCCGGCGGCGGCACCGTGATCCGCGCAAAGGGCACGTACGGCAAGGGCGACGAGCACTTCTTCGGCGTCACGCTCGCCGAGGAAAAGGACACCATCCTGATCGTAGCCACCGAGGCACAGCGCCGTCCCATCATGCAGGCGCTTGTCAACCAGGCAAAGGAAAAGCCCGAGCTTGGCACCGTGACCTTCTCGCTCCCCGTTTCCGACACCATGGGTCTGCGCCTGGACCGCAGATTCAATCCGCAGAATTAAAAAAAGCCCGATGGGGCTGATAAATTAGCGAAAGAATAACACGGAGATTGAACAAAATCAATCTCCGTGTTCGTTTTTCTCGCCTGAAAAGGATCAACCGTAGGGGGCGACGTCCTCGACGCCCCGAACAGGCACATAGAACTTATTGCATTACAAATAGAGTTGTTTATGTAGGGCGGGGCGTCGGGGACGTCGCCCCCTACCGCTGTTTTTATGCGTATCTCGGTTAATTGTTTTGACAGAAACGAGGCTGATTCATACCCATTTCTCCGCTTATTCCCCATCCCGATGGGGCTGCGCTTTTTATTTATTCCAAAATCCCCGCGTGCTGCAAAAGCGCGGTGATTTCCTTTTCGTATTCCTCTTTGTGGTCAAGATAGCTCATGCCGTGGGGTGAGCCCTCGAAAATGCAAAGTCTTTTGTATTCCGAGGTGCAGGCGGCAAAGTTGCGCTCGGAATTGGAGGGCAGCACGAAATCATCCGCCGCGCCGTGCGCAAACAGCGTGGGAAGCTTGGCGTGTCCAAGCTCCCTTTCCACCTCCGCGTCACCAAGGAACGCACCGCCGTACATGCGGCACAGCAGGCTGGCCGCGGGAAGCACGATGGGCACGGGCAGCTTGAAATCACTGCGCAGCACCTGCGCGATCTGATCCTTGGCAGATGCATAGCCGCAATCGCCGATGACTGCCTTGACCTGAGGCGGCAGATCGGGCAGGCAGGAGGCAAGCAGCACGGTGGAGCAGCCCATGGAAACGCCGTCCAATATGATGCTGTGATCCTCTCCGTATCTTTCTGCTATGTACTTGGCCCAATCGCGCACGTCAAAGCGCTCCTTTGCGCCAAAGGTCAGATAATCGCCCTCGCTCTCGCCGTGTGCACGCTGATAAATGATCAGCATCGCGATATTCCTCTGTGCGTAAAAATCAAACACGCAGCCGAAATCCATCTCGCCCTTGCTGTGGTATCCGTGCACCAAGATCACGGTTGCGCGGGGATTTTCGGGCGCGAACAGCTTGGCGCAAAGCCTGTGGCCATCGTGCGAGGTGATATACACCTTCTCATGCTCGGCAGCATCCAGAGCAGCCCAGCCGTGCTTGACGATCTCCACCTGCTTATCAAAGCCCTTTTGGCGAAGTCCCTCCAAAAATCTGCTTTGATGATCCGGTGACGGATCGCTGCGTCCAAACGACTGTTTGAACAGCTTATGGATATACGGCGCAGCGACTGCCGCGGTGATTGCCGCAGCACCGACCAGCACGCCCGCGCCGATCAGGGTATAATGAAATGCATTCATGATTCATTCTCCTTGGGTACAGATCAGATCAGCTGCACGTTCTGTGCAAACTCCCCGATCACGAAATTGGCCGCCTCGTGGGATTCCAATCGCTCACCATTGAAATACAAGCCCTCGATGCGGATATTCCGCACGCCGTGCGCCTCGTCAAGGCCTCGGAAGATCGAGCACGGCATAGGCATAGGCGCGTCGGTCAGCACGTAAATATTTTTGAATACGACGTCGTGCACGCAGCCGTGCAGGCCGTCCTTGGCAAACAGTCCCATGTCGTAGAGCGCGACGTTGAGAAGCACGGGCTGCTGCCCTGTGCTGCGATATTCCTGCTCCTCTGTTTGCTGATGCAGGTCACTTTGCTGATACTGCGTGTACTCCACGCGAATATTTTCAAAGGTCACGTGGTGGATCTCGGCACGGTTATGATGCTGGATGTCCAGCTGAATGGTAGAGCCGTGGATGACGTCGCAATCCGAGAACAGGATATGATAAAACGCAGGGGCGTTGGTCTCGGCACCAATCTCAAGTGCCCTGCCCCAGTCGCACCAAAGCACGCATCTCTCTACCGTGATATTGCGGTTGCATGCGTCATCCCAGCCGCAAATGCCCTTGATGACCATACAATCGTCAAAGTTGCGCAAGAAGCAATTCTTTACGCTGACGTTGGAGCAATTGAACAGATCGATGCCGTCCGAATTATATCGCCACATGCCGATGCACTTGACGTTATCAAACGTGACGTTCTCGCAGCCCGCGGCAATGATGGAAAACGACGCGCTGTCGCGGCATACGACGCCCTCGACGTGCACGTTCTTGCATCTGTAAAAGCGCAGATTGCCGCGCAGCACGCGGTGCGCGTGCATAAATGCGCGAATGCCCTGGCTGTCACGCGGGATGGGCTTTTCGTAATCACAGGCCAGAAGCGAGGTGTCGTCTCCTCTTTCCTCGCGGCTACCGTCAATGATGCCGTGGCCTAAGATGCGGATATTCTCGGCACAAATGGCGTAAAACGAGCCGTATACCACCGCCCCCGAGTCGATATAAACCGTGTCGTTATCTGTCAGCTCGATCGAGCCGATATGATGCTCACCGCCCGCAAAGCGATAGGTGGTGCGCAGGCCGTCGGTCTCCCTGATGGGATTGACAAAAATATGCAGCGCATGATGGTGTCCGTCCGCCTCGACCGTGTATTGCCCACAGCCCGGCAAGGTAAAGGTGACATTTTCACCCTCGATCTGCGCGCTGACACCGCGAGAGAGCGGGCGCACAATGACGTGCGAGGGTGCAACCGGGAAGCTGACGCTGACCTCGACCTGCTCGTCTGCTTCAAAGGACAGAAAGCCGGCCGTCTCGGTCTGCTCCAAGGGACGCTGATGCCCGGGCCAGGCGCGATTGAACGGCATGGCCGATACGCGCGCGCAGTACGGCTTGACCTTTCTTTGATTGACGCTTACGCTGCAGCCCTCATATTCCTGCTGCCCTACGGGAAACACGGGAATTCGAATCATAAGGAAACACCTCACCTTCTCAAAATTCACGGCATAACGTACAGTATATCTATATTATAGCACTCAAATACACCAAATGCAACATGTCTTTTTTGATTTTGTTTCGCTATACGCAAAAACCGGGCGGAAATCCGTCCGGTTCTTGACTGTCAATCAATTCAATAATTGCTCTGCTCTTTCCCGATAGACACGGTGCGCACCGGGAATGGGATAGGTGCTGCCCATCTCTCCCTTTGTGGCGGCACAAAGATGCGCGGGCGCTGTATCAACGCTTGCCACGCGCACGGCATATCCCGTCATGTGCCATTCAAGGTGCGTAAAAATATGCTTTGCCGCAATTTGCTCGCTGACCTCTTGCACCTCAAATCCCATCTCGCCTGCGTGCTGCGCGGCCATCGCCGCATCCATGACACCCTCGGTCTGATAAAACTCGTACATACCCGCCAAAAGCCCCGTGTCCGGTCTTTTATGCAGCAGCACGTGCTTGCCGTCGTGGATGAGAAGCACGGTCATATCGATGCGCTTGCGGGCCTTTGCCTTGGATCTGACGGGCAGCTCGTCCACCATGCCCTCGGACAAAGCCTTGCAAAACGCCTGCAAGGGGCACACGCCGCACTTTGCCTCCCCTGCGGGCACGCAGACGGTTGCGCCAAGCTCGATCATTGCCTGGGTAAAATCCCCTGCCTGATCTGCGGGAATGATGGCAGCCACGTCCTCTCTTGCATCTTTTTGCACGGCGGGCTGCAGAATATCGCGCCCATCGGCCGTCAGTCTTGCCCAGACGCGCATGACGTTGCCGTCCACCGCGGGGGCCCTGCGGCCAAACGCGATCGACGCAATCGCGCCTGCGGTATACGCGCCAATGCCGCAAAGCCTTTGCAGCTGCGCGGGGTCTGTGGGCAATTCCCCGCCGTACTCGGCGCACACCTGCCTTGCCGCCTTTTGCAGATTGCGGGCGCGGCTGTAGTATCCCAGCCCCTCCCACAGCTTGAGCAACCGCTCCTCGGGCACCTCTGCCAAGGACTTGACGTCAGGCAGCTCGCGCATAAAGCGTTCAAAATACGGCTTAACCGCCTCCACGCGCGTCTGCTGCAGCATGATCTCCGAAATCCATACGCGATACGGAGTAATATCTTGTCTCCAGGGCAGCTTTCGCGCGTTCTCTGCATACCAGATCAGCAGCGGCTGCACCATTGATTTGGGCAAGCTCATGTCAATCTCCATGCCGCCTTTGGCGGCTCAAATAGTGATGGAAACTTCACCGTGGAGCTTTGCTCCAAAAATGGGCCGAGACCCATTTTTAGGTGAAGTTTATGCGTGAATGGTTGCGTATAAAGGAATATAACGTGAACTTTCACGCTAAAGTCCTGCAAATTTGTCACACGCCAGCTTATACTGCGTGCGCGAGATGGGGATCACGGCCCCGTTGCGCATGGTATACTCACGGTTGCTGATACGGCCGGTATGCCGCAGATTGACGCTGTACGAGCGATGGCAACGGAAAAAGATATCGGTCGGCAGCTTTTCGCAAAACGCCTCAAAGCTGCCCATAAAGGTATACTGCTGGCCGTCGCGGGCGTACACCACGATATCGTGCTTCTGACTCTCCAGGTACAGAATGTCGTCGTATTCCACCATGACCTGCCCAAGCTTGCGGTCGTTGATGACAAGTCCTGGCTGCTTTTCCATCTTTTCCAGGCACATCTGCAAAGCTCTGCGCAGCTTGATGGGGTCAACCGGCTTGGTAAGATAGGTCAAGGGGTACACCTCGTATGCATCCAGGGCAAACTCTGCACTGGAGGTCATAAAAATAATATTGACGCGGCTGCCCGCACGGCGCAGCTCGGTGGCAAACTCCAACCCCGTTTGCTTATCCATGACGATATCCAGAAGCAGCAGCGCATAGTCGCACTTGCGCATGGCCGCCTGCAATTCATCGGTGGAAGAAAAGCAATCGGTACGGTGCGTAATGCCCTTTTCGTCAAGGATTTGGTCGATCAACGCCTTGGCCTTTTCGGAAAAGACCGATTCGTCGTCACAAATTGCGGTATAAAACATAGATTCCTCCCGCTCCCATCTCTTTTTGGGATGATCCGTTCAAAATTTGATTGTCCATAGTCTTATTATAACAGAAATTGCTTGCTTTGTCTACAAAAACGCAAGAAATTTCTCCAACGCCCTTGACAAAAGCCCCCGCGCGTGCTACACTTATCGTATAAAATATAAGGAGAATTTGCATGAAACACGCGTTTGCAAACAGCGATATCTTCCTTTATTACGCCTACGCCGGATAATAAAGGTGATTTTTGCTGCCATGTCATTCGTTTTTTATGTAAAATCTGACACGCCGCAGTAAAAGCTGCGGTATTTTTTATTTTCTGATCTTGCAGACCATTTCCAAGGAGGACTCTTACCATGATTGCCGTTTTGAAACCGGGTGCTACCGAACAACAAATCCAAAGCCTTGCCGACTGGATCCGCTCCCAGGGGCTGACCGTTCACCTCTCGACCGGTCGATACCAGACCATCGTGGGTCTTGTGGGCGATACCACACGCATTGACGAGGATCTTTTGGGCAGCCTTTCCTACGTGGAGACGGTCAAGCGGATCAGCGAGCCCTTCAAGAGTGCCAACAGAAAATTCCACCCCGACAACAGCGTCATCCGTGCGGGCGACACCCTGGTGGGTGACGGCCACTTTGCCGTGATCGCAGGCCCTTGCTCGGTGGAGAGCGAGGAGCAGGTGGCAGAGATTGCACGTGCGGTCAAGCAAAGCGGTGCGACCATGCTGCGCGGCGGTGCTTTCAAGCCCCGCACCTCTCCTTACGATTTCCAGGGACTCAAGGCGGACGGCATTGAGATCTTGCTGCACGCAAAGCGTGAGACCGGACTCCCCATTGTTTCCGAAATCATGAACGCAAACCACCTGCCCATGTTTGAAGAGGTGGACGTGATTCAGGTGGGCGCGCGCAACATGCAGAATTTTGAGCTGCTCAAGGAGCTTGGCAAAACGCAAAAGACAATCCTGCTCAAGCGCGGTCTTGCGGCTACGCTCAAGGAGTTTCTCATGTCTGCCGAATACATCATGGCAGGCGGCAATGAAAACGTGATTCTCTGTGAACGCGGCATCCGCACCTTTGAGACCTATACGCGCAATACGCTGGATCTCTCGGCCGTGCCCGTGCTGCACGAGCTTTCTCACCTACCCGTGATCGTAGACCCCAGCCACGCAACCGGCTCTGCAAAGCTTGTTGAGCCCATGGCATTGGCTGCCGCTGCCGCAGGCGCGGACGGACTGATGATTGAGGTGCACAACGATCCCGTGCATGCCATGTGCGACGGTGCGCAATCGCTGACCCCCGAGCAATTTGACAAGACCATGCGTCACGTACGCCTTGTGCTGGACGCCATTACCGATATCGAGCACTGATCAAGGAGCCCCTTTATGACAGTTGGAATCTGCGGCCTTGGACTGATCGGCGGATCTGCCGCCAAGGCTTATAAACAAAACGCGCCCGAAATCCGCGTTCTGGGCTATGACAAAGACCCCACCTCGCAAAGCTACGCGCTGCTCTCGGGCATGATCGACGCCACCTTGGACGAGACAACGCTGCCCGAATGCGACCTTGTCTTGGTCGCACTCTACCCCGATGCCTCTGTTGCATACATGCAGCAAATCGCCCCCTTGCTCTCCAAGGACTGTATCCTCATGGATCTTTGCGGCGTCAAGGAGCAGGTGTGTGAGGTTGGATTTTCCCTGGCAAAGCAATACGGCTTTTGCTTTGTGGGCGGCCACCCCATGGCGGGCACGCACAATTCGGGCATCAAATACACACGCGCCAACATGTTTGCGGGCGCGCCCATGGTCATCGTGCCCCCCACCTACGAGGACATTGCCCTCTTGGGCCGCGTCAAGGACACGCTTTCCCCTATGGGATTTGGCTCGATTACAGTCAGCACCGCCAAGGAGCACGACCGCATGATCGCCTTTACCTCGCAGCTTGCACACGTGGTATCCAACGCCTACGTCAAAAGCCCCACCGCTCGCGCGCACAAGGGCTTTTCGGCAGGCAGCTACAAGGATATGACCCGCGTGGCATGGCTGAACGAATATATGTGGAGCGAGCTTTTTTTGCAAAACAGCGAGCCCCTGCTTGATGAGATAGACGCTTTGATCGCGTCCCTGACCGAATACCGCGACGCCATAGAGGCGAAAGACAAAGACACCCTGCGAAAGCTTTTGGCCGAGGGCAGAGTGGCTAAGGAAGAGATTGACGGAAGGAAGACGAGCAAATGATCACCATCCAAGTAAACGCTTCAACAAAATACGACGTGCTGGTGGGCAAGGGTCTGTTTGCGCGCGCGGGTGAGCTTACAAAAGAGGTGCTCTCCCCCTGCCGTGCGCTGATCCTGACCGACGATCACGTAGCACCCCTGTATGCAAACGCGTTGTCCGCCTCCTTGACGGCAGCCGGCTTTGTGCCCGAGGTGTACGTGGTGCCGCACGGCGAGGGCTCCAAATCGCTTGGTACGCTGGGTGCCTTGCTTGAGCACCTGGCAGAGCACAAATACACGCGTACCGACGCCATGTTTGCGCTTGGCGGCGGCGTGGTAGGCGACCTTTGCGGCTTTTGCGCCTCGGTCTATTTGCGCGGCATTCCCTTTGTGCAAATTCCCACCACGCTGCTTGCCTGCGTGGATTCCTCTGTGGGCGGCAAGACCGCGGTCAATCTGGACGCGGGTAAAAATTTGGCGGGCGCATTCTATCAGCCCCGCCTTGTGATCTGTGACCCCGACACGCTCTCGTCTCTGCCGCCCGAGATCTTTGCGGACAGTTGCGCCGAGGTGATCAAATACGGTGTGATCAACGACCGTGCGCTTTTCTCGATGCTGGAGGACGGCATCTCGCCCGCATCCGAGCAGATCATCGCGCGCTGCGTGCAAAACAAGCGCGACGTGGTGGAAAAGGACGAATTTGACACCGGGATGCGCCAGCTGCTCAACCTTGGGCATACGGTGGCGCACGCGATTGAAAAATGCTCCAATTTCCAAATTTCGCACGGTTCTGCGGTAGCAATCGGCACCGTGACCATCATGCGTGCGGCCGTGGCACAGGGACTTTGCCCTACCGCTGACCTTGACGAGCTGCTCTCTTTGACAAAGCAGCTCGGCTTGCCCGTTTCCTGCGATTTCGGCGCAGACGAGTTGGCCAAGGCCGCGCTTTCCGACAAAAAGCGCGCGGGTGGCAGCATCACGCTGGTCGTGCCTTACGCCATCGGGGACAGCCGTCTTTGCAAAATTCCCGCTGCGGACGTTGGCACTTGGTTTGCCAAGGGTCTTGCCTGAAGAGGTGCGCTATGCAAGTAACGCTTCACACCCCCGCACCGCGCGGCACGCTTCCCTCGTTTCCTTCCAAGTCCGAGGCGCACAGATACCTGATCTGCGCCGCCCTCGCAGACATGCCCACGCATATTGTGTGCGCGGCCTCCAACGACGACATTGACGCCACCATCTCCTGCCTTTGCGCGATGGGTGCATCCATCGAGCGCACGCAAGACGGCTTTGACGTCACACCCATAAAGAATATCCCGGACACCGCCACCATGGATTGCGGCGAATCCGGCTCTACCCTGCGCTTTCTTTTGCCCGTGATCTGTGCGCTGGGCACAAAAGCACAGCTGCACCTGCACGGCAGGCTGCCCGCGCGCCCGCTCTCGCCTCTTGATACGCTGCTCTCGGAGCACGGCGCGACTCTCTCTCCAAAAGGTTCAAACCCTTTGGAGGTATCGGGCAAAATTTCCGGCAACGATTTTTCCATTGTCGGGGGTATTTCCTCGCAATTTGTCAGCGGTCTGCTCTTCGCGCTCCCGCTGCTTGATCTCGATACTCCCGCGACCATCCGCTTGATCGGAAAGATCGAATCACGCCCTTATCTTGACATGACGCTATCCGCCCTTGCCGCCTTTGGCATTGCGGTCAGGGAGCAGGACGGCGTGCTGACGATTCCCGCGCACGCACGCTTTACCTCGCCCGGCACGCTTACCGTGGGCGGCGACTGGTCGGGCGCAGCGCCCTGGCTTTGCATGGGTGCTGTGGGCAAGCACCCCTTGACCGTGACCGGTCTTGATACCGCATCCGGCCAAGGAGATAAGGCCATCTTGTCGGTGCTTTCGGATATGGGTGCACAAATCGAGGTGCGCGAAAACGCAATCACGGTCACGCCCGCACCATTACGCGGCATTGCCCTGAACGCGGCAAACATTCCCGATCTCGTGCCCGTGATCGCGGCAACCGCCGCTTTAGCCGAGGGCACGACACGCATTACGGGGGCGGCACGGCTTCGCATCAAGGAATCCGACCGCCTTGCCACCACCACGGCTGTACTGACGGCTCTTGGTGCAGACGTCCGAGAGACCGACGACGGTCTTGTCATTGTGGGCAAGCCCGCGCTTTCAGGCGGCTTTGTGGACGCATACGGTGACCACCGCATCGCCATGACCGCTGCGGTTGCCGCGCTTGGCTGCCAAGCCCCCGTTACCATCGAGGGCGCACAGGCGGTGGCCAAATCCTACCCCACCTTCTGGGAGCAGCTTGACCTGCTCTGCCAAACACACTGAAAGGAGCTTTTTATGCCCCATCCTTACGGAAAAAATATTCGCTTGGACATCCGCGGCGGCTCGCACGACCCCGAGATCTCCATGACGCTCTCGGGTTTGCCCGCAGGCATTGCCGTAGACATGACCGTGCTGCAGGCCTTCCTTGCGCGTCGCGCCCCCGGGCAGAACGCTTGGTCCACCCCGCGCAAAGAAGCCGATCAGCCGCACTTCAAAAGCGGCATGACACAGGGCGCGGACGGCTTGCTTTATACAGACGGCTCGCCCATCGAGGCGGTCATTTACAACACCAACACCCGCTCACAGGACTATGATTTCGACGTTCCCCGTCCCGGCCACGCCGATCTTGCCGCGCGACTGAAGTACGGTGACGCGGTGGATCTGCGCGGCGGCGGACACTTTTCGGGACGCTTGACCGCACTTATGTGCGTAGCGGGCGGCATCTGCCTGCAATACCTTGCCACCAAGGGCATCCGCATCGGCGCGCACGCGCTGTGTATCGGCGGTGTGTGCGATACGCCTTACGATCCCGTGGGCAGCACGTTTGACGCTTATGCTGATCCCGATTTTCCCGTGCTTGACATGGCAGCAGGCGAGCAGATGAAGCAAATCATTGCGGACGCGCGCGCCGATGGCGACTCGGTGGGCGGCACGATCGAATGCAAGATCGTGGGCGTGCCCGCGGGCCTTGGCGAGCACATGTTCCGCTCGGTGGAAAGTGCCATCTCCGAGGCTGTGTGGGGCATTCCTGCAGTCAAGGGCATTTCGTTTGGCGCAGGCTTTGCCGTTGCCGAAATGCGCGGCTCGGAGAATAACGATCCCATCCTGATCCTGCCATACGGCTCCGATATCTATACCGCCACCAATTTCGCAGGAGGCATACTTGGCGGCATGACTTATGGCATGCCCATTCTGTTCACGGTGGCCATCAAGCCCACGCCCTCGATCGCCAAGGAACAGGACAGCATCAGCTGCTCCCGCATGGAAAATACCAAGCTGCAAATCAAGGGCAGACACGACCCCTGCATTGTGCCCCGCGCAGTACCCGTTGTGGAGGCTGCGGCAGCACTTGCCATGGTCGATCTTCTGCTTGACGAATAAGGGGGCTTTATGTTTTATACAGTCATTGATTACAAGGTGCTTGCCGCCATTCGCGACAAAAAGACCGCGCTTGATGCGCTCTTGGAGGCCGCTTGCGCCTCTCTGCCCTATCCGCTCTCAAAAGGTGCGCTTGCCTTTTCTCTCGGCAAGCTTTGCGCAGGCGGATATATCGAAGGATACGCGCTGACCGAAAAGGGTGCGGCCTTTTTCAAGAGCAATAAGATGTTTTTGGAGAGCAAGTCCAAATTCAATACACGCCTGTGTGCTCTGCTTTGTGCCGAGCAGATCGAGGGTGAGATCACGCCCTACGAGCTTTCCGACTCGGCTTATACCGAGGCTTGCGACGCCCTGCGCCGCAAGTACAGCATTTCCTCGCCCGAGATGACAATCGAAGCGATTGACGGGGATCTTTACCTGTGCTTTGGCAATCCCTCCTTTGAAGAGGACGATGCGGACGCACTTGTCGGGGAAGATAAGATCAAGGTATCTCCCGCCTCGCTCTGCGACCTTTGCTACACGTTTCTTGAATACTTTGAAGAGGGCGGGCACAGAAAGTGCTGCCTGTATGCCGACAGTGCCCCCGCATACGTTGCCACAGTCAGCAGAAACGAGGGCAGCACGCGCCTCAATATTGCCAAAATTCTTTACAACCGCCAACGCTTTACAGGCAAGCGCAACAGCGATCTCGACTATGCACAATGCGGCGAATTTGCCTTCGACCGCACCGCAAACGATATTGAAGTCAATTTTGCTTACGCGCTGCTGCAGGCCGAGCACTTGTTGACATCCGATCAGCGCGCATCCTTCCCTTACAGGGCAATCCCCGCACTCATGGAGTTCTAGCGTGAAAGTTCACGTGATATTCCTTTATACGCAACCATTCACGCATAAACTTCACCTAAAAATGGGTCTCGGCCCATTTTTGGAGCAAAGCTCCACGGTGAAGTTTCCATCACTATTTGAGCCGCCAAAGGCGGCATGGAAATTGATATGAGCCATTTTTACTTAATCGGCGAGCATCTCTCGCACAGCTTTTCGCCCCAGATCCACGCCATGCTGGGCAATCCCGACTACACCTTGAAGGAGCTTGCTCCCGACGAGGTGGGAGAGTTTGTCAAACACGGCGATTATGTGGGTATGAACGTGACAATTCCATATAAGCAAGTCGTGATCCCTTTCCTTGACGCGCTGACCCCTGCTGCCGAGAAGCTGGGCGCGGTCAACACCGTCACGCGTCGTGCGGACGGCACCTTGCTTGGCGACAACACCGACTATTTCGGCTTTTCCTATGCGCTTTCGTCCGCAGGCATTGCTCTTGCAGGCAAAAAGGTACTGATCCTTGGCTCGGGCGGTGCATCCAAGACAGCAGTTGCGGTCGCGCGTGATGCGGACGCTGCCGAGGTGGTCATCGTTTCGCGCTCGGGAGAGGTCAATTACGACAACGTATACAGCCTGCACGGCGACGCCCAGGTCATCATCAACTGCACGCCCGTGGGCATGTACCCGAAATCGGGCATCTCACCTGTGGATCTTACCCAATTCCCGCATCTTTGCGGCGCGGCGGACATGATCTACAATCCCGCGCGCACCGCATTCTTGGCGCAAGCCGAGCAGCTTGGCATTCCCTGTACCAACGGTCTTTCCATGCTGGTCGCGCAGGCGGCTGCGGGACACGAGCGCTTTACAGGCACACCCGTGGACACCGCGCAGATCGAGCGCATCGTGCGCACCTTTGCAGCCGAGAGCGCAAATATCGTACTGATCGGCATGCCGGGCTGCGGCAAATCCACCATCGGTGCAATACTTGCGACCCTGACGGGCAAGAAATTCGTGGACACCGACGCGCTGATCGTGCAAAAGGCGGGCAAATCCATCCCCGAGATTTTTGCTGACGATGGCGAGAATACGTTTCGCGCCATCGAGCACCAAGTCGTCTGCGAGGTGGGTGCCGCTCACGGGCAGATCATCGCCACGGGCGGCGGTGTTGTGACCCGCCCCGAAAACCGGTACCCGCTGGAGCAAAACGGTACGGTCGTTTGGCTGACACGTCCGCTGCAAGATCTCCCCTGCGACGGCAGACCGCTCTCACAGGCAAATAAGCTTGCCGATATGTACCGCATCCGCGAGCCGCTCTACCGTGCATTTGCAGATACCATAATCCCCAACGATGGCACACCCGAAGCGGTTGCCGCACGCATTTTGGAGGTAATTTTATGAAGTTTTTAGTCATCAACGGCCCCAATCTCAACCTGCTTGGCCGTCGTGAGCCCGCCATTTACGGCAACAAGTCCTACGCCGCGCTTTGCGAGCATATCAAGGCAACCGCCGCCGCGCTTGGCATTGAGGTCGACATCATGCAGACCAATCACGAGGGCGTGATCGTGGACGCCATTCAGGACGCGCTTGGCAAATACGACGGCATTGTGATCAACCCCGCCGCTTACACGCACACAAGCGTGGCCATTGCCGACGCGATTGCCGCCGTGGAGATCCCCTCGGCCGAGGTACACTTATCTGACGTGGACAGCCGCGAGGCATTTCGTCATATTTCTTACGTCACCCCCGTATGCGTGGTGCGCGTGACAGGTCTTGGCTTTGACAGCTACAGCGAGGCCATGAAAAAGCTTTTGGCGCATCTTCAAAACAACGGTTGACAAGCGAGTATCCGTTTGATATAATGGAATTATCAAGGAATTGGAGGATACAAACGTGAAACACGCAGCAAAAATCGCGCTTGCCCTGCTGCTTGGTATGACGGCCATGCTCTCTGCTTGTGACAGCGCCTCTGCCCCAGAGCAGACCACACCCGCAGACACCGAGCCCGCAACCCAGCAAGCAACAGAGACCCCCACCGAAACCGAGGCCGAGCCTACGACCGAGCCTGTCACGGAAATTGCCACAGAGGAGGTAACCATTGTGCCAAACGACGGAAAGCCCAAGAAATTTTTCACACTCAGCTTTGACGACGGCATTACGCAGGATCTGAAGGTCATTGAGATCCTGAAAAAATATGACGTCAAGTGTATTTCCTTCAACATCAACACCGGCCTTTACGGTGCAAATTGGGATTGGGTAGGTCCTGCGATCGGTGACCCCTCTATTCCCCATCAACGCTTTACCGAGGAGGAGCTCAAAACCGGCATTTACGACGGCTACGAGGTGCTGGTGCACACGCTCAATCACCCCTCGCTCAAGAACTACGACAAGCGCGCAAATCAGATCAAAAAAGAGGTTGGCAAGGATGCCGACAACATTGAAGAGCTGACAGGCGTGCGTCCCGTTGGCATGGCATGGCCGGGCGGTGACACCGAATACACCGACAAGACCATTGAGCTGGTGCTGGAAAATACCGACATCCGCTTTGCACGCGGCACGACCTCGACCTACAGCTTTGCGCTGCCCGAATACTTTATGAAGTGGATGCCCACCTGCTCAATCGTTGACCCCCGTTGCCTGACATTGGCGCAGGAATTCATTGACGCCGAGTGCACCGAGGATATGCTCTTTTACGTATGGGGACACGCTTACGAGCTGGATCTCAACGGCGGAAAGGGCTACGAGACCTTTGAGCAGCTGGTTAAGATGATGAGCGAGGCCGAGGGCGTCTACCTTGTCACCAACACCGAGTTCTATACGGTCTACAAGGATCAGATCCCTTCCTGGAAACAAAGCGAATAAAAACAAAGCAGAGCGAAAAATCCTTTTCGCTCTGCTTTTTTTGCTCTTTCTCTTGCGCACGGCATGATAATATGCTATAATGATACTAACTATTTAGCAAACTAAAATCCTTTCATCCAAGGAGGGGTATTTTCCATGAAAACGGTTGTCAAAATCGGCACGTCCACGCTGGCGCACGCCACGGGCAGACTCAATATCAAGCGTATCGAGCAGCTTTGCAAGGTGCTCTCCGACCTCAAAAACGCGGGGCACGAGATCATTTTGGTCTCCTCGGGCGCGATCGGCATGGGTGTGGGCAAGCTGGGGCTTCCATCTCGCCCGCGCGACACCGCAGGCAAGCAGGCCGCGGCTGCCGTGGGTCAATGCGAGCTGATGTATACTTACGACAAGCTTTTTGCAGAATATAATCACACCGTGGCACAGATCCTGCTGACTGCAGAGGATCTTCGTCATGCGGATCGCCACCAAAATTTTGAGAACACCATGAGTCGCCTCCTCGCGCTTTCGGTGCTGCCCATCATCAACGAAAACGACACGGTGGCCACCGAGGAGATTGAGATCGGCGACAACGACACGCTGGCAGCCATTGTGGCAGAGAGCACACATGCCGATTTGCTGGTGCTTCTTTCCGACATTGACGGTCTTTATACCGCAGACCCCCACAAGAACGCCGATGCGCAGCTGATCTCGGACGTTTACGAGCTGGACGAGCGCATTCTTGCACTTGGCGGCAGCGCAGGCTCCTCGCTTGGCACGGGCGGCATGGCTACCAAGCTGCGCGCGGCACAGATCGCAACCGGCGCGGGCTGCGACATGGTGATCGCCAACGGCCGCGACCCCGAGTCACTTTACGATATCCTTGACGGCAAGGCCGTGGGCACGCGCTTTCACGCAAAAGGAGAATAAGGCATGAGAACAACACAAGAAATTTTAGTGACCGCCAAACACGCGGTGACCGAAATCAGAAATTATACACCCGAGCAGATCGATGCGGCGCTGACCGCCATGGCAGGCGCGCTTGTGGCAGACACAGACGCCATTCTTGCCGCCAACCAAAAGGACGTAGAGGCCGCACGCGGCCGCATTTCGGATGTGATGTTAGACAGACTGCGCCTGGATGCCGCGCGCATCCGCGGCATGGCCAACGGTATTCTGGACGTGGTATCGCTCCCCTCCCCTTTGGGGCGCGAGCTTGCATGCTTTGAGCGACCCAACGGCATGGTGGTGCGCAAGATCTCCTCGGCTATGGGCGTGATCGCCATCATTTACGAAAGCCGCCCCAACGTGACCTCGGACGCCGCCGCCCTTGCCATCAAGGCGGGCAGCGTTTGCGTGCTGCGCCCGGGACGTGATGCGGCTCTGTCCGCAGCCGCCATCGTCTCAGCCCTTCGCAAGGGACTTTTGGATGCGGGACTTTGCGAGGATCTTGTCAACCTGGTGGAGGACACCTCTCGCCAGAGTGCGACAGATCTGATGAAGGCCAACGGCTACGTGGATATGCTGATCCCGCGCGGCGGCGCGGGGCTGATCCGCTCCTGCATCGAAAACGCCACGGTTCCCTGCATTCAGACCGGCACGGGCATCTGCCACGTTTACGTGGACAAAAGTGCCGACTTTGACAAGGCTCTGAATATTTTAGACAACGCCAAGACCAGCCGCCCCTCGGTTTGCAACGCATGCGAGGTATGCCTGGTACACAAGGATATTGCAGCCGGTTTTCTTCCCCTGCTCAAGGCGCGACTGGTTGACGCGCGACGCGACGCGGGCAATATTCCGGTCGAGCTCAGAGCAGATGCGCGCGCATGCGCCATCATTGATGCAATTCCTACAGGCGAGAACGATTTTGACACCGAATTTTTGGACTATATCTTAGCCGTGGGCATTGTGGACAGCGCGGACGAGGCGATCTTCCACATCGGCGCACACTCCACGGGGCACTCCGAGGCCATTATCGCCACCGACGACGCGGCCATCGACGCATTCGTGCGCGGCGTGGATTCCTCGTCGGTCTACGTCAACGTGTCCACCCGCTTTACCGACGGCGGTGAATTTGGCTTTGGCTGTGAGATGGGCATCTCCACCCAAAAGCTGCACGCGCGCGGCCCGATGGGGCTTTGCGAGCTGACGACTTACAAATACGTGATCACCGGAAACGGTCAAGTCAGATAAGGAGCTTATATGAAACGAATTGGATTTATCGGTGCAGGTAACATGGGCGGTGCGCTTGCCCTTGCCGCTTCGCGTACCGATTGCTCGCTCTACGTCAGCGACCCCGACACCTTCAAGGCGCAAATGCTTTGCAAAAAAACAGGCGCGACACAGGCCGACAACGATACGGTCTGCGCGGTCTGCGACCTGATCTATCTGGGCGTCAAGCCGCAGATGCTTGCCGCGGTGGCTGCCGAGCTTTCCCCTGTGCTTCAGAGCAGAGAGACCCCATTTTGCCTTGTCAGCATGTGCGCGGGCGTGACGCTGGAACGCCTTGCAGAGCTGTTCCCGGGCGCACCCGTCATCCGCATCATGCCCAACACCCCCGTGGCGGTAGGAGCGGGTATGATTCTCTATTGCTATAACCGGCAGGCAACATCCGAGCAGGTGGACACCTTCCTTTACGCCATGCAGCACGCGGGCAAGGTTGATCTGCTCGACGAGGCGTTGTTTGACGCGGGCACCTCGGTCTCGGGCTGCGGTCCTGCCTTTGCTTACATGTTTGCCGACGCGCTTGCCAAGGGCGGCGAGGCATGCGGACTTTCCTACGAGCAGGCCTGCGCTTACGCCTCGCAAATGCTGCTGGGCGCGGCGCTGATGCTGCAAAATGACGGCAGAACCCCCGACGCGCTGCGCGAGGCCGTTTGCTCCAAGGGCGGCTCGACCATTGAGGGCGTCAAGGTGCTGCAAAATGACAATCTTGAGCAGACCGTAATAGACGCGGTCAAGGCTTCTTTTGAACGTAACAAGCAACTCGGAAAATCATAAATAACGGAGGACATGACCAAATGATCAAAACAGCTCTCATTTCCAGCCTTGAAAAATGCTTTCCCGATCAGAAAATTGAGGATTTCAAGCCCCTGTCCGCGCTTTCCGTACTCAATAACGAACGCTTTTCGGTGCAGCTGCTTTTTTGCAGCGAGCCCGACCACGCAGGCCGCGCCATCGTGCGCGTGGACGGCGCACTTGCGCCCTTTGCAAGCGTTCGCTTTGTCAAGAATATCCGTGTAGACATTCCCACCTTCCCCGGCTGTGACGACGGCAACTACTTGCGCACCGAGCCGGGGCTTTACCCCGATCTGCTGCAGCCTCTGCACTACGGCGGCGCGGTTTCGATCATGAAGGATCAGACCCAGAGCGCATGGGTGGAATTTGACCTTGACGGCTCGGTGGCCGCAGACACGTACCCTTGCGCGATCACTTTAGTGGACGGACTTGGCAACGAGGTGGCAACGGAGAGATTTGAGGTGAGAGTAATCGGTGCATCCCTGCCCGAGCAGGAGCTGATTTTGACACAATGGTTCCATACCGACTGCCTTGCTAACTATTACCGCGTGGACGCTTGGAGCGAGGAGCATTGGAGAATCGTGGAGAATTTTGCCGCGACTGCAAAGAAAAACGGCATCAATCTGCTGCTGACGCCTATCTTTACCCCCGCGCTGGACACCACCGTGGGCGGTGAGCGCACCACGGTGCAGCTGATCGACGTTTGCAAGAACGGTGATACCTATTCCTTTGGCTATGACAAGCTGGATCGCTGGATCGACATGTGCGACCGCGTGGGTATCAAATATTTTGAGATCGCGCACCTGTTTACCCAATGGGGCGCGGCGCACGCTCCCAAGGTCATGGCGACCGTGGACGGCGAATACAAAAAGATCTTCGGTTGGGAGACCGAGGCAGCGGGAAAGGATTACAGCACCTTCCTGCGCACCTTCCTGCCCGATTTTCTGGCACATATGAAAGCACGCGGTGACGATAAGCGTTGCTACTTCCATATCTCGGACGAGCCCAATACCGAGCAGTTAGAGTCGTATAAGGCGGCAAAGGCGGTCGTGGCGGACATTCTGGAGGGCTATCCCATCATGGACGCGCTTTCCAATTTTGAATTCTTCAAGCAAGGCATCGTTCCCCTGCCCATTCCCTCCAACGACCATATCGCATCCTTTATTGAAGCAGAGGTGCCAAACCTTTGGACCTACTATTGCTGCGGCCAATGCGTCAACGTCTCCAACCGCCTGATGGCAATGCCCTCGTGGCGAAACAGATCGATCGGCTATCAGATGTATAAATATGATATCGCGGGCTTTTTGCAGTGGGGATATAACTTCTATAACACCTGCGGCTCTGTCGACCCGATCAACCCGTTCGTGGACGCATGCGGCGAATATTGGGTGCCGGGCGGAGATACTTATTCGGTTTACCCCGGCCTTGACGGCACGGCATGGGAATCGCTGAGAATCATCGTGTTCCACGAAGCGCTGCAGGACATCCGCGCCATGAAGCTGGCCGAAAAGTATTACGGCAAGGACGCCGTGATTGCGGCAGCCGAGGAGATTTTGGGCGAGATCCGCTTTGACAGATGCGCCACCTGCGCCGGCTCCATCCTCGCAATGCGCGAAAAGATCAATGGTATGATCGCGGCAGCGGTCGAGTAATCAACTCGGACGAGCCCTTCACGAAAGTTTTCGCCCGCCTTTTTCAAAAGGCGGCGCAGGTCGAGGGCGCGAAGCCCTCGTCGCCTCCGCAGAGGCGAAACTCTTTCACGCTGTTTAATTTGCGAAGCAAATATGTTCTTCTTTGCAGCTCCTTGCTCAAAAAGAACGGAGTGGATTTCTTCACATAACACCCCAACAGCCTTGGGGCGGATTTCATATCTGCCCCTTTCGCATCCCCAAATTCGCGGTCGATTCGTGAATCGCCCCTACGTTCGTATAAAAAAGGAGATCACCTTTGCCGGTGATCTCCCTTTTTCAATTCTCACAGAATATTTCGCTCCAACGCTCCCAAGAATCCCGTTGCGGTATAGAGGGTGTACTCTCCGAGCACCTCTCCCGTATCCGCAGGGCGAGGCGTTGAACCTTCTGTCGATACGTATATTCTTTCGGGCACGGGCAGCACGATCAGAAGCTTTTTGCCATCGCCCTCCATACGGTAATCTATGCGCGTATTCACGTGCAGCAAGTTCACCCTGACTATGCGCAGCACATCCTGGCGAAGACCCTCACCCGTGTCGGTAAATACGAGGGGAGAGCTTCGGAACACGCCTGCAATCAGCTTGCATTGGTATTCCTTTCCTTCTTGCTTTAACGTAAAGCTCGTTCCCTTATGCTGGAAAAATACAGACAAATACGGCCTTTTTATGTCAGACAAAACAGCGCCTCGCTCTTGGCAGATCTTTTTCATGTCCGCTATAAACTGACGGCGTTTGACAATGGCCCTGATATAGAACACCGCAAGTGCAACCGCAAGTGCAATCAAAATCGCAATAAATAAATATAAAACCACGATCACTCCACCGGCAAGGTTGGCCAAGGTCACAAGAAACGGTACAAACCACGTAATCGCATACGACGAAACGATATACACCATCACTGCAAAGGCAATTCCCTTGATGGTCAGGAACAGTGCGCTGCGCTCTTTCTTCTTTTTCTTGCCCTCTCGGCCTGATGAGATGCTGTCGGAGATCCACAAACGACCAAGCGACAAACGTGCCACCAAGAGCAGCGCCAGCAGCAGCACAAGTCCAATCAAGGTCACGGGGATTTTTCCCAAACCCGCGCTCGGAAGTGCTTGACCGATACAATCATACAGACCAAGCGGCATGACCAAGGACAAAATGACGGTCGCAGCGCAATCCACGTAGAATTCAAATGAGCAAAACAATGCCCTCAGCTCTGCGCGCAGCCCGACACCAATGCGTTTATCCAAGTATGCTGCCTTTTCCTCAGCAGCATGCCTGTGAAGCGCAAAAACTGTGGATTCAAAGATCAAAAGCATATAGAAAACGTGCCAAAGCCCAAGCAACCAAAGCGGAATCGCCACACCGTTCAGCATATCCATGTTTTCCAGCTCGCCGTCAAACACAGAGCGCGAAACGATGGTTACAAGTGCAAAAACGAAAAATAAAAGAACCGACCGCAGAACGGATTTTCCAATTCGTTTGAGTAGCGCTTTATCCATAAATTCCTCCGTAAGGTTCAATGAAAAATTGCAAAAATTCATTTAGAGTTGGCGTTGTGTCCTTAGGAACACAACGCCTCACTCTGTCGGGTTTTCTATATACTTAACTAACTCATCTGAGAATAAAGATGCCCTTGGGTGCCTGAATATCAACAACCTGCTTGCCCTCTGCATCCTTGGTGACCTTGATGTAGATTTCGCCCTTGGGGGTGGGGTACGTGCCCTCTACCCAATCGAGGTATGCAAGCTCGGGCTTGATCTCGTAGGTATTGGGAGAGATGGAGCGAACACCCATGACGTAAGAGGACAGGTAGGGGCAAGGACCGGAAGCCCAGCCGTGACAGAGCGAATGACGGAACTTGACGTAGCAGTATGCGCCGTAGTCACCGTGAATGTCGATCTTGCCCTCGGGCACGATCTCGTCAATTCTGCCTGCATTCTCCATCCAGGACAGGTGGAAATCCTCCCAGAAGGTGGTAGCACCCATGTCCAGCATGCCGCCCCAGTATTCCTTGATATCGTCCAAAGCGCCTGCGAAGTCACCTGCCAGTGCCTTTGCCTTGAGGATATAGTAGCCAAAGAAGGTGGAATAGCCGTGTCCGCCGCCGGGCGCAATCATGGTGTCGTTGATCTCCTTGGGGTCAGCCAAGCCTGCCAGCACCAAAAGCGCTGCTGCCTGCTTGGAGCCGCAAGGATCGGGCACGTGCTTTCTCATGCGCACTGCCGCCATGGCGCACTTTTCGGCCAGAGCCACGTCGCCCAAGGTATAGAGCAGCGAGGTACCCTTGTCAAGCGCGATCTTGAGAAGGCCCTGCAGACCTGCATGGATCGCACCGGGATTGTCGTTGTTGGGCCAGTCCATAAATCTGTTCTCGGGCATGTGCTCCACGCCGTCCTCGTCCACGCAATCGGCCAGTACGTTCATCAGATCGTGAATGTAATCTCTCTGCTGAGACAGATAGACCGTGTCGCCCACGGTTCTGTACCAGTCGTGCTGAATGATCAGCCACCACATGGAATAGGACGAAATGCCGTTCATCCAAGTGCCGACTGGGGTCTCGTCACGAACAACGTCCAGAGATCTCGGCACGATGTCGGTGTAGCCGAAGGTGGTCAGAATGGTCTTGACCTCGGTGTGCATGTCACCGATCCAGACAAGTCTGTCACGCTTGATGCCGTCCCACAAATATTCCTGCATGTTCAGGTGCGCGGTGTATGCAGCGGTATCCCAGATCTGGTTCAGACGCTCATCGGAGCACTTGAACGTGCCCTTATATTCCAGATCCATATAGTGGAATACGCCCTGAATGGCCTTGAAGGTAATGAATGCGTCCTCGTCCAGCAGCTCTACGTAAAGGAAACGGTAGCCGGTCTCGTTGGTCTCAATGCCCGAATACATGCCAAGGCTGTATACGCTGTCACGGAGAGCGTGGTCGTTGGTGGTGTTCTTTTCGCCCAGAGGCGTCAGAGCCTCCATCACGCTCTCGCCAAAGCGGGCGGCAACGCGGACAGCACCGTTGTGTCCGGGGCCGTGCGTCATCCAGGTATGGAAGCGTGCAGAGCCTGCAAATTCAATGCCGAAGTCCACCAAAATCGCTGCGTGGGGCTTGCCGGGCTCGTTCTTGAGCGTGCAGTTATCCTGCCCTACCACCAGCGTGATCTGATTGCTCTTTTCCTCCAAGAGATTCTCCGCGCCGCTGACGTTTCCCTGCGTCCACACGATTCTCTTGGGAGCCAAATATCTTCTGGTACGGGGGTCGGTATGCTCCCCTGCCAGAGCCGTAAACTTATCAATTATTCTTTTTGCCATGTTGAATACCCTTTCTGTTCTTGATTTATGGTATCTGCATTTTGATTATATCATACACGCGGGGCAATTGCAATAAGATTGCGCAATTCTTGGAAACTTTTTAAGGCCACAGCGCGTCGTCAAGATAGCACGCAATGGAATTCTCCAGCCAATAGACATATTCCATCCCGGGCGCGAGCTTTTCCATAGACTTGAATCGAAGATAGAGATCCTTGCCGTCCGACACGTCGTGCCAGATGTCGGCAAAGACAAAGTCAAACTCCCCCGTTGGATAGTGCTTTTCGGCAAAATCAAACGCGTCGGCATGGATCACCTTGATCTTGTTGCGGCACTCCATCTGCGGCAGCAGATTCTGCTCAAACAACGAAATCGCGTCCGCGCTCAGATCCACCACCGTGACCGATTCGACCTCGGGCTTGCGAGCCGCCATGTACGCAAAGTAGCCAAGTCCCAGTCCAAAGGTCAGCACGCGGCCGTGCGCGCGCTCCAGAGCGGGCTTGGTGGTCACGGTCTCGTTGGGCATCAGCGTCATCCATTCCCTGCCGTTTTCCAAAACGCCGGGAAAAGCGAATTCGCGCATGAAAAAGCCGATCTGCGGGATCATGCGATTGTCCCTTGTCACCAAAAAATCGTTGCAGACAAAGGCTTCGCAGGGTTTCAGGCTCATTTGCCTATACTCCCATTTGCCGCTCTTGCCCGGCTTGATTTTGATATTCCGGTAATACGCATCGTTCTCAAAATCCGCAGGGTCAAGCTCGTGGATCATGGGAACGAAATAATGGCGGAATAAGTCTCTGTCTCTTCCCGCGCTGTCAAGGCCGCACACGGCTGCCAAGCACTCGGCATACGCATACGCGCGGCTGACGCCGCATTCTCGCGCGATCTCGTCCACCGTGCCTGCGTCCAGCGAATCAGCTGCGATGTTGAGCAAAAGGCTCATCATACGCACCACGCCGTCGTTATAGGTGCGGATGGTCTCGGGCCGCAGCCCCGATATTTGCTTGATCGGTGTTTCCATTTGTCAAACCTCTCTTTACATCATGACCTGATTATACCATATTTTGGAGCATGCGTCAATAAGGAAACGTGCACTCGGCTGCTCCGTGGCTTTTTCATGCCTTTCTTGCAAATAATCCAACCCCTATCATATTGACAAACACAGCAGGGCGGGATATAATTGTATTGTAATTTTCTTTTTCGATCTGGAGCTGTCATGCAATTAAAAAAATCGACTATGGGTCAGGTCTTTAATTTCAAGGACCCCGACGCACGCACGCGTTGCCTGTTACTGTTGTCCGTCGCGCTGGAGGCGATGATCAACTACATTACCACCGGCATATTCTGGACTGAATTTCTGCGCGGCTACCACATGGAGCCCGAGGAGATCGGAATCTTAGCCTTCTCTCCCTTTATCGCAGGACTTTTCGTCATTTTCGCGCCCGCCCTTCTGACACACTTCAAAAAGCGTCGCTTTGTGCTCGGCTTTTGCAAGCTCATGTACTACGTCTGCAGCATTTTCGCGCTGACGCTGCTGCCTCGCTTTGTGAGCAACGCCACCGTGCTGATCATTTGCATGTCGGTGCTGCAATTTATTGCCTACATATTCAACATCATCGCAGTTTCGGGATATGCCGCATGGCACGTCAAGTTTTTGCCCGAGAGCATTCGCGCGCAATACATGACCTTCAATCAGTTTGCCGCTGCGCTGCTCCCCGGCATTCTGGTTTTGGTCGCAGCCGTGTTTGCCGACCGCCTTGCCGCTATGCCTGCCGATCAGCTGAAATTTTTGGAGTACGTGCGCCATTTCGGCTTTATCCTCGGCGTCGTGGACGTCATTTTGCTCTCGCTGCCCCGCGAGGTGGACTACCCCGTGATCCGCACGCCCAAATTCCGTGACATCATCACCATTCCTCTCTCCAACAAAAAATACATGCTTTGCATGGTGGTCGTGTTTGCATGGCAGTTCTCGCTTTACTGCCACAACACCTTCCTGCAGGTTTACCTGATGGACACCATCGGCATTACCTATTTCCTTTACTGCTTTATCATTTTCGTCTACCCCTTCTTTTTCCCCTTCTCCATGAAATTCTGGCAAAAGCGCATTCAAAAAACCTCCTGGCTGCGCGCGCTGGCCTTTGCTTTGATGATTGAATCCCCCCTGCAGCTGCTTTATGCGCTCATCCGTCCCGATCTTGCGCCCTGGCTGCTTGTAACCATGCTGCTGGCCATTCGTCTGCCGCAGCACTTTGCGGGCGTTGGACGCAACTCCATCGTGGCCAATATGCAATACATCAATATGCCCGAGGCCAACCGTACCTGCTACACCTCGTTTTATCAGATCGTGTTCAACATAGGCGCGGCTGCAGGTCTGCTGTTTGGCACCATATTCGTTGCCCTTTCCAAAAACTTCGCCGTTCCCCTGCTTGGCTACACCTACCGGGGCGGCATTCCCTGGCTGATCGCGCTTTCGGGCATCATTCAGCTGGGCATCGTCGCCTATATCCTGCTCATGGGCAAACGCCTTGAGCCGGATCCCGAATCCATATAAGAAAGGATTTTTATGAAAAAAAGATGGCTTTGCCTCGGTCTTTTGCTTTGCCTTATGCTGGGTGCGTGCAACGACGTATCCACACCGCAGGAGCAAACGACCGACAGCACTACCGAAACACAAATCGAGACTGAAGTCGAAATCGAGACTGAAGTCGAAACCGAAACAGAAACCGACGACGGGCGCACCGTGGTTGAGATCGTCTGCCCGATCAAGGACGCAGTCGTCTTTTCGGGCGGTGAACCCGTGCAGGACGTGACCGACGCGGCCTTTGTACCCGTATCGTTTGAGATCAAGCGCGGCTACGTCTACGACGGCTACGAAATCGACGGCCAGGTGTTCGAGGGCACCGATATCTCGCTTGAAAACGTGACCAAGGACACCAGGGTCACGCTGCTATTGGACTACGTGACGCGCGAGCTGCCCATTTTACACATTGACACAAGCGACGCGCCGATTGAAAACAAATTTGACTACGTGGACATGCGCGCAGATCTTGTCAACACAGAGGACGAGTTCCACAACGTAGGCGGCGGCATCCGCCTGCGCGGTAACTCCACGCAGGGCTATCCCAAAAAGCCTTATCGCATCAAATTCAATCAAAAGGTTTCGCTTTTCGGTCTGGAAAAGGCAAAGAGCTGGGTGCTGCTTGCCGAATATCTTGATCCATCCTGCATGCACAATACCACCGCATTTTATCTTGGCGCAGCATCCGATGCGCTGGCATTCACACCCACGCCGCATCACGTCAACCTCTACCTCAACGGCGAATTTATGGGTCTTTACACGCTTTGCGAGCAGGTGCAGGAAAACGAGGGGCGCATGGATATAGAACAAACCATTACCCCCGACATGACCGACCTTGACCAGTTCAATTTCTACGTTTGCTTAGACGAGGGCGTACAGCATGACCCCTCGGCAATCGAAGGCGAGGACTATTTCTACGTGGCGTGGTGTAACAACTATTTCACGCTCAAATATCCGCAAAAGCAGGATTTTTGCTCGGACGAGCAGTTTTATTCCTTCTTTTCGCAGTTAGAAAATCGCTATAACAAGATTCTGGAAGCATGCAATGACGGCAACACCAAAAAGCTGAAGCACTATTTGGACGTAGACTCGCTGATCGATTACATGATCATTGACCAGATCATGGGCGAGCGCGACCACATCTGGAAATCCTTCTACACCTATCAGATCGCGGGCGAAAAGCTGGCGTTCGGTCCGATCTGGGATTACGATTACAGCCTGTACGTGCCCTGGACCGGTGCGCCCAACGAATATTATCACGTGGACAGCACGATTGAATATTCCAACGATTTCTTCCGCGGTGTATCCCGCTCGGATGAGCTTTACGCCATGCTTTGCGAGCAATATCAGACCTACTATTCCGAGGTGCTGGGCGATTGCATCGTTTACGTACAGAGCTACAAGAGTGAGATCGACCAATCCCTTGCACTCAACGATCAGCTTTGGTACTCGGACAAGGATGATATTACCGAGCAAAACTACCGATTCCTCTTGGATTTTTTGGAAAACAGACGCAAGGTGCTGGATCGGGAGTGGCAATAATCTCTCACACACCTCTTGACAAACGCAAAATTGCGTGTTATACTGAGCAAAATACAAAAAGGAGCTATGACAATGTTCGTATTCACAACCATTCTGAATACCGTGAACGTGCGCGGCATGTATCCCATGAATTGGGACAGGTCGGGCTTGTATTGTCATACCCATTTTATAAGATAACCGATAGGCTATTGATATTTGGATACTGACGGTGCAAGTCGCAAAAAAGCGATTTGCACCGTTTTGTTTTGATTTGGAGGAATTTATGGAAAGATTGGAAGCACTCAAAAACTACTATGAAAGCCACGACGAGCACGCGCGACTCGGCTCGCAGCACGGCTCAGTGGAATTTCTGACCACCGTACACTATATTGAAAAATACTTAAAGCCCGGCATGACCATTCTGGAGATCGGCGCGGGCACGGGACGCTATTCGCATTATTTTGCGCAAAAGGGGTACTCCGTGGTTGCCGTGGAGCTGATGGAGTGCAATATCGAGGCCTTTATGCGCAACACCAAAGAGGGCGAAAGCATCTCGATCTCGCAGGGCGACGCCATTGACCTTTCCGACTTCCCCTCGGACACATATGACGTCACGCTGCTGCTTGGCCCCATGTATCACCTCTACGCCGACGAGGATAAGCAGGCAGCGCTTAGCGAGGCAGTGCGCTTGACCCGCCCGGGTGGCACGGTCTTTGTCGCATACTGCAACAGCGACATGACGGTCTACCAATTCTGCTTTGCGCGCGGTGGTATTCACGATCCGCAATACAAGGATCTGATCGATTACGACACCTTTGCGCTGAGCTCCACACCCGCCGAGATCTTTGCCCTGTACCGCAAGGAGGACGTTGACGCGCTGGTATCTCCCCTGCCCGTACAGCGGTTGCATTACGTGGGCGCGGATATGCTGACGCGCTACATTGGCGACAAGGTGGACGCCATGGATCAAGAGACCTTCGCGCTTTACATGAAATATCACCTGAGCATTTGCGAACGCCCCGATATGGTGGGCGCGACCAATCATATTTTGGACGTATTGAGGAAGGAGAAGTTATGAAAAAGACCTTAGTCATCATCACGGGCCCGCACGCGGTGGGCAAAATGACGGTTGGGCAGGAGCTTGCCAAGATCACGGGCCTGCGCCTGTTTCACAACCACATGTCTATTGAGCTCTCGCTCAAGCTGTTTGATTTCGGCACGCCCGAATTCCGTGCGCTCAACGAGACCATCCGCAAGACCGTGTTTGAGCAGTTTGCCGCGGGTGACCTTCCCGGGCTGATCTTTACCTACATGATGGACTTTGACCAGCCGAGTGAATTTGCGTATCTGAACGAGATCATAGAGCTGTTTTCATCGCACGGTGCCGTCTGCCACGTCGTCGAGCTTTGCGCGGATTTTGAAGAGCGTCTGGCACGCAACAAGAGCGAAAATCGCCTTGCGCAAAAGGAATCCAAGCGCAACGTAGAGCGAAGCGAGGCCGAGATGCGCCACACGCAAGCAACGCACAGGCTCAATTCCCGCGAGGGCGAGATCTTGCCCTTTGAGAGTTATCTCAAGATTGACAACACGCATCTTGCCCCCGACGAGGTGGCACGAACCATAAAAAAGAGCCTAAAAATTGACGGGTAGAAACATTTCAACGATTGACAAAAATCCCCCGCCCTGTCATCCTTGAGCAAGCAGTCCACATCAAGATTCTTCGCTTCGCTCGAGAATGACAGATGTGGACTGCGACGCGAAGGATCTTAGGGCGGGGTGGTTATCTCAACATAATTCAAAAGGAGAAATACCATGATATTACAACCAATACAAATACAACTCAAGGACGGCAGACAGGCCGTTCTGCGCTCCCCCGAGGTTGCGGACGCGGCAGATTTGCTGGCATACATCACCAAGGCTTGCGGTGAAACCGAATTTTTGGCGCGATATCCCGAGGAATGGGCAAGCATGCCCCTGGAGCGTGAGCAGGCCTGGGTACAAAATCGGCGCGAATCGCCCGACGTTCTGGCTATTACCTGCTTTGTGGACGGTAAATTGGCAGGAAACTGCGAAATCATGTTTCACACGGGCATGAAAACAAGCCATCGCGCGACCATTGCCATTGCAATCCTGCAGGATTACTGGGCCTTAGGCATCGGCTCTGCCATGTTTGAGCAAATGATCGCAGCGGCACGGAAGCACGGCATCATGATCATGGAATTGGAATTTATCGAGGGCAATAACCGCGCAAGAGCACTTTATGAAAAATACGGCTTTGAGATTGTCGGCAAAAAGCCAAACGCCATTCGGCAAAGGGATGGTTCTCTGCTTGATGAATATATGATGCAGAAGTATTTGTAAAAGTGTCACGTGTGCATCATAAGCGGAGCCCCTGCCAAGATCCTTCGCGGCGCATTCCCATTTTTGTCATTCTTGAGCGCAGCGAAGAATCTTAAAAATGGGAATGCTTGCTCGAGGATGACGGGCAGGGGCTTGGCTCAGGATGACACTCAGGATGATGCAACCCAAAAAATCTCCTCCTGCACTTGGGCAAGGAGGAGATTTTCTTATACTATTTTTTGTCGTTTACTCTACAACGACCACGCCGTCCTCTTTGACGGTGACCGTCATGCCGTCCTTGACGTAAGCGAGGAACTCATCGCCAAGACAATCCACAACAGGCATGCTGACGCCCTCGACCCAAACGTCGGCCAGCACCGCGCCTGCGGCTGCCAGCGAGTCGATATGGTTTGCAAACAGCATGCAAGCGGGGCTCTTTTCCATGGCGCACGCGCAATACAGCACAAGGCCGCCCGTGGTGGAGCCGATGGTCTGCGGCAGGCAAAGTGCCTTGCCGATCATGGGCTTGCCGTGAATATCTGTGTTATTCTGGTCGCCGCATTTGACCTGCTTATCGCCAAACTGCAATGCCATCTGGAAGGATGCCAGCGTATTAAATCCCTGCGTGCTCACAAGTGCCTCGGCCGTGACCTGGCCGGGGGTGACCACTCTACCCTTGAATTCTCTCATGCCTTTTTACCTCCCGTAATAGCCTGCAAAATTTCCTCGTCTCTGTAATATCTCGAGCTGGTATAGGTGCGCAGCTTGTTGGACGAGGTGATGACCGGCATCTTCTTGCAAAGCGGATTGTTCATATACATTAAGGGGCAGATATACGAGGTGATGACGCCGGTTGCCTTGAGTCTTGCGGCGTAATCGGTCTTACCGAACGCCTCCAGCACGGCGGGTGCTGCGGTCAGAACCGTGGGAATGACCACCTTCTTCTGTCCGTTTGCGGCCAGAGCTGCCTCGATGTTATCGGTCCAGGTCTTGAGCTGCTCCAAGGACAGGTGCGGGCAGCCGACAAAGCAGAGCTTGGGGGTTGCATCCGCGTTCTTCCACATCACGGGATAATTGTCCTGTACACGCTGCAGCTCAGCGTCGTCGATGATATATTCCTTTGCGCCCTCGGCGATCAGAGCTTCGCCAAGTTCTACAGCCTCGGGGGTCAGATTTGCGATATGGTAAAGGCCGACTGCGCCGTTGGATGCGGTTGCCGCGCCAAAGTCCTTGAGGTACGCGCAAGCGGCATCGTCAAGCTCTGTGCCGATCCACTGATCCAGGCCAACCACGTAAGGCACGTCCTCCATGACCTTCATGCCGATGGCCGAGCCAAGCAGCTGTGCCTCGGGCTTCTTGGTGGTCTGCACCTTGATGACCCAGGTAGCGCGTCTGCCCTCGTCGGTCAGCAGGCCAAAATAAGGCACGTAGCCCACGATCGAGCCCATGATATCAATGATGCCCGAGTTACGGTTGCATCTTGCCCCCAGCACCGAGTTTGCATACACCACAGCAGAGGACTCCGCCCAGGAAAGCACGTCGCCCTTGCCCGGCTTGTTGCCCACCTCGTCCATATAGCAGGTACAGGAGAAGGCCTTGTCGTCCATCAGACCCAGCTTATGCAGCTGCTCCTCGTAAAAATCCTGCTTGGTGTACATGAACTTATTGAAAACAAAATTCTGCAGCACGTTTGCGGGTACGTTCTTGTCCAGAGGTCTGGGGTCAACCGAGAATTTCTGATCAGACACCACGCCTGCATCCAGCAGCTGCTGCATCAGATCGTACACGGGAGACATGACCTTCAGACCAAACGAGGTCACAAGGTGGTTATACTTGGAGGTAATGGGCACCAACTTTTCGGCCTCAAACGCGTCACCGTACATGACCAGCGTTTTCATGACCTTGGCCATGGTCTCGCCCTTCTCACCGTCCAGAATTGCCTGTTGTTCTTTTGTCAGTATCATAGACGTATATCCTTTCATCATCTAAATTCGATCGTAGGGGCGCACTGTGTGCGCCCGCGGGCGACCGCAGGTCGCCCCTACGCATTTTACAGCTTCATTGCCACGTCCCAAGCTCCCCAGATTACGGTACGCAGGTTGCCGACAGCCTTGGCATCACCAATCACGTGTACACCCTTGGTTGCCACGGGTGCGGGATTGTAACCAACAGAGAGAATGACAGAATCTGCTTCGATTGCCTCGGTGGAGCCGTCCTTGTGCTTGACCACAACGCCGCTCTCGTTGATTTCGCTGACACCGGTCTCTAAGTGCACGGGCACTTGGTTGGTCTTGAAGAAATCGCGCAGATAAGAGGTGTTTGCAAGGCAGATGCCCTTGGTGGTGATCAGGTCGTCCTGCATCTCCACAATGGTGGGCTGCTTACCCTGCAGGTACAGCTCGTACGCGATCTCGCAGCCGGTCAGGCCGCCGCCGATGACGACTACCTTGTCACCAACCTGCTTGTTGCCCAGTAGGAAGTCAACAGCCTCGATCGAACGCTCCACGCCCGGGATCGGAATCCTCTTTGCCACGGCACCGGTTGCCACGATGACCTCGTCGGCATCCAGAGCCTTGACGTCCTTGATTTCGGTATTGAACTTGATCTCGATGGGATGCTTTGCCATCTCACGGATATACCACGCGATCAGATCGCGGTCCTTTTCCTTGTAGGAGGGGGCTGCAGCTGCGATGAACACGCCGCCCAGCTTATCGCTCTTTTCGTACAGCGTGACCTTATGACCGCGCTTCGCGCAAACGATAGCCGCCTCCATACCGCCGATACCGCCGCCGATAATAGCGATCTTCTTTTGCTTCTTGGCGGGCTCGATGTGATATTTTTTAGACTGCATGGTCTGCGGGTTGAGCGCGCAACGGGAAAGCCCCATGGTATCGGTCAGATCCTGCGTGTTTGCATGACCCTTGGAGCGGGAGAAGTTAAAGCAGCCGGCATGGCAGCAGATGCAGGGCTTGATGTCCTCAATTCTGTCCTCGATCAGCTTGGTGACCCATTCGGGGTCAACCAGGAACTGACGCGCCACGCCCATACCGTCGATTCTGCCCTCGGCGATCGCCTTGGCACCCGCCTCGGGATCCATTCTGCCCGCGCAAACCACGGGAATATCCACAAACTGCTTGATATGCGCAACGTCATCAAGGTTGCAGTTTTCGGGCATGTACATCGGCGGATGTGCCCAGTACCAGGAGTCGTAGGTGCCGTTGTCCGCGTTGAGCATGTCATATCCCGCATCCTGCAGGAACTTGACCGCCTTTTCGCTCTCTTCCATGCTGCGGCCTACCTCAACGTAGTCCTCGCCCGGCATTGCACCCTCGCAAAAGCCCTTCATCTTGGACTCCACCGAGTAACGCAGAGAGACGGGATAATCCGCACCGCACTTTTCCTTGATTGCCTTGACAATCTCGGCTGCGAAGCGATAGCGGTTTTCAAAGCTGCCGCCGTACTCGTCGGTACGCTTGTTGAAAAATTCAATCGCAAACTGGTCAAGCAAATAGCCCTCGTGCACCGCGTGCACCTCCACGCCGTCCACGCCCGCGTCCTTGCAAAGCTTTGCGGTCTTGGCAAAGGCCTCGATGATCTCGTGGATCTGCTCTACCGTGATCTCGGGGCAGATGATATCATGCGCCCATCTCGAGGGCTGAGGGCTGGGGCTGGCAAGCTCATGCGAGGTATCGATCACGGGCTTGATCACAGCACGGGTAAACTTGTTCTTGTGCAAGGGTGCGATCAGATCGGTGATCGCCCAGGAGCGCCCCATGCCCGCGGTCAGCTGGATAAACAGCTTCGCGCCCGACTTGTGGATCTCGTCCATGAACTCCTTGAGATCCTCAAACATCTTGGGGTTCTGCCACAGCCACTTGCCCCAGAAGGTATCACGCACGGGCGCGATGCCGGGGATGATCAGACCGACGTTATTGTCGGCGCGCTCCAAGAACAGCTTTGCTGCTTCCTTGTCAAAATGACAACCCGTCAGCTCAAACCAACCGAACAGCGACGTGCCGCCCATGGGGCACATGACAATGCGGTTTTTGATCTCGACGTTGCCGATCTTCCAAGGGGTAAATAACGCTTGGTACTTGGGATCAGTTTGTTGATTCATAACACTTCTCCTATGTATTTTTATTTTTTATTTCCCTACGCAAAAATGTGCAAAAATGCCCGCGACCACGTCCTCGCAAACGGCTCTGCCGTCCACCTCGGCCAAGGCTGTGGCTGCCTGCTCCACGTCCGAGCAGCAAAGATCGACAGGCAGACCCATGTCAATGGCGTCAATTGCCTGCCCGATACGCTCGGATGCCGCAATCAGCGCGGCATGCTGGCGTGCGTTTGCCACCACGGCATCATGGCGCAGATCGATCGCGCCGTCAATAAAGGCATCGTTGACCGCTGCTACCAGCGCGTCAAAGCCCTCGCCTGTCCTTGCTGACAGACTGATTGTACAGGACGTGCACGCTTGAAGTCTTGCACTAAGCGCCTGCACCTGCCCGGCACTTGCGGCATCGGTCTTATTGATCACACCGATCACGCAGCCGCCATGATGCATGAGCTTGTCCAAAAGATCGCTATCCTCGTCGGTCAGCGGCACGCAGGCATCAAACACCGCAAGCACCAGCTCGGCACTCTCCAGGTGCTCCAGGGCTCTTTGCACGCCGATCTGCTCCACGCGGTCGTCGGACTCGCGCAAGCCCGCCGTGTCGTGCAAGCGTACGGTCACGCGCCCGATGGCCGCTGTTTCCGTCAGTACGTCGCGCGTGGTGCCCGCAATATCGGTCACGATAGCCGCTTCCCTGCCCACGATGCGGTTATAAAGCGAGCTCTTGCCGCTGTTGGCGCGTCCGCAGATGACTGTGGGAATGCCCTCGGCTACCGCGTGCCCCGTACGGTAAGTTGCCGCCAACGCCTCGGTTCTTGCAAGCGCATCCGCCAAAGCGTCGCGCATCTGCTCGCGGCTCATGTCGGCTAAGTCCTCGTCGGGATAGTCGATGCGCGCAAAAATGCTGGAGAGCACCATGCAAAGGCTATCATATATTTCATTTGTTTTTTTACTAAGTCCACCGCGCATGCCCGCACCCGAGAGCAGCATTTGCTCTCTCGTGCCCGCTTCAAGCAGGTTTCCCAACGCCTCGGCAGCCGAAAGCCCTAATTTTCCGTTGATAAAGGCACGCTTGGTAAACTCCCCCGCCAGGGCAGGACGCGCGCCTGCGGCAAGAATGCAGGTCAGTACGCTTTGCGTGACCAGCACGCCGCCGTGACAGGTGATCTCAACCGTGTTCTCACCCGTAAAGGAATGCGGCGCGTAAAATACCACCGCCATGCCGTCGTCGATGGGCACGTTCCCGTCCGCGACATCCACGATGCGGCCGTAGACCATATAATTGGCAGGCAGCTCGCAAAGCCGCTTGCCGCCCGCGGGGAGAAACACCCGATCGGCAATTTCCACCGCGCGCTCACCGCTGACGCGGATGAGTGCCACGCCACCCTTGCCGTACGGCGTGCTGATTGCCGCTATGGTATCCGTAATCATATCAATACCCCTGTCAATTCCATAATATATCATTTTAATTATACTCCATTCGGCAGCTTTTGTCAACCGAAAGTGTGGCGAAAACAGAATTCACGCGGCGCATATTTTTTCATTTCCTATTGACTTTTTTCTCTTTTGTGTGTATAATAACATGTGTTATATATCACTCGTTATTTTTCGGAGGTACCTATGCCGCCCAAGGTAAAGATTACAAAACAGGAGATTGTTGCAGCCACGCTGTCACTTTTACGCGAACAGGGCGAGCAGGCCATGAATGCGCGCACCATCGCCGCCGCGCTCGGCTGCTCTACCCAGCCTATTTTTTCCAATTTTGATTCTCTGGACGACCTGCAGCAATCTGTGTTCTCGGCTGCATACAGCCATTATCACAGCTTTCTGACACACGAGATGGAAAGCGGTCAATACCCGCCCTACAAGGCCTTCGGCATGGCGTATATCCGCTTTGCCAAAGAGGAAAAGCAGCTTTTTCGCGTGCTTTTCATGTGTGACCGCAAGGGCCAAGACCTGCTTCCCTCGTCAGATTATTCACAGTCGGTGGACATGATCATGAAGGCCAACGGAATTTCCAAAGAGGAGGCCGAGCGCTGGCATCTGGAGATGTGGTGCTTTGTGCACGGCATTGGCACCATACTGGCCACGTCCTACCTCTCGCTTGATCCCGAGCTGATCAGCAGCATGCTGACCGACGTTTACCAAGGTCTGCGCACAAAATACGTCAAGGAGGAAAACGTATGACAAACGCTATCGAAATCAGAAATTTAACCAAGCAATACCGCGACGTTTTGGCGGTGGATCACCTCTCGCTTGACGTGCGCCGCGGCGAGCTTTTCTCGCTGCTTGGAGTCAACGGCGCGGGAAAGACCACCACCATCAAAATGCTTTGCTGTCTCTCTGCCCCCACCGAGGGCGACGCATTTCTGCTTGGCAAGAGCATTCGCACCGACGCCACGGCCGTCAAATCCATGATCGCAGTCTCCCCGCAGGAAACTGCCGTCGCGCCCGGACTTTCGGTGCGCGAAAATCTGGAGCTGATCTGCGGCGTGCACGGCTTTGAAAAAGACAAAAAAGAAGCCAAGATCGCCGAGCTGACCGCGCTTCTGGGGCTTGATGCAATCATGAAAAAGAAGGCGGGTAAGCTTTCGGGCGGTTGGCAGCGACGCCTGAGCATTGCCATGGCGCTGATCAGCGAGCCCGAGATCCTGTTTCTCGACGAGCCCACACTCGGCCTTGACGTGCTGGCGCGCAGCGACCTCTGGGACATCATCCGCGCGCTCAAGGGATCTGTCACCGTCATTCTGACCACGCACTACATGGAAGAGGCCGAGGCACTCTCGGACCGCATTGGCATTATGAAGGACGGCAGGCTGCTTGTCTGCGACACGGCCGATGCCATCAAAGCGGCCGCAGGCACGGACAGCTTTGAGCAAGCCTTTATCAAGGTGGTAAAGGGGGTGCGCGCATGAGAATGCTGACCTTTGCAAAAAGAAACGCGCTGGAGATTTTGCGCGATCCGCTCAATCTCTTCTTCGGTCTTGGCTTTCCCGTGGTGCTGATCTTACTGCTGAGCATCATTCAGGCCAATATTCCGGTCTCGCTGTTTGAGATCGACCATCTGACCCCCGGCGTGACCGTATTCGGCCTTTCCTTTATGACCATGTTTTCATCCGTCATTATCGCAAAGGACCGCGGCAGCGCGCTTTTGCAGCGTCTTTACACCACGCCGCTGACCCCTCTTGACTTTATTCTGGGCTACACGCTCCCCATGCTGCCCATTTCCTTGGCGCAAAGCGCGGTTTGCTATCTGGTCGCGCTGCCCTTGGGGCTGACTCCCTCGGTCAATATCCTGTACGCGCTTGCCATGATCATTCCCGTCGCACTTCTCTTCATTGCCATGGGGCTTTTGTTCGGCAGCATCCTGACCGATAAACAGGCGGGCGCGGTGTGCGGCTCAATCCTGACCAACCTCTCCGCCTGGCTTTCGGGCATCTGGTTTGATTTGGAGCTTGTGGGCGGCGTGTTCAAGAAAATCGCCTATGCCCTGCCCTTCGTGCACGCCGTGGAAATGGAGCGCGCGCTGATCTCCGGCGATTTCGCAGGCATTTTCCCGCACCTTTGGTGGGTGCTGGGCTATACCGCCGTGCTGCTCGCGCTTGCCGTGCTCTTGTTCCTAAGACAGATGAAAAAGCAATAAGTCAAAGAACCACCGCACATGCGGTGGTTCTTTGTTCGCCCCTACGAAATAAATCAAAATATTCTTGTATTTATTCGCGCTTCGTGCTATAATAGGCGTATATTGATGAAAGGAACGGTCGGGTTATGAAACTGCGCGTGGTCAGCTACAATATCCGAAACGGGCACGACGTGCGCCACGATATGTCACTTTTGGCGGCAGATATTTTGTCGATGGGTGCCGATATCGTCGGCTTGCAAGAGGTAGACGTGCGCACCTCGCGCGTAGGCGGTCGAGACACGCTTGACGAGCTTGCGCGTGCGCTTGGATGGGAGCACTGCGCCTTTTGCCGCGCCATTGATTTTGCGGGCGGGCAATACGGCACGGCCATACTTTCCCGCTACCCCATCAACGCCTTTGAAATCATTCCTCTCCCCACTCCCGCATCTGCTGAGGGTCGCTCGGTCGGGCATGCAGTCCTTGACGCAGACGGCGAGCGCGTGGACTTTTTTAACACGCACCTGTCGGTTGAGTCGGGCGCGATGCGCGCACCGCAATTTGAGTTGCTGGCAGACCTGACCGCGCAATCCCCCTCGTGGATATTGACGGGCGATTTCAATACCGCCGATCTTTCCTGCTTTGACGGATTTGAGGGCGCAAGCCTTGCAAATCCGGGCAAGTACGCTACCTTCCCCGCCTCGGGCGAGGGCATCGACAACATTCTCTGCAGCCCCGATTGGCACATCGCAGACACGGGCACTTTGCAAAATCACCACTCCGACCACCTGCTTTTGTGGGCGGATATTGAAAAATAAGCGCAGAAAGGAGCAGCTTTGATATGTATGCACGCGTTTACGTGGAGATCACCAATATCTGTAATATGGCCTGCTCCTTTTGCCACGGGCACAGCCGCACGCCGCGCCGCATGAGCGAGGAGGAATTTTCCCGCGTGCTGGACGCTCTGGACGGGCAGACCCAATTCGTCTATTATCACCTGATGGGCGAGCCGCTGACCCACCCCGACCTGCCAAAATTTTTGCGCATGGCAAAGGAACGCGGATTCTGCTCGGTCATCACCACCAACGGCACGCTGCTCTCGCGCCGCAAGGACGAGATCATTGCAGCCGCGCCGCACAAGGTCAGCATTTCGGTGCACAGCTTTGAGGACGGCAGCGACCACGCCTTTGACGCGTACCTTTCGGGCATTGCCGATTTTGCCGACTCGGCCTCGCGCGCGGGCATTATCGTAGTATTTCGCTTGTGGAACAAGGGGTTTGACGGTGGCAAAAACGCACGCATCGAGACTTTTCTGCGCGAGCGCTTTGACGGAGAGTGGACCGAGAATACGCGCGGTATCCGCATCCGCGACAAGCTGCATCTCGAGTGGGGCGACCGCTTTACCTGGCCGGACAAGGACGCGCCGTGCCAAGGCGACGAGGTCTTTTGCTACGGCCTTGGCGACCATTTCGGCATTCTCGCGGACGGCTCTGTCGTGCCCTGCTGCATGGACAGCGACGGCGTCATCACGCTGGGCAACGTGTTCACAGAGCCCCTCTCGGATATCCTCGCCTCCCCCCGCGCCCGCGCCATGACCGAGGGCTTTGCCCACCGCCGCGCATCCGAAGACCTGTGCCGCAGATGCGCGTATGCGAGGAGGTTTGTATAATCCTTGACAAATTTTGTCAATCGCATTATAATATTCCATATACTTATTTTCCCAAGGAACCATCGTTATGAAACTCTTTCTTCGGGGATTGCGTTCGGGCATTCCCATCGGTCTTGGATACCTTTCGGTATCGTTTTCGTTCGGCATCATGGCCATATCCATGGGCTTTACCTGGTGGCAGGCGGTCATCATTTCCATGACCACCGTGACCTCGGCAGGTCAGCTTGCCGCGCTTGACATTATGATCAACCCCGGGCAGTACGCCGCCATGCTGATCTCTCAGCTGACCGTCAACGTCCGTTATTCCTTTATGTCCATTTCGCTCTCGCAAAAGGTCACCGAAAAATTCACGGGTATCAAGCGTTGGCTGCTCGGCTTTTTCATGACCGACGAGATTTTTGCCGTGGCTGCCGCCGAGGACGAGGTTGACCCCAAGTTCTTTGCGGGTCTTTCGGTCATCCCCTATATTGGCTGGGCACTTGGCACGCTGCTGGGCGCTTTGGTGGGCAACGTGCTGCCTGCTATGGTCATGAGCGCGCTTTGCCTTGCCATTTACGGCATGTTCTTGGCCATTGTCGCACCCGTCGCGCGCAAATCGTGGGCGGTGTTGGCTGTCGTGGGCATTGCGGGGGCTTTGCATTGCGTCTTTTATTTCGTGCCCTGGCTTTCCGAAAACGTCTCCTCGGGCATCTCGATCTCGGTCTGCGCCATTGCGGCTGCCGTGTTGGGTGCGCTTCTCTTCCCTGTCCGGGAGGAAAACGGTGACAAGGAGGTGACCAAATGAAGGACTTCTGGATCTATTTACTGATCTTAGCGGGCTCGACCTACCTCATCCGCGCCATTCCCTTTGCGGCACTGCGCAAAAAGATCAATAACCGATTTGTCAAGTCATTCTTATATTACATCCCCTACGCCGTGCTCTCGGCCATGACCCTGCCTGCCGCGTTTTACGCCACGGGCAACGTGATCTCGGGCGCGGTCGGCCTTGTGGTGGGCGGCATCTTTGCCTACATGGGCAAGGGGCTTACGCTGGTGGCCGTCGTTTCCTGCGCGGCAGCGTTTTTGGCCGAATGCGTCATGATGTTGGTCAAATAATTCAGCATTTATGCGGACAGGCATTTCTTGCCTGTCCGCTCCTCGTATTTTGATTTTCCTCTTGCAATTTACATAATACCGTGATATAATAAAGGTTAATAGATTTTTACCAAGAAAGGCAACCCATATGGACTACCGTTTTTCCGATCACATCGCGGGTATGAAGCCCAGCGCGATTCGTGAGATCCTCAAAGCCCCTGCAGATGCAGAGACTATCTCGTTTGCAGCCGGCAACCCCTCTCCCGAATCCTTCCCTGTTTCCGAGCTGGCGCGACTCTCCGCCGATATTTTTGAGCATCAATCCACCCTGGCACTGCAATACGGCGCGACCGACGGCTATCCCCCCTTGCGCGCAGCCGTGGCCAAGTGGCAAAAGGAGCGATGGCAGATCGGTAAATTCGCGGATGAAGGCTACGCCTTCAACGATACCACGCTGATCGTCAGCGGCGGCACACAGGGCATTGAGCTTGCCTGCCGCGTGCTGTGCAACCCCGGCGAGGCGGTCATTTGTGAGGATCCCTCCTTCATCGGCGCACTCAACGCATTCCGCTCGGCGGGCATGCGCACGGTGGGCGTGCCCATGAACAACTGCGGCATTGACGTGAACGCCCTGGAGCAGACCATTCTTGCCAACCCCGACGCGCACCTGCTTTACGTCATTCCCACCTTCCAGAACCCCATGGGGCTTTCCTGGACACTCGAGGTCAGAGAAAAGGTTTACGCGCTGGCTAAAAAATACGGCATACTGATCTTGGAAGACAACCCCTACGGCGAGACCCGCTTTGCAGGCGAGGAGCTGCCCACGCTCAAGAGCATGGACGAAGACGGCATCGTCGTCTACTGCTCCACCTTCTCCAAGGTGCTCTCGGCAGGCATGAGAGTCGGATTTGTGGTCGCTCCCGAGCAGATCGCCTCCAAGATGGTGATCGTCAAGCAGACCGAAGACGTGCACACCAACCTGTTCTTCCAGATGCTTTGCCACAGATATATCACTGAGTGCGACCTGTACGCGCACATCGATCACATCAAGGACATCTACCGCCGCAAGTGTACGCTCATGCTTGACTGCCTTGCACGCGAATTGCCCGAGCAGATCTCCTACACCAAGCCCGAGGGCGGTCTGTTTATCTGGTGCACGCTGCCCGATGGCATCGACAGCATGGAGTTTGTCCGCGCATGCAAGGCAAAAAAGCTGCTTGTCGTGCCCGGTGCGACCTTCAACTGCGACCAGGACGCCCCCTCAAACGGCTTCCGCATCAACTTCTCCACCCCCTCGGACGAACAGATCGTCGAGGGCTGCGCAAGGCTCGGCGCGGTGGCAAGAGAGTTTCTTCAGTAAAATTTCGAAAGGATTTATACATCATGTTTCAGAATCAAAAGGTTTCTTATTCCGGCGTTCAGCCCAGCGGTAACTTGACCATTGGCAATTACCTGGGCGCGCTGCGTAATTTTTCCACTTACTCCGAGGACTACAAGTGCCTTTACTGCGTGGTAGACCAGCACGCCATCACCGTACGCCAGGTGCCCGCAGATCTGCGCCGCCGCACCTACGAGACGCTGGCGCTTTACATGGCTTGCGGTCTTGACCCCGAAAAGGTCACGCTTTACGTGCAGTCGCACGTGCACGAGCACACCGAGCTTGCATGGATTCTCAACTGCTTTACCATGTTCGGTGAGCTTTCACGCATGACCCAGTTCAAGGACAAGAGCGCAAAGCACGCGGACAACATCAACGCAGGTCTTTTCACCTACCCCGTGCTCATGGCATCCGATATTCTGCTCTATCAGACCGACGTTGTGCCCGTAGGCATTGACCAGAAGCAGCACGTGGAGCTTTGCCGCGATATCGCGACCCGCTTCAATGCGCTCTACCCCGATACCTTTACCATTCCCGAGCCCATCGTTTCCAAGTCGGGCATGAAGATCATGTCACTCTCCGAGCCCACCAAGAAGATGAGCAAATCGGACGAGAACCCCAACGCGGTGGTCTACATTCTGGACGACAAGGACACCATCATCCGCAAGTTCAAAAGAGCCGTAACCGACTCGGATACCGAGGTGCGCTTCGCTCCCGGCAAGGACGGCATCAACAACCTGATGTCCATCTACGCTTGCTTTACCGGCAAGAGCATGGAGGAGATCGAGGCCGAGTTTGCAGGCAAGGGATACGGCGACTTTAAGCTGGCAGTCGGTGAGACCTGCGCGGACGCGCTCGCTCCCGTGCAGCAGAGATTTGCGCAGTACATGGGCGACAAGGCAGGCCTTGAAGCGCAGATGAAGAAGGGTGCCGAGGAGGCCTCCTACATTGCACGCCGCACGCTCTCCAAGGTGGAAAAGAAGCTGGGATTCGTACAGCTCAGATAAGTTTTATAGGGGCTGTTGTACGTGCAACCGCCCCTTTTTGCCACTTGCAACCGCGAGTTGACAAATTGCAAGTCCGAATTGGTAGACTGCAACCCCAAAAACTGCTACAATGAAGGCACAAAAACACAAGTGAGGTGCAATTATGATTTTAGCCGATAAGATAATCACTTTGAGAAAAAAGAACGGTTGGTCGCAAGAGGAGCTTGCCGAAAAGGTGGGCGTTTCCCGTCAGGCCATTTCCAAATGGGAAAGCGCGCAATCCATCCCGGACCTTGATAAGATCTTGCGCATGAGCGAGATTTTCGGCGTTACAACAGACTTCTTATTAAAGGATGAAATGGAAGCCGAGGAATACACCGGCTCGACCGCTGATGATTCCCCTCTGCGCTCAGTATCCATGGAGGACGCCAACAAATATCTTGCATTCAAGCGCAGCGCTGCTGCCAAGATCGCATTTGGCGTGCTGCTCTGCATCCTCTCCCCCATTTGCCTGATCATTCTCGGAGGCCTTGCCGATGCGGGCATGATGACCGAGATGGTCGCTTCTGCCATCGGAGTGAGCGTTTTGCTTGGTCTCATTGCAGTCGCAGTCGGTACGTTTATCGCCACCGGCATTGCGGGCAAGCCTTGGGAATTCATCGACGAGAAAAAGGGCTTTGAGCTTTCCTACGGCGTGGACGGCATGGTGCGCGAAAAGCGCGCGGCCTTTTCCTCCAAATACACCGCTCTGACCGTAACCGGCGTGGTGCTCTGCATCTTCTGCGCAGCCCCTCTGATCGTGACAAGTGCTTTGGAGATGGATCTGCTGAGCATCATCATGATCGGCGTGCTGCTGCTTCTTTGCGGTGCGGGCGTATTCTGCTTTGTGATCGGTGGCATTCAGTACGACGCATTCGAGAATCTTTTGACGGGTGACCGCAGACTGAGCGCCAAAAAGAAAAAGCCCAAGAGCGCACAGGCGCTGTTCTCCGAGGTTTATTGGTTGGTCGTCACCATCGTATACTTTGTCTGGAGCTTTACCACCGGGGATTGGCACATCTCCTGGCTGACTTGGGTGATTGGTAGCGCGGTATTTACCCTGCTCAAGCTGATCTACAAGGCAAGATCCGGCAAGGACCTCGACCCCGACGACGAGGAATCATAAAAATTCAAAAGGAGGATCCGTACGGGATCCTCCTTCTTTGCCTTTATACAGATGCAAACGAAGCATTCTTCCGATATTGCAAGGGCGTCATACCAAAGTGCTTGACAAAATAAGCAATGAAGCGACTGCAGCTTGAAAAATTGTTGAATCGACTGATTTCCTCTATAGAATAATGTGTAGTTATAAGCATCTGCTGCGCGTTTCTCAAGCGTAAAGAAAGTATATACTGATACGGCGTTTGCCCCGTATACTTGGCAAACAGCTTAGTAAAGTGATATACGCTGTAGTTTTCGCGCTCGGCAAGTGTTCCTACGGAAATATTCTCTTGATAATGCTGTTGTAAATAGGCTACCGTGCGCTCAATCGGCAACGGCATACGCTGTGCTTCTCCCCACAATGCGTACCCCGCAACCGTGTGCAAAAACGCACCTAAAAGTGCAGAGACTCGCAGATCGTCTGCCGTTGTCTGGCTCAGCAATAACGGTGCAAGCTGATGATACAAGGTGTATATGGGCTCGGTCTGCTCTAAATGCATGTAAAAAATGCCCTCCGGGCAAAGCTTTCTGAAAAGCTCCCGACATCCGTATCCCTTGAAATGGATCCACAGAAACTGCCATACGGGCGTTTTGGTACAATAATAATGCGCCTCCATGCAATCCAGGATCAAAAGATCCTGCGCCCGCAGGGTGTAGGCTTGTCCGTTACAGCGCACAGATCCCTCTCCAAGCTGCGTCAGACAAACGAAAAACGTATCGTAGCCGCTCCGCTCCGTAAAAAAACGTTCGCCCTGGGCATTGATTCCCATGGACTCCACGTAATGCGGCAGCCAGCTCTGCCCTGTTCCCATATAAGAATGAATACGCTCCGGTATACCGTCCGGGCGATGATTGAGATATTTCATAGCACCATCCATCACAATTTTCGTATATTTTTCAGAAGTTTCCCGCAAGAATATTCTATGCGTCAAGCCTTGCGTGTGATATAATAATACCATGGGATTCCAAATCAGTCAATCTTTTTTGCAAAACATCAGGCGTCACACATACGCAGAAAGGACAAATCATGAAGCATTCCCGAAAAAAGGCAAGTCCCCATTTTCGTTCATTCATCAGGATTCTGCTGACAAGCACGCTGGCACTTGCGCTGCTGTGCTCCTGCACACCGCAGGAAAAGCCGCCGCACACCGAACCATCTGAATCCACACAAGGAGGTACGCAAAGCGTGACCGAACCCGTAACAACCGAGCTTGTTGAGCCCACCCCCGACAGCGAAAGCTTTACATGGGCAAATCCGCTGAGCTATCAAAACAACAGCGGCGTGGATCACGTTCGTGACCCCTTTATCTTAAAGGTTGATAACGCTTGGTACATGACGGGCACACTCCCTCCCTACGGCATGGAAGAAAACCAGGCCGACCGTACCAAGGGGGTTCCGCTTTACAGATCCACCGACCTTTTGCATTGGGAGTTTATTGATTATATCGTCAAAACACCCGATCAGTCTGAAAACAAATGGTACAGCGAGCGCTTTTGGGCGCCCGAGCTGTTTGCACATAACGGGAAGTATTACGTCACCGTCAACTGCTGCGCTTTGGACGGCAGCAATCACGGCTTTTTGTTTGCCGTAGCTGACAGCATTGAAGGCCCCTACACCATTATGAATCCCAACGCACCGCTGGCACTTGGCAACGATGCCCATCTGTTTGCCGATGACGACGGACAGATTTACCTGTTTGCCTCGGGCATATGGATGGCAAAATTTGATCTTGAAAATCTGCACTTTTTGTCCTCTGCAAAGCAGATCATCTCTCCCATCCCCAATTCAGACAAATGGAATGCCGAACGCCCTGACGTTGGCTTTGAAGGGCCTTACGTACTCAAGCACGAGGGACGCTACTACTGCTTCTACTCCACATGGGCAAGAGGATACGAGATCGGTGTTGCGGTTGCGGATGATATCAACGGCCCTTGGACCATGTACGAAAATCCCATGTACGGTGCCATGAGCCAAGAGCGCTGCGACTATTACGGCGGCAAATATCAAGACGGATACTACCTGCACCAGGACAAATACCGTGAATGCGGTCATAACTCGATCTTCCAAGGCCCGGACGGCGGTCTTTGGATCGCAGCACACGTCACAGGCGGTGGAGTTGTACAGGGCGTACAGATGACCATCGACAAGGTGATTTTCGATGAGGCATACGGTCTGATCGCCATTGATCCTGCAACCAATGCGCCCATTCTCGGCCCTACACATGGGGAACAGACCGTGAAGTATGATGCAGAGGACTCTGCGCCCCAAGCGCTCAAGGCGCTTGACGTATGGGGTTACACCTCGGTTGGCAATACGTACGCGCTTCCCTCCTTTGTTGACGTTCTGATGGGCAATGGATTCCGCACGAGCGCACAGGCCATGTGGGAAGGAGAGGTTGATACGTCCGTTTCCGGTGAGGCTGTGATCAATGGCACCGCTACGCTTGGCAGCCAAACCTATCCCGTTCGTGCCTTTATTGAAGTCGCACCCACAGTTTATTCAAGCACTTGCGATTTTGAGGATCTTGAAGCAGGCACCACGGAGTTGAGCGGGACCTTCGGAAATACCTGGAGCGTGCTGTTCTCGCTTTACTCAGAGATCGGTCGCCCCGCAGCTACGGTCACCGAGAAGGACGGCAATCGCTTTTTGCGCAATACTGCCTATTTTGTGGCCGGCCTCAAGAACGGTGCGCTGGCCGACAATTATACCCTTTCGCTGGATTGGCGACTGCTGAGCAGCGAAACGGTAGGCGGTCCCTCGGAGCGCCTTGGCGGTATTGCGGTACGCAGCGCTGATCGCAAGCTGGCTCATCACGAAGAGGATACCAATCTCTTGGTTGGTGGCAGCGGCATCATGCTCTATCCCACCGAAAACGGTGTACGTATTGCGATCAAGCAATACCTGCCCGAGGGGGACGGCTACAAGGTTGCCTCGCAATCCGTATTCTTTGATTTGGCGTTGGGGAACGAATTCAACACCTTCACAATCGAAGACAACGGTGACAGGATCAATATTTTCGTCAACAATCAGCTGCTCTGCTATGCGGAGCTTGGCGACCAAGGCTCGTATCCGGCAAGTGACTACACATATATGCGCACGGTCAAGCTAATGGATGCAAACGGTGCTCTGCTGCTCGACGTGACCGACGCATTGGTCACCACTGACCGTGAGATCCATCTCATTGCACGCGGATGGACCTGCTTTGACGTGGATAATATTCGTATTACCAAAAATTGAAGCGATAAAAGTAAAAAAGGGAGAATTTTCGCAAATTCTCCCTTTCCTTATGATTTCTTCCCCTTTGGGGGCATCTTTTTCTTTTTTCTGACCGAGAAGCCGAATTCCCCGATCTTTTTGCCAAGCGCAAAATATTCGCCGTGCGCAAAGGCCGCAAGATTGGCCTTATCCAATCGCAGCTTTCCGTGCTGATCGATCAGACTCTCCTCCACGTCCACAGCCACCACGTCGGCCAAGAACATATGATGCGAGCCAAGCTCAATAACGTCGGTCACGCGGCACTCCAGCGAGAGCGGGCTCTGCGCCACCAACGGGCACTTCACCTCGCTTGCCTCCTGCTTTTCAAGACCGAATTTTTTGAATTTGTCCACCTTGGCCCCCGTCAGCATGCCGCAGCCGTCCAGGGCCTTGATCATATCCGCGCTTGTCAGGTTAATGACGAATTCCCCGCTTTCCCGGATCATAGAGTAGGAGTATCTGCCGGGGCGCACCGAAATATAGGTCTTGGGCGGAACCGTGTTGATAATCCCCGTCCAGGCCACCGCAAGCGCATTGGAATGCTCCATATCACCGCAACTCACAAGCGCGGGAGGAGCAGGGGCGAGCAGCGCGCCGCCGCGCCATTTGATCTTTGCCATAAAATTCTCCCTGATTTCTCGTCTTTTTCTTGATTATATCACGCCGCCGTCACGCTGTCAAGATAAAATACTCTTGACAAATTCTCCAGAATTGTGTATAATTGATTATGTATGGAAATGTTTCAAATGTAACACGATTATATATGGGCGGAGAGATCTGCCGAAGAAAGGATGTATCATTATGCTCGTACGCAAAAAAACACCCAGAATCTATACCCCTGCCAAGGACGTTCGCGATCTGACGCACATTTTCAGATCCCACGGCGCAAAGGTGGCCTTCCGCTATTACAGAGGCAAGCAGCTGCTTGCTATGTCCTACCGCGACTTTTCCGATCTGATCACCGAGCTGGCTGCAGGCTTTGACGCTATGGGTCTTGCCGGCAAGAGAATCGCCATCGTTGGTGAATCCTGCCCCGAATGGATCGCTACCTACCTTGCAACCATTGCAGCAGGCGGCGTTGCAATCCCCATGGATAAGGAAGTGGCAGTTTCCGAGCTGGAGGGCTTTATGTCCTTTGCAGAGGCTGATGCAGTGGTCTACACGGCTTGCATGAACGAAAAGTTCAAGGAGACCGTGGAAACTCACCCCTCCGTTCAGTACTTCATTCCCGTTCACACCGAAAAGCTCTCTTATCGCGACAACGCCAAGGTCAAGGAGTTTGACGACATCGTCGCCCTTGGTCAGCAGCACATTCACGATAATCACTACGCGCTCAAGACCCCCAAGGACCTGCAACGCATGGCAGTCATGCTGTTCACCTCGGGTACAACCGGCTCCTCCAAGTGCGTCATGCTTTGCGAAAACAACGTCATCGCTGCTGCCAATGCTGCTTGCTCCTGCGTTGACTTCTGCAAGGAGGACACCATTGTTTCCGTGCTCCCCATTCACCATACCTACGAGCTTTGCATTGACATCGCGGCTCTGATCTACGGTATGGAGGTCTGCATCAACGATTCTCTCAAGCACGTTATGCGTAACTTTGAGCAGTTCAAGCCCACCGGCCTGCCCCTGGTACCCCTGTTCGTCAACACCATGGACAAGAGAATTTGGGAAACCGCACGCAAGAAGGGCAAGGACAAGGTGCTCAAGGGTGCCATCAAGGTATCCGGTGCCGCAAGAAAGATGGGTATCGACATCGGTACAGGTCTTTTCAAGGACGTAACAGGCGCATTTGGCGGCAGACTTGTCAAGATCATTTCGGGCGGTGCACCGCTCAACACCTCGGTTGTTGCCGACTTTGACGCTTTCGGCATTCAGATCTGCGAGGGCTACGGCATTACCGAGTGCTCTCCTCTGGTTGCCGTCAACCCCTACTTTGCACCCAAGCTGGGCTCGGTAGGCCCTGCCGTTGAGTGCTGCCGCGTTCGTATCGAGCCCGATCACATCGACGATCAGGGTCGCACCATCGGTGAGATCCAGGTCAAGGGTGACAACGTCATGCTGGGCTACTACAAGAACGAGGAAGAGACCAAGAAGGCGTTCACCAGAGACGGCTGGTTCCGTACCGGTGACCTTGGTTACATGGACGAGGACAAGTACATCTTTATCACGGGAAGAAAGAAGTCCGTGATCGTTCTGGAGAACGGTAAGAACGTATTCCCCGAGGAAATGGAAGAATACCTTGAGAACATCGACACCATTGCAGAGTGCGTTGTCATTGGCAGACAGAGCGACGACGGCGTCAAGCTGACCGCTGTGATCTATCCCAACTTTGACAAGTTCGACAAGGATGCAACCCAGGAGCAGATCCAGGCCACCATTTCGGATCAGATCAAGGAGCTCAACAAGAAGCTGGTTGCTTACAAGCAGATCCGCATCATCGAATTCCGCTCCACCGAGTTCGAAAAAACCACCTCCAAGAAGATCAAGAGACACTTGATCAAATAAGAATAAAGATAAATGGCGTGATACTCAGACAGAGTATCACGCCATCCCTTTACCCTTCCGTCAAAGGATATCACTCGGCCAAGCGGCGAATCACACTCACCAATTCACTCGGAGTCTTAACCAGCACCTTCGCGCCCGCTTCGATCAGCACGTCCGCCCCACGGTAGCCCCACTCGACCCCCACGGGCAGGCATCCTGCGTTGATGGCGGTGTGCATATCCACGTCGCTATCCCCCACAAAGGCACACTCTGCGGGTGCAACACCCAGCGCGCGGCACACCTGCCACACGGCGGTGGGATCAGGCTTTGTCGGCACGCCCTCCACCTGCCCCTGCGCGATTTTGACCACGCCCGCAGGCAACAGCTGCGCGGCAAGCCCTTTGACCATTCTGTCCTGCTTGTTGGACAGAATCGCCAGCGGATATGACTTTGCAAGCTCGGTCATGGCCTGTGCCATACCGTCGTAGCAAAGGTTGGTGTTTTTATACGTTCTTTCATACATGCCCTGATACACGTCCAGTGCCTCGTCCACGCGTGCGGGATCGCTGCCCACGTCTGCGGGCAGCGCCTGTCGGATCAGCTCGCGCGCACCGTGATTGATAAAGCGGCGGATACCCGCGTCGGTGTGCACGGGATACCCCAGCTGCTCCATGGTCAGATTGACACCCTCGCGAATGGCGGATATGGTGTCCGCAACCGTCCCGTCCAGGTCAAAAATGATAGCTTTTATCACAAAGATCACCTCGTTTCATTTGTTCTTTCATTATATCATACCACCCCCGTTTTGTCAATTTTGCACAAGCGAATTCTTGCGGATTTTGTGAAAATCGTGATTTCACTTGTGTATTTTTGCGCAAAAGTGTGCTATAATAATTAAGATAGCGTATTATGTCAAATTTTGAATTTGGAGAAGCATATGATCAGAAACGATTTGAGAAACATTGCAATCATCGCGCACGTTGACCACGGTAAGACCACCCTTGTCGACGGACTTTTACAGCAGGGCGGTATTTACCGCGACAACCAGGAGACCGTGACCCGCGTCATGGACTCGGGCGCTTTGGAAAAGGAGCGCGGCATTACCATTCTCGCAAAGAACACCGCCGTACATTATAAGGACACCAAGATCAACATCATCGACACCCCCGGCCACGCTGACTTTGGCGGCGAGGTGGAGAGAGTGCTCAAGATGGTCAGCGGCGTGATTCTGCTGGTTGACGCAGCAGAGGGTCCCATGCCTCAGACGCGTTTCGTGCTGCAGCGCGCGCTGGAGCTCAACCACCGTGTCATCGTTTGCATCAACAAGATCGACAAGCCCGACGCCCGCCTTGGCGAGGTGGAGGACGAGATCCTTGAGCTTCTGATCGACCTGAATGCCAGCGACGAGCAGCTGGATTCCCCCATGCTTTACTGCTCGGGCAGAGAGGGCAAGGCCTCCTTTGATCCCGATAACCTGGGCGATGACCTCACTCCCCTGTTTGAGACCATCGTGGACTATATCCCCGCCCCCGAGGGCGACGAGGAGGGTGAGCTGCAGCTGCTGGTCTCCTCGATCGACTACAACGACTTTGTGGGCAGAATCGGCATCGGTCGCATTGAGCGCGGCTGCCTCAAGGTCAATCAGGACGCACTGATCTGCAACTACTACTCCGATGCAGCTCCCAAAAAGATCCGCATCGTCACGGTCATGCAGATCGACGGCCTCAACCGCGTACCCGTTGAAGAGGCCAAGGTGGGCGACATCGTTTGCTTCTCCGGCGCGGGCGAGATCTCGATCGGTGACACCATCACCTCGACTACCTGCCCCGAGCCGCTTGAATTCGTCAAGGTCAGCGAGCCTACCATGGAAATGACCTTCGCAGTCAACAATTCCCCTCTGGCAGGCAAGGAAGGCAAGTTCGTCACCTCCCGTCAGATCCGCGACAGACTCTACCGCGAGCTGCTCAAGGACGTTTCCCTGCGCGTGAGCGACGGTGACACCACCGACGAGTTCCGCGTTGCGGGCAGAGGCGAAATGCACCTCTCCATTCTGCTGGAGACCATGCGCCGTGAGGGCTTTGAGCTGGCATGCTCCAACCCCCGCGTGCTGTTCCAGGAGATCGACGGCGAAAAGTGCGAGCCCATGGAGCGCGTCACGCTGGACGTGCCCAACGAGTACGTTGGTGCCGTTGTGGAAAAGCTGGGCCAGCGCAAGGGCGATCTGCTTGAAATGAACCCCTTAGGCTCGGGCAACCGCATGAGAATCGAATACCTCATTCCCTCCCGTTGCCTGTTCGGCTACCGCTCCGAATTCTTGACCGCCACCCACGGCGAAGGCACCATCAACACCATTTTCGCAGGCTACGAGCCCTACCGCGGTGAGATCACCATGAAGTTCACCGGCTCCCTGATCGCATCCGAGGCAGGCGAGACCACCCGCTACGGTCTGTACCAGACCCAGGAGCGCGGCAGACTGTTCGTAGGTCCTCAGACCGCCGTATACGAGGGCATGATCGTGGGCGAGAACCCCAAGAACGACGACATTGCCGTCAACCCCTGTAAGGAAAAGCACCTGACCGCCATTCGAAGCGCGGGTGCGGACGAAAAGCTGCTGCTCACGCCCCCCATCATCATGACGCTGGAGGAGGCGATCGAGTACATCACCGACGACGACCTGATCGAGATCACCCCCAAGTCCATCCGTCTACGCAAGAAGATCCTGAATACCGAGCTGCGTATGAAGGAAATGATGCGCAAGCGCCGCGCAATGGAGCAGGGCAAATAAAATTTGATACGCAAGGACTCTCCCAAAGCATTTGGGAGAGTCTTTTTTGCAAAAAACGTGATGGTTTTTCAAAAAATGCCGTCTATATAGGTGGAGAGGTATTATGTCCTGCGTGCTTTTGAGAAAGGAGGCCCTTATGAGACAAAAATTATTCCCCATCACCCTTGCCCTGCTCTGCATCCTGCTTGGCTCCTGCGAGCAAAAGGTGCAGCGCCCCGAGCGGCCGACGCATGAAAAAATCACGTCAAGTGCGATGGAGGACGGAGAGATTGGAACAGGCACAGTCCCGGGAGAGTACATATTCCATTCGGTAAACGATGTGCTGCTCAAATATCACATCCCCACGGGTACGGTCTCGACCGTTTGTCAGGATCCGTTCTGCACGCACGATCCGTATCAATCATCTTGCCAATTCGCCGTCGATTGGACCGGAATGTCGGCTATCGGAAACACGCTGTATTACAGAGTGGAAATTGACGGTCAGGTCCACCTGCGCTCCTATAACGGAGACAATATGAAGGTGGAGGAGATACGCACCTCGAACGGCATGATCGGCAGCCCCTTTGCCTATGATTATTATCTGTATTTTTGGGAAAAGCTGCCCACGGGCGTTGAAGAGGAGTTTGACTATACGTATTACAGACTGGACACGCAAAGCGGCGCACTTGAAACCATTGATTGCGGCCATGCCTCTGCAAGGATCTATGACATTGAGGCAGACAGGATCGTCTGGAGATGGGGAAACGAATATTTTTCCACCGATCTTGACGGCAATGACGAGGACATATACGTCATGAATTTCAGCCGACCTTACGGCAAATATACGTTCAGGTGGGATTGGTCTGCAGAGGAAAAATGTATTCAAGCATTATACCGTAAGGACCACTCGACCGGAGAGGAGATCGTGGTTTCGGATGAAAAGCTGGATTGGTTCTACTTTTACGGCGATAAGATCCTGTATTTCAAGCAGGTGGACAATCCTGAGATCTGGTATTCGGACGAGTACGGCACCTCTTACGATACGCTTGGCGGTAACGTGTACGTGATGAATCTGGACGGCTCGGATAAGCACCTTTTATGCCACGTAGACGATTGCCCGATCATGGGCATGTCGTCGCACCAAAACAATCAGCTGTGCAGCGGCGATTGGGTAGGGATTCTGACGTGGTGCGTCTATGACGGCGGCGTTTGGGAGTCAGATATGCTGATCGTCAACGTAGTCACGGGTGAGTACAGATATATCAAATACAATCCGTGTGAATGATGAAAGAATGCCCTTACATTCCGCGAAGGAAATACGACGTTGATCAGAGTGGATGCGCATAAAGACGGAAACGCGCTATAGAGGCATCCCCCGGGGGTAGCAAAGCGGCGCGATCGCATATCTGACATGCCGGTGCGCATGTCAGATATGCGAGAGTGACCGAGCCGCAGCGAGACGCTGTTACGCAGCGACTGAAGGGGAATGCGAATACTTTGGTTTAAGAGCGTTTCACCCAAGCGGTCAACCGCACCGTTTTGCCCGCCAATCCCCCTCACCCGACTGCGTCGGGAGCTACCCCTCGGGGGTAGCCTTTCGGGCGCGCGTCCACATTGATTGCTTATCCAAACAAACCTTTTGAATCATAAAAGTCACGAAAGGATGTCCTTATGAAATGCAAATTTTTACTTATCGCCCTTGCGGCATTGATGATCCTTCTCTGCTCCTGCGGGCAAAAGCAAGAGCAAAGGCCGGAACGAAAGCCGCTCCAAACCTTGCCTGAAAGGATCACCGAAAGTAAATTGAATTATGGAAAAATCGAAACCGGAACAGTTCCGGGAGATTACGTATACGGATCAACGACAAACTATGTCCTGATCAAATACCATATTCCGTCGGGCACGGCAACGTGGGTCTGTCAGGATCCGTTTTGCTCCCATGATTATCATTGTCCGTTCAGAGTGCCGGGTCATCGGTATGCTGCAATTGGGAATATCTTGTATTACGCCAAGGAAATAGACGGTCAGTGGCGTTTGCGCTCTTATGACGGTGAGAGCATGAAAATCGAGGAGATCCTGATCTCAGACGGTGTTCTGAGCCGTCTGTTTTCCTATAACTACTATCTCTATTTTTCTGAGCTGGAGGTGGAAGACCATAATATCATCGGCACCGTCATTTACAGGTTAGATACGCAGACAGGTACGACTGATGTCATTGATTGCGATGATCCGTACGCAACGATTCACGCGATTGAGGCGGGCAGAATCGTTTGGGAAAGAGGAGATAAATATTTTTCCACAGACTTAAACGGAGAAGACAAGCGTGGCTATACCCCCGTATTGCAGCGAGAATGGGGCAATTACGTTTACACGTGGGCACTTGACGCCAATGGTGAGTACGTTCGTTTATCCAGAAGAGACCGTTCCACAAATCAAGAAATTGTGATTGCACAAGATATTGACTGGTTCTATTTTTACGGTGACAAGGTTTTGTATTGGAAACGTACGGACACACCGAGATACGTCACCTCGGACGCCGGCAAGCAGATCAAGGACGAGTGGGGCGGAAACGTTTACGTCATGAATTCGGACGGCTCGGACGCACATCTGTTATGCCACGTGGAAGAATTCTGCTATGGATACATGAACCCCATATCCTGCGGCGATTGGGTTGGAATCATCTCTCAAAATTACTACCCGGATGAGAATGACTGGAGCGGGGCTTCCCTTGCCCTGACCGACATGCTGATGGTCAACGTTGTAACCGATGAATATAAATTGATCAAGTTTAATTCTTATGAATGACGAGGGGAGCTATGATGAAACGAAAATTATTACTCACCATCCTTGCCCTGCTTTGCATCCTGCTTGGCTCCTGCGGGCAAAAGCAGCAGCGACCCGAGCGGCCGACGCACGAAAGGATTACGTCAAGTGAATTGGAATACGGAGAAGTTGAGACCGGAACGGTTCCGGGAGATTACATGTTCCAGGCCTTTAACGGTCTGCTACTCAAATACCACATCCCCACGGGTACCGCATCGCCCGTTTGTCAGGATCCGTTTTGTCCGCACGAAAGGTTCGGATCCTCCTGTCCGTTTGCCATTAGCTCGCGCTTGATGACCTCGATTGGAAACGTTCTGTATTACAATCTGGATTCTTCATCTTCAGATGGACAACACCACCTGCGCTCTTATGATGCTGACAGCATGAAGGTAGAGGAAATTTACACCTCCAACGGGCTTTTGAGTCGCATTTTCTCTTACAATTATTATCTCTATTTTATGGAATCTCTTCCTACCCAAGTGGAAGGAGATTTTAATGTCACGTACTATCGCTATAACACACGAAGCAGCGAGCTTGAGGTCATCGACTGCGGTCATCCGTTTGCCAGAATGGAGCTGATCGAGGTTGGCAGAATCGTTTGGGTGGATGATCTCAAATACTACTCCACCGATCTGGACGGGGGCGATTGGCGTGTATATGATCAAAACTATTGCCGCGAATGGGGAAAATACAAGCTGCGCTGGACGCTTGGCAAGTGGACGTATGACAAGATGTACTGCAAGGATCTTTCTACGGGCGAAGAGGTGCTGATCGCAGAGGACGTGGCGGATTTCTACGTTTACGGCGATAAGCTGCTTTACGTCAAGTTCGTGGAGAACCCCCAGATCTGGATCACGGTGGACGGAGATGATCACAAGGATCTTTACGGCGGCAACATTTACGTTGTGGACCTGGACGGAACGGATAGCAAGCGATTGTGCCACGTAGACGGTTTTGTATACGGAGGTCCGTCACCCAACAGACATAACGAGTTTATATGCGGCGATTGGGTGGGTTTCATCTCGGAAAATTATTATCAAGACAAACATGGAAATCACAACCTCACTTCTACCGACATGCTGATTGTCAACGTAGTGACGGGAGAATACAGATTGATCAAATATAATCCTTACGAATGATGAAACAGTTATTTTTTGAAATCAGAAAAATCGGGCTTTCCAAGCTGACGGTGGCAATCGTGCTGGTATTGCTGCTTGTGACGGGCGCGCTTGCCTACGATCAGGCGTCGAAAGCCCCCGAGTCGCAGCAGACGCGGCAATACGAGAAAAAGATCTCGGCCGTGATCTCGAACGCCAAGCGGCAGTATCAACAGAGCCTTTACAACTCCGAGGACAGCTATGCCACCTTGTACTTTGAGGACGTCATCAACATTTATACCGATCTCAAGGGGCTTGAAATTGCCGAGCAGCCGGTCAGCGGCTGGGATACGTACCTGTCGTTTCATGCGGCAAATCCGCTGCTTCTGATCTGCGCCGTATTCCTCTCGGTGCAGCTGTTCAGCGTGGATCGCAAGACAGGCATGCAACCCATCATTTACGCATCGGCCGGCGGGCGGCTCCGATATGTCACAAGCAAAATTCTTGCCATGCTGCTCTCGGAATTCACACTCAGCGCACTCTTTTTCGGCATCTCGCTGATCGGCATGCTGCTTGCCACGCTGCCGGATGGAGCAACCTTTTCCTTTGCGGGGCTTGGCGAATACGTGCAAAGCTTCGGCGTCTTTCTCGGCGCGCCCTATGCCCTGCGCACCTGGCAAGCCATTCTCCTGCTCTTTGCCATCCGCACCTCTGTTACGGTGTTCGTGTGCGCACTGGTGGGACTTTTGACCTATACGCTCGGCAACCGCCTTGTGGCCTTAGTGCTCTCGCTCTTGGTTTATGCCGTCAGTCTTGTGCTAGACGGGCACACGTATCTCAACACAGACGTCATCCTTGACCATTGCAATCTGATAGCAGCCACGGACGCTGCCACCTTCCTTTCCAGATACCAATGCGTGCGCATCTTTGGCAAGCCGATCTCGGTCGTGCCTGCCATCTTAGGCCTCTACATAGCGCTCTCTTTGCTCTGCCTCGGCGGCATCGTGCTTTTGCATTTGAAATTTGCCAATATCCGCTTCAATCTTGCAGGCCGCCGCACGCGCGACGCGCGCACCGCGATTGGCGCACGCACGCTGCTTGCCTGGGAATGCAAAAAGCTGCGAAAGAGCCGCTTTGTGGTGCTCACACTTGTGCTTTTGCTGCTCATTTCTGCCGCAGGCGCATTTTGGCAGTACAAGGAGTACACAAGCAGATCCGATCAGATCTATTACGATTACGTAAAAACGCTCGCGCCCATGGACGACGCGCAGCGTTGGGACTACCTTAACGCAGAGGGCGAACGCGTCTCACAGGGGTACAGAAACTACTTCAAATACCGCAACGCCACGTCCGACACGCTGCCCGAAGGGGTCAGTATGATACAGATCGAGAACGAATACTACTACGCCTGCCTGCATGAAATGCCCTTGGTCAGGGTGTCCGAGGCCTGCGCGTACCAATCCGAGCGCGGCCTTGACGGCTTGACCTTGCTTTACGACACGGGCTGGATGACGCTGTTTGAGTCGGGCGACCACCTGCTCTTGTTCTTGTGCATCCTGCTGACCTGTACCTTTTTGGGGGCGATCGAGTATTCCTCCAAGTTCTCCCCTATCCTGTCCACCACGCCGCGCGGCAGGCGGGAGACAAGCCGCGCCAAGCTGCTCTTATGCATGCTGCTGACCACCGCGTTTTTTGTGATCTTTACATTCATGCAGCTGCTGCCCATCCTGCTTGCCTACCGCTTTGAGGACGCGAACGCAACGCTGGTCAGCCTGCAGATCTACAAAAACGCCGCGCCGCACCTGACGCTTTGGCAATATGCCGCGCTGATCATGCTTGTCAGATATAGCGCATGCTTGCTTGTGTGTGTGCTCGCTTGTCAGTTGACACGCCTTGTCAAGGTATCGTATCTGTCGCTGATCATACTGACCGTCGCGGTGCAAATTCCCAAACTAATCCATGGCATGGGCGTTGATCTGCTGCAGTACGCCAGATTGACCGCATACCTGGACGGCAACCAAGCCCTGCTGTTTTTCATGAATGACGGCCCGATGCGTGCCGCCGCGGTTCTGATCGTCTTTTTGGTGCTGAGCACGACGCTTGGCATCATCGGGGCAAAGCAAACAAAGGAGGTGGCTTGAATCAGATATCCGTTTATGACGTATTCGATCGGCTGACTTGACAATACTCCCCCATCATGTTACAATAAATGTAGATACGAAACGTAAAAAAGGGGGGAACCAAATGAAACGAGCGCAACGATTGCTATGCATATGCCTGCTGCTTGTGTTGGCCTCCTGCAATCAAGCACTTCCCTTACCCGAGGATTTGACAGGTGAGCAGGCCGCCACGGGTGACCCAAGCAACCCCAACTCCTACGAAAATCCGATCAAAAACACGCAATTTGAGCCCGCTGCTCTGTATCAATACTTCTTGTTAAACGGCGCTCTGGCTCGCTTCAACGTGACCACGGGTGAGGTGACGTACCTGTGTGACGATCCCCTATGCTCACACGATGAAAAATCCGATTGCTTATTTGCAGACGTGGGATTTCAGTTTTTGGTTGACGATGCAAAGCACGTGATTTGGTACGTGACCGACCGCGACCTTGTAAAATACGATTTTGCAAAGAAAAAGGCGCAGATGCTTTACACCGTTTCTTCGGGAACGGATACAGAGAGCAACGGCGGCGCATCCACCTCGCTCTCCCTTGGCTATTACTGGTACCGCGACGCTTATGCAAAGGTCTTTTTCAGAGTCGATTTGGAAACGGGCGCATATGAGCAGCTTGATCCCGCATACGATATCCCCGCAGCATACGTGGATGGCAGATATTACTGCACTGCAAGCGGCTCGCCTGCAACAGAGGTGTACTCCTTGGATGCAAGCATGCAAGACAAGCAAAGCATCTTGGAGGATTGCATTCTCTACTACGTAAGGTTTGATCACGTCACCTCGCAGGACAGCGGCTACCTTACCTTTTCGGAATGGCGCGAGGGCGAGCTTGTGCCATGCACCTACGATCTTGCCACGCACCGCAAGAACACAGACAAATCCGTGCCCAAGTCGGGGCTGACATGGGGCGACTATATTTGCTACACGCAGTCCGCAGAAGAGCCGCGGCTGATGGGCGAATGCGGATTGAACGGCAAAATCTATAACCGTACGGGCGGCACGGTGTACCGCTACAACACCGCCACCGACCAAGAGGAGATTCTGTTCTCCAATGATGATCTTGTTATAGGCAACCCTGAAATCATCGGCGGATATCTGGTTTACGACTTTGGTGCATTTGTCAATCACGAGTTATTTCATTGCCCTTTTTGGCAAACCGACGCGGGCGGCAAGCTTGTCATCGATGTAGAAACCGGCAATTATTGCGTTTATTTCAACACCTGGGATAAGACACTTTCTCAATACTGAACATTGAAAGGACACGCCATGAAGCTGATCGTATTTGAACTGAAAAAGCTGCTTGGGATGCGCTTTTTGCGCGTTTGCTTGCTTGTGCTTTTGTCGATCTGCTTTGCGCTGTCCTTTTTTGCTGCCGAGAGCAGTCAAAAGGAGGCCGTTCCGCATAGAGAATTGGAGGCGTTTTTTGACCTTTACTTTGAAAATCGGGCAGAAATGGACGCGTATTACAACGAGCTTGTGCGGGGCGAGATGCACGACCCGATGCAAGAGCAGCGTCCGCAACAGGCAGAGCAAAAATATGCCCCCGACGGATACACCGATCTGCAAATGTTCACGACTCTCTATGCTGCGATCGAGCAAGCGCAGGGGCATCCTGAGCGCATGGATGGTGTGGTTGAATCTGCCGAGAAAAACTTAGCGGAATTTCGCGCTATGGGCATCCCGGAGAGCAGCTATAACTACAAGCTGCAGCAAACGGTCATCCGCACCTACACAGAGCTCAAAAGCACCGTGCGCATCGGCATTGAGCCCACGCGCGGATGGGAGATCTATTTTAACCACTCTGCACAAAACGCGCTGCTGTTTGCGCTGATCCTTCTGGTATCCATTTCCGCTGCCTCCTGCGACCGCACGGTCGGCATGCTGCCCGTCATTGCTTGCACCAAGCGCGGCAAGCAAGGGGTAAGTGGCGCAAAGATCGTCACACTTATGCCGGTGACGGTGTGTCTTGTGCTGCTCTTTTCGCTTACGTCATTTGCGGCAGTCGGGCTTGCATGCGGCTATTCCTCGGCATCCAATGCCATCCAATCGGTTCCCGGCTTTGCGCTTTGCCCCTATGCGCTGTCGATCAGGCAGTATTTGGTGCTTTCATTGCTTTTACGCTCTGCGGCATTTTGCCTGTTTGCGGCCATGTCGGCCTTGATCTGTGCGCTGATTCGCAATCGCGCATACGCCTTTGGCGCGGGGCTATTGCTTCTTGGCTTGCAATATGCGCTGAACAGCATTTCCTATATCAACCCCGATTCTCCGTGGAAAAGCCTCAATCTGATCGCTCTGACCGATGCTTCTCCTTTGTTTGCAAGGCTGCGCACCTGCAATCTGCTGGGCATGCCTTGCCATTACGTGCCGCTTGCATTCTGCCTGTGCGTCATACTGACTGCTCCGGTTCTTATGCTGTTTTGGCTCGTATTTGTCCGCAGGCAAGGCGGCTCGGCAAAAAAGCAACTGCCCTGCAAGCTGCCTGTCAAGCTCAGGGAGTTGGCAAGCAAGCGCCATCTGCCACGCTTTGTACCAAAGAGTCTTTTCGGAATAGAGCTATACAAGATGCTGATCGTCTCGGGCATGGTTTTCGCGATCCTTTTGCTTGGTGCGGGCAAAATCGCATATGCGCAATACGAATATCGCAATCCGGGCACCGTTTCCGATCGCGTCTACTATAAACATATGACCGAACTGGAAGGGCCTTTGACCGAGCAAAAGCTTTTGTATATACAAGAAAAGAGAAATGAGATCGACCAAACCCTTGCCAAGTCCGATCAGATGCAAGCGAACTTTATTGCAGGCAAGATCACGCAAGCACAATACGCTGCATATCTGGAGCAGCTTGAATCCGCCAAATCCGAGGACGCGCATTGGGCAATCGTGGAGCAAAAGCGCGACCGCCTGCTCTCGCTTTCGGAGCAAGGCTGGCTTGTCTATGATACCGGCTGGCTGAAGCTGCACAATTCCCGAGCTGATTGGCTGCTTTTATTGGCGATCGCCCTGTTTGCCTCTCACGCATTTTCTATGGAATACCGCCGCAGTGGCCCATCAGACGGCTTTGCATCCATTCTGCGCGCCACCCCCAAGGGCAGATCCAAGACCTATTTTGCCAAATTGGCAGCTGTTCTTTGCGTGTCGGTAGGCTTATGCATCCTCTTTTCGTTGATCGATCTTTTGAGCGTGGCAACTCAATACGCGCTGCCCGCCGCCAATGCGCCCTTGGCCTCGCTGCCGGGATTTGAAAGCATCGCTGCCACGTGCACGATTGGTGGTTATTATGCACTTATGCTGACCTGCAGATGCGCCTTTGCCCTGCTGACAGCTCTTGGCATTTTCTCGCTTTCCTGTCTGTTGCAGCGCAGTTTGTACGCAATGGCAATCGGTATCGTAATCGCTCTGCCGATCTCGCTGACACATACGGCAATCTATGCAGCCATCCCCGTACTGCTGCTGAGTGCCGTGGCGGCAATTGCAGCCTACCGCAAATTCTCCACATGAAAGGAACTTAATATGAAATTAGAAATCCATAATATATCAAAGTCATATGGCTCAACACAGGCTTTGAAAAACTTTTGTGCCGAATTGACCCCGGGCATCTACGCCCTGCTGGGGCCCAACGGATCGGGAAAGACCACGCTGATGAATATTCTCACGGGCAATCTTCGCGCGGATGCGGGAAATATCACCTTCACCGACGAGGATGGACGCTGCGAAAACGTGGCCGCCATGGGCAAGGAATTCCGCGGTATGCTGGGCTTTATGCCGCAGTACCCCGGTATGTACCCAAGCTTTACCTTGGAGGAATTTTTGCAATATGTTGCCACGCTCAAGGACGTGGGAAAGGATCTGCCCAAAAAGCAGAGAGACGCGCTGATCAAGGCACAGATCGACGGCGTTTTGCAGGCGGTGGAGCTTTCCGACGTGGCGCGCCACAAGATCGGCTCGCTCTCGGGCGGCATGAAGCAGCGTCTTGCGCTTGCACAGGCGGTGCTGGGCGACCCAAAGATCCTGATTTTGGACGAGCCCACCGCGGGGCTCGACCCCAAGCAGCGCATTGCGGTGCGCAATTACATCTCGCGCATTGCCATGGGCAAGATCGTGATCATCGCCACGCACGTGGTATCCGACGTGGAATTTATCGCCAAGGAGATCATCATGCTGCGCAAGGGCGAGATCATCCAAAAAGCCCCCGGCCACGAGCTTTTGCAGCAGCTGGAGGGCAAGGTGTGGACGCTGTGCGTGCCCGAGGGCGAGATCGCTGCCGTGCAAAGTGCCTTTGCCGTGACCAACATCTCGGCTGCTGAGCATCAGCCCGGCATGGCCATCCTGCGCGTGCTTTGCGACAATCGCCCCGCCCCCGACGCGTGCGAGCAATCCCCCACCCTGGAGGACTATTACCTGTACGTCTTCGGACAGCAGGCATAAGAAAAGCCGAGGCAATGCCTCGGCTTTTCCTTTTGAATTTTATTGAATATATGCACCTGCCGCTGTATCTGCAACAAAGATCCGTCGTTCAATCCTCGTCAACGTAGTATTCCTCGCCCGTGTCAAGGCAGAGCAGCATGGGGTGGCCCTCCTTGGAGGCAGCGCCCGTGTCGATGTTCCACCAGCTCGCGGTTCTGACCATGCGATTTTTGTATTTCGGGTCAAGATGATAGGTGGGCGTGTGTCCGAAGATGACGGTATAGGCATCGGGCTCGTAGGTAGTGGAAAGATCGGGACGCTCCCACAGCAGATCATGCCATGAATACTCTGAAAGCGCTTTTCCCTTTTCAAACTGCCCAAGTCCTCCGTGCACAAGCACGTATCTTCTGCCCGCAAGCTCCAGCTGCGCGTACAAGGGGCACCTTTGCACGTATGCGTAAATCCTATCCCGCATCGCCGCATCCTCGGCCTTGAGCGCACAAATGGTGAAATCCGCACCGTTGCGCTTCCATCGTTCAAGCGCCTTGACCATGTCCGCATCGGGGTTCTTTCTTGCATTCTCATCAAAGATCCACCATGCATCCAGCATCATTTTTTCGTGGTTTCCCATCAGCAGCGTCACGTTCGGGGTATCCATGATCCACGTCAGGATATCCACGCCGCCAAGATTGCTCCTGTCCACCACGTCGCCAAGAATATAAAGTTGATTTTCGGGATGCTCCGAAAAGCGCGCTGCTTGCAAAAGCCTTTGAAACGACTCAAATTTGCCGTGAAGATCCGACGTCAGATAAATCATGTCCGCTCCTTTTCGCTTGATTGATACCTCTATTATAGCACACGATCGCAAATCTGTCATCATGTTCTCGGATTTTTCCGCTAATTTTGCACGCCCGTCGGGAGGCCCTTGTTTGGTTGCGAGATTAAGTCCCGCTACGGTAATTCTCCGCCTGCAGATTGAACATATAGGCGTATTTGCCGTTTTGCGCCATCAGCTGCTCGTGGCTGCCCGATTCGATCAGCTTGCCGCCGTCAAACATGTAAATTCTATCTGCATGTCGCGTGGTGGATAGGCGGTGCGAGATAAAGACCACCGTCTTATCCTCGGCATAATCGTACAGCGCGCGGTTGAGCTCATATTCCGCATTTGGGTCAAGCGCGGACGAGGGCTCGTCCAAAATGATCAAATCCGCATCCTGATAGAACGCGCGGGCAATGGCAACCTTTTGCGCTTCACCGCCCGAAAGCATCATACCGTCATCCTCAAATTCGCGGGTCAGTTGGGTGTCAATGCCCTTTTCCAACGTAGCCAGCTTACCGGCAAAGGTACTCTTGGTCAGCGCATCGATCACGCGCTTTCGTTGCTCCTGCCCGTTCTCTCCCTCTGCAAGCTCACCGCCCACCACGTTCTCTGCAATGGTGGCCGCAAAAATGCGATAATCCTGGAACACCGCGGCCACTCTGCTACGCAAATCCTCCAGATCATACTCCCGCAAATCGCGCCCGTTGTACGTAATGCAGCCCTCGGTGGGATCGTACAGCCGCATAAGCAGCTTGGTCAGCGTGGTCTTTCCGGCGCCATTGTAGCCGACGATGGCGATCTTTTCACCACGCCTGATCTCCATATCCACGCTCTGCAAGGCGGTCACCTCACCCTCTTTGCTCGGATACACAAAGCTTAAGTCCTTAACACGCAGCGTCTGCAAAGGCTCGGTCATCACCGTGCCGCCCACGATCTTGGGCTTGATGCTGAAAAAGTGAATGATCTTTTTGACAAAAATGCCGTGCTGATGGTATGCCATCAGTCCTCTGCCCATTTCCTGTAAACGCCAGCTCAAGCTCCAGATGGCGTTGACACCCACGGCAAAGCCGCCCAGCGTCACGCCACTTTCCGGTACTGTCAGCATTTGCCAAAGCAGGATCAGCATGACGGCATAATTCGCGAAATCCAAAATCAGCAGGAACAAAAAATCGTAGAACATATACTTTTTTCCATACCTTACCGAGTTTTCCTGCAGCTTTTCGGTGGTATCGCGGTAATCGTCGTGAAGGTTCTCGGATATGCGCGTGATGCGCAGCTCCTTGGCATAATCGGGAGTGGTATACACGCGCTTGATATAGTCGCGACGATGACGCACGGGAGTGATCTCCTCCTCCTGCTTTTTGCTCAGCGCATTGGTGCGTTTGGAAATAAAAATGCGAAATACACCCGAGGCAAGCAGAATGCATGCAACGATCGGGCTGACACCAGCGATCACACCCGTACCTACCAGCATGGTGACGGCATTGGAGATCAAGCCCCCCGTGCCCTCGATCAGCTGGATGACATGCGGCCAAGCACCTTGCAAGGAGAAAATAAACTCGTTGAAAAATTCGGGATCGTCGTAATTGGCAAGGTCTGTTTTTGACGCGTGCGCAAAGATTTCACTGTAAAGCTTGCGGTTGATAACCTCTCGAAAACGCGGCAACATGACCAACTGATATACGGTATGCAGCGCACGCACCACAAGCAAAGAGCTCATATACACAAGCACAAGCGCGAGAAGCTTGCCAAACACCGTACCATCTTCGATTCCGTTATACAAATGCTCCGTATAAAGCAGCCCCGCAGCGGGCAAAGCACCCATCATAATGCCGTAAAGCACGTTGGTGATGACGTACCAAGGAGAATAACGCCAGATTTGGCGCAGCATCCACAAGTCCGCCTTCAAAGCACCTCTCTCACGGGGCTTTTTTTGCTTTTTTGCCTTGGTCATACACTCACCTCCCCGCCTCGGGTTTCTTGGTAATTCTCCGCTTGCTTGCGGAACATATCCGCATAGATGCCGTCATGTGCCATGAGCTGCTCGTGCGTGCCGCTCTCGGCAACTCTACCGCCATCGATCAGGTAGATTTTATCTGCAAGCACCGCGCTTGACAGGCGGTGAGAGATAAAGATCACACCGCAGTCAGCACAGGCGTCCAGCATGGTGCGGTACATTTCGTACTCTGCAATAGGGTCAAGTGCCGAGGAAGGCTCGTCCAATATGACAAAGCGGTTTTTCTTAGCGTACACGTGAGCGATGGCCAGCTTTTGCGCCTCACCGCCCGAAAGCATCACACCCGCGGGATCGAATTCCCTTGTCATGCAAGCGTCAAGGCCGCCATTCTCGTACAGCTTATCCCAAATCCCCGAACTTTGCAGGGCGCGTGTGATATTCTCCTCATCTCCTTCTGCACGACGAGAGAGCGTCACGTTCTCGGCGGCACTGACCGCAAACAAATGAAAATCCTGCATGACTGCCGCAAACATATCACGCCACTCGCGCACGTCAAACGATTTGATCGGTACGCCACCGTATGTAATCTCGCCCTCGGCATCATAAAGTCGCAACAGCAGCTTGACCAAGGTGGACTTCCCCGCACCGTTTGCACCCACAATGGCAATGCGCTGCCCTGCGCCAAAGGTCATGGAAATGTTCTGCAAGGTCGGTGCAGACGCACTTTCATACTGAAAAGTCACGTGATGCAGCGTAATATCGCCACCCTCGGGCAAGGGAGCATCACCGTCGGTAATCTTCGGCTGATACTCCAAAAATTCACGCATGGTGTCAATATAACGGGCATTATTGCGAAAATTCATAAATTCATCCAATGAATCAAGCAGCACCCCCGAAATGCGCATGGTGGTATTGAGTACCACAAAGCAGTCGCCAAATCCCATCAGCCCCTGCACCACTGTACGCCAAACGGCATATACCGTAGTCAACACGGTGGGAAGCACGTTGCCAAACACAATGCAGCCGCACTCAAGCAAGGTCAAAAGCCCACCCTTTTTCGCATGGATACGGCGACAGGTCTCGGAGGCGTCCTTCATGTATTTGAGCAAATAGGTTGGCATGGCGGTCAGGCGCAGCTCTTTGGCGTAATCCGCTACAAAAAAGACGCGATGCGGATACCCCTTGCGGCGGTCGATCCGGCGGATCTCCATATCTTTGTCATGCACGCCCTTTTGGTATTTGGCACGGAGCGGAATGGTGACAAGAGGAATCAGCGCAAACAACAAAAATACGGGATGCACCGAAGCCACCAAGCTCACACAAAGTACAAGGTCAACTACGCACCAAAGAATACCCGCCACATTATCAAGCACGTTCATGGCGCGATCGTCCGCCTCGCCCAGTGCCTTGACGAATTTGTCAAAAAATTCGGGATTTTCATAGCAAGCAAGCTCCACCTTGTCAGCATGAGCAAAAATCTTTAAGTTAACCTGCTGCCCAACCGCATATCTGCGCTTCTCATAGTACAGCTGCCAGAAAGCATTGTTGACTAGATCCGCTGACAGCTCAAGAGCCACAAACAGTATCGCCATCCATAAAATATCGAAAAATCCTTTCCCTTCACCCACAGCATTGAGCGCGTACTGCAAAAGATACGTAGAACCCAAAAAGTAGGTTGCGCTGACCAAGACTGTCATGAAAAGCCGCAACGGGATCAGCCAAGGATCCACGCTGTGTATGATCTTCAGCATATACAGATTGTTCTGCACCACGCGCCGCATGGGTAGCTTGTCCTGCTTGGACTTTTTGTCCTTTTTCTTTTGTTTTTTCTCTTTCGCCAAAGCCTATCACGCTCCTTTCATCTATATAGTGTGTAAAATCCGAAAAAGGTTAGGTGAAATGTAAAAAATATTCACAGTACCACACAAATTTTAGCATACTCCGCCCCGCTCTGTCAAGCAACCGTTGGTATGGGTGGCAAACCGATCGGTTGAGAGGCGCGAGGCCGCGACGCGAAGGCTTGCTCCCGCCCCACCTCACCCGACAAAACAAAATCCCTTGACACCCGTGGGCAAACAGGCTATAATAAAATTAACGAATGGCAAGGAGGTGGCATGATGGAGGCGCAAAAGCACCGCACCGGGTTGGTTTCGGTTTCGTTTCGCGGGCATTCGCCGCGCGAGATTCTGAGCGCAATGAAGGAAGCGGGACTCTCTTATATTGAATGGGGCAGCGACGTGCATGCCCCCTGCCACGATCGGGCAAGACTTGACGAGCTGGTCGCGCTCATGAAACAATTCGGTGTGCGTTGCTGCTCGTACGGCACGTATTTCCGTCTTGGACAGATGCCGCTCTCCGAGCTGGAGCCTTACATTCTTGCTGCCAAGACCTTGGGCACGGACACCTTGCGCCTGTGGTGCGGCACCAAATCGGGTGCGGAAATGACGCCCGATGAGGTCGCGTCGCTGCTTTCAGAATGCCGCGCGGCGGCCGATATGGCAGAAAAGCACGGCGTCACGCTTTGCACCGAGTGCCACATGGGCACCTTTACCGAACGCCCCGAGGACGCGCTTTGGCTGATGCGAGAGGTCGCATCGCCGCATTTTCGCACCTACTGGCAGCCTTTCCAATGGCGCACGGTTGAGCAAAATCTCCACTATCTGCGCACACTTTTGCCTTACGTGACGCACCTGCACGTATTTCAATGGAAGGGCGCGGCGCGCTATTCCCTTTCCGAGGGCTTTGGCGAATGGCAGGACTACCTGGCACTTTTGCAGGGATCGCACACACTCCTGCTCGAATTCATGCCGGACGATAAGCTTGAAACACTCGGCGCAGAGGCCTCTGCCCTGCGCGCCATCACAGGAGAAATGCAATGAACGCGATATTCTTATGTAACTCCCCCGAAAACGTGCGCCGCGTATACGACGCGACAGCCATATCTCGCCTGCACACGCTCTGCACGCTTGACCGGCGCATTTATACCGCCGCTGAGCTTGATGCTATCCCCGAGGAAACCGAGATCATTTTCTCGACCTGGGGCATGCCGACCATAACCGAGGCACAGATCGCGCAGCATCTGCCCCGCCTGCAATGCGTTTTCTACGCCGCAGGCAGCGTGCAGGCCTTTGCGCGCCCGTTCCTTGCGCGCGGCGTGCGCATCTTCAGCGCGTGGGCAGCCAATGCCGTACCCGTGGCCGAATACACCGTAGCGCAGATTGTGCTTGCAAACAAAGGCTTTTTCGCGCAGGCAAGAGATATGAAAACCAAGCAGACCGCTCCCCGCAGCGCGGCCTATCTTGGCAATTACGGACAAAGCGTGGGCTTGATCGGCTGCGGCATGATCGGCTCGCTGGTGGCAGAAATGCTCAAACCTTACGCGCTTGACGTGTACGTATACGACCCATACCTCTCCCCAGAAAAGGCAGCCGCGCTTGGCGTGTCACCTTGCACGCTTGACCAGCTTTTCGAGAAGTGCGCGGTGGTGTCCAATCACCTGCCCAACAATGCCGAAACGCGCGGCATGCTGACCTACGCGCAATTCTCGCACATGCGCCCCTACGCCGCCTTTCTCAACACGGGGCGCGGCGCGCAAGTGGTGGAAGAAGATCTTGTCCGCGTGCTACGGGAACGCCCCGATCTGACCGCGATTTTAGACGTGACCGATCCCGAGCCACCCGTGCAGGGCTCACCGCTCTATTCCCTTCCCAATTGCATTCTGACCCCGCACATTGCGGGCAGTCTTGGGCAAGAGGTGTGGCGCATGTCCGCATACATAGCAGATGAATTTGCCCTTTATACAAGCGGCGCGCCCACACGCTACGAGGTCACAAAGCAGATGCTTGCAACCATGGCATAAAAAAAGCACCCCCGATGCCGTGCATCGGGGGTAATTTTTAATGTTTGATCCGATAAATCAGGATCTTGCTCTGATATTGATTGGGAACAGTCACGCTCAGACCTTCACGGACAAGCACCTTGCCCTCGATCTCCCAAGCTTGCTCGGTATCAATATCGGTCACGGTATAGACAGCCTCGGGATCAAGCCCTTCCAGCACGTAAGAGGAGGTCACGCAATTGGATCCTGCGCGGCGGAACACCATCACGATGCCGTCGCCCTCTTCGGGTCTGTCATATCGGTAAGCTGCCCAGCCACCGTGCGCATACGACCAGCCGCCGTTCTCCAAGGGATAGAAATCGCAGGAGAAGTAAGGCTGCAGAGCACGGTACTCGTCACACATTTTCTTCATCCAGGCGCACTTTTCCTCGTCGGGCTCGGGGCGATCAGGACGGTCGGTCCACCACCAGCTGCCCACGTAGCAGGGCGCATAGGAGCTTCTTGTCGCATAGGTGTCACCCATCCTCTTGCACACGCCGCCCGAGCAAGGGATCAGACGATTATACCCAAACATCTGGGTCTGGATCGCGTCGGGGTCAAGATCGGGCTCACAGAAAGCATCGGTTCGCCAGATCGGAATAGCTCTTTGCAAGGACTCAAAGTCGATGCGGCGGCCGCCGGACGCGCAGTTATCGATAACGAGATCGGGATACTTGGCGCGCAGATCGTCCCACAGGCGATACAGATTCATGATGTATTTGATCTCGTTGATACCACCGCGATCCATCTCGTCGGTAATACGCCAGGATTGCAGCGGCTCCATATTGAAGTCCTGGCGGAAGCACTTGATGTGCAGGGTATCGATAAAGGAGCAGATCACGTCGAACAGATACTCGCGCACCTCGTCCTTGTCAAGGCGCAAAAGCAGATAAAAGCCATCCAGAGGATACAGCCAATCGGGGTGCTCGAGTGCAAGATCGGTGCCCGGATAGGCGCGCTCGGGCTCCATCCAGAGCAAGAACTGCATGCCGGATTCGTGCACCGTTCTGACCACGTCCAAAAGGCCGTCGGGATGCTCGTCGGGACGCACCTGCCAGTTGCCCACCTGCTTGTACCAGTCGGCTGCTCCAGGCGTGCCGCCCTTGCCGTACCAGCCCGCATCGATCCAGTAATAATTGGCCTTGATGCCGTGGTCGCGGAATTTATTCAGATGATAAAGGTGACGCTCGGTGCTAAGACCCATGCCTTCCAGGGCAAACGGGAACTGCGCAGCATCAAAGGGACAAAGCTCGTGCTTGATCAGACGGCGGAATTGGTTGCTTCCCTGCACGCGACTGCCGCGATATTCCATAAGCAGGATAGAGGACGTGCGAATCCTCTCGCCCGGATGCAGCTTGAAGGCGGTATAGTCAAGACCCGTTTTGATCTCCAGCGTTTCCCCCTGCGTGTGCGCAAAGGAGGCTCGCCATTGCCCCGACCAGCCGATCGCGGCAAACAGACCGCGATTTACGGTGCAGAACTCAAAAAACGGCATCTGACCGCTCGAAGAGCGGCCTCCCAGCGGATGGAAGGAGCGCGACCTGCCAAGCGTCATTTTGGTTTCGTGCACCTTGCATTCCTCTGCAATGCTGTCCGAGCGCAGGTATGCTTCATAGCCCGCACACCCGTCTGTATCATACAGGGAAAGCGGCGGCGTGACCCCCGGAATCTCGGCAAAGCACCAGGTCGCATCGCAGTCCAGCACGTCGCTGATCAGTCCGCTGTCATATTCACCGCAGTTTTCAAACCAAAGCATCCAGCTGACGGCGTTGTATTTGGGGTATTCCTTGACGTGCAGCTCAACGCGCAGCCCATCGGCAAGCTCGTAAAGACGGCCGTAAGCAGTCGTACTCACCTTTGCTTCTGCCAGATCAAAGGGCTTTCCCCTGTACTTGAATGAAAAACGAGGAACAGTGTTCATATCCTTTTCCTTTCGCTCCTGTGTAAAAATTTGACAATTGTATTATAAAGCACAACAGGATGCATTGTCAAGAAAATAAGACAAATAGACAGAAAATACAGACTAAAATACACGTGTTGTTTGTGCAGGCTTGACAAAGATAAGCCATACATGCTACAATTATTGTACAATCAATCACATTTTCTCAGCCGAGAAGAAAGGATGAGTGAATGACGCCAAAAAGATTTCTTTGCTACATATTGGGACTTGCCTCCCTTTTGACAGTCCTTACCTCTTGTAAGGATACCAAGAGCCCGGAGGATCAGACGTCCGATGCAATTGTCTCGGAGCAGCCGGAGCAAACCACCGTAGCCGAGCAGACTGAGCCTGAGCCCGAGCCGCTGCCCTATCTGATCCCCTATCCCGACCGCATCAATCTGGCAGAGCTGGACGCGGCGGTATTCAAGGAGGCCTTCCCCAGAGGCACGGCCACCACGGTGACGCAGGGAGATATGGGACTGGAGGCAACCGCCAAAAAGGAATCCCGTGACCCAAGCGTAGCCTGGGACATAAACAGCATGTACCTCGCAGCAGGCTATCCGCTCAACGACAAGACAGGCAATTACGTGCCCTTTACACCCGACGAGAAAAAGGTGATCGTATTCAAGATCCGGGCTGAATGGGGCGGTGCCTTTGAGCTGTTCTACGCGACAAACGAGCGCGAGCATGCCAAGGGCAACTTTTCCATGATTGAGATCTATGGCGGCGACTTCGAATTCTTTGGCGAGCGCGTATGGCAATACGTGATATTTGAAGCAGACGAGACCACCGAGGACTGGTGCGTACGATTTAACGATGGCTTCCGCCTGGATTATTCCAATTTCGTCAATCCCGATAACCTTTTCATCATCGAGCAGATCGCGTTTTGCGCAGACCGCGCCGAGGCTGACGCGTATATTGCCAAGGATCGCGGCCCGACAGAGCCCATCCCCGAGGTTGCCCCGGGTTATTACGTCTGCCTTTACGAGGACAGATTGCACCTGCCCGAGGATAACGTCAAGGGGGAGGTATTTGCAACGCTTGAAGAGGCCAAGGCTTATTGCGACAAATACATGAAGTACGGATATCGCGTGGCAAACGAAAAGGGTGAGGTGGTATACACCCCCTATTCCCTGCTGCAGACCAATCTTTTGCGTGAGGGCTATTGCGTTGTCAACTATGCAAGAGTGGAGAAATTCAAATACGGAGATTCCTGCACCAATCCGGGCATCAACCACGCGCCGCACCGCACCAGCTGCGACAGACTTGTGGACTGGATCCTGTACCGCGCAGGATTTACCGACCAGCCCTTGGTACAGGGCAAGGTCGTATCCAACCTGCACCCATGGTGCGAGGAAATGGGCTTTGAAAAGATCACAAATATCGAGGATCTGCGCGCGGGAGACATCATATTCGTCCGTCCTGCCGGCGACGGCGGCCCGCAGCACGTCTTTATCCTTGCATCCGACCCCAAGGACGGCAGCGCATATCGCTACGATCACGGCTCGGACTCGCGCATCATGAACAAAAAGCAGCCCACCAGAGAGCCTGTCAGCTACGGTGACGCCCCCTTCATTTTCGCCTACAGACCGGTAGCGACCGAACAAAACAATATTTATTACCACGATTTATACGCGGAACAGTGATCCCGCAACAAAGAGGAGGTTTTTATGCCAAAGTCAATCAAACGAATATTCCTTTGCCTTTTGTGCGCATCCATGCTGCTTGGCATGTTCGCTTGCCAAGACGAGCAAAGCGAGCAAGGCACCGAGGAGGTGCCGACGCAGGAGCAGATCCCCGAGATCGATCGCTCCAAGCCGCAAGAGGGTCCTTTTCAGAACACGACCGACCTGAGCTTTGAAAAGCAGACCGTGACAGAGATTGAAAAAATCGTCTCGGAAGAGCATGCATACTCCGAGGACGAACCCGACCCCGCGTTCTCCATCGGTGAAGGAAGAGCCAAGAAAAGCACCGTTTCGCTCAATGCAAACACGCTCTCGTGCTTTAATATCGGCCTTTCGTTCAATGAAAACGTGACAGCCAGATATCAGTTCAAGCTGACCTCCTCCGAGCCTGAGCCGGAAGCGAATTACGACAGCGCCTACTTTGGTCTGCGTTTGTCAAATACGGGAGCCGCGCCCAACCATGAATCGGCGCGCGTATGGATCCTGATGAAGGACCAGAAGATCGGTCTGCGTACCGGCAAGTGGCCGGGCTGCACCATGCTTCCCTGCCCCGTGGACTTTTCCGAGGGCGTGAGCCTGATCATTGAGGACGACCCGGTTGCCAACGTGATCTCGATCTTTTACGACGACGCGGGCACAAAAACACCCCTGGCAAGGCTGGTGATCCTTGACGACAAGCTGGAATTTTATCTGGAAGGAAGCGACAGCCCCGATATCACCGAGCCGCTGAGCACACCGGTGGCTAAAACGGGCTATGCGCGTATTTGGACGCATCATATGAAAAAAGCAGTAAAACTGACCAATATCAAGGTTTCGGGCGAATCGACCGGCTACACGACCGAGCCCATCGACATGCTCAATTCCCGTGACGTTTTCGCGGACACGTGGGTAGCAACCGATGACGCAGACCGTACCACGCCCGTTGGCACAGACACCGCCACCCCCGGCGATAAGAAGGTCGGTATCTTTTACTTCATGTGGCACAACGCCACCAAGCAGGGGCAGAATCCTCTGTTTGACCACACGGCTGCTTACCTTTCGGGTGGTGTGGATGCCGTTTGGGATCTGATCCCGCAGGGCAACCTTGGCTTTGCGCACTACTGGGCCGAGCCCTACTTTGGCTACTATAACTCGGATGACGAATGGGTCATCCGCAAGCACGGCTACATGCTTGCCGAGGCGGGTGTGGATTTCATTTACGTGGACGCCACCAACGGCATTATTTACGAGCACAATCTGGAAACGCTTTTGCGCGTCTGGAGTGAGATGCGTACCGAGGGATATGCCGTGCCGCAGATCTGCTTCCATTGCGGCAACACCGATTCCCTGGCTGCCTCTTCGCTGAATTTCCTTTGGAACAATTACTATTCGACCGGCAAATATGCCGATATGTGGTTTATGTGGGACGGCAAGCCGCTGATCTTCTATCCCGATTCGCTGGCAAAAACCCTTCCTGATGAAATGAACGAATTTTTCACCGCCCGTCAGAGCTGGGCATTTACAAGCGACGGCTGGTACACCTCCAAGGACGGCAAGGGTCGCTGGGCATGGGCGGATATGTATCCCCAGTCTCCCGGTCTTTCCCCCGAGGGTGACGTGGAGCAGATGATCGTCATGTGCGGCTTCTGGGCAAACGGCAGCGCAGGCACCAACGGTGGCCGCAGCTATACCAAGAAAAACGGCATTCCCGACTACGAGGGCGATTGGGATTTCGGTTACGCACTCATGAAGACCACCTCGGGCCTGGGTCTTGCATTCCAGGAGCATTTTGATTACGCCATGGAGGTAGATCCCCCGCTGGTCATGATCACGGGCTGGAACGAATGGTGGGCAGGCCGCTGGGGCGGCTCCGTGGACAATCCCGCACAGGGACAGACCATTTGCAACGAATACAGAGTCAACCAAAGCGTTCCCAAGTATCAATGGTATTACGTGGACGCATTCAACACCGAATATTCCCGCGATATTGAGCCTATGACGGGTGGCTACAACGACAACTACTTCTACCAAATGGTACAGAACATCCGCAAGTACAAGGGCTCTCGCGTCGGCGAAGCGGCCTTTGAGCAATGGGCGATCGATATCGAGGGCGACCTCGGACAATGGTATATCGTAGGCCCCGAGTACCGTGATTATCAGGGCGACACCGTGGATCGCGATCACTTCTCCTACGTGGGTGATTTCCGCTACGTAAACACCTCCGGACGCAACGACTTTGTGACCTGCAAGGTCTCCTCCGACGCCGACAACCTTTACTTCTACGCCGAGTGCGCCGAGGACATCACCGCTCCCGAAGGCACGAACTGGATGAACCTCTTCATCGACGCCGATTGCAACGCACAGACCGGCTGGTACGGCTACGACTTTATCATCAACCGCTCGCAGGCGGACGGCAAGGTTTCGGTGGAAAAGTTCGTGGGCACCGACACCTGGGAATTTGAGACCGTGGGTGAGGCCGAGTACAATCTGCGCGGCAACGTGCTGCAGATCAAGATCGCACGCTCGGTCATGAACCTTGGCGACACCTTTGATTTCAAGTGGGCGGACAACTCTGTCGCAGACGGCAACGTCATGCAGTTCCTTGACCAGGGCGACGCCGCTCCCAACGACCGCTTCAACTACCGCTACACCACCGTGCAGACCGAGGTCAAGATCCCCGAGGTCCTGACCGAGGATATGATCGTGCTCAAGGCCGGCTCTTACAACGCATTTGCAGGCGGCAAGCAGGTCAGACTGGACGCTTCCAGCACCAAGGGCGTAATGATGGGCAGAGGCGACGAGTTCTATCTCCCCAAGGCCTTTGTGGAAGAGATCATCGGCATTTCCTGCGAAGGACTTGATACCTACTCGCACTACGGCATCACCTACGTCATGCCCGCCGAGGCCATTGCAGCCGCAGGCAAGAGCGTGACCATTACCGCAGACGGCCTTGTGGTCATTGCATCCTCTGTTATAGAAGATGCGGATACCCTGACCACGCTGTACCGCTCGCTGATGTAACGAAATAAAAAAGGGGCTGAATCATTGCTGATTCAGCCCTTTTTTGCTATGAATTCGACATGGACGACTCGGATTTGATCGACGCCATATATTCGCGGGGCGCTAAGGACATTCTGCGCTTGAACACCTTGGAAAAATACTGCGCGTCGGGATAGCCGCAGCGAAGCGCGACGTCGCTGACGCTGGTAAAGCCCTGCTTGAGCATGGTGCAGGCATGCTGAATGCGCACCGTGTGCAAATACTCCACAATCCCCACGCCCACGTGCCGCTTGAACACCGTGGACAGATACTTTTTGTTGTATTTGAGATCACTTCCCAGTCGCTCCAAGGAAAAATCGGGATCCGAAAAATGCTCGTCCACGTATTTCTGGATCATGGACACAAGGTCGATCCTGCCCTCATCGCGGCTGGAAAACTTGGGCAGGCGTTTGCCAAGGTAGGCAAAAGTGTGGAGCAGCACCGCCTCGCTGGCAATATCCGAAAGCTCCGCGGGGCTTTCAAGACCTTGCACCCAAACCGTTTCCAGCTCGGGGCAGGCAGGATACAGCATGGCCTTGGGAGAGACCCCCAATTGCTCCATGATACGATTGCCGCGCGCGCCTAAAAAGCTGATGTACATGTATTGAAAATCCGAAACCGATTCAATGGCAAAAGGCTCGGCGGGAAATGAAAAGAAAACGTCCCCCTGCTGCAAGGGCAGAACCGCTCCTCTGGTATGCAGTCTCCCCTCTCCCTGAAGCACGTAATAAACGGTATATAAAGATTTGAGTCGCAGCCCCGTGTAGAGCTGCTCCTTGGTTTCCAGCACGAAATGGACGGTATGAATGCTATGGTCGTTGATCTCACGCGGAACGAAGCGACAAACGTTCTGCTCAGCCATGATCCTGCCTCCTTCTTCGGATAAGATGGCATCAGTATAGCACATTTCATTGATCGTGTCAACCAAAACATGACTATTTTCCACTAATATGTGTGATTTGGCCACAGACGACAAGCTTTGCATATGGTATAATGATACTGTAAAGTTCACAATATCCATTGTTTATCAAACAAATGAAAGGAAACGGAACTCATGAAAAAAGTTAGAATTGGCGTTTTGGGTGCTTACCGCGGCACCAGCATGATCAACTACTGCAAGCGAGCAGACCACGCAGAGGTGGTCGCGATCTGTGACAAGAGCCCCGAGGCGCTGGACGCGCAAAGAGAGGCTGCCGCAGGCCTGGATATTACCTTCTACGATCATTTTGACAAGTTTATCGAGCACGATATGGATGCTGTGGTGCTGGCAAACTATGCCAACGAGCACGCGCCCTTTGCCATCCGTTGCCTGAAAAAGGGTCTGCACGTGTTCTCCGAGGTGCTTCCCGTTCAGAACATGAAGGAGGCTGTGGAACTGGTGGAGGCTGTGGAGGAAAGCGGCCTTGTTTATTCTTACGGCGAAAACTACTGCTACATGCCCGCCCCCTACGAGATGAAAAAGCTTTACGAGAGCGGCGAGATCGGCGAATTCGAATATGGCGAGGGCGAATACATTCACAACTGCGAGCCCATCTGGCCCTCTATTACCTACGGTGAGGCAGATCACTGGCGCAACAACGGCTATGCCACCTTCTATTGCACGCACTCCTTAGGTCCCATCATCCACTCCACCGGCTTGCGTCCCGTATCGGTCATTGGCTTTGAGGGAACCAAGAACGCCCGCCGTCTGCGCACGGGATGCAAGAGCGGTCAGTTTGGCATTGAGATGGTAACCTTGGAAAACGGAGGTATCGTCAAGTCGATCCACGGAGACCTGTACAGAAACTCGATCTGGTACACCATGTACGGCTCCAAGGGACGCATGGAATGCGGCCGCGAGGATGCCATGGACGGACATATTGCCAAGATCTACATCAACAAGGATGAATATGACGGCGGCTACGAGACAGGCTCGCTGCGCTCCTACTTCCCCGAGCACGCACCTGCCGAGGACGTGGCAGGCTTTGGCCACGGCGGATCCGACTTCTTCTCCATGTACTACTTCATCAAGCGTATTCTGGGCGATGAGACAGCAGATACCATCGACGTCTACGAAGCGCTGGATATGTTCCTGCCCGGTCTGTTTGCTTACAGATCCATTCTGGCAGGTGGCGTTTCCATGGAGGTTCCCAACCTCAGAAACAAGGAAGAACGCGAAAAATGGCGTCATGATACCGCCTGCACCGACCCCAAGGCCGCAGGAGATATGCTCCTGCCCAATTTCGCTGCGGGCACTCCCGAGATCCCGCAGGAGATCTACGACCGCCAGGCCGCTCTTTGGGCAGAGGAATGTGCCAAGACCGAGGGCACGTACCGCACCGCAGCCCTGACCCAAGGAAGCAAGCAAGAATAAAAAAGCAAAGCCCCATGGGGCTGCGAAAACAGCGGTAAAATCCGCACAAAACAAGGACTGTATCACGTTGATACGGTCCTTATTTGTTGGTTTATAAGTTGTTGTCGCAGGCGCTGGCGAACGCAGTTCGCCCCTACGAGTGTTTTTGTTTTGGGTTTTGTTATCATTAACCCTCTATATGAATTTCCGTAGGGGCGAACTGCGTTCGCCAGCACCTGCAGCAACTCTATATTTTTTGTTTGAAAACAGGGCTGCCTCAAATGAAGCAGCCCATTTTTTATTCTCATCCCGCTAATTTTGCACGCCCAT
>JAFVTI010000054.1 GCA_017503325.1 Clostridia bacterium | reverse complement strand
GTATATTTCATCACCGGAACTGCCTATGCAGGCAAGTCTACCACGGTCAAGATGCTCGCCGAGCGGTACGACATGGTGTGTTGCGGTGAGAATTATCACATGACGGTCTCCGAGATCGTGGCAACACCCGAAACGCATCCCGATCTCTGCTACAACAGAAGCCTCACCGATTGGCGCGATTTTGTCACCCGTACGCCCGAGGAATACGAGCGGTGGATGTATGCTGTAGGTCGCGAGGCGGCAGAGTTTGAGGTTGCCGAGCTGATCGCCATATCGCAAGACAAGAAGGTGATCGTGGATACAAATATTCCCCTTGATGTTCTCAAGGAAATCTCCGATTACAATCACGTCGCAGTCATGCTATCGCCACAGTCCATGATCGTGGATCGCTTCTTTGACCGCGAGGATCCCGAAAAACAGTTTCTTCTCGGCGTGATCGACAGTTGCGATGATCCCTCAGCTGTTATGGACAACTATCGCAAGGGTCTGGAACGTATCAACAGCAAAGAACACTACGACGAATACGCAAACAGCGGCTTTTTCACAGTTGTGCGCGAGGACAACAGCACGGATACGAGAGAGCAGGTTTGCGATATGATCGCCAAGCATTTTGGATTGAAATAGATCAAAAGGAGAACGATTATGAAAAGAGTATATGATTTTCTGAAAAAAGCAGGCGTTTACTATCTCGCAACCGTTGAGGGCGACCAGCCCAGAGTGCGCCCCTTTGGCACAATCAATGAGTTTGATGGCAAGCTCTACATACAGACGGGCAAGGTCAAGCCTACCAGCCACCAGCTTGCGGCAAAGCCCAAGGCTGAGATCTGCGCATTTTGCGATGGCGCGTGGATTCGCGTGGCGTGCGAGCTGATCGAGGACGACCGCTTTGAAGCAAAGAAGTCTATGCTGGACGCTTACCCCAACCTCCGCGGCATGTACGACGAGAACGACGGTAACGCACAGGTATTTTATATGCAGAACGCTACCGCCACCTTCTGCGCGTTTGGCAAAGCCCCCGAGACCGTGGAGTTTTGATCATGGTCAAGGAGAACACAATGATAACTTTTGCTCAAATCAAGCAACTATTTGCTTTTGAAACACAAGGTAAGTATTGTGTTGAGATATTGTTCTCGGTACATGAAAGCAAGAAATTCGATTGCTGTTGGATGGGGAAGCTCCACCGCAAAAAGATCGGACATGATGTATATTGGTTCGGGCTTACCTCAGATGGAAAAAATGCATTTGATTATCCCACGTTTGAAGAGTTTTCAAATGCAAAGGTGTTTGACGGAAAATCTCTTGTTGAAATTTGGGATACTGTGACCGTTGAAGAAATTGACGGTTGCGATCCTACAGAGCGTCTTAGACATTATATTGGAGAAAATAAATGATTAAAGAACTGATGCACGATCCCATCTTTCTTGCAGGGAAGTCGGAGGTCGCAACAAAAGAAGATCTGCAGATCGCTCAGGACTTGCTTGATACGCTGATGGCACACAGAGAAAGTTGTGTTGGCATGGCAGCAAATATGATCGGTGTGCGTAAGCGCATTATCGCCTTTCGTGATGAGAGCGGACTAGCTCCAGCTCGCGCTTCTTCCGCGAGCAAATATACGGTGATGCTCAATCCCGAAATCATCAAGAAGGACGGCGCGTATGACACCGAGGAAGGATGTCTGTCGCTTCTCGGCGGCCCCCGTAAGTGCAAGCGCTATAAGACTATCAAGGTGCAGTATCAGACCTTGGAGATGCAAACGCGCACGAAAAACTTTACCGGCTGGACGGCGCAGATCATTCAGCATGAAGTGGATCATTGTAATGGGGTGTTGATATAATGCTTACCTACACATACATATCAAAAGGAAAATTCGGCTTGGTGGAAAAACCAAAGCCAAGAATACAGCACGAGAGGGATGCTATCGTCAAGGTGACTTTGGCAAGCATCTGCTCGAGCGATTTGCACATTAAACACGGCAGTGTACCGAGAGCGGTGGAAGGGATCACGGTCGGTCACGAGATGGTCGGAGTTGTGGAAGAAGTAGGCTCGGCTGTCACGCACGTAAAGCCCGGTGACAGAGTCACGGTCAACGTGGAAACCTTTTGCGGTGAGTGCTTCTTCTGCAAGAAGGGATTTGTCAACAACTGCACCGACAAGCACGGCGGTTGGGCGCTTGGTTGCCGCATCGATGGCGGTCAGGCAGAGTATGTTCGCGTGCCGTTTGCGGATCAGGGGCTGAACAAGATTCCCGAAACCGTGACCGACAGACAAGCACTGCTCGTGGGCGACGTTCTTGCTACGGGATATTGGGCGGCGAAGATCTCCGAGATCACCGAGGACGATACCGTTCTCATCATCGGAGCAGGCCCTACGGGAATCTGCACGCTTCTTTGCGTGATGCTGAAAAATCCAAAGCGCATTATTATGTGCGAGAAGGACGAGAACCGTATCAAGTTTGTGAATGAGCACTATCCCGATGTACTGACGGTTACGCCCGAAAAATGCCTTGATTTTGTTCGTGAGAACAGCGATCACGGCGGTGCAGACGAGGTGCTTGAGGTGGCCGGTGCAGAGAATACCTTCGAGCTTGCATGGAAGTGCGCGCGCCCGAATGCGATCGTCACGGTGGTGGCTCTTTACGACAAGGCGCAGACCCTGCCTCTGCCCGATATGTACGGCAAAAATCTGACCTTCAAGACCGGCGGCGTTGACGGTTGCGACTGCGAGGAAACGCTGAAGCTCATTGCCGAGGGCAAACTCGATACCGAGCCGCTGATCACGCATACCTATCCGCTCTCGAAGATCGACGAGGCGTATGAGCTGTTTGAAAACAAACGCGACGGAGTTATTAAGATCGCAGTGGAGTGCTAAAATAGCATTTCAAGACAATTGCTCTTGAATAGAATAAAATGATTTGAACCCTAATTGCTCATATTTCGGAAACAATACTAAAGTGTAGAGAAAGTGAAAAATATATGGACAATACCTATAATATATTTTCTTTATCGGATTTTGATTTGTCTGACCAAAGTGTGATAGACGAGATTTCAAATAGCTTAAAGGAAAAACTA
>JAFVTI010000053.1 GCA_017503325.1 Clostridia bacterium | reverse complement strand
ATGGGTAGTAAGTAACAGTTGCATGGCTGGCAGGCCAATTGAAGGCGCACTTGTGCGCAGCCAGTATTATTAGGGCTATGCCCGAAACTGAAATACCCCCCGTTATACGGGGGGATATTTATTCAAGGGAATCATTCAGTTAAGAATCAGTCCTTCTTCTTTGCAACGAATGCAACGCCCAGGATTGCGATCAGAGCAACGATGGGAGCAGCAACGATGGAACCGCAGCCGCCGGACTTTTCAGCCTCGGTGGTAACTTCACCGTCGGAAGGAGCATCGGTAGCATCGGGAGCGTTGGTCTCGGGAGCCTTGGTGGTCTCGGGCTCAGTCTCGGGAGCCTTGGTGGTCTCGGGCTCGGTTACAACGTCTGCGCTGTAGCCCTTGGAGGTCAGCCAAGCCTGGGTGTAAGCGGTAGCCTCTTCAACGGAGCGGAATGCGCCGATGAATGCAACGTCGAAGTTGTTGTACTCTTCGTTAGCGATATCGTCTGCTGCGAAGTCGTATCCAACACGAACGCTGTTGATTCTGCCGTACCAACCGTCCTCGTTGTAATCGGAGAAGTCCATGATACCCATGGTCCAGCCGTTACCGAAGTCATACTCGGTGGGATCCCAGTTTTCGCTGTAGGTGTTCTCTGCAGTCAGGATGGGACCTGCGCAGTAATAAACGTTACCCTGGTTAGCCCAGCAGTTTCTGGTCAGAACTGCAACGTAGGGGAAGTCAGCTGCTTCGTAGGAAACCTCGGACTTAACGCCGAAGGAAATGTAGGGAGAAACGGTCTCGGTCTTGATCTTAACGGAGCCGTCTTCGTTTACTTCATAAACACCACCGGTTACGGAGATCTTTCTGAAGTCTCTGCAGGTAGAATCCCACAGAACTGCAGGCATGTTAGCCTCAATGGTTGCGGAATCAGCGATGGGAGCCTTCTCACGGAGGTCCTCTTCGGGATCTGCGGAGTCGTCACCTACGGGGAGGTCGCCCTGCCACTCGGTGATAGCGAGCTGAATCTTGGTGTTAGCAACACCGGTCTGGCAAAGAATGCCAACGTATGCGCCTTCAGCAAATACTCTGTCAAAGTGAGCGTTGAGAGCTTCGTCAGCAACGAACTCGTAGCCGTTTACAGCGTAAACATAACCGCCGTCAACGTACTTAACGGTGAAGGTGTACTCTTCCTGGTCTTCTTCGTTCATGGGAACGTCAACAGAGGGGAAGGAAGCTGCGGGAGAGAAGCTCTTACCGGTTTCCTTATCTACGTAGAAAGGCTGAACCTGTGCGGAGCCGTAACCGCCGCCACGGACCAGAATGCAGAGACCTTCGCCGTAATCAACGGAGCCGGGGGTGGATCTGGGCTGGCTGTTCAGAGTGAACGCGATCCACTGGTCCTTCATTTCGCCGCCGTCGTAAGCGTACTCAAGTACTCTTACCTTAACGGAAACGGAGTTACCGTTGCCATCGTTGTTAGCCTTCAGATCCAGAGGATTTCTGGTGTGCATCTGAACGAAGGGAGTGGTTTCGTTTGCGTATACGGGGGGATCGAGAACGAAGCCCAGAACGGGGTCATAGTGGTAGCCTGCTGCGGGGCAGTAGCTGCCTTCATCTTCGTAGTCGGAGCCGCTTCTGGAGGACAGCCAGTCACCTTCAAGCGCTGCGGAGGTAGAAACTACCATAGCAGCTGCCAGAGACAGAACCATCAGAGAAGCGAGCAGCACGGAAAGAAATCTTTTCATGATGAAAATCTCCTTTGATAAAAATAGTTTTGGTGTCGCATACATGCGCAGTATTATTATAGCACAAAACCCGAATTCCGTAAATAGGCACAATCACCAAAAAGGGGCAAAAATTCCTGTCATTGTGGCACAAAACCCTTCACGGAAATTTCACATTTATACTTTCTTACAAAAGCATTTCGTAATAGTATATCGGCAGTGCGCTCCAACCGTGGCACAAGCTTGCGGCATGCCCGAAATCCGAAAGGCCGATGATAGTCTCCCAGAAGGTGGTTGCACCGTTTCGCAACATATGAAAATAGTCACGGTCCAGCTCGTCAATGATCACCTTCGCATACGCTTCCCTGTCATATGCAAGCAGCGCGTCAAAGCGGAAGGAGTTCATGCTCAGCGTATTGGGATGCACCGTATATCCGCAATTGTCTTTTCCATTGGTCGCGAGAATACGCAAAATATTGGTCTTATCAACGCCATCTGCCGCGCCGCACAGCATGCAAAGCGCGTTTGTCAGTACGCTGTACTCTCCTCTGCAACGGTTATCAAACGACTCGAAAAGCTTGGTTTCGGGGTTATAGAACTCTTTTGCAATTGCGGCATTGACACTCTTGGAAAGCGCACGGTACTCCCCTGCTTCACGTGTCTTACCCAACGCATCGCAGATTTTTGCCATGCTTTGCAGGGCCAGCGAGAAGAATGCGTTGAGAGGAGACTCCATGCTGCGCACCTTTTCAAAGAAATGACCGTTCATGCCGGGGCTCCACTCGTAGAAGTTCCAATATCCGCCCTCACCGTAGAAATTCTCGATCAGCCCGCTATCCTGCAGCTTGCCGATAAAGGTATGAATAATGGTATCCAGCACGGGATAGCACTCTTCTGCCAGCGTCACGTCGCCCGTATAGCGAATGTATTCCTCCATCTGGATGAAATACACGGTTGAGAAGGACGGAATGGGAAAATCCTTACCTGCGGGATAGCAAAGCGTCAGAATGCCGTCAGGTCGCAAGCCCTTGGAGATCAATTTCAGGTTAGCGCGCGGAAAGTCCTTTTCGCCAAAGGCGTAATAGCCGCAAAGCATCTGATTGCGCGAGTCCATGCAATAAAGTGCTTGCTCTCTCCAGGGACAGTCCTCGTAGTGCTCGTGCATGCATTGCAACAGCGTATTGGCACAGACCTCGTAGATGGTATTCTGCAAGAGATTTCCCTTTTCGAATTTCTTGGCGGTCACGGGATACAGCGTAGGTCTCAGGCCTGCGTAATGCACGGTAAATTCGGTGGCGTTGACAAAGAACTGTACGTATCGGCACCCGAAGCGTCGGAAGGTATGCAGGTATTGATTTCTTCCCTTTTTGGCTCTGTAATCGGCCGAGAATCCGCGCACTGACGTGCGGCATCTGCCGTCGGCCAGGTGCTCGCCGTAGCCGATCTCGATCTGACAGTCGTGCGGCACTTCAATGTCGAAGTCCAAAAATCCTGCCCATTCCTGTCCGAGATCCACAATAAAGAAGATACCCTGTGCCCCGTCCTCGGTCTTGAAATGCACCGGCTTATCAAAGCCGAAAAAGCCGCGCATATCCGAGATCTGCTCGGGATAGCGGTGACGAAGCGCTGCGTGCTGCATCATCTTATCCGGGGTTGTATGTTGCTTTTCCACGTAATCAAACAGTCCCTGCAGGCAAAGCTGCGCCTGCGTTCTCGGAGCAAGCTCCAGCATTTTGACGGGTCGCAGCGTAAAATCGGTGGAGATCATGGGCATGAGCACACTCGGCGCAAAACCGTCGGTCACGTCACAATCGATAAAGCCGTCGTACGAGGTAGCATCGTAGTGATACGTATAGCCCAGCTGACCCGAGATCAGTTGTCTGACATGCGAAATGTAGTCGCGCGACAAACGCGAAAGCGTGCTTTCGTCCGAGTAACAGATGGGAGTATCCTGCTCACGGATCTCAAAGATCACGCCCGGATCGCCGTGAATATAGGTCTGCGTGTCGTCGCCGTAGTACCACACCACGATGACCAGTCTGTTCTTGCCTGCCTTGACGAATTTGGTAACGTCCACGCGGTCACAGACCTTGTAGGTGGGATAATCGGCATATTGGCCAAAGGCAGCAAGCTCGCCATTGAGGTACACGGTATAGTTGGAGTCCGCAGCGATGGTCAGCGTATAGGGTGCTTGCCCGCTTGCATCGAATTCTTCAATAAAATCCGCAAATTCATCCGACAGGATCTCCCCTGCCTTCCAGATCCATTTAGCTTTCTGAAACATGCTCTACCTCCGATTGATAGTATTTTCCTTGGTACAGGTCGTTTTGGTACAGAATTTTGTCTACGTCATTGACCACGGCCGTCTTGCGTCTGCTCCAGTCGGGCGCAAGCAGCGCGTCGGGTGCGCCGTCACCCGTCAGCCGCGCAATCACGGTATCGGGTGGCAGCAGCGTCAAGGCCTTGGCCACGGTTTCGGTATATGCCGTTTGCGTCATGGGCTCGTATTCGCCTGCAAGGTACATATCGGCCATGACCGTATCTTTGATCACGTGCAAAAGATGCAACTTGACCTGATCTGGATGCAAGGTCGCTACGTCGCGCACGCTCTGCAGCATGGTCTGCTCGTCCTCCCCCGGCAGACCGAGGATCAGATGGATGCAGACGTGAATATCCGGGCTTGCCGCACGCAGCGCGAGATAGCCCTTGACAAAGGCAGCATAGTCGTGCCCGCGATTGATCAGCGCGGCAGTTTGATCGTCCGAGCTTTGCAGCCCCAGCTCAACCGTCAGATAGGTGCGACTTGCAAGCTCAGCAAGATACGCAACCACGTCAGGTGGGAGGCAATCGGCACGCGTGGCGATATTCAGCCCCACCACGCCCGGGTATGCGAGTGCCTGCTCGTATTTCTCGCGCAAGATTTCAAGCGGCGCGTAGGTGTTTGTATGCGCCTGGAAATACGGGATGACCTTGTCAGTCTTCCATTTTCCGCTGATCAGCGCGTGGGAGCGTTCCATTTGCTCAAGGATGGGCACGTTGGGCGGCGGCGCGAAATCCCCACTTCCCTTGTCCGAGCAGTAAATGCAACCGCCATGCGCGCATCTGCCGTCGATATTCGGGCAGGTAAAGCCTGCGTCGATGGGCAGCTTGGCCACCTTGCCGCCAAAAGTATTTTTGAGAAAATAGTCGTAGGTATAATAGCGTTTATTGGTGTCGCTGAACGCATACGGATTACTTGCCGCCTGCGTGACCTTCTTGCCCATGCCCTTCACCTCACTTTGGTTTTATTATACAGGAAATATTTTGCAA
>JAFVTI010000052.1 GCA_017503325.1 Clostridia bacterium | reverse complement strand
AACGCTGTACTGCCCTTGTTTCTCGGTAACATACATCACGTAGCCCTCGTGCGCATCTATGACGTGCAAAAACGGTTCGCTGATCTCCCCGCTCTCCACATTGCAATAGACGGTTTTATCAGTGGAAACATCCTCGGGACTTGGCAAGCTCACGCCTATGACACCCATTCCGACGTAATCGGTCGTGGGATATTGCTCCAAATTCTCTCCCGAGATCATCACGTTTTCGCGATCGTCATATACCGCATAGCTGTAAAGCCTGCTTTCCTCATGGTACTGTACCCGGCAATTATCATATAAGCTTGCGTCGTCCAAATCATATCGGGTCACGTCGTGCAGCGCGCCTTGGAACATGTTAAAATGTCCCTTGTCGTGCATGTTAAACACACCTTCTATGATCACGTATTCCCCGTTATATCTTCGCAATCTCTCACCGTGTGGGGCAAGCTGCTCGCCAAGCTCGATCCAGATCCGATCGTTGGTATGGTTTTCCCACGCCTCTGTGCTTGCGCTGATGTAATTCCCTTCAAAATCGAGATTTCCCACAGCAGTCAAGCGCACCTTGACCCCATGGTACCGCTCGGGCGTAGCAATCAGCTCCGTCATGGACACATCAACGACATAATTGTCGGACAAACTGCCAAAGCCACCGAAAAGCACGTATTCCATGCGCTCACGCATCTGCCGTGCATACGTACCGATCCCACCCAGCAAGAGCAAAAGTGCCAGCAACAGGGCGATCCCCGATACAAGCAGGATCCTGTTCTGCAAGCGGAGCTTGCGAAGTGTGAGATCGACCCATGCAGCGGTCGGGATATCCAGCGCATCGGTCAATTTTTGCATATGGTTGGAATCGGGTACGGCTCTGCCCTTTTCCCATTTGATCAGTGTTTGCTCGGGCACGCCGACCGTCTCTGCCAGCACAGCGATGCTCAGCTGCTTTTGCAGCCTGTAGGCGCGAATCATTTTTCCGATACTTTTCATTGCGTTCTCCTTTGCATATTTCTGATTTCATTATATCATGTGAACAATGGGCTGTCAAGTAAACCGTCTTTCACCTGTATAGACGCGTTTTTTTCTTAAAAGTTTATCTCTTTTGCAATTTTTTATCAAAAAAACGAAAAACACAGTTTTTTTGAGAATAGATCCGTACGTGCCACAATATTGCTCTACCCTCTTGCATTTTTCGCCGTTCTGTGATATAATTTCTCTCGTCTTCCCTGATTTCAGGGAGAAAGTTGAAACACGAAAGGAAAAGAATCATGAAAAAGTTACTCATTTTATTGGCTCTTTGCATGGTCTTCTCGGTCGTGCTTGTCGCATGTGAAACTACACCCGACACCTCCGATGAAACCACCGATGCAGAAACCACCACCGAAGAAGTGACCACCCAGCCCGAGGCTGAGACCTCCACCGAGGAAGTCACCACCGAGCCCGAGACAGAGACCTCTACCGAGGAAGTGACCACCGAGCCCGAGGTTGAAACCACTCCCGAAGAGGAAAGCACCGAGCCTACTCCCGAGCCCGTCAAGGTAATTGCAGCGATGTCCTGGGATACCCTGGCCACCGTACATCCCGTGGCTGGTAAGGCCCTAGTCAACAACGGCGGCGAGTTCATGAATTGGAACGGCGTTGCCGACATTGATACCAACGATTCCGCGCTCAGAGTCTTTGGCTGGATCGCATACTTCACCGAGACCGAGGGTACGGTCGGTTATGCATTCAACGGCGGCGAGCACGTTTATAACGAAAGCTTCACCTTCACGGCAGAAGAGGGCGTGCAGACTCACATCGCCACCAACTGCCCCGGCGCACTCAGCGCATGCAGATTCCAGTTTGATATTCCTCTTGAAGGACTGGGCGCAGGCACTCACAAGCTGTGCGTTTACGCTAAGGACACCGCAGGCAACGAGGAGCTGATCAAGGAGATCACCCTGAACATTGCACAGGTTGACCCCGTTGAGGCAATTGAAGCAATCGAATTTGACGGCACCAACGGCGCTATGACCCTCGAGGCAGGCGAAACCGTCAAGTTCATGGTCCGCAACCAGGGCGGCAAGAAAATCGTGATCGAAAATGCTGCTTCCCTGTCCGTTACCGCTGACAACCTTGCAGGCGTTGCAGTTGGTCTGACCTACACCGAAGGCACCAGCATCGTGCAGGAGATCCCCGGCGAGGGTTGGGACAACATCGAGGTCACCATCCACAATGCAACCGATGCAGCAGCCACGATCAATTTCACCGTTGTAGAGATCGGTTAATCTGAATCAAAACAAGGGGCTCTTTCCCACGGAAGAGCCCTATTTTCATGCAAAAAATCGTGATTTCCACTTGACAAATCCGTTTTCATGTTATATAATGTCGTATATATCGGCTTTGACGGGAATAAGTACCCGCATGCGACTCACAGAAAGTACCCGGTTGATGAGAGGGGCGAGGATGGCAGCGGCGAAATACCTCCCTGAGCTCCGCACCGAACGGATGCCTGCGCGGCACTCCCGGTAGGCTGCGGCGGACTTCCCCGTTATCGGAATGCGACCGGTGCTTTGCGTTTTGCAGAACCGGCCGACAGAGGCTTCTTTTGCAAAAAAGAGGTAAAGCAAGGTGGTAACACGGCGGCGTCCCCGCCCGTCCTTGATTTTCGGGAGTAGACCCGAAATCGGGGACTTTTATTTTTTCATATCAAAAGGAGAAACAGACATGCAAATCTACGAAGAATTGCAATCCAGGGGACTGATCGCTCAGGTCACCGACGAAGCAGAGATCAGAGACATGATCAACGCGGGCAAGGCGACCTTCTACATCGGCTTTGACCCCACGGCAGACTCTTTGCACGTCGGTCACTTTATGGCGCTGTGCCTGATGAAGAGACTGCAGATGGCAGGCAACAAGCCCGTCGTTCTGATCGGCGGCGGCACAGCTATGATCGGTGACCCCTCGGGCAGAACCGACATGAGACAAATGATGACCGAAGAGACCATTGCGCACAACGTCGAATGCTTCAAAAAGCAGATGTCGCGCTTTATCGACTTCGGCGAAGACAAGGCCATCCTTGTCAACAACAAGGACTGGCTGCTTCAGCTTAACTACGTTGACGTGCTGCGCGACGTTGGCGCGTGCTTCTCTGTCAACAAGATGCTGACGGCCGAGTGCTACAAGCAGAGAATGGAAAAGGGACTTTCCTTCCTCGAATTCAACTACATGATCATGCAGTCCTACGACTTCTACCATCTGTATAAGACCTACGGCTGCAATATGCAGTTTGGCGGCGACGACCAGTGGTCGAATATGCTGGGCGGCACCGAGCTGATCCGCAGAAAGCTTGGCAAGGACGCTTACGCCATGACCATTACCCTTCTGCTCAATTCCGAGGGCAAGAAGATGGGTAAGACCGCATCGGGTGCTGTATGGCTTGACCCCAACAAGACCACGCCCTACGACTTCTACCAGTACTGGAGAAACGTCAGCGACGCAGACGTGCTCAAGTGCATCCGTATGCTGACCTTCCTGCCTCTTGAGCAGATCGATGCAATGGACGCTTGGGAGGGCGCACAGCTCAACACCGCCAAGGAAATTCTTGCTTACGAGCTGACCAAGCTGGTTCACGGCGAGGAAGAGGCTGAAAAGGCACAGGCGCAGGCTCGTTCCCTGTTCACCGCAGGCGGCGCGGCAGACGCTCCCGTGCACACCCTGACCGACGCTGACTTTACGGGTGGCATGGTGGAGGGTCAGATCGACATTGGCACCGTCATGGTCAAGGCAGGACTTGTCAAGTCCAAGTCCGAGGCGCGCACTGCCATCCAACAGGGCGGCGTAACGGTTGACGGCGACAAGATCACCGATTTCAAGACCGCGTACACCAAGGCGGACTTTGCCGAGGGCAAGCTGTTCCGCAAGGGCAAAAAGACCTTTGTTAAGGTTATTGCAGAGTAAATCGCTGTGGCGAAGAATTCTGTAAAACATAAATAATTTACTTTTGGAGGAAATCTCATGAACAACAAAGAAGCAAAAGCTCTTCTGAACGAAAGCTGCAGCGTGGGCAAGCTTATCGGAACCATCATTGGTTATGTCTTTGCTTGCATTTTTATCGCCGCGGTTATTTACGTCGTAACCTTTGTCCTGGCTCTCATCCCGATTCTCGGATGGATCCTCGCTGCCCCCATCGGTATCCTTGGTACCATTTTCAACATTTTCAACTTTGTTTCTTCGCTCCTTACCCTTATCGGTTATGCAAGAAGCAAGGCTACCCTGACCGAGGTAGGCATTTTCGGCAACAAGAACCCCTTCGGCACCTTTGATATTACCTTTGATCAGATTCAAAACATTAAGTACTCCAGAGGTAGAATTACCATCACTTACGGCATCGGTGTTGGCAAGCCTCAGAAGCTCAACATTTACGGCATCAGCAATGCTAAGAACTTTGCCAATGCTTGCAAAGAGCAGATGGCTAAGGCTAAGGCTGCTCCCGCAGAAGCAAAGGTTGAAGCTTAATTTTATTTCCAATTCATCCATAAACCCGCCCGCGATTTTGCGGGCGGGTTTTGCTCATAATGTCGTAGGAAAAGCGTTTCGCCTCCCGTTACGTTTTGGCGAATTTCTTGAAATTTTCTGAAAAATATGCTAAAATATTGTCAGCGCAGCCGCATTTTTTGCGACTTGATAAGTAGAGCCCCAGTATTTTATCGAAAGGAGTTTGTTTTGTATGCAAGATCAAGACATTATTAGGCTTTACAATGCTCGCAACGAGCAAGCAATTACAGAGTCATCCAACAAATACGGCTACTACTGCACAAGTATTGCGCTGAACATTCTGCAAAATATGCAAGATGCCGAGGAATGCGTCAACGACACCTGGCTGCGTGCATGGAATTCCATCCCGCCCGCAAAGCCCGATCATCTGCAGCTTTACTTAGGCGGCATTACTCGCCACATCTCGCTGGACAGATTTCGCCGTCAAAGAGCGCAAAAGCGCGGAGGTGGCGAAATTGTGTTGGCCTTGGACGAAATCAGCGACGTGATCGCCTCCGGCACAGACGTGCCCACGGAGGTTGCCGAGCAGGAGTTTTCCGAGAGCTTCAACCGCTTTTTGTGGTCGCTTCCCGAGCGGGACTGCAACGTTTTTCTGCGCCGTTACTATTACCTTGACCCGATCTCGCTGATCGCCAAGCGTTACGGCCTGAGCGTTGCCAACGTACAAAAGGTCCTCTCCCGCACGCGCGCCAAGCTGCGTGAACATCTCGCAAAGGAGGGGTATGCCGTATGAAAGAGTTGCGTTTGATTGAAATGATGGGCAACGTGGACGACGCGCTGCTGATCCGCGCCAACGCCCCCGTGCCCCTTTGGAGCAAGCCGCGCTTCCGCGCATGGATGGCTACCGCTGCCGTCGCCGCCCTGCTGGTCCTTACCATGGTCGCATCCCCCATAGCGACGGTCATCTCCTACGGTAACGCCCACCCCGAGATAGAGGGCGGCCTTGTCTACGTCATGGATGCCATGATCAAGGACGAGGACTATTTCCTGTCTTCCCTGCTCCCCGAGGATGTCAAGAACACCTTAGGCTCTGTGTTTGATGCGCTCAAGGGCGAAAAGGAGCCCGGCGAGGACGAAACCGAAACAGAAACAGAGACCGAAACTGAAACTGAAACTGAAACT
>JAFVTI010000005.1 GCA_017503325.1 Clostridia bacterium | reverse complement strand
GAAGCCGGGGAGCTCAGCGTCAAGAACGTATGCGTTCTCGGTCTCGCGAATATCGGTCTTGAAGGCAGGAACCTGATGTCCGAAGAAGTTCTTCTCAAATTCCTCCATCGCTTTGAAAGGGTCATAGGAAGCAAGAAAATGATTGTTGCGTGCAAAGGGTGTAAGTTCAAACATAACAGAATCCTCCTTATAGATTTGTAAGTGTATTATTTGTTGAAAGGAGCAATTTTATTCGAGATCCAGGCGCCATTCAGATCTCTTCCTTTCACATGATATATTGTAAACCTGGTTTGTTTCATAATTGTTACAGAAAAATGTCATGATTGTAAATATTAGCACTATAATATGCAGAGTGCTAATAAAGACGAAACCAAAATGAACAACGAAATTCTTAAGACGCAAAATCGTTAGCAAAATAATGTCGCATATGCTAAAAATAAGCGGCTATATAATTATTTATTCTGCTTACGTAAACCTCTTCTTACACGATTGATATGACGTTCAAAGTCACCGTTGTCAATAAGTTCAGTGAGAACGTATTGCATAAAGGTAGGAACGGTGCAGGAGTAAAAGCCGAGCTTTTCTTCATACGTTTTGACAAGATGTTTGGGAAGCACCATGTATCCGATACGAAGAGAGGGAGAGATCGTTTTGGAAAAGGTATGAAAAAGGAATACCGCGATTTTGACGGTGAGATCATCTCTCGCAAAACCATCGAGCATTGTATTGACTCGCCCGATAGCGAGACCTACCGCATCGTTGTTGACGGCAGACGGGTTGGGAGCGTAATTTTGAAGATCAATAATGAAACTAACCACAACGAGCTGGAGATCCTATTCGTTTCCCCCGAGGAGCACACCAAGGGCATCGGCTACGGCGCGTGGCAGGCGGTCGAGGCTCTGCATCCCGAAAAAAAGTTTGGGAAACCTGCACGCCATATTTCGAAAAGCGCAATATCCATTTCTATGTAAACAAGTGCGGCTTTCAGATCGATCAGTTTTGGTGTGAATATTTTCAGCCGAACCATCCGATGCCCGATGACGACGAACGTGACCCCGATGAAGGTCCTGACGAAATGTTCCGCTTTATCAAGATGATGAAGCCGTAACCTGTTTTCTTTGTTTCCTCCGACGCAAATTTTGAGGGCTGACAGATTGATTTCTGCCAGCTCTTTTGCGTTCATGTCTCCTTGACAGATTGGGGATTTACAATTGTTCTTTAATCCACTTTCTCAATTTTAAATACATTGATCGTATCGACGTCAGGGCAACAGAAAACGTTGCTCTTTAACTCGCCGCCGTAGCGCAAAATATCGATCATAGGAAAAAGAACGTGTGCAGCCATTGGACATAGCTTTCCTCTTTCCGTATCAAAATCAAACGTATCTCCAACTTTATGTCCCCTGTGGCATGGACAAGTACCTTTTTGCTCTACCAAAGTGATTTTGATTTTCATAATTTGCCCTCGCTTATGTAACGCTCAATATCAACACCGTAAAATTTTTCGTTTTTATCGAGATTATCAATAATAATATTGCTTACCGTTTCCATTGCGTGTTGAGTAGCAGTATAGAGACACTCACCGTTCAGCACATCGCTTACGAGAACTGCGGAAAAGATATCACCCGTTCCGGGAAAACGAACGTCTATCAGTTCAAATACGATTTGGAATTTTTCATCCTTTGTATGATCATATCCTATGACGCAGTTTTCACCCTCCACAGAAGCACTTGTGATGACGACCGATTTACAGCCAAGCTGACGTACTCGCTCAATCAGCTCATCTGATTCGCACTGACTTAAAGTATCTCCGCTATAAAACCAGTTTGTCAAGAAGCATGCTTCGGTAAAGTTAGGAATCAAAATATCGGCGTACGAGCTGAGTTTCCTCATGATCGCCACATTATTATCGGTCATTCCATTGTATAGCTTTCCTTCGTCACCCATAATCGGATCTACAACGACCAACAACTTGTCCGTGTCTTGATTATTGATCAGGCGCTGCACAATGTCAATCTGTTTAGGGCTGACCATAAAACCCGTGGCAATACAATCAAACCGAAAACCAAGAGCCTGCCAAATATCAACGGTCTTTTCCATATATTCGGTGGTATCGAGAATATCGAACCTGCCGAAATCAAGAGTATTGGAGACCAAAGCGGTCGGCAAAGAAGCAACATCAATCCCTTTTGCGGAAAGGATCGGTATCATAGCAGACAAAGCAATTTTACCCACACCGGGCATATCGTTTACACAACATATTTTTTTCACAACAAATTCTCCGTTTTAGTGTTATGTCTTATATTACAGAATATCTACCATTTCATTATTGAGTGCTTTGTTCATGCTTCGCACAGCGCAGAACTTACCGCACATCGAGCAAGTATCCTCATGCTCGGGCTTACGCTCGTCATGTATTCTCTTTGCCGTTTCGCTGTCCAGTGCGCACGCCCATTGTTCCTCCCAATCGAGCTTGCGACGGGCATCTCCCATACGGTCGTCGATATCCCTTGCGTGTGGTATCTTCTTTGCAATATCAGCTGCGTGGGCTGCAATCTTAGATGCGATAATGCCTTGCTTAACGTCATCTACGTTAGGAAGTGCCAAATGCTCAGCAGGCGTAACGTAGCAAAGGAAGGCTGCTCCCGATGCTGCTGCGATTGCTCCACCGATGGCAGATGTGATATGGTCGTAGCCGGGAGCGATATCGGTAACGATTGGACCGAGCACGTAGAAGGGTGCGCCCATACAGATGGTCTGCTGAAGCTTCATATTGGCTTCGATCTGATCCATCGGCATATGTCCGGGACCTTCTACCATTACCTGCACGTCACGCGCCCAAGCACGTTTTGTCAGCTCTCCAAGGCGCACAAGCTCCTCAATCTGACACACGTCACTTCCGTCCGCAAGGCAACCGGGACGGCAAGCGTCACCGAGAGAAATCGTCACGTCATACTCACGGCAGATCTCAAGGATCTCATCGTAATACTCGTAGAAGGGGTTCTCCTCGCCTGTCATGCACATCCAAGCGAACACGAGAGAGCCGCCGCGAGAGACGATGTTCATCTTTCTCTTGTGCTTCCTGATCTGCTCAATGGTCTTACGGGTAATACCGCAATGAAGGGTGACGAAGTCCACGCCGTCCTCTGCGTGAAGCCTTACCACGTCGATAAAGTCCTTTGCGGTAAGGGTTGCAAGATCACGCTGATAATGGATTACACTGTCATATACAGGAACCGTACCGATCATAGCGGGACATTCGCTCGTCAGCTTTCTGCGGAAGGGCTGTGTATTGCCGTGAGAGGACAAGTCCATAATGGCTTCTGCTCCCATATTTACGGCTGCCATAACCTTTTCCATCTCAATGTCATAGTCTTTGCAATCTCGGGAAACTCCAAGGTTTACGTTGATCTTGGTGCGAAGCATTGAGCCGACACCGTTGGGATCGATGCAGGTATGTAACTTATTGGCACAAATTGCAACCTGTCCTTTGGCTACGAGTTCTCTGATCTCTTCCTCGGCTCTGTATTCCTTAGCAGCAACTGCCTTCATTTCGGGGGTGATGATGCCATGTCTTGCAGCATCCATTTGTGTGGTATAGTTTCTCATTTAATTCGATTCCTTTCAAGCAGTATTATTTAGCAAATTGGCTGTTCAGATCAAAAGCGTGATTCATAGGTCCTGAACCCTGTCCGAGGTCGAGCATCGCGGCAAGTGCGCCCGAGATATAATCCTTTGCTCTCCTGATAGAGGTTTCAAGGTCATATCCCTTTGCGAGGTTTGATGCTATTGCAGACGAAAGCGTACAGCCCGTGCCGTGCGTGTTGGGATTGTTGATGCGCTTACCGCTGAACCATTTGTAGTTGCCGTTTACATACAGAAGATCGTTTGCATCACTTACGCTATGACCGCCCTTTAGAAGCACAGCGCATCCGTAGGTATCGCCTATCATCTTCGCCACACGTTCCATATCTTCCTTCGTGTGAACGGTCTGTTCTGATAAAACTTCTGCTTCGGGGATATTGGGTGTCACAAGAGTAGCGAGAGGAAGAAGCTCTCTTGTCAGTACCGATACCGCATCGGTTTTCATCAATTCAGAACCGCTTGTGGCGACCATCACGGGATCGACTACAATGTTCTCCGCTTTGTAATAGGTAAGTCGGTCGGCAATTATCTTGATAAGCTCTGCCGAGCTGACCATTCCTATTTTTACGGCATCGGGACGGATATCCTCGAATACCGCATCGATCTGATCTCTCAAAAATTCGGGAGTTGCCTCCTGAATGGCTCGGACGCCGGTCGTGTTCTGTGCCGTCAGTGCTGTGATCGCACTCATGGCAAAAACACCATTCATCGTCATTGTTTTCAAATCTGCTTGAATACCGGCGCCTCCACTGCAGTCGCTTCCTGCAATGGTCAATGCTGTTTTCATTTTCATAGAATACTCCTTTCGTTTTTCAGCATCGTTTTATGTAGCGACATAAGGTGGTGCCCCCAATCTGCCGCTGTGTTTTATATTTTTACTGTTTCGTAATTGGTAATATAATAATCACTGTTTTTTTTCATTTCCGTCTGCCTTAGCTCGTGCTTGTCATAGACCGCCGCGACGGGAAAACCGTCGTTCTTGGCTGTCATCAGAGCATGGAGCACGTCCTCAAATACGAGGGTTTCGTGCTTTTCCGTTCCAAGATAAGCAAGAGCCGTGCGATAGATCTTGGGATCATTTTTCCCACAGCCAACCTCGGCGGTAGTTATGATCTCGCCAAAGTATTGTCTGACCTTCAGGCGAGTCAAGGCAGCTTCTACGAGATACTTGTCCGTCACCGTGGCAATACACATCCTTACGCCAGCCTTTGACAGCCCTGCAAGGAATTCGGCAACACCCTTTTTGAGTGGAACTGTGCTTTTATATAAGTCCTCGATCATTCGGTTTACACCGTCCACGATTTCCGCAACCGATAAGGTCACGCCGTAATGAGTACGATAGTATTCGGCGGATTCCTCTAATGTAAAGGTCTTGAAGGCTTCTGCTAAATTTTCCCTCGGCTCGATGTCAAGGGAACGGAGATAAACCTCTCCGATGGTATCCCATATGAACATCGAATCAAGTAGCGTTCCGTCAAGGTCAAATATTGCGCCCTTTATCATATGATTCCAAGTTCCTTTGCTCTTGCCTTGAGCTCTATTGTTGCCGTTTTCGGGCTTTCGGCTTTCATAATAGCGGATACAACGCAGATGCCTGCAATGGGAATACCCGCGAGAACGTCAATGTTGTTTTTATTCAGACCACCGATAGCATTCACGGGAATCGGAACAGCCTTGCAGATATCAGCCAAGGTATCGGTAGAGGTCAGTACCGTCTTAACCTTTGTGGTTGTCGGGTAGATCGCGCCGACACCGAGGTAGTCAGCTCCACCCTCGTATGCTTCAAGCGCCCACGGAACAGTTTTAGCGGTCGCTCCGATGATAAAGTCATCGCCAAGTATTCTGCGTGCGGTCGCAATCGGCATATCCTCTTTTCCGAGGTGAACGCCCTCTGCTCCTACGGCAAGGGCAACGTCGATACGATCATCAATGATCAGCGGAACGTTGTATTTCTTTGTAAGCTCGTGTACCTTTTCGGCAAGTTCGATGTACTCCATGGTGGATTTGTTTTTCTCACGGAGCTGTAAAATCGTTGCACCACCATCGAGTGCTTCTTCCACACGATGGAGAAATTCTGCTTCCTCAAAGCCCGTAGAATCGGTTATAAAATAAAGTTTCGTATCAAAGTTTTTCATATTCGCTCCTTATACGTAGAGATAATCGTTCAGCACGGGCTGAAGTCCTTCTCCCTCAATATCCTTATACATTTTGTCAAGGCTGCGGTTATCGTCAATCTCAAACTGCTCGTCGCCCTGAACCTCATCGCTCTCCTTGCCGCTGTATTTGCTTTCATGGTCGCCAATACCCGTAGAAACACCTGCCGATACCTTGGTAGCGGCGATCTTTACGATGCCGTTTCTGAATTCCGCACTCTCACGGGAGGATACGGTGATACCGACGAACGGAAGGAAGATACGATAGGCGCAGATGATCTGGCAAAGCTGCTTTTCGTGAACATCGAGGGGATTGATCTTGTCATTGTTGATGATGGGACGAAGCCTCGGACAGGACAGCGACATTTCTGCGTGTGGATATTTTCTCTGCAAATAGTAGACGTGCAATGCACTTGCAAGTGCATCCTTGCGGAAGTCCGAGAGACCGAGCAATGCCGAGAACGCCACACCTCTCATACCACCTCGCAAGGCTCTTTCCTGCGCATCGAAACGGTATGGCCATACACGCTTGTGACCAAGCAAGTGGAGCTGTTCGTATTTGTCGGTATCGTAGGTTTCTTGGAACACGGTTACATAGTCCGCGCCACATTCGTGAAGATACTTGTATTCATCGGTGTTGACGGGATAGATCTCAAGTCCCACCATACGGAAATACTTTCTCGCCAGCTTGCAAGCCTCACCGATATATTCCACGTTGCTCTGCGCACGGCTCTCACCCGTAAGGATAAGGATTTCTTCCATGCCGCTGTCGGCAATGACCTTCATTTCCTTTTCGATCTGCTCCATGGAGAGCTTCATACGGTTGATGTGGTTATAGCAGTTAAAGCCGCAGTACACACAGTAGTTTTCGCAGTAATTTGCTATGTAAAGTGGTGTGAACAGATACACGGTATTCCCGAAATGCTTACTTGTTTCAAGTCTTGCTCTCTCTGCCATCTGTTCAAGGAAGGGCTCTGCCGCAGGTGACAGAAGTGCCTTGAAATCTTCAATAGAGCAAGTAGGATGCTCTAAGGCTGCACGAACATCTCTTGCCGTATATTTGCTGTAATCATAAGAGTTCATCTGTGCCATTACTTGTGAACAGACATCCGACTCGATGATCTCCATGCCGGGCAGATATTCCATGTGGTTCTTACGGCTCGTGGGATCGTTTTCGATGCGGTGCTTTTTCGCAAGTGCTTCGGGCGACAGATGCTCCGAATCCACAAAAAATTGGTTTTCCATAGTGTTCTCCTTAATCACGCAAGAAGCCTGTCAAGGGATCGGATGCAGATGCTCCACGGGTGAGAACTCTGCCAAGTCCCGAAAGGTATGCCTTACGACCTGCTTCGATTGCCTGCTTGAATGCCGATGCCATCATGGGAAGATCTCCGGCGGTTGCAAGTGCGGTGTTAGCCATAATGGCCGCCGCACCCATCTCCATGGCTTCACAAGCCTGCGAAGGTCTGCCGATACCTGCATCCACGATGATGGGCAAGTCAATCTCGTCAATGAGTATCTGAATGAATTCCTTGGTTGCAAGTCCTTTATTCGAGCCGATGGGGGAAGCCAAGGGCATCACGCTTGCCGCGCCTGCGTTTACAAGGTCACGGGCGGTGTTCAGATCGGGGTACATATACGGCATTACCACAAATCCCTCGTTTGCGAGTATCTCGGTTGCCTTGATGGTTTCCACGTTATCGGGAAGGAGATATTTGGAATCACGCATGATCTCGATCTTTACGAAATTACCGCATCCAAGCTCACGGGCAAGGCGAGCGATACGAACGGCTTCCTCTGCGTTTCTCGCCCCCGAGGTGTTGGGAAGAAGCGTGATCCCTTCGGGAATGTAGTCGAGAATGTTTTCGTGTTCCTTGGTATTGGCGCGGCGGACTGCCAAGGTGATGATCTCCGCGCCTGCATCCTTAACTGCCGCCTCGATGAGCTTCATCGAATATTTGCCCGAGCCGAGAATGAAACGGGAACCAAATTCGTGACCGCCGATAATAAGTTTGTCGTTATTCATTTCTTTTTCCTCTTTATTCTTCAAAATTATTTGCTAAAATTCTGAGTACCGTGTGTGCCTGATGTGCGGCGCAAATCATAACACGGGACGATACAAGCCCGATTCCGTCTGCGACGTCGCTTTTCTCATCACCGCACAGATAGAATTTGCTCGTTACTTTTCTTGTTTTGATGCGATTGGCGTCATAAAGTCCCGCCAGACCCGATGCAGCCACGAGGTACTTATCCCGCATTTCTGTGAGAACGATCTCCGTAAGCATCGCTTTACATTCCGCGTCGTCAAAGGCTTCGCATATTATATCTGCATCTTGCAGAAGGGTTAATGCGTTATCTTCCGTAATGCGCTCTGTATGTATTTCAAGTGAAATATACGGAGCTATTTCTTTGAGATTTTTCGCAAGTGCGACCGTCTTATACATACCGATTTGTTCTGCCTTATACTGCTGACGGTGCAGATTGGTGATATCTACACGGTCAAAATCAATCAATATCAGCTTTCCGATACCTGCTCTTGTGAGAGCTATGGCAATATTTGAACCAAGACCGCCAAGACCGCAGATGGCAACCGTTGCCGATGAAAAGGCTTGTTGCAGCTCTTTTCCATGGCGTTCCGTGAGCGCCTTTATCCATTCATCTTTTGTAGGTAGCACCATATTAGCCGCCTCCCACAAAGCTGACAACTTCAAGACTGTCGCCATCCTGAAGCACGGTTTCGCCATACTGTGCCTTAGGAACGATATCTCCGTTGCGCTCGACAGCGATTCGCTTCATATCATAGTTCGTGGTTGCAAGATACTCCGTAAGCGTTTTGCCGGCAATATCAAGCTCTGTTCCGTTTACCTTTACCATTTTCTTTTCCTCCAAAATTGCGACAAAAAAGGAGTTACCGATTCGGTAACTCCAAAAAAATCTCTTGTTCCTCCCAATATCCTCGTATCAGGCATCCCTACGTTGGCATTATCCAAATCAGGTTCTCGGTCGAAGGTCACACCTTCCTCTCAGCCTGTATACAAGCTCCCGTTTGTTCAGTTGTGCGTATATTATACACCTGTTTACAGAAAAAAACAAGTATGTTTTGTGAATTTCTTCGAATTTGCTTTTCTTTGCTTTCTCCGACTCAAATTTTGAGGGCTGACGATTGATTTCGTCAGCCCTCGCTCTTATCATCATCCCGACAAATTGGAATTTGTTTATCAAAATCCTTATAATGAATACATCAGCATACCAAGACCTGCCGATACGACGATCATCAGTATCGGAGACGGCTTTTTCTTTAGCGCAAGCTTTGCTACGACACTGATTGCTATCAATATGGCGAATATGATAATGCCATTAAAATCTATGGCAAGCGTATCTCCTATACCACTGAAGCCGATTGCCGTACTCATAAACATCGTAATTGCCGTTGCGAGTATCAAGCCAACAACACACGGACGGATGCCGCCGAGGAACGCCTTTACCCCCGCATATTTCATAAAGTTGCGTATCAGCGCTGCGATTATTAGAATGATAAAAAACGACGGTAATACCACACCAAGTGTAGCAAGAAGTGCACCAAGAAATCCGCCTTGTGACGAGCCAACGAAGGTTGCCATATTAACCGCTATCGGTCCGGGAGTGGATTCAGCTACGGCAATCATATTGAGCATTTCTTCCTCGGTAAGCCAACCGTACATCAAGACCTTTTCTCTGATTAACGATATCATTCCGTATCCACCACCAAAGGAGAATGCACCGATCTGAAGGAAGGTTAAGAACAATTCAAGATAGATCATGCTTTTTCTCCTTCCTTATTTTGCCGAGAAGATATACCACTACGCCGCATATCCCACTGATCAGTATGTAAAATATCGTTGAAAACTTCACCGCGAAAAATGAAAACACAACCATACAGATCAGTGTTATCGAAATAATGATTATGTTAAATGCGGTTTTCTTCATCTGCTTCAACATCTTCAGTCCTGCTGTAAGGATCAGATACACCACACATATCTGAATACCCTTGAAAGCGTATGCAACCAATGTCAAAGAAAGAAAGGCATCAAAGAACAGTGATATTGCGTAGATGATAACAAACGACGGAATACAAATGCCAAGAGTCGCAATCATTGAGCCGATCACTCCAGAATTTTTGTATCCTATGTAAGTTGCCGCATTGATGGCAATAGGACCGGGCGTAGATTCGGCAATGGCCGCAACATCCAAAAACTCATCTTTTTCAAGCCATTTCTTTTTTTCTACAAACTCATTTTCAAGCAGAGCGATCATGGCATATCCACCACCAAAGGTGAACAACCCTATTTTCAGCATTGTCAAAAAAAGCCAGAGATAGCCTTTTATTTTCCCCACAAGAGCCTCCATTTATCTCACATGCAAATTCTTATTTATCGATGAGTTTATTATATCATATTTCTATGAATATTTCAATCGTTTTATAAGGGTGGGTGATTGAACTATTCACATATTTATGATATAATATCTTTACAAGCTTAGGCTTGAATATTTTTATCGGAGTGTGCTTTTTGAAAAACACCAACCTTTTGGAGATTGTATTGTAAACGAGAGGTTTGCAAATACATTCTCGGCAATCCTCTCGTACTTTGAGCGTCACAATTATGAAAGGATTTAACAATGAACAATTTGACGATACGTTTAGAAACAGAAAAAGATTACAAAGCAGTAGAAGAACTTACCCGTGAGGCGTTTTGGAACATCTACAAGCCGGGCGCAGATGAACATTATTTCGTCCACATGATGCGTAATCATCCCGACTTCATCCCCGAGCTTGCGTTCGTGCTTGAGCTTGACGGTAAGATTGTCGGCAATATCATGTACACCAAAGCATGGCTTGAGGACGAGAACGGAGAGAGAAAGGAGATACTTTCCTTCGGGCCGCTTTGCGTTGCTCCCGAATATCAAAGGCAGAAGCTCGGCAAAATGTTGATTGAGTATTCCTTTGAGGTAGCACGTAAGATGGGCTATGATGTAAACATCAATTTCGGAAATCAGGGCAACTACGTCAGCCGTGGTTTCGTAAGTTGCAAAAAGAAGAACGTCAGCTTTATCGTAGACAGAAACTTCCCGACGGCACTTCTCGTTTGCGAGCTTGTGCCGAACGCTCTTGACGGCAGAAAGTGGATGTACATTCCATCTACCGCCGCCGATTGCTGTGAGGACACCGCTGCGGTCGAGGCATTCGACGCCACTTTCTCCCCCAAAGAAAAAAAGTGGATGCCGAGCCAAGAGGAATTCTATATCTATAGTCATTCTTCGGTAGTCAGATAAACGTAAAAACGCCGCTGAGGTTTCGTGAGATTCCTCAGCGGTTGTTTTCTTTGCTTTCTGCGTGTCAATTTTTGAGGGCTGACAGATCGTTTTCTGCCGGCCTCGCTCTGATTCTCTCGACAAATTGCAATTTGTCGTTATAACTCAATCTTGATTTCGTACTGATCATCAATGAGTATGTAGTTCGCATTATGCTTTTGCGCAAGGGAAAGGACTTCGGCATTATCTGCCAATACACTCTCCATTGTACACCATTCATCATCCATACGAGTTTCAATGACGTTTGCATACTTTTTTATGTCAGCAAAATGGTTTCTGATATATTTCTCACTCATTATAAGACAGTAATATTTGATGCTTTCAAGATATTCGGAGTCAAAGTCTTTCTGCCAATCGAACGGAATATAGCAACCTTCAATAATTAAGTTCTGCTTGTTCTCAATTGCTGTCTTAATCATCTCACGAACAATAGGCCATAAGTGCGCGGTCAAATCCTTGTCGTCGCTCATTGGAGTGAGCTTGGTATTTCCACTGCGAATTAACCCCATTTTAAGGTGGTCGATTGAGAGATATGGGTGTTTATATGTTTCGAGCAGCTTTTGAGCAAGTGTAGTTTTACCTGTGTGTGATGCTCCCGTTATTAAAACAATCATACTTTTTATCCTTACAAATTCTTATTTATCTTTCTCAAGAACCTTTCTCATAAACGCGATTCTTGCCGCAAGTGCCGCCTTGGTTGTCTCTGCTTTCTGCATAATGTCAAAGCCGTGCATCGTGCCTTTGGTCTCGTTGAGCGTGACCTCGACACCCGCCTCGCGGAGCTTTTCTGCGTACAGAATGCCGTCATCGTGCAGGCAATCGAACTCCGCCGTTTCGATATAGGCAGGCGGCAGACCTTCAAAGTTCTCGGCTTCCACGGGCGAATAATAGACGTAGTTTGGATTGTTCCGATCCACCTTTGTCATCGGTGCGATTCTGTTTGACAGCGTAGAATTCCACATGGGTGTATCGGTGAATTTTTGACAGGACTCGCTGTTATTGCGCATATCGAGGAACGGATACGGAAGCATCTGAAAGACGAACTTCACGGGATGTTTTCTGTCTCCTGCCATCATGCAAACGCCGACCGCAAGCGTTGAGCCCGCGCTGTCACCGCCAATGCCAATGCGAGAGGTATCGATGCCAAGGGCTTCTGCATTGTCATAAGTCCAGCACATGGCGGCATAGCAATCCTCAAAGAATACGGGATGGGGATTTTGCGGAGCGAGGCGGTAATTCACAAACACGACCTTGCAGCCCACCTCTCCCGCGTACTGCATGGCGTTCTTATAGTGATAGCCTGCCGCTGCAAGCACGAATCCGCCGCCGTGAATGTAGATCAGGCAGGGAGCATGATCTCCCAACGACTTGGGTGACATCAGAAAGCACTCGATCTTCTCGCCGTCGTAGCTTTGAATCTCGTGACGGCTCACGTCAAGCTCCTTGTCCTTGAATATGTACTTCGGCGTTTTCATGTGCGGCACAGCCATGGCGAGGAACTTTTCGCTGATGGGCGGCGTGAAATGCGAAAACGGAAAGAATTCTTTCTTAATTTTATATTTCATAAATACCCGATCCCTTATGATTCGTTACGTTATTGCTTACTATAAACATTGTATCATATTTCTATGAACTTTTCAACCGATCAGTCTATTTTTTGCTTACTGCGACGCAAATGTTGAGGTTCTTATATAAAACGAAATCACCGCCAAAGCATTGACGGTGATTTTGAATATTTACTTGAAAGCCGGAGCGTGCGTCTCACCCGTTGCAAACGTATCCGGTCCGGGATTGGACATGGAAAAATACATCTTTGCAGCCTTGGTCGTGCCGAAATCGCGGTTCGATCCCGTTTCCTGCACCTTGTTGAAGGCGTCACGGAACATCTGGTTGTGTGCTTCCTCGCGGTTGAGAAGGAAATCAATGGTCTCTCTGACCTTCTTGTCCTCGATCTGACGGTAAAGGTACTCGTAAACCACCTTCGCGCGCTGCTCGGATGCGATATTGGACAGCAGGTCTGCGCAAAGGTCGCCCGTGACGGTGACGTAATCCGCCGTCCAGGAGTATCCCGAGGAATTGATAAGCCCGGGATTCAGTCCGAGCAGCACGTGGGTCTGCACCTCACCCGCTTGCACCTTGGTTGCATCCACGTCGTGACCGTTGAGCAGATTGATGGTCTGTGCCACCATCTCCATGTGCCCCAGCTCCTCTGCGGCGATATCGAGGAAAAGATCCTTGATTTCGGGATCCTTGATTCTGAAGCTCTGCGACATATACTGCATAGCTGCCTTGAGCTCGCCATTGCCGCCCCCAAGCTGCTCCTGAAGCAATACGGCATACTGTGGATTTGGTCTTTCTACCTCTACGGGATGGAATAATAATTTTTCGTGTTTGAACATAGATACCTCCGTTTTTTGTGTTCACCGTTATGATTGCCCAAAGTGGAGAAAAATATATGGATCAATGTAGAAACTCCACAAAAAAATCAGGCAAAAAACAGACGTCGTGCGGTTTGGAACGCTGATGCTGCAGATTTGAATCCTGTCATTTCGGCCAAGGGAAAACATCCGAACAATTCTTTTCCCCGGAGAATCGTTCGGATGATTTGCTTTTTAGGGAAGTGGACGCTCAAAAGGTCAAATAAAGACAAATTACAGCCAAAAGGAAGTATCGAAATGGATAAAATATGGCAAAAAATGCGAATGCGAAATGGGACAACATATGATATAATAAAATTGTACCATTATAACTTAATTCATGAAAGGAATTCAATACTTATGAACGTTATAGCAGAAAAGATCCTCTTCGAGGGAGCTGACAGCAAGAATCCTTACTCTTTCCGTTATTATGACAAGGACCGCGTGATCGGCGGCAAGACTATGGCGGAGCATCTTCGCTTTGCATTGAGCTGGTGGCACACCTGCAACGCTTCGGGCACGGATATGTTCGGTGGCGAAACCATGGACAAGACCTTTGGCAAGAGCGGCATCGAGATGCATAAGGCAAAGGTGGACTTTGCGTTTGATCTGATGCAGAAGCTGGGCATCGAGTTCTATTGCTTCCATGACGTTGACATCGCTCCCGAGGGTGCAACGCTTGCAGAAAGCATTGCAAACCTGGAGATCATGACCGACTATCTGCTCGAAAAGCAGAATGAGACCGGCATCAAGCCTCTGTGGGTAACCGCCAATATGTTCGGCAATAAAATGTTTATGGCAGGTGCTTCCACCAGCCCCAGCGCAGACGTTTACGCCGTTGCAGCAGGTAAGGTCAAGGCAGGAATCGATGCTGCCATCAAACTGGGTGCTCCCGGTTACGTATTCTGGGGCGGCAGAGAAGGCTATGATACGCTGATCAACACCGACATTGCTCTGGAGCTGGATAACATGGGCAAGTTCTTGACCATGGCGCGTGACTACGGTCGTGCACACGGCTTTACCGGCGACTTCTACATTGAGCCCAAGCCCAAGGAGCCTACCAAGCATCAGTATGATTTTGACGTAGCAACCTGCGCAAACTTCCTGCGCACCTACGGTCTGATGGACGACTTCAAGATGAACATTGAAGCAAACCACGCAACCCTTGCAGGTCATACCTTCCAGCACGAGCTGCGCATGGCGACCGTCAACGGCATTTTCGGCTCGATCGATGCAAACCAGGGCGATATGCTGCTCGGCTGGGATACCGACCAGTTCCCGACCAACATCTACGACACCACGCTTTGCATGTACGAGGTGATCAAGGCAGGCGGCTTTACCAACGGCGGACTTAACTTTGACGCCAAGGCGCGCAGACAGTCCAACACCTTTGAGGACGTTCTGCTCTCTTATATTGCAGGTATGGATGCGTTTGCACTTGGTCTGATCAAGGCTTACCAGATCATTGAGGACGGCAGAATCGATGAGTTCGTTGCAAATCGCTATGCGTCTTACAACGACGGTATCGGCAAGTCGATCAGAGAGGGCAAAGAGACGTTGGAGTCCTTGGCTGCATATGCTGCTGAGCTGACCGACGTGATTCCCGCAAGCGGCAGACAGGAATACCTCGAATCCGTTTTGAATAACATCCTTTTTTCTGGAGTCTGATATGAACTTTTACATTGGCATTGACCTTGGAACGTCTGCCTGCAAGGGCATATTGACCGATAGAGAGGGCAGAATTCTTGGTGAGCACAGCGTCAGTTATCCGGTATCCTCTCCTTTTACAAATTGGAGTGAGCAATCCCCCGAGGATTGGTACAATGCCGCTGTCGAGATCCTTCGTGTTCTTTCTCAGGGCAGGGAAAAGGACGTCAAGGGCGTGGGTATCGCGGGACAGATGCACGGTCTTGTCCTGCTGGACGAGCATGACGAGGTCCTTCGCCCGGCCATCCTTTGGAACGACGGACGAAGCACCGAGCAGACTGCATACCTCAACAGCCTTGGCGTGCTTCCGGACTATACCGGCAACATCGCCTTCCCCGGCTTTACTGCGCCCAAGATCCTTTGGGTAAAGGAGAACGAGCCCGAGATTTTTGCCAAGGTCAGAAAGATCTGCCTGCCCAAGGACTATCTTGCTTACCGACTGACCGGCGTCTTTTCCTCTGAGTATTCCGATGCGGCAGGCATGCTGCTTCTGGACGTGCAGAATAAGTGCTGGTCGTCCGAAATGTGTGAGATCTGCGGAATTACGCAGGACATGCTTCCCACCTTATATGAAAGCTACGAGGCAACCGGCCGTCTTATGGAAGAGTACGGTCTGCCCGAGGCCATTCTCTGTGCGGGCGCGGGTGATAATGCGGGTGCAGCGATCGGCACGGCAACCCTGCGCGACGGGGATTGCAGCATTTCGCTGGGAACCAGCGGCACGGTCTTTTTGCCGTGCGATGAGTTCAATACCGAGTGCGGTACCGCTTTGCACAATTTTGCACACGCCAACGGCAAGTATCATCTGATGGGGTGCATCCTGTCTGCGGCAAGCTGCAATAAATGGTGGATCAAGGATATCCTGGACGCGGATTACGGCGATCCCGCAGAGCCGAAATACGGTCAGACGGGCGTGTATTTCCTGCCTTATCTGACAGGCGAGCGTTGCCCGCATAACGACGTCAACGCCCGCGGTGCGTTTGTCGGCTTATCCGCCGGTACCTCACGCGAGGATATGAGCCTTGCGGTGCTGGAGGGCGTGGCTTATGCGCTGCGCGATTGTGTGGAGGCAGGCGGCGTCAGGATCGACCGGGCTGTGCTTTGCGGCGGCGGTGCGGTCAGCAAGGTATGGCAGACCGTACTGGCAAACATCCTTGGTGCGGATATTTATCTTACCAAGTCCGAGCAGGGCCCCTCGATGGGCGGCGCATTGCTGGCGATGACTGCCTGCAAGGAGTACGAGACCGTTTACGAGGCGGCGGATGCGATCGTGGAAAAGACCCTGGCGGTCAAGTGCGATCCCCGTCTGCAACAGATATACGATCGCGGATATGCAACCTATAAAAAGCTTTATCCCGCTTTGAAGGAAGTTTTTTGATGCCTGCTGTCGCGGTATGATCCGGTGACGGCGTTTGCCGCCCGGATCGGCGCGTCAGAACACGTTACGTCGATACAGAGGACAGGAAAGGAGGATGCGCTATGAATATGGTGTTTTACGAGATTGAGCATGGCATCAGTGCCAATCACTTCTTGTATGAACGGAATACCGATCACTCCTTCCCCCTGCACATGCATCGAAGCTATGAGATGGTGCTTGTGCTGCAGGGCGAAATGCAGATGCAGATCGATAAGGAAACGTATCATTTGCGTGCAAAGGACCTGGTATTGATCAAGCCCCATAGGATCCACAGCTACGAAACCGAGGCGGGAAAGAGCAACGAGACCCTGCTTTGCGTGTTCTCGGGTGACTTGATTGCGGCAATTTCGGAGGCGTTGTCAAGCTATCACCTGCCCTCGATCGTGCTGCACGACGTTCCCGATCTGTACAGAGACATTTTCCTGCATGCGCAACAGAGCAATGATATTGCTTCCATCAAAGGGTTTTTATATCTTGTGTGCTCCTTGTTTTACCGCGAGCTGGACCATTCCGAGAAGGATGCGGCTGCGGCGGACGACGGGCTTTTGCATGAAATATTTACCTATATTGAGAGCCACGTGGACAAGCCTTGCACGCTGCATGAGCTTGCGCGGGAATTGCGTTACAACGAAGCGTATCTGTCCAGAATGTTTCACAAGAGCGTGGGCGTTCCGTATTCGGAGTACGTGCGCAATATCAAGATCAATCACGCCTGCTATCTCTTGCGCAATACCAATGAGAGCATTTTCAATATTGCCATGAAGTGCGGGTACGCTACGCAAAGCAGCTTTTACCGCAGCTTCAAGCAGCTGGTTGGCATCAATCCGAACGAATATCGAATGAACAAGGAAATATGATCCTGCGAGGATCAAAAAACGGTTGCTCTTTACCGAGGAGGTACTGAGCAACCGTTCTTTTTTTGTACTTTTTATTTGAGCTTCTTTTTTGCAAGGATTCCGACGAGTAAGGCCAACGGCACGGATAAAAGACCGGCGGATCCGGTGCAGCCCTTGTGATCCTTGGGGGTAGCGGGAGCCGTATCCGAGGGATCGGATTCCTGCTGTGTCGTCTCGGGAGCAGTCACTTCGGGTGCGGGGGGATTCGTATCCTGTTCTTCGGAGGTGCTTGCATCGGTTTCGGGAGCGGCAGAGCTTTGCTCGGACGACGTTTCCTGTTCGCCTTGCTCGGAAAGTCCCAGGTGCGCGGCAAGCAGCTTGGCAATCTCGGCATGACCTGCCTCGTTGGGGTGAATGTCGTTTTGCGCAATATTGGTCAAGCCCATGGCATCCGCTTCGATGACGGAGGTCGTGTCAACCACCTCAAACCCATAAGCGAGGGCGTTGCTTTCCACGCCCTGATTGATCGAGTCAAGCATCCGACCTGCAAATTCTCCAAAATCGACAAATCCGGGCACGTTCTTAAAAGGGTTATATTGCTTGAGAAAGACGACGCGTGCATCAGGGGCGGTTTGCTGAATAAAGCCCATGATCGTCTTCAGATTGGCATCAAGATCTGCAAAGATCTTCTCCATCTGCTGACAAAAAGCGGGATCTGCCAAAAGCGCGGTGTAGGTTTCGGGCGTTGCGGCGGAAAAGACCGCCATTGCCTGCTCAAAGCTTGTGATGCTTTTGCCGGCGATTTGGGATGCGATTGCGGGTACGATGCTGAGCAGATCGTTTCCGCCGATGGTGATGATGATCAGATCCGCCGATCTGACCTCTGCTTCAAGGGAGGGGATCAGCCGGGCAAGATCCGCGCTTCGGTCACCGTTGACCGCACGGTTGATATAGGTGCTGCCGCCCTCCAGGCCCAGCGTCTGCGCAATGATATTGACGTAGGAGCTGCAAAGGTAGGGGCTCTGGCCGGGTACGTAATTGTCAAGCCCGTAGCCCGTGGTAAGCGAGTCGCCCAGGGCGAGCATCGTCATGGGCGATGCGTCTTGCTGCTCGGATGCAAAGGCCGCGGGAGTGCAAAGGGTGATGCATACGAGCATGACCAGGGCGGGCACAAGGCCTTTCTTTAAGATGGTCATCATCCCATTCTCCTCCGTTAAGAGCGGTTGATCAGCGAGCGTCCGTCCCATTCGGGATGCGGTTCAAGGCCCATCACTGCCGCAATGGTGGGCGTGATATCGATCAGGGAAGTGTTCTCCACCGTCTTGCCGGGCTCAAAGTCGGGGCCGTACAAAAACAGCGGAATGGTCATGTCCTCGGGAGCGGCCGAGCCGTGCGTGAAATCGTGGCCGCCGTGGTCTGCCGTGATCACAATGGAATACTCGTTGCCGCAGGTCTCGATCACGCGCTTGACATTGTCGATCGCGATGGACAGGCGACGCAGATATTCCTCGCTCATCCAGCCCTTGGAGTGACCGCCCTTTTCGTCCAGGTCCAGCATATACAGCATGACAAAATCGGGATGATAACGGTCAATGGCCATCAGGCAATGATCGGTCACCGCAGTATCCGAGAGATCGTCGTAATCGATATTCAGACAGAACGAGAAGGTATAGCTGCCGGGGGAGGCAAGATCGCGCAAATAGTCCCAGTTATAGAACATACCTGTCGTGCCGCCGGCGTTGCGCACCGTCTCGAAGATACCGGGAGTGGGATTTTCCGGCTTGACGTAAATGTTGGTCTTGATTCCGTGACGGTCGGGTGTTTGGCCGTGGGTCATGGAATAGTGGCAGGGGAAGGTGTCAGAGGGGAGCACGGCTTTCGAGTTGTAATTATAGGTGCAAAGCTGCTCCAGCGTTTTTACGTAAGGGTTGCCGCACAGGTGCATTGCATCTGCGCGTGCGCCGTCAATAGAAATGAGAATGACCTTGTTTTTCATAGTATTCCTCCCGTTTATCTCAGAATATTTTGACCGTCAAAGGCAAAAATGCCAAAGCCGCGGCCTGTGGGGTTGCCTGCCTGCAGCCATTTTGCATACGCGCGGCGCATGGTGGTATCGCAGGGAAGCTGATCGTCGGGAAGTGCAGCGTGCTTGCCGTACAGACGCCATCTGTCATGGAAATCGTCCGGCGTCTCTTTCCAGTTGACCATTTCGAAATCTCCCATGAATTTCAAGAGGTTCATGCCTGCGGGCAAAAATTCGCGGTGTCTGGGGTAGAGCAGCCAGGAGGAGCAGCCGAAGATCACGATGCCGTCCTCAAACAGGGCAGAAAAGTGCGGGTAGGCAGCGCGGTAGGAGGCAAGGCGCACCTCGTCGGTCAGCGGGATGCCGCGCGAGGGGATGTGCATGTTGATATACTTGTCGCCGTTTTTGAAGACCTTGCCCGAGGACATGGTGAAATCCTCGCCCTCGTAGGTCATGACCTCATACTGGAAGCGCCCGTAGGCAAAGCAGGTCAGCTTGAAAAATCTGTCGTACCAATCGGCCACGAACGTGCCCACGACTCCCTTACATTCCACACATTCGTTGACCTTGCAGCGAATATCGTCCATGGATTCATAAAAGATCTCGTCCGGGATGCCTCTCTCGCGGTACTTTTGGTGCAGGGTGGGCAGGCTGTTGACGATCAGAAGCAGGTCAAGGGAAAATTCATTCTGTCCGAATTGCTCGGCAACGCCCTTGATCTCGGTCAGTGCATCCGCCATGGGCAGCGTTTCTGCGACCACGTAACGGAAAACGATGTCGTCCATGACTGCGGCAAGTGCCTCGTTCTCGTCCAGCATGGCCTCCAGGTCTCTGATGCCCTGCACGACGTCGGGTGCATAGTTGCTTTGCGTAAGCTGCTCAATTTCAGCGTTCCAATGCTTCATAAGGCGTCTCCTTTTCTTCTTTTGCGGCTTTGTCAGCCTTGTTCACGTTTGCGTATCTGATCAATCCGATCACCGACGACGTAATGGCCACGACTTCGTTGACCGTGCCGCCAATGGAGGGAATGAAAAGGTTGTAGATCATGATCAGGGACGAGGTGAGCAGAATGCTCATGCGCAGCTTCTGGGGTCCGAAATAGCCCATGGCGAGCGTGTTGAGCATGAGTCCGACCACGAAAAACGTCGAGTGCGCGCCTTCCCAGGTAAAGATGCTGAGTACGCCCATGATCAGAGCGAGCACGATGGGAACGGCTTTGCTTGAAAGGATCTTTTTATCCTTGTGGTAAAAGCAGATATTACGCACGATGCTGACCAGATTGAGGACCAGCGCGACGGTTCCGCCAAGCAGTGCGTAGGCGATACAGGAAATGCCGGTTGCAATGGACAGCATGACCATGATGCCTTTTTTGGATTTCATTTGGTACGTAACAAAGGACAGGATCACGGCAATCAGGCTGATGACCTGCCCTGCGATTTCTATAGGTTGCATAATGCCTCACTCAGGTGTTGAAATATGATTGCATTATATCACAGTCGGAGGTCTTTGGCAAGCCAATATGGAAAAAGAAGAGGGAATTGTCATGGAATATCGGAGAAAAGTCATGAAATGCGAAAACGCTTGGCTTGACTTTTGCCCGCGATTCTTTTATAATGAATAGTGGTGTAGGTCGCATACCCGACAGTCCAAAGCCGGGATGCATGTCCTATTCAAATAACAACAAAAATATGAAGGAGATTAACACCATGCGCACCTTACGTTTTTATCTGTCTATGGTGATGGCGCTTTCCCTGATCATGGGTTGCCTGACTTGCCTGACCCTTACGACGGCTGCTGCAGATGCTCCCGAGTTTGTCAAGGACGGTCTGGTTGCTTGGTACGACGGTTCCAACAACTCTAACGGCGAGCAGAATTACGAGACGACACTCTGGAGAGACCTTTCCGGTAACAAGAATCACTTCAGCGTTCGTTTGAACGAGACCAACTATTGGAAGGATAATGCTTTCCATCTTGATTCCGAATCCTTTTATTTCCCCGATGCACTTGTTGACGTAATCAACAGTGAAGCGTACACCATTGAGTTCTCCGCCGGCGAGCTTGATCTCAAGGCAACCGACTGGATCACTCTGATGTGCTCCGATAACGACGAGTTCTCCCTGTTCATCCGTGTTCCCCAGGAAGATGACGACAGAGACGAGCTGGAGTACAAGTATAACGACAAGAACCAGGATCGCCCCAAGGTTGACGACGGTGCAGCCGCACTGGAAAGTGATGGCATCGGCTCTACCATCGCCATTACCTTTGATATGAATGCTGAGGGCGGCCCCGTATGCATTATCTACATCAACGGTACCGAGGCAGGCCGCGGCGTGCCCGAGCACACCAATATTGCAGATACCCTGACCATTGGTCACAACAATCCTCAGCGTGCCTGGGCAGCTGATATGTACAGCATTCGTTTCTACAACAGAGCACTGACTCCCGCCGAGGTAAGCGACAATGCAGAGGCTGACGACGAGAAGTACCGCTTTGGCATCAACTATCCTCCCGTTGTGGAGTATGATGACAGCGACGAGGTATTTGCTGACAGCGTAACCGGTGATTTTTCCAACAACATCATTCCGTTGCTCCCTGAGCTTGGCCTGGTTTCTACCGAGGGCTTCTACGGCGCTACCTCCATTGAAACCGAGCTGTACGGTGACTGGACCGGCGTTCGTGTTGCTCCTACCGAGCAGAAGACGCTTGACTCTGCCGGAGCTGCGCTGCCCCCTGCATTTTACATTAACTACTCCAAGTTCTGCCGTATGGCCGGCTTGACCATGGCAACCGGTGAGGAAGCTCCTTACGTTGTGGCTAAGCTCAGAGTTGAAAGCGGTAAGCCCGGAGAAGTTACTCTTTGGGGTATGTCCGGTGATCTTTACTCGTGGTTTGAGGAAGGCGCAGCCAACGCAAGCGCTCTGAACGATATTGATGCCAACGGCGAGGTTGAGTACCTGATCTATGACCTTGAATACAGCTGGGAAGGCAGCATTAACATGCTCAGACTGTCGTTTGACAATGCTGAGGTAGGTTCGGTGATTTACGTAGAAGAGCTGCGTCTCTTTACCAATAAGGAAGAAGCTTACGCTTATGCAGGTGAGGAGATCCCCACCAGAGCACCCGAAACCGAAAAGCCCACCGAGGACAAGACCGAGGCTCCCGATGAGAACAAGACCGAGGCTCCCGAAGCAACTACCGATGCTCCCGAGGAAAAGGGCGGCTGCAAGTCTGTTGTTTCTGCATCCGTAGTTGCAATCGTTGCAGCAGCAGCTGCTTTCGTAGCACTCAAGAAGAAGGACTAAGATCCGACTGTGAGCGATCATAGCGTGATCGCCGCGTAACCCCTTCAGGCCCGTACCTTCGACGATTCATATCGTTTGGGTACGGGCCTGTTTTTGTAAAAGTATTTTGACTTTTTTTGTCGATCTGCTTGCACAGATCGATGAAAAAAGGTAAAATAGTAATAGTAATAATTTTGAATGGATTGAAGAGGACACCCATGAAAAAGAACAAAAAGCTTTATGTTGTATCCAACGCACACCTTGACACCCAATGGAACTGGACGATCCAGGATACGATCCGCGACTGTGTAAAAAACACCTTGGCGGATAACTTTACGTTGTTTGAAAAATACCCCCACTATCGCATGAATTTTGAGGGGGCGTTCCGCTATGCGCTGGCAAAGGAATATTATCCCGATCTTTACGAAAAACTCAAGCAGTACGTAGCCGAGGGAAAATGGAACGTATCGGGCAGCCAATGGGATGCCTCGGATACAAACATGCCCTCGTCTGAGGCATACATGCGCCAGATCCTGTTTGGCAACGGCTTTTTTGAGCAGGAGTTCGGCAAAAAGAGCGCGGATATTTTCTTATCCGACTGCTTTGGCTTCCGCTGGTCGCTGCCCTCGATCGCTGCACACATGGGACTTGTAGGCTTCTCTACGCAAAAGCTTTTGTGGGGCGTGGGTACGCCCATCATCCACGAGGACGGCAGCGTAACCAGACCCATGCCCGATCAGGATGCCGTTCGTATGGATCTTGGCAGATGGATTGGCCCTGACGGCAACAGCATCGTCGGCTCGTTTATCTGCAACGACTATACATTGAAATTTGAAAAGGATCCCGAGCTGCGTCCGATCCACGACCGTCCCGAATACGGTGAGAAGATCGACCATAACGCAAAGTATGCGGGTGTACCCTCGTGCATGCTGTACTATGGCACGGGCGACTACGGCGGAGCGGCTACCGATGAATCTGCGCGCTATCTCAACGATGCCGTTGAGCAGAACGGTGCGGATAAGGATTTTGAGGTCATTGCGGGCAGCACGGATCAGATCTTTTTGGATCTGACGCCCGAGCAGATCGAAAAATTGCCCGTTTACACGGGAAATTTGCACATTCCGCACGGCTTTGGCACGCTGACCTCGCATGCGATCAACAAGCGTTGGAACAGAAAGTGCGAGCTGCTGGCAGACTCGGCAGAGCGCGCAGCCTCGATTGCCAAGTGGCTGGGGAAGGGAAGATATCCCAAGGAACGCATTGATTTTGCATGGAAGCTGTTCTTGTGGCACCAGTTCCACGACGACCTGCCCGGCACGTCGATCCTGGACGCTTACCGCTTCAGCTATAACGATTACGTCATCGCGCAAAACGTGCTGGCTGACGAGCTGACCGCTTCTGTCGGCGCGGTTGCGGCTGCGCTTGACACAAATACTTCGGGACAGCCCGTAGTTGTATACAATCCTGTTGCACTCACGCGTACCGATCTTGCAACTGCACCCATGCCCGCGGGCGCTGCATATGCACGCGTCTACACGGCGGACGGCAGTGAGGTGCCCTCGCAGGTATCCGTGATCAACGGCGAGCGCGTGGTGCGCTTTGCCGCAACCGTTGCACCCGTGTCCTTTACGGTATTCAACGTGGTCGCATCGGATGCTCCTTGCGCGCTGCCTACCGATCTGTGCATTTCCGAGAGAGGTCTTGAGAGCGGCAGATACAAGGTGCGCATCAACGAGGATGGCCATATTGCCTCCGTTTATGATAAGAAAAATTGCCGCGAGCTGCTGTCTGCTCCTTCTGCGCTTGCCAAGAGAGAGGACAACAACGAAAAGTGGCCCTCTTGGGAGCTCAAGTACGAGGACACCAAGCTGCCCTTTACCAACGTGTCAGGCAAGGTCACGGTTGAAATCGCCGAGCAGGGCGCTGCCACCGTGGCGCTCAAGATCACGCACGAGGACGGCATGAGCACTTTTGTGCAGACCGTACGTCTGATCACGGGTGTGGATCGCGTGGACGTGGAGAACGAGGTGGACTGGAGAGAGAGATGCACGCTGCTCTCTGCGCTCTTCCCGCTGACCGTTTCCAATTCCGTTGCAACCTTTGATATCGGTCTTGGTGCGGAAACGCTCGGAAATACCGATTCCTTCCCCTACTTCCAGCATTGTGTGCATCAATGGGCAGACATGGTGGATGCTGACGGCTCTTTTGGCATCGCGATTCTCAACGATTGTAAATACGGTATGGAAAAGCCCGACGACAGTGAGCTGCGCCTGACGCTGATCCATACGCCCAAAGCCCCCTTCAAGTATATCAGCGGCCAGGACTGGCAGGATCACGGAAGAAATCTCTTCAAGTATGGCTTTACGTCGCATGCGGGCAACCGCGATGGCGTGGCGATTGAGGCAGAGTGCTTCAACAATCCGCTCTTTGCCTTTGTTGCGGATAAGCACCGGGGTAAGGACAGCAAGCTGAGCTTTGCTTCGCTGAACAACGACGAGATCGCCATCCGCTGCATCAAGGAAGAGCTGAAGGGCGACCGCCTTGTGGTGCGCGTGCAGGAGACTGCAGGTCGCGCACATGCAGACGTCAAGCTGACGCTGGCAGCCGAGATCATGGGCGCAGCCGAAACAAACGGATATGAAGAGGGCAACGGTGCAGTTTGCCATGACGCACACTCCCTGACCTTTGATATGACTCCGTTTGCAGTCAAGACGTTTGTCATTGAAATCAAAAATGCGCAGGATGCTGCCGACCTCGGCACGCCCGTGGCGCTGGAATACAACAAGCGCGTGACTACCTCTCGCTACAATTACACCGCGGGAGAGTTCGGACAGGGAATATCCATCCCCGAGGAGCTGTTTGAAAAAACCGTTTACAGCGGCGGCTTGAAGTTCGAGCTGGGCAATGCAGGCGAGAACAACGCCGTGCTTTGCGACGGTCAGACCGTCAAGCTTCCTGCAGGCACCTCTCGCGTGGTGCTGTTGGCGGCTTCTCGCAAGGGGGATGTCGATGCTGCCTTTGGTGTGGGCGGCAAGGACGTGACGCTCAGAATCGCTGATTTCTCTGAAAACGTGGGCTCCTGGGATCAGGTTGCTGCAGGTGACATGGCATTTATCAAGCGCGACACGGTTGCGATCAACTATTCTCACACCCATAATAAAGAGGGCGACCGCCTTTATAAATTCGCCAATATTTTTGCATATACTGTAGAGACCGACGGCGCAGAGTCCATCACGCTGCCCGTGGGTGAGCAGATCGTGCTCATGGCGGCAACCGCTGTGACCGACACGGCAACAGCCGTCAAGTCCACAGCTCCGCTGTACGATTTCGTAGCAGAGGACCACACACAAACGCATACGCTGACCTCGGTCGATATGAACGGCTCGGGACAGTATCATCAGGGAGAAATGGTGCGCGTTGCCGCACCGCGCTGTAACCAGAACGGCACGTTTGCGCGCTTTGGCGGCGATGCCGATATCGTATGGCAAGAGGACGTGCAGGCACTGGTACGCATGGGCGACAAGGACGTGACCATCTACCCCATCTTCTCGGATTTTGGCGAGAACGTGGTGCTTGGAAAGCCTTGCCGCGCCAACCACAGCCGTGAGCATCTGGACGAATACCCCGAATGTGCGCTCAACGGCGACAGCAAGAGCAAATGGGCGGGCGTTGCAGAGGCGGCAGATACCGAAACGGGTCACGCAGGCTGGCTGGAGGTGGATCTTGGAGAGATCACGCCCATTTATAAGTGGCTGGTGATGCATTGCGGGGAATATGAGGACAGAAACGATAATACCGTGGACTATTTCCTGCAATATAAGACTTCGGAGGACGGCGAATGGCTGACTGCCGATGAGGTATGGGGCAACCGCGAGGATATGACGCTGCGCGAGTTTGCTCCCGTTAATGCGCGGTTTGTGCGCCTGTATATTATCAGACCTACTCCCCATGCGGATAAGACCTGTCGCATCTATCAGCTGCACGTTTATCGCGTGCCGGAGCAAAATACGTAAAATCAAGACAATACCAATCGTACTTGCGTCACCTTGTGTGACGCCATGGAGTTGTATTTATGAACAGTGAATCCAAAAATCGAGCAAGACAGCTGCTTGCGCAGCTGACCTTAGAGGAAAAGCTTTATCAGCTGTCCGGTCAAATGCTGTTCGGCGTTGAATCCGACTACGAGCAGAAGCGCAACCACAAGGAAGGGAACAGCCGTAACCCCGGTCATTTCATGCACGCCAAGAGGGAAAAGCCTGCCGCTCCTTCGGAGGTGGCTGAGCGGATCAACCGCGACGTGCGCCTGACCATGGATGCGCATCCTCACGCCATTCCCCCCATCGAGCACGGCGAGGCACTGCACGGTGCGCAATGGGGCATGGCTACCAGCTTCCCGCAGCCCATCAGCATGGCCTCTACCTTTGATGATGAGCTGGTGGCAAGGATCGCCGATGTGATCGGTAAGGAATGCGCCGTGGTGGGTGTCAGACAGGCATTGACTCCCGTGGTCAATATTGTGAGGGATTGCCGTTGGGGAAGAACTATCGAGACCTTTGGTGAGGACGTGCTGCTCTCGTCCAATATGGGCGTGGCCATGTGCCGCGGCTTGCAGAATAATGGCGTGATCGCCACACCCAAGCACTTTGCGGATAACTATTCGGACGGTGGCCGCGATTCCAACTATTCGGATACATCCGAGCGGACCATGCGGGAGGTGTATCTCAAGCCGTTTGAGAAATGCTTTAAGGATGGCGGCGCCATGTCGGTTATGGCCGCCTATAACTCCTGGGAGGGCGTTCCTTGCTCCTGCAGCGAGCGTCTGCTGACCGAGATCCTTCGTGATGAATGGGGATTTGAAGGCTTTGTGGTCTCTGACTACTGGGGCGTTGAGGGCTTGTACGAGGCACATCAGCTGGTGGATGATTACTACAAAGCGGAGGCACGATGCCTGAAGGCGGGGTTGGATGTCAATCTCCCCCACAGCTGCTATGAAAAGCTGGTCAAGGCCCTGGAGAAGGGAGAGATCACCGAGGCTGACGTGGATCGCGCAGTCCTTCGTGTGCTGACTGCCAAGTTTGACATTGGCTTGATGGATGCTCCCTTTGCTGACCCGGAGGCTGCCGATGCGCTGGTGCGCTGTGACGCCCATAAACAGTTGGCGCTGGAGGCCGCACGCCGCTCCATTGTTCTTTTGAAGAATCACAACGTGCTCCCGCTGGATCGCAAGCAGATCAGAACGCTGGCCGTTTTCGGTGCCAGTGCCAATGAGCTTCCCGTGGGTAAGAACTATTCGGGACCCTACCAGCGCTTGTGGGAGGCCGAGGATGCCAAGACACCGCTGCAGTATCTGTCCGAATACCTGGGCGATTCTGTGAAGGTGATTTTTGCAGAGGATGATAAGATTGAGGAGATTGCCTCTGCGTGCGATGCGGCCATCTACTTCACCACCGTGGTGGAGGGCGAGGGCATGGACCGCTCGGATATCCGTTTGCCTGCGTATACCAAAAAGAAGCAGGCGGACGAATCCGCCATCATCGTCGGCAAATTTGAGATCGAGGTCAAGACCAATCAGGAGGAAAGCATTCGCCGCATGAGCGCTTGCAATGCGAACTCCATCGTGATGCTGCTCAACGGCGCGCCCGTGGATATGAGTGCGTGGGTGGATGGCTGCGGAGCTGTGCTGGAGGCCTGGTATCCCGGTGAGCAGGGTGCGCAGGCGATGACCGAGATTTTGTTCGGTGACGTCAATCCCGGTGCCAAGCTGCCCATCACATTCCCTCGCAGCGTTGGTCAGCTCCCCCTGTTTTATTGTGCAAAGCCCTCGGGACGCGGCCACGGCTACGTGGAAAATGACGGTTCTCCGTTGTATCCCTTTGGGCATGGCTTGAGTTATACGACATTTGCTCTGAAAAATGTGACTTGCAATACCAAGGGCGACAGCCTGCAGATCTCGCTGGATCTGCACAATACGGGAGATCGCGACGGCGCAGAGGTCATTCAGATCTACCTGTCCGGTCGCAACTGTGACGTGGCAATGCCCACAAAGGAGCTCAAGGCATACAAGCGCGTGGAGGTGGCGGCAGGCAAGAGCGTGACCGTGACCCTGGAGGTGCCCGCCGAGGCCTTCTGCTACTACGACCGCAGGATGACCTACGGTATGCATAACGGTGACTACATGGTGTCGGTCGCAACCTCCAGCATAGACGTTCATCAAGCGTTTGAAGCAAGGGTGAGAGAAGGGAAGGTGCTTCTGTAATATGGATACGATCAAGATCAATAAGAAAAATACGAAAATGGTCGCGCATGCGGGCTTGTTCGGGATGGAAACCGCCAACACCAACGCGGGCTTTATCGCGGCAGGCAATCGCTCTTACTGGGGCGTGGAATGTGACGTGCGCGTGGCAAAGGACGGTCTTGTGGTCATGCATAACGACTCGACCGAGGGCTTTGCCCCCACGACCATGATCATGTCCGAGAGCACGGTAGAGCAAATTCAAACCGTGGTGCTGTACGACAGACCCTTTTTCCACACCATGGAGGATTACGGTCTTGTGCCCGGCATGAAGGCACCGCGCTCCGACCTGCGTATCCCCACACTGCAGGAGTATATCCGCATCTGCAAGGGGTATGGCAAGGTGTGCGTCACCGAGCTCAAGCATGCCATGACGCCCGAGACCATCGCAGACGTGGTGGAGTGCTTCAGAGAGCAGGATTACCTTGACAAGGTGGTCTTTATCTCGTTTTATTGGGAAAACCTTGTAGAGATCCGCAAGCATCTGCCCGACTGCCCCGTGCAGTTTCTGACCGATCAAGGGCATGAGTTTACCGATGCCTTTTTAGACGAGGTCGCAGCGCAGGGATTTGACTTGGATATTCATATTTTCACGACCACAAAGGAGCTTGTCGAGCGCATCCATGCGCGCGGCATCAAGCTCAACGTCTGGACCTGCGACTGGATCGACAAGGCAGAGGATCTTGTTGAGTGGGGCGTGGATTATATTACGTCCAATATTTTGGAATAATATAGTTGGACGGGCTATCCGAATACGAACAAAGGGACTGAGTGAATGACTCAGTCCCTTTGTTGCATATCATGTTCAAACAACGATCTTGCCTGTGTACGATCCGATCCCTCCGATGTCGTGAACGTCTCTGTATCCCTTGCCCCTCAGATAAGCTGCCGCACGTGCGCTTCGTCCTCCACTAAGGCAATGGACGTACACAGGCGTGTTTTTGTCTTTGATGACCGAATCCACTCTGTCAATCTCGTCCAGCGGAAGGTTGCGGCTTCCTTCAATGTGCCCGCTTGCGTATTCCTCTCTGGTCCTGACGTCGAGCAGGATTGCATCCTTGTTTTCACGGAATCGTTTGACCCCTTGGTTGATATCCTTGCGGGAAAATATATTGAAAATACTCATGTTGTATCCTCCTTGTGCTTTGATTACGGTTTTATTTTACCGTTTGGTCGAAATTTTTTCCGTGACTTTTGTCACAAGCCGTATTTTGATTGCCATCTTCCGAATTTTGTGTTATAATTGCTTTGAGTGACAAAAGTCACAGCGGGCACGGAAAAAGTGTGGTAAAATATGCTCACAGAAAGAAAAACGGAGGGAAACTTATGAAGACCTTGATCATTGGAGGCGTGGCAGGCGGTGCGTCCTGCGCAGCAAGACTCAGACGACTTGACGAGAAAGCCGAGATCGTTATTTTGGAGCGTGGAGAGTTCATCTCCTTTGCTAACTGCGGACTTCCTTATTATATCGGTGGTGAAATCACAGAAAAATCAAATCTGACTCTGCAAACACCCGAGAGCTTCAAGGCTCGTTTCAATATTGAGGTTCGCACATTCAGCGAGGCGGTTGCCATTGATACCGAAAACAAGATCGTTACGGTCAGAGATTTGAAAACCGGCGAGGAATACACCGAGGGATATGACAGCTTGGTTCTTTCTCCGGGTGCGTCTCCCATTCGTCCGGGCATTGAAGGCATTGAGAGCGACAAGGTCTTTACCCTGCGCAACATTCCCGACACGATCAAGATCAAGCAGTATATAGAAGAAAAGCATCCGAAATCGGCGGTCGTTGTCGGCGGCGGGTATATCGGCGTGGAGATGGCTGAAAACCTTGTCAAGGCCGGACTTGACGTGACCATCGTGGAGCTGTCCGACCATCTCATCGCGCCTCTGGATTTCGATATGGCCGCGGACGTGCACAAATATGTCAAAGCGAAAGGCATCAAGCTCGCGCTTGGGAACGGCGTTGTTGCCGTGAAGGATCACGGCAGGAGATTGACCGTTGCGCTGAACAAAGGCGCGATTGAAGCGGATATGGTGCTTCTGTCGGTAGGGGTTCGCCCCGATACCGCATTTGTCAGATCCTCGGGCATTGAGACCGACGGGCGCGGCAGCATCATTGTCAACGAAAGCATGCAGACAAGTGCTCCCGACGTGTACGCCGTGGGCGATGCGGTCGCTGTCAAGAATTTCGTGACAGGCGCGCCGTCCTTCATCCCGCTTGCAGGCCCTGCAAACAAGCAAGGACGCATCGCAGCGGACAATATCTGCGGGATTCCCTCGGAATACAAGGGAACGCAAGGCTCGTCGGTGCTGAAGCTCTTTGATATGACGGTTGCCACCACGGGGCTGAACGAAAAGAGCGCAGCTGCGGCAGGCTATGATTATGATAAGACCTACACCTACTCCGCGTCTCATGCATCCTATTATCCGGGTGCGTCCATGATGTCGGTCAAGGTGCTGTGGGATCAGGCAACGCACAAGATTCTGGGCGCACAGATCGTGGGCTTTGAGGGCGTGGATAAGCGTATGGACGTGATCGCCACCGCTATGCGACTCGGCGCGAAGGTGACAGACCTTGCAGAACTCGAGCTCTGCTACGCGCCGCCATTCGGCTCTGCCAAGGATCCCGTCAATATGGTTGGCTTTGTTGCCGAGAACGTGATCACGGGCAAGATCGGGCAATTCTTCTGGCACGACGTGGAAAAGCTCCCGCGTGACGGAAGCGTGACCCTGCTGGATACCCGAACCAACACCGAGGTCGCGCGCGGCAGAATTGACGGCTTTATGCATATTCCGCTGGACTCGTTACGCAAGCGTATCGGCGAAATTCCCGCAGGGAAACCCGTATACGTGCATTGCCACTCGGGCCTTCGCTCCTATATCGCTTGCCGCATCCTTGCGGGCAACGGATTTGAATGCTACAATCTCGCAGGCGGATGGCGGCTGTATGAATCGGTCATAAATGAAAGAACGGTGCCGGAGTATATCTGCACCGAATGTAAATGAATGTAAATAAAAACGGAGGTATATTTTATGTCAGTACAAAAATTGAATCAGAATAATTTTCATAACACTATCGCAAACGGCACGGTACTCGTGGATTTCTACGCCGATTGGTGCGGACCTTGCCGTATGGTCTCGCCCATCGTGGACGAGATCGCCAAGGAAAGAAGCGATATTACCGTCGGCAAGGTGAACGTGGACGACGAAAACGTTCTTGCTATGAAATACGGCGTGATGAGCATTCCCACGCTGATCGTCTTCAAGGACGGAGAAGAAAAAACAAGAATCGTGGGCGCAAGACCTAAGCAAGCCATACTTGCACAGTTGGTATGAGCAAGCGGCTATGGCTTTGGGTAGCGGCTGGCCTGCTACTCTCTATCGTGCTCGTTGCCTGTGGGAAAGAGAACGGCTTGCCGGCAGAGGCGACCTACGAACAGATCACGCCCGCCGAGGCAAAGGGGCTGATGGACAGCGAGGAAGGATATGTGATTCTCGACGTGCGAACCCCAGAGGAGTTCGCGGCAGGTCATATCGCCGGTGCTATCCTCCTTCCCGATTATGAGATCGGAAAGAAAGCAGAAAGCATATTAACCGACAAGGAACAGCTGATCCTCGTATATTGCCGAAGCGGCAGAAGAAGTAAAAACGCCGCAAGCGAGCTTGCGACGTTAGGCTACACGAATATCAAGGAATTCGGCGGCATCAATGATTGGAAGTACGGAACTGTAACAGAATAATCGCATATATGACAAAAGCCACGGCTCGCTTGAACCGTGGCTTTGATCTTTAGTATGCAAGATTTTGGAGTTTCTTTTTATCTTTGATCACAATACCTTTTCTCGTCACCTCGATCACGCCGTCGGCGGCAAGGTGCTTGAGCATCCTGGTCACGACCTCGCGGGCAGTGCCAAGGTGGCGCGCAATGGTCTCGTGCGTCATATTCACGCTGTCGGTACCGTTTGCCTGCGTTTCCTCGAGCAGAAAGATGGCAAGGCGTTTGTCCATGCTCATAAAGACGATCTGCTGCATGATCCACATCACGTCGGAAAAACGGCTGACGGCGGTTTCCAGGGCGTAATTCTTGACCTCAAGATAGCGGTTGCTGACCTCGCCGAAGGCAGAGGCGCTGATGTGGTAGCAGTCGCTCTCCTCCTCTGCATCCACGTATACGTCGAAGGTCACGCTTTGCAAAACGCAGGACGCCGAGAGCATACAGATGTCGCCGGGCGAGAGGCGGTAGAGGGTGATCTCCTTGCCGTCCTCGGAAAGCATATAGAGGCGAAGCCTGCCCGAGCGCACGATGAAAAGCCCCGTGCAGCCCATATTGTCGTGAACGGGCTGGGAGCGATCAAAGTGCTTTTCTGCTGTGCTTTCGCACAAAAGCTGCTTGTCCGCCTCGGCAAGCACGCTCCAGAAGGGGAAATAGGCTTGATAGAATTGTTCAAGTGGCATGGCCATGCCTCCTTTCAAAGGGCTTTTCTGTATTATATCATATTTTTTCGGAAATTACAACTGTTTTAAGCCGTAAGGGCTGAGCGTTGCGCGGTCAGCCCTTTGTGGTGTTTGTGCGGTTGCCGTTCGGCTATCTGTAAAGCTTTATCCGAGTTTGTATTTTTTTACAATTTGGCTTTTTCTGCGCGGATAAGTCTTGAAACGCATTCGGTTTCATGGTATAATGGTGACAGTAAGGTGGTCGTCTTTTACCCGAGCATTTGACTTCCACGAGACGGCACAACCGTATTGGGCTTTGCCCCTGAAAGGAGCGCGACCGATGAAAAGATTCTTTCCCGCCATGTACAACAAGCCTGAGCCGATCCAGATTTTTCTTCTGATCCCCGCATGTGTTTGGGTGTTTATATTGTTACCCTTATTTATGCCGTTTATTGGAATGGGTCTTTGGGAGCAATGGGAGCTCAGCGTTTGGTTGGAAATCGGCTATCACGTGGCCAACGGCCTGCTTGTGTTGTTTTTGATATTTGCGTATCTGAAGGAAGAAATCTTCATGGTGACCACCGAATTCCGCTTTTATCTGAAGCATATTCTGCTGACCGTGGGCTTGATCATAGGTGCGGAGATCGTATGGACGGGAGCGTTGTTTCTGAGCGGATTTGACCTCGCCTCTATGCTGGAGCATCTGCCGGTCTCTGAGATGACTGTCAGCCATACGTCGCTGTTTGTGCTTGAGCTTCAACCCATTTTCGGCACTATTACGTTTTCGATCTTCGTGCCCATTACTGTCTGCGGGCTGTTTTATTGCCTGGTCTTTGCGCCGCTTTGCAATATCAAGCCCTGGCTTGGATATCTTGGCGTTGCCGTGATGACGCTGATCCCGCCTGTTATTGATATCATCTGGCGAGGGAATGCTGCGTTTGTACTGGTCGGATATCTTGCCACGCTGCCCATTCATCTGCTGGCGTGCTGGTCCTATCAAAAAACGGATAACGTATGGACGCCTCTGCTCTCGCTGGCAGGAGCAAATCTGCTGACGTGCGGGCTTATGCAGATTTATTTGCATCTTGTCATTTGAAAAAATTGCCCATGGGGCTGAGGAAATAGCGGAGAAATGGGGATGATTTATCCCCATTTCTGTTAGAATGAAAAAACCGACAAATCCATATAAACAGTTGCAGGGGACGTTTGCCGCATGCGGCAAACGTCCCCTGCGATAGGTGTCTTTTTATGCCAGAAAAGCGAGCGCGGAGAGTGCTTTTGATGCAATCCCTTTTTCGTAGAGTCTGGGAGAAAGTATACAGTTCAGCCCTCATCCTTGGCGGATGAGGGCTGAAAAAATGATGGATTGATTGGTCGATATACACGACAGCTTTTGTTTTCAAAAGCTTGTCATTTTTGTATAAGGGGTATCCGTCCTTGATCCCGGACGTGCGTAGGTCATGCCGCCTCGCCCTTTTTGGGGGAAGGCTTTGCAAGGCCGCCCTTGTGCAGCAGCATCACGCCAAGCAGCAGCGTGCCCTGACCTGCCACGTTGACGCCCTCTGCAATCCAGTTCATGGATGCCTGCGCGAAATCCTGCGAGGAAAGGTAGCCCATGCACAGCGAGCAGATAAAGGAAAGGACGAAAATGGCGATCAGATAAGGCTTTTTGCGCTTGACTGACAGAATGCAGAGCATGGTGTCCATGATACCGAGGCCTGCCACCATCAATCCGACGAACACAAACGTGCCCGAAAAGACGGCGGGAGCGGCTGCGGCAAGCACGGTGTTTTTTGGCTTGTGGCAAAGCATGAACAGCATACCAAGGCCTGCCATCAGAAAACCGATCGACTGCACGGGGAAGAACATGTGATCCAGCGCTTCAAAGTTGCAGATGCCCGCAGCGTAAAGCAGCTTCCAGGTCGCCTTGAGTGCGCCCGCGATGGCTACGTCGATCACGCCTGCCGAAAACAGGGCAAACGTGCCCTTATTCATGGCTGCGTAAAGATCCCTGAGCAGGATGCTTGCGGCAACCGCGAAAAGGATGACGGGAATGAAGTCTACGAGTGCCATGGAGATCGAAAAGTCATTCATAAGATTGCTCCTTGGATATTATTTCTTTTTGTTGAGGTGGTAGATGGGGAGCAGGGGAATGATGATGGGGGTCTTGTTTGCGTAGGTGTTGTATTCCTCGTTTTCGCCGTAGCGTGCCATCTGACGCTTTTCAAGTCTCTGCGCACCGTTGAACATGATGAATACAATGCAAACGTAAGCAAGGATCGCGGTGATCCACTGACCAACGGTCAGGTATGCGGTGATGCCGGAGATAAAGACACCGGTCCAGAAAATGATCTCGCCCAGGTAATTGGGGCAGCGGCACATTCTGTAAAGGCCTTTGGTTGCCACCATGTCGGGGCGTTCCTTTTTCTGTGCGGACTTCTGCTTGTCGGCGATCGATTCAAGGATCAGGCCGAATACCGAAACGGCAAAGCCCACGACGGGTACGATGATATCGGTAGAGGCGTTGTCATAGCGGAAGAGCATGGGGCTGACCTGCGCGACGTACAGAACCGAGACCGTGACCCAGATGGTTGCAAGCACGAAGATGGGCATCTTTTTCTCGCCGTTCTTGGCAAGCGTGTCCTTGGCAACGTCGGTCTTTTTGAAGGTGACGTTCTTGAGCTCGCGTACAAGCAAAAAGCCGGAAAGGCGCACGCCGTACGCGATAAAGAGGGCGGTCTGCACCAGCACGATCCAAAGAGGGGTTGCGGTGGGGTTGATCAGATACATGATCAGGACGGCGATACCGCCGCCTGCAACGGCAAAGCCGTAGCCGATCGAGAGAAAGTAAACGAACTTATAAAAGCCGACTGCGCACATGGCGGCACAAACGGCAAGCAGAATTCCAAGTAAAGCCCACGGCATATCAGTTCTTCTCCTTTCCGAAATAAGACTTGATGTATTCGGCAAAGCTCTTGTCACCGACAATGGTGTCGCCTACGAGATCGTGAGAGAGCGTCCACTTGGAGAACAGGATGATGTCATGCTTGCCCGCCTTTTTGATCTTGGGCAGGTTTGCAAGAATGCCGAACAGCCAGATGGGTGCCCACTTGATCTTGAGCTCCTTGCCTGCTGCGTCAAAGCACATCTTTGCCATTTGCTCGTAAGTATAGGTCTCCTTGCCGCCAATGTCGTAAGAGACGTTTTTGTCGTTCATGTGATCCACGATAAAGCGCGCAAAGTCGGGGCAGTCGATCACGTTCGCCTTGACGCCGCCGTATCCCTTGAGCAGCTGCATCTCGCCCTTGTCCACGTAGGGCTTGAATACCTTGCAGATATCGTAGAAGTAGCCGGTGGGACGGTAGATGACCCAGTCCATCTCCTGCTTTTTGATCTCTTGTTCAACCATGTATTTGGCATGCAGCATGGGCACCTTGTCTGCGCCCGGCTCGTCGCAGGAAATCACCGAGATATAGTTGAATTTCTTAACGCCTGCGGCCTTTGCCTCGGCGTAGAGGTTCATGTTTCCGTGGTAGTCGATGTCGTAAGAGGTGACCTTGGTGGAGGCTCCGGTCAGGCCCACGGTGGTGATGACTGCATCCGCACCGTCGCAAAGACCCTTGAGCGTTTCGGGATTGGTTGCGTCGATTGCCTTGAAGGTGTATTTTCCTTCGCAGCCCGCAACGGCCGTCTCGCGCAGATCGGCAGCCACGACCTCGTGACCGTCCGCGCACAGGCATTTGAGAATTTCAGCGCCCAGATTGCCAAAAGCGCCTGCAAGTACAACTTTCATGATAATGTCTCCTCAATATAAGTTTATTTTTTATTCTTTTCCTTGGCACGCTTGTCGTTGATGATCTTCATGTGCTCAGCGGTGATCAGCTCAACGCCGTTCTCGCGCGCCCAATCCACGCAGCCCTTGAGCACCAGCGGCAAGAATACGCGCGGTACGCCCAGAATGGTCTGCAGCGCCTCGTCGGTGAACTTGATCTTGTCGTCAGCGCGATCGGCAGCGTAGCGCACGCTTGCCAAGGACGCCTGGCGCATCTGGAGCAGCTCTGCTCTCATGCGCGTCTTGCGGTGGAACCAGAAATTCTTGGAATCGCGGTAGCCGTAGTCCACGGGCAGGGCGGGGAAGTCCTTGGCCTTGACACCGTTGATGATGGCGTCACGGTACTTTTTCTTCATCAGGATCTTGTCCACGCGCAAAATGAAGTGCGCACCGAACTTGGAGGTAATGCCGTTGAAATCGTGGTAGGGACCCTCGTAGCCGTTGAGCTCGCCGGGCATATCCTTGTCAGCACCGTCCAGCTCGCGCATCCACGTGCACTCGATGGCCTGGATGGCGTCGGTCAGCACCATGGGACGAGCCTCGCCGGTCTCTTCCTCCAGCATGGATTTTTCCAGCTTGAAGTTGCACTTGGGCATCTTTTCCTCGGGCTTGTCACCCGGCCAGGAAAGCTTGACTGCCTCCTTGAAGGTGGAGGGCTTGTCGTCAATAAAGTTCAGCGTGCATTTGCCGTTGCGCAGGATGTTCTGCGCGGTGTTGGAGGAGTTACGGCAGCACAGAAGCATGGCGTAATAGTCCTTGCCTGCTACGTAGTAGGGCTGCACCAGAGAGTAAGGACCCAAGGTGGTGGAGCCGTCCTCGCAAAGCGTGCTGATAATGACGGTGGGCATCGGGAAAAACAGAGAGGTTTGATAGAAGTTGTCCACGATGCGAAGATTTTCAAAGCTGCTCATGTTTTGATTTCTCCTTTTGATATGTTATTTTTTTATAATTTTTTCAAGTAGCGGGAACACGGTATCAAAATCCGCGTACTCCATTGACCAGCAGATCAGCGACTCGGCCACAAACTGCGCGCAAAAGTCGCTCTCGCAAACGGGACGCACCAGCGCGGCGATCTGCTCGCGCAGCATTTTGTGGCGACCCGATGAGCCGACGGATACAAGCTTTGCGGCATCCGCGTCCGAAAAGAGCACCTGATGCTCCTTTGCAAAGTGCTGCAGGGAATGGTAAATGCCTTCCAGCAGCGTGCGGGGGTGATCGACGGGGAGCGCGTGCATGTCAGAAAGGTGCTTTTTCCAGTCCTCGAAAACTGCGGTGGCAATCAGCATTTCCTTGGAAGAAAAGTAGTTATAAACCGTGCCCACGCCAAGGCCGCAAGCACCCGCAACCGAGCGGATGGTGGTGTTGGCATATCCGCGCTGCAAAATCTGCGCCCTTGCCTCGGCAAGCAGCTGCTCGCGCACGTTTTCAATGATTTTCGGCATCGGGGCTCTCTCCTTTACAAATGAAATTCTTGATGTAGCCTGCGGTAAGCGTGATTTGCTTTTCGGCATCCATTGCGGCAATTCCGTCGCCGTCCTGCTCGCCGTACATGCCAAAGTAGGCGTGGCAGCCGCCCGTTATCTCAATCTCGGTCAGATCTGCGGGCAGACTTGACTTGTATTTTTCGTATTTTTCGCGGTTCATGACCCCGTCCTCGCTGCCAAAGATCGAGAGTACGGCAAGATCGGTATCCGACAGGTCAGCGGTTGCGTAAGAGCCCAGTAAAACGAGACCGTCAAAATCGGCTGGGTGCTCCGCTAAGTAAGAGGCAGCCATCGAGCCGCCCAACGAATGTCCGCCGATGTACCAATGCTCAATCTCGGGATAAAGCTCGCGCACGCCGTCGGCGGCGTTGACGTCAAGAACCGCGAGGTGAAAGGGCATTTTGACAAGCACGCACAGAACGTCTCCAGCAGCCAGCGCGCGCATCAAGGGCTCGTAAGCCGTGTGTTCCACCTTGCCACCCGGGTAAAAGATCAGCCCTGCGCCCGCGTGTGGGTCACCGTAGGCGATCATCTGCTCGGAAAGCACGGTTTTTGTGACCTCGTATTGTGCGGCAAACGCCCTGACGGCCTCCGTGTCGGTGTGGTAATAATCAGAGACGTACCATGCGCATCCGCCGATGCAAAGTGCCAAAAGCACCGCAAGCGCACACGCACATATCGCAATCTTTTTGTATTTTTTGCTTTTCAAATCAAAACCTCTGTTTATATGAACTTGTTCATATTATATTGTACTCCGATTTTTGTCGGATGTCAAGCGGTGACGGATAAATCTCCGAAATAACAAAAGGTGCAGAGCACGCACACAGTATCTGTCCGACAAAAAACGACATGTACTGAGAGTGGTGCTATCAAGGAGGTAATTTTATGAGCAGACAAAATCCGCATATGCGAAATGACCGCGATCGGTGTCCGCGTATCTTGTCATTACGCAGATTTCTTGACCCGTTGAAATAACGGGCAAGCAAAAAAGCCGCCGAGGGAAACCCTCGGCGGCTTGCTTTATTCGGTTTTTAGAATCTTGTAAAGGATCTCGTAGAGCTTGATCGCCTCGTCTGCCTCGAGCTTCACGCAGCCTGCCACCTTGGCGGGTACCTCTACGGCGCTTTCCTTGAGCGCTTCGCCCTGCTCGGTCAGAAAAACGCTGACCGAACGCTCGTCGACCGTGCTTCTCTTGCGCACGACAAAGCCCTTTGCCTCCAGACTTTTGAGCACGGGTGTCATAGTGCCCGAATCCAAAAACAGCTTCTCTCCAAGTGCCTTGACCGTGATCTCCCGCTGCTCCCACATGACCATCATGGTGATATACTGCGTGTAGGTCAGATCCAGCTCGTCCAAGTAAGGGCGGTATCTTTTAACCACCTCACGTGCGGCGGCATACAGGGGAAAGCAGAGCTGATTTTCAAGCTTTAATGCATCATATTTGGAATTGCTCATAGGATACCTCCGCGGATATACGTTATCTGTCTGTATTATAGCACAATTCTTTTGTGCCATCAAGTGCCTTTACAAGCACCCCTTGATCGCTTGCTCCAGCTTTTTCATATCGGTCGGCTCAAAGCGCGCCACGATCTCGCCGCCCCTGTCGATGAGAAATTTTGTGAAATTCCATTTGATCTTGCCGTTGTTTTTGTAATCCTTGTCGGTCTTTTTCACAACGCCCGAAAGCATCAAAGCCATAGGCGATTTACCAAAGCCCTCAAACTTGGTGTTTTCCGTCAGCCACTTATAAAGAGGAATCGCATTTTCGCCATTCACGTCAATCTTGGCAAACTGCGGGAAGGTGATGCCAAAGCGACCCGTGCAGAAGGTGTGGATCTCCTCGTCGCTGCCGGGTGCCTGCTCGCCAAACTGATTGCAGGGAAAATCCAGGATCTCAAAGCCCTCGGCAGAGAATTCCTCGTAAAGCGCTTGCAGATCCTTGTACTGCGGGGTAAATCCGCATCCCGTTGCGGTGTTCACAATCAGTAACACCTTACCCTTGTAATCCTCCAGAGATATTTCGCTGCCGTCTTGTTTTTTAACCTTGAAACCGTATGCGTTCATATCACACCTCCATAGTATATAACACAATACAATTGAGTTCAATTGATTATAGCATAAAGTGAAGCGTTTGTCAAGAGATATCCGGGTCAAAAATAAAAAAAGCTCCGAGAGATCTCGGAGTGCGCAAAGCGAATCGTACGAATTTTCCGACAAAAAGAGAAGTGACCCTTGACCTCGGGGCGTAAATCCGAAATCAAGGGTCACTTCTCATCGTTCTTGGTATCTAACATCATTTTCTTTATCCTCTCTTTCTTAATCTGCCTCTTCGTTGCTCATCCTTCACGTTCCCAAACTCACATTACTTCTAATTCTCTAAGGAGAACACCATTATTTGCGTTGTGAATCGATTGCTTCAAAGGGCGAAGGTCGTATGACTCTTTGCAAAGGACTTGTTTTTTATGATCGTGATGCATGCTGATCATAGATATATAGGCATCCTGGGCCTTTATTTGTTTTTTGTCCGGACGATTTTTCTCTCGTTGCCTTTGCAAGGGTCCGCGCTTAATTCTTCATTGGCGTGTACCTTCCTTTCCTGTGACTATATTGTAGCACACTTTTTTGGCTTTTGCAATACGCAGAGCGCACAAAGTTCACAAGAAAATTTTGTTGAAAGGGTAGAATGTTGTGACAAATGCCGTTTTTCTTGAAAAAACCTATTTACAAACAAAAAAGAGTGTGATATAATGAAAATGTTGTGGTGTCCCGCGAGGCTTCCTTTTACCTGGAAGCCTCGCGTTTTTTTGCAGACTGCAAGATTGCGTGCGATTTTCCCAATTGCGCTCGCATAAATCAAGTCTTGGCGTAGAATACTATGGTCAGCCGCGCTGAATTGGCTACAAATCTTGCAAGCGAAAGCACGCCGAAAGATGCGAAAATGCATCGTCGTCGGGCAATTCGGTTCGATTCTTGTTCGGCTTAGCGCGGTTTCAAAAATCATCATGATACCGGAGGTTTTACTTATGATGAAAATGAGTAAAATTCTTTGTTTGATAATGGCCGCCGTGACTGCCCTTGCAGGCTTTGCTGCATGCACGCCTTCCGGCGGCTCCGAAAACGGCACCCAAGGCGGGGAGCAGAACGGCGATTCCGACGGGCTTGACGTTCAAGAGATCATCGAGGCCTACAAGGGCACTTACAACGTGACCATGTGGGTTTCCGAGCTGGACGGCATCGTTGCGCTGACGCAGCAGCAGATCGACGCGTTCGAGGCTAAGTACCCGGGCATTGTGATCAACGCTGCCATTGAGGGCGTGACCGAGGCGGATACGGCCTCCAAGATCGTGGCAGACGTTGCAACCGCTCCCGATATTTATTGCTTTGCACAGGATCAGCTGGCCCGTCTGGTTCAGGCGGCCGCACTTGCTGCGCCTCCCGAGGTGGTGGCAAACGGCGTCAGGGCGGCCAACGACGCAGGCTCGGTCAAGGCTGCGTCGGTTGGAGATACGCTGTATGCGTATCCTATGACCGGTGACAACGGTTATTATATGTACTATGATACCTCCATCATCTCAGAAGAGGATGCCGAGAGCCTGGAGCGCATCATCGCAGCTTGCGAGGCAAATAACGTAAAGCTCCGTTTCGCGCTGGAGAACGCATGGTACACCGCTTCCTTTTTCTTCGCGACCGGCTGTCATTCCGACTGGACCATGGACGCCCGTGGGAACTTTGTCGGCGTGGACGACGATTTCAACTCTGAGCAGGGGCTTATCGCCATGAAGGGCATGCGCAAGCTGGCGCAGTCCTCGTGCTACGACTCCAACGCCGAAATTTTCACCGATGCAGGCGTTGTGATCACGGGTATCTGGAATGCGAACGCCGCAGCCAAGCACTTTGGCGAAAATCTGGGGGCGACCGATTTGCCTTCCTTCGAGGTGGACGGCAAGTCCTACCATCTGGGCTCTTTCACGGGCAACAAGCTGATGGGGGTCAAGCCCCAGCGTGATGAAAAAAAGGCGGCTGTGATGGCGTTGCTGGCGCAGTATCTGACCGGAAAGGAGTGTCAGATGCAGCGATACGAGAAATTCCAGTGGGGGCCCTCCAACGTCTCTGCCCAGGCCTCCGAATCGGTACAGTCCAATGCGTCCCTTGCAGCGCTTGCCAAGCAGAACGCATACGGTAAACCGCAGGGTCAGATCCACGGCTCTTGGTGGGATATTGCAAAGGTTTTGGGCGCGCAGGCTAAGGCGGCTGACTCCGATGCGGATCTTCGGGCGGCTCTGAACACCTATCAGGCAACCATTGATGCACTGTTCTCCGAGGGCAGAGGGCAGAAGAGTGTCGGACGCGTGTTCGAAAGCGGCGACGACTTTCCCGCGGCATAAAAATGATAAGGCATTGTTAGCCGACATACAAGGACAACACTTGTCTTGTGTAGCGGAGAATAATGCCTTTTCGCTCTCAAAAGCACGAATTTGGAGATAAACATGAAAAGATTGAATGACTTGGAATATTTAAGGCTTGATAAAGGCAGAGCCTTTCTTTATAATGTCGTCATGTTCTTTTGCGCCATCCCCGGCTTTTTTGGGGGCGCGATCTTAAAGCTGCTGCGGCTTTGCAAGAAGGGTGTGACGGCAATCGGAAAGGAGATTGCGGACATCGTCAGGACGTTTGTGCGGGGAAACTGGGCGGTCAGGCTCTCCTTTGTGATCTTTGGCTTTGGCAATTTCTATTACGGTCAGCCTTTGCGCGGTGCACTTTTTTTGTTGTTTGAGCTGGTGTTTTGCGCGTATATGCTGGTGCCGGGAGGCGCACGGCATTGGCTGGGGCTTGCCTTCAAGGAGACCTCGCTTTTGGCCAGGAGCGGCTTTGAGTGGCTAGTCAAAAGTAATTTCCTACAGACAGGTCAGACGGTGGGTGACGTTCCTCCCAGGGAAGAGATCGTGCAGGGCCTGCTTGGCTCTACCACGGTCACGGTTTACGGCGATGACTCGGTCAAGGTGCTCTTGTACGCACTGCTTTCCATTTTCTTTATCATCGCATTTATCTACACCTGGCGTCTGCAGATCAGGCAGTGCCGCATCTGCATGGATATTACCGCCAAGGGAAAAAAGGTCAGAAGCGGCAAGCAGGATCTTGCATCGCTTGTGGACGACCAATTCCACAAGACCATGCTCGCGCTGCCCTTGGTCGGCATTCTGACCTTCACCGTGCTTCCCATCATTTATATGGTGCTGATCGCCTTTACCAGCTATGACGCGGCTCACGACGGCTATGCCAACCTGTTTTCCTGGGTCGGCTTGCATAACTTCAATCAGCTGTTCAATTTCGGACAGGGCGGTCTGGGTCTTGCGTTCGGTGAGATCCTGGCGTGGACCTTGATGTGGTCGTTCTTTGCAACCTTTACCAACTATTTCCTTGGCATGTTCGTGGCCATCATGATCAACAAAAAGGGAATTAAGATCAAGAAGTTCTGGAGAACCGTGCTGGTTATGACCATTGCGATCCCGCAGTTCGTCTCTCTTTTGTACGTTTCCCGCCTGTTTGACGATTCGGGTGTGCTTGGCAAGCTGCTGATCAACGGTGTCAATACCCTGGTCGATTGGAACGTTCTGCCCGACTCCATGACGCTGGCCGCAAACTTCTCGCTCTGGGACGGGGAGTGGACGGCAAAGATTTTACTGATCGTGCTCAATATCTGGATCGGTATTCCGTATATCATGCTGATGGCCACCGGGATTCTGATGAATATTCCCACCGATCTGTACGAGTCCTCCCGCATCGACGGTGCAAATACCTTTCAGCAGTATGCAAGAATCACACTGCCTTATATGCTGTTTGTCACGGGGCCATACCTGTTGACAAGCTTTGTAGGTAACCTGAACAACTTCAACGTTATCTACCTTCTGACCGGCGGCGGACCCAACAACGGCATCGCGGGCGGCGTTTCGGTGGGCCACACAGACCTGTTGATCACGTGGCTGTACCGTATGACCATCGAGAGCCCAAAGGCGGAGTACTATACCGCATCCATCATCGGTATCATGGTATTCTTGGTGGTTGCGATTCTGTCGCTGATCGTTTATAACGTCATTCCGTCTACCAAAAACGAGGAGGATTTCAAGTGATGAAACAGATCAGGACAAAAAAGCCGCACACCTCTCTCCTTGGCGCAAAGGCGAGCAGACGGCTTGGCAATGCGATCATTTATCTGTTGCTGACCGTGATCACCGTAGTCTGGCTTTTTCCGTTCTTTGGCATTGTGCTGGAGTCCTTCCGCGTCGAATCCGGGGCGCAGGTGGGGTATTTGTGGCCAAAGCAGTTCGGGGCGGACAACTATATCCGCCTGCTTCGGGAAACGGATTTTCTGCGCTGGTTTATCAATACGGGCATCATGGGCGTTGCGACCGCGATCTTGCAGACCGTGTTCGTGCTTTCCATGAGCTACACCCTGTCCAGACTGCGCTTCAAGGGCAGAAGGGGACTGATGAATTTCATGCTCATCCTTGGCATGTTCCCGGGATTTTTGACGCTGATCCTGATCTACAAGGTGTTCGTGGATCTTGGGCTGACCGCCAATATGGCACCGCTTGGCCTGATCATCGTGTACTGTGCAAGCAGCGGTATGGGGTATTACGTGGCAAAGGGCTTTTTTGACACCATCCCCAAGAGCCTTGACGAGGCTGCCCGCGTGGACGGCGCAACCAGACTGCAGGTCTTTTACAAGGTGATCATGCCGTTGTCCAAGCCCATCGTCATCTACACCGTTCTCATGGGCTTTATGGCGCCTTGGGGCGACTTTATGTTGGCAAACTACCTCATTCATGAAAACAGTCGGGGCATGAGCGTGGCTGTGGGCATGTTTGAATGGCTGTCCAGAGCAAATATGAATGAAAAGTATACCTTGTTCTGTGCTGCAGGCGTGATTGTGTCCATCCCCGTTGTCAGTGTGTTCCTGCTTTTGCAGAGGTACTACGTGGAGGGCGTGACCGGCGGTGCTGTGAAGGGATAAGAAAAGAGAGGGATAGATAGATATGGCTACTGTAAAATTAACCAACGTAAAGAAGATTTACGGCAAGGACACGGTTGCGGTTCAGGATTTCAACCTGGATATTGCAGATAAGGAGTTTATCGTATTCGTAGGCCCTTCGGGCTGCGGGAAATCTACGACGCTGCGTATGATCGCAGGTCTTGAGGACATTTCCGAGGGTACTGTTGAGATCGACGGCGTGGTGGTCAACGACCTCCAGCCCCGTGACCGTGATATTGCCATGGTGTTCCAGAACTATGCGTTGTATCCTCACCTGACTGTGTTTGAGAACATGGCGTTTTCGCTGCGCCTGCGGCACGCACCGCAGGAGGTCGTGTATCAGAAGGTGACGGAAGCGGCCGAGATCCTGGACATCACCGAGTACCTGACCCGTAAGCCCCGCGCGCTTTCGGGCGGTCAGAGACAGAGAGTTGCCATTGGCCGTGCTATGGTCCGTGACAGCAAGGTGTTCTTGATGGATGAGCCGCTTTCCAACCTGGACGCAAAGCTGCGTAACCAGATGAGAGCCGAGATCATTCTGCTGCGTCAGAAGATCGACACCACCTTTATTTACGTAACGCACGACCAGACCGAGGCGATGACCCTGGGTGATCGCATCGTTATTATGAAGGACGGCTTTATCCAGCAGGTCGGCACCCCCACCGAGGTGTTCGATATGCCGCTCAACCTGTTTGTTGCAGAGTTTATCGGCGCACCCAAGATGAACACCTTTGCAACCGAGCTTGCACATGAGGATGGTAAGTACTACGTCAAGCCCTACGGCGCAAAGATCGAGGTCACCGGCAAAAAGGCGGCAATGCTGGCTGATAAGCAGGTTGCGTCCGGCGAGATCATTCTGGGCGTCCGTCCCGAGCACTTCAAGCTGACAAATGCAAACGATCCTGCGGCAATTGCCTGCAAGATCACGGTCAACGAAATGATGGGCAGCGAGCTGCACCTGCATGCGCAGACCGAGAACGGCGACAAGCTGATCGTCCGTATTCCCACCGTGTCGCTTGACGACGAGGTTCGTCACAGCATGGTTTACAGCCAGACCATCTACGTCACCTTCGAGGGCAAGGTCATGCACTTCTTTGATAAGGAGACCGAGCAGAATCTGCTGGTTTGATCCAAATAGAGACGACCCCGACCAAAAGTCGGGGTCGTTTTTTATTCTCTCCCCCTTGCGCACAAAACCTGCGTATGTTATAATAAACTCAGAATACTCCAAAGGAGGGCAATATGCAATACATTATTCAAAACGACAAGCTCAGAATGGAATACGAGCCCGAAACACTCGCGCTTTGCGTGCACGTGGCAGGCAGCGACGTGACCTGGTCGTGGGCGGATGCGGGCAAGATCCGCGTGGGCGACGGTGCACAGATTGCGCTGGGGAACGCCAAATGCGAGAGCCGCATGTACCAAAATGGCATCATGGAAGGCGTTCGCGCCACCTACACAGGGCTTTGCGATGCCGCGGGCAGGGAATATCCCTTCTCGCTGGAGACCTACGTGGCATTCGAGTCCTCTTCGGGTCAGCTGCGCGTGCAGGCATGGGTGGTTGGTGACGGTCGCGGACAAATTGCCGCATTGGAATACCCGCCCCGCATGAAGTTCGAGGCGAACGAGGGCGAAGGCTATACCATTCTGCCGCGCATGCAGGGCACGCTTGTGCCCGCGGGGCATCCCATCAAGATCGTCAACGGCTTTATTTACGAGCGCGACGGCTATATGCCGCTGTACGGTCAGGTGTATAATGGCTGCGGTTATGCGGCCATTTACGACACGCCCTTTGACGCGCGCTATGCGCTTGTGGGCGAGGAGGTACAGCCCTTCTTTGTTCCTTCGCTGGGCACCATGTCCTATAAGCGCGGGATGATCTTTGACTTTTTTGCGAACGGCGATTTCAATACCATTGCCAAGATCTACCGCACGTACCGTGCGGAGCGAGGCAAGCTGGTCACGCTCAAGGAAAAGATCGCCAAAAACCCCAACGTGGCATATCTGATCGGCACGCCCATCGTGCATACGATTGCGGCCGTGCATATCAAGGAGGGCACGCACTATTACGACCCCGATCATCCCGAGCATAACGATTGGTGCATCCCGTTTTCCACCACCGAGCAAAAGCTGCGCAGACTGAAATCTATGGGCGTGGAGAGGGCATATTTGCACCTTGACGGTTGGGGGCATCACGGATACGACAACCTGCATCCCAGTCCCTTCCCGGTGCACGAGGAGTCGGGCGGTGCCCAAGGGATGAAGCAGCTCAGCGACGCTTGCCGTGAGCTTGGCTATAAATTCGGCATTCACGACCAGTACCGCGACTATTATTACGATTCTCCCGGATTTACCTTGGACAATGCCGTGCAGTACTTTGACGGCAGCCATTTTCTGAGTGATTATTGGTACGGCGGCGCGCACACCTTTCTTTGCTCTGCGCTCGCACCCGACTACGTGCGCCGCAATTACGACGAGTTTGAGCGGCTGGGCATCAGGATCGAGGGCTCGTACCTGGACGTGTTCTCGGTGGTTGAGCTTGACGAGTGCTTCAATCCCGAGCACCCCGTCACGCGCCAAGGGTGTGCACAGAACAGACGCCATTGCCTTGATATGCTGACCGAGCGCGGTATCATCCCGTCCTCCGAGGAAGCCATGGATTGCATCATCGATTCCATGGCGCTGTGCCATCACGCGCCCTTCCATTGCACAAGCTTTGACGCGCCCGATAAGGTCAACGTGGGTGTGCCGATCCCGCTGTTCAATCTGGTATTCCACGATTGCCTGGTCATTCCGTGGGACGGCATGCACCGCAGAGGTGCGTGGGGCATTGCCTGCACCGACCAGCCCTTCCTGTGGGCGCTTTTGTGCGGCAATACCGTATATTATTTTGTGGACATGGACGAGGACGAGGTCGAGTACGGCAAGATCGCGCTGGAGCTGCACCAAAAGGTCGCGCTGTGTGACCTTGTCAAGCACGAAATTCTGGACGAGACCACCCGCAAGCGCCGCAGTACCTTCTCGGACGGCACGGTCGTGGTCGCCGATTTCGATTCCGGCGAGTTTACCATCACCTATCCCGACGGCAGAGTGGTCAGTGGGAAGGATTAAAGACAAAAGAAGGACGCTTTCGCGTCCTTCTCATAAGGATGTTGATCCGTAGGGGAGACATCCGTGTCAAGAGCAACATGGTTTACAAATTGTGAAGGCACATGGTTTACAATATACGACCAATAATTTTGGAGCGAAGGCGTAGCCGAAGCGGAGAAATTATTGGTCGGGCGCGCGGTAGCGCGGGTCGCCGTCGATCAAAT
>JAFVTI010000033.1 GCA_017503325.1 Clostridia bacterium | reverse complement strand
GTTTTGGGTTTCGTTATCGTAAACCCTCTATATGAATTTCCGTAGGGGCGAACTGCGTTCGCCAGCACCTGCAGCAACTCTATATTTTTTGTTTGAAAACAGGGCTGCCTCAAATGAAGCAGCCCATTTTTTATTCTCATCACGCTAATTTTGCACGCCCATCACTATATATATTACGAGCGTTTTTCTTTTTTCCTGGCAAAAAACTTATCCACGCAGAATTTGGGAATGCCCACGTCCAGCACGAACAAGAAGGGAACAACGACGGTCAGCACGTAATAAATCACGGTCATGACGTTTTCGGGAAGGAGGTAATGCAGCAAAAAGGTCAGCGGCAGAATGATGGCGATCGAGGTCACGGGCAGACCTCTGTACTTTTTGGTCACGCCGCCCTCGGTCTGCTGGCGTTTGATCTCCAGCACGTTAAAGAATGCAAGACGAATGACCGCACAAAGCACGAACAGCATCAGCAAAATGATACCCACGACAGAGTCTACGCCGTTAAAGTACAGGAAAATGGCAGGAAACGCACCAAAGCAGATCACGTCACAAAGCGAATCCAGCTGAATGCCGAAATTCTTTTCGTCGTTGGTTCTGTTTTTCTTGGATCTGGCCACAACGCCGTCGAACATATCGCAAATGCCCGAGGCAGCAAGGCATGCCATAGCAGCAAAGGCGTTGCCTTCAAAGGCAAATTTGATGCCAAGCAGGGAAGAAATCAAGCTTACGTAGGTCAGAATGACCGTGTAATTATAAAAACCTATCAAACGCATAATAAACCTCTTTTAGTGATGTTGGTGATGCGCACCCCAAATGTCCATGGCGCGTGCAGCTGCAAAGCCGGCGACAAAGCAGACAATGGATACGATCATCACGGTGGGGGACAGGAAGTCTGTGGGAATGATTTTGAGGGAGGACGCGATGACAAAGCCGAGAATGACACGGCATATCAGCAAATTGTGCTTTTTATAAAGCATGTTGATCAGGCGCGCCAGCAAAAGTACGGTGGCAATAATGCCGATCAGAAAAGGGATCATAACAGGCAGATGCAGGGATCCGATGCCTGCGGTCAGCTCCTCGTAAAGTCCAAGCTCTATCAGAATAGCAGAAGAGGTCATACCGGGCACGATGGTGGAAAGTCCCCACAAAACACCGCAGAAAATAAATGCCGGGAACGAGGGAGCCATGGTGGTCTGCACGCCAACCTCGATCAGATGAAAGAGCAGGTATGCAAACGAAAGGGAAATGACAAAGGGCATCCAGCTCTTGGACGTATTGCCCTCTTGTGCGTCCTTAGCCACCAGCATTTCGGGCAAGGTTCCGCAGATCAGACCGAAAAAGAGCATGAGTGCCGCGGGCTGGCAAAGTCCAAACACAAATTCTACCAGTTTGGCAAGCAGTACAAAGCCAAGTACCCAACCGATTGCAAAGGGAATTAAGATTTTGAGGTGCTTTTTGAAGCATTTGATGGGATTTGATAAAAATTCCATCATGGGCTCGTAAACGCCGAATACCACGCAGAGTACGCCGCCGCTGATGCCGGGTAAGATAGCACCCACACCCACGATCGCGCCCTGCAGCGCGTAAAGCAAGGAACTGAGCAGAATTTTAGTCATGATCCTTGCCCTCAAACTCATTCTGAACAATCGAAATATACTGTCCGAACAGCTCTGTCATGACCGAAAACTGCTCGGGCGTCATTTTTTCAAAGGCTCTTTGCTCGGCCTCGGATACGGGCGAAACAATGCTCTGTCCGCGCTTTTTTCCTTCCTCGGTCAGGCGAATGATCTTTCTTTTTCGCTGCCCGGGCACGTGCTCAAGTCTTGCAAATTTTTTGAGGATCATTTGGGTCACGATCGAATTAACCGTCTGCTTTGGCAAGGACCACATGGCGCAAAGCTCCTGCTGCGTATATGAGCTGTCCTGTTCAATCAAGGATGACCAGATCCAGAATTCATTCATGGAAATGGAATTTTGGCTGACGACGTGCTGATAAGCGTTCAGATATTCCTTGATCTGCGTATGAAACTGCTCAATTCGCTGCATAAGTACCTCCAAAAAAGTCCCAATTCGGACTTTATGTGTCTATTATAGTCCTAATTCGGACTTATGTCAAGAGTTTTTGACGAGTTTTGTAAAAAATAATTTATGAATGTATTTGTATATAGTTGCCGCAGGTGCGGGCGATCGCTGATCGCCCCTACAAGTGTTTTTGTTTTAGATTTTTTATTGTAAAACCTTTACACGAATTTTTGTAGGGGCGATCAACGATCGCCCGCACCTGCAGCAACTATATACAAAAAATCAAGGACTGCATCTACTTGATACAGTCCTTGTTTTGCGCGAATTTTTTGATCATATGTCAGAGCCTCAATTCTCCTCTGCATAATAAGCCTCAAGCACGCGTGCGGCACTGAGGGAGGAATACGAGCCTCCGGCGCCCTTTTCGATAACCACAGAGATCACGATCTCGGGCTGATCGTAAGGAGCGGCGCACACAAACAGCGCGTTGTCCTTCAGATTTCCGCCGATCTGTGCCGTACCCGTCTTGCCGCCCACAGTCACGGGCACGTTGCGCATGAAGTTTTTGACGGTGGCACTGTCCTCCACCATCATTTTCATGCCAAGCTTGACGGTATCCAGGGTATTTTGTCTGATATCCAGCGAAGAGAGCACCTGCGGCTCTGATTTTGTCACGGTTTCGTTGGTAAAATAGGTATTGACCGAGCCAAGCAGATGCGCGGAATAACGCGTGCCGCCGTTGAGCACGGTGCAAACGTAGGACGCGATCTGGATGGGGGTAAAGGTATTGTCCGACTGTCCGATGGCCGCGGCAATGGTGTCACCCGGCTGCCATGTGGCAAGACCGTTTTGCTCGCGGTAAGCCTCGCCCGCCAGAATGCCAACCTCCTCGTAAAGCTCAATGCCGGTTTTCTGCCCAAGACCGTAAAAGTTACAGTATTGGTTCATGCGGGTAATGCCAAGCTGTCTGCCAAGGTCGTAGAAATAGCAGTTACAGGAAACGCAAATGGCATTTGCGGCGTTGATATCGCCGTGTCTGCCCGTGCATTCGGGCTGATATCCGCTGTAATACGTGTAGACCTTGTTGCAATGCAGTAAGGTCGAGGAGTCCACCACGCCCTCCTGCATGCCCGCCACCACCATACCCAGCTTAAAGGTCGAGCCGGGCGCGTAAAGGCCCTGCAGCGCGCGGTTGTAAAGCGGCTGTGCGGGATCGGCATAGAGATCCGCATAATCAAGGTTATAGGTGGTCAGATCAAAGGTGGGATAGGATGCAATGGCCAGCACCTCGCCCGTGCTTGGATGCATGGCGACAAGCGAGCCAGATTGGCAGTCCTTATTATATCCGCGGTCGCGGATGTACTTGATATTCTCGGCAAGGCCGTCTTCGGCCGCAATCTGCAATTTGATGTCAATGGTTAAGTAAACGTCCTTACCCGCCACGGGCATGGTTTCAAAATATTCGTCCACCAAGTTTCCCTTTGCGTCAAATTCCATGACCTTGACGCCCGACGTGCCGCGCAGATAGCCCTCAAACGCAGCCTCGCAGCCCGAAATGCCCACAACGTCGTTCATGTTGTAGCCCAGCTCGCGGTAATATTCCCAGTCCTCGGCATAAATGTCACCAATGGTACCGAGAATGTGCGAGGCGTAGCCGGGATAGGCATACTGACGCTCAATGTCATAGGAAAAGGCAATACCGTCAATGGCCTGCTCCTTGACCTTTGTCATCATGGAAAGCGAAATATCGGTAGCAAACGTGTACTGATTAAGCCCGCCGAAGTTGTTGCATTCCATGTCGTAATACAGGCGCAAAAGCGCGTTGATCTGTGCGTCGGTATAGAGATTCTGATCCTTGATTTGCTCGTCAAGGCCGTATTTGTGCATAAAGTACTTGACCAATTCCTCGGGCGGGATAAAATCCTCGGGATTTTCGGCGTAATGTGCCTCCAATGCACTTACGGTGTGGGTCTTGACGTCATCCTCAAGCTCATTGGCCGCAATACGACGCAAAAGACGGTAGCGCATGGTGGTGTCCTCAAACACGTCCGACTTGTAATAGAGATTGGGGTAAGAGCCGTCCAATGGATAGAGATCCTTGGGGCGTTTTTGTGCTTCATCCGAATTATTGAATACGTGCAAGAGCAGCAAAAGCTGCTTGTTGCGGTCGTAATCGTCGGTGGGCAGAGTCTGATCGTCCAGTACGAGATTGTAAACGTACTTGTTGGTCACAAGCGGTACGCCGTTGCGGTCGTAGATCTGTCCGCGCGCGGCGTTGACCGTCACGTAAACGAAGGAGTGATCCTGCACGACAGGCTTTTCACCCGTCAGCACGATACCCACCATGCGAAACACGTAAAGCAGGCAGATCAGACAAAAAATGACTGTCAGAATCAGGATTCTGCGTGAGATCTTGTTTGTTTCCATGCCTTACCTCGATCTGTAAATCAGCTGCTTGGAGGTCAGCTTAGGATGTTCGATAAATCTGCCAAGACCGTGGCAGACTGCGTCCATGGGCTGCTTTGCCACGATCACACGCACGCCTGCGTGCTTGCTGATCAGCGCGGCAAGTCCGGGAATATTGGCGCCGCCGCCCGTCAGCATGATGCCAAAATCGAAAATGTCGCCCGCGATCTCGGGGGGAGTTTCCTCAATGGTAGTAATGATAGCGCGGATAATGGCCTCCAAGGGCGCGCGCAGAGCCTGGCAGACCTCGCCCGACGCAATGGTCTGCGTGGTCGCAAGACCGGTGCGCACGTTTCTGCCAAAGATCTGCATAGAGCCGCGGTCAATGTCGGGGGATGCCACCGCCAGCTGACGCTTGGCCATTTCGGCAGCCGTGTCGCCCACGATCAGATCCTTGCGGTATTTGCAGTAGTTGATGATGGCTTGGTCAAATTTGTCGCCGCCCACGCGCAAGGATTTTGCGCGCACAATGCCGCCCGAGCTGATCACGGCAATCTCTGTGGTGCCGCCGCCAATGTCGCAGACCATGCAGCCGCGCGGATCGGAAATGCGCAAGCCTGCGCCAAGAGCCGCGGCAAGCGGCGCGTCGATCATGGCAACCGATTTTGCGCCCGCGTCCAAAATCGCGGTCTCAATGGCCAATCGCTCCACGTCGGTCAGTCGGTAAGGGCTGGCTGCAAGCACAATGGGCTTGTTGAAAAATCCCGTGCAGTTGGTGCGCTCAAAAAATTCACGGACCATGGTGGAGGTGACCTCCAAATTTGTTACCACGCTGTCCTGAATGGGTCTGTAAGCCGAGAGGTGTATGGGGGTCTTGCCCACCATACGGCGGGCATCACTGCCCACGCATACCACCTCGTGCGTGCGGCTGTCAATGGCAACGGCGGAGGGAGAGCGCAAAAGTATGCCTTTTTCCTTCAGCCAGAACCGTGTATTGGACGTACCGAGATCGATACCGATATGCTTTGCCAAAGCTCTCCCTCCTTTCTGTAAAACTCCCCTACATAATGTCTTTATAATCTGAGTAAATCAATCCCCAACGCTCTTTGCGCCAAGTCGCACATGACGTTGACGGGAAGGCCGACCACGTTGAAATAATCGCCCTCAATGCCCGTGATCCATCTGCCCGCAAGACCCTGAATGGCGTATGCGCCTGCCTTGTCGTAGGGCTCGCCCGAATCAAGATACAGCTCAATGTCCGCCTCACTCATAGGCCCGAAATGCACAGCGGTTGAGGCATGCGAAACCGCGCCTTTTCTGTTGCCATCTGCGTCAATATAGCAAAGTGCAATGCCAGAGAGCACGTGGTGCGTAGAGCTTTGCAGTCCGCGTATCATGCGGCGCGCGTCCTCGCGATCGTGCGGCTTGCCCAAAATCTCACCGTTCAGCGCAACCACCGTATCGGATGCGATGATCAGCGTGTCTGGCAAAAGTTTGTCCTGCGCGTCAAGCATATTTTGCACGTCCTGCGCCTTTTGCAGGGAAAGCTGCTCCACAAGCAGCGCAGGGTCATTCTGATTGCTGCTTTCGTCGGTGTCGGCGGTCAGAATTGTAAAGGGAACGCCCAGCGTTTCAAGTATTTCCTTTCTGCGTGGCGATTTGGATGCCAAAATGACTTTCATATACAGAACTCCTGTTCGATGATAGGCAGTAAAAATGAGTATACCTATCCATATTAATCCAAGTATAAGTATACCACAAAATATAGTGGTTTGCAAGTGCTTTTGGGCGCCGCAAAAAAACTTTACAAGATGTTTTTATTCTGCACTCTCCACTTCCAAATATTGTTCCTTGCGCCGACAAGTGTTTTCTGTTACAATATTTCTGTTGACTTCCATGACTGCAGCATCGTTGGAATTTTTATGAAAGGATGCAGAATATGAAAATTTTCAAAAAAATACGCCGCGTGCTGCAGCGACCGCGATACACGGTGCCCGTGTGCGCGATTCTGGCAGGACTTTCGGTGGTGTACAGCGGATATGCCACCGTGGATATGATAGAAGGACGGGACGTTGGCGCATGGAATTTGATCGGCGGCGAGCCGATTGAGCCGCAAGATCCGCTCTACATACCCGAAATTTCCATGGAAAACGAGCAGACAGAGGTTGATTGCGACACCGAGGTTTCTGTGTTTACCACCCAGCGTCCGATCGAATCAAGCCCCTCCGAGCAGCCCGAAATACAAACGGAAGAGGAGAGCATCAGAATTCCGGGCATGCTGCAAAAGCCCTCCCAAAGCACGAATGCGCAAGGTGCGCAGACACAAGGCACACAGACGCAAAACGCACAAACAACAAAGCCGCAAACCAAGCCTCAGACAACAAAACCGAGCACGCAGAGCACAACCAAGCCGCCCGCGCAAAGCACGCAAAAGCCTTCCGGCAGCATTTCCGACGGCACGACAAATAAGGTCACGGGCTGGAATGTGACCTATAAGCAGGCCAGGAGCATGGTCAAGGCGGACAGCGCGTATGATTATGAGGATCTGTATTGGCTTGCCCGCATCATTTCGGCCGAGGCCAAGGGCGAGAGCTTTACGGGTCAGATCGGCGTGGGCACGGTGGTGCTCAATCGCGTCAGATCAAAGCAGTTTCCCAATACGGTCAAGGGCGTGGTGTTTGACAGAAAATACGGCACACAGTTTACGCCCGTAGCCAACGGAACGATTTACAATACGCCCACAAAATCTGCCGTCGTGGCGGCAAAAATGTGTCTGGACGGATATACCTTGTCAGGATCCGTGCTGTATTTTCTCAATCCGTCCATTGCCACCTCGTCCTGGATTCAAAATAACCGCAAATATGCCTTCCGCATCGGAAATCACGAGTTTTATCATTGATTTTTAGGTGGAAAATGTTTGAAAAAACGAAGGGCTGCTTACAAGCAGCCCTTTTTCGGTTATTTCATTGATCAGCCCATCGGGCTGCTTTTATTCCCCCGTTTCCTCGGGGAAGTGAAGCGGGCCGTAGGTGGTCTCTTCCTCTGTGGTTTCTTGTTGCGTTTGCGTTTCTTGCTGTGTTTCTTTTTCGGTTGTCTGTTCGTCGGTTATCTGCTCAGTCATCAATTCCGATTCCCGTTCAGTCTGTGCAGTCGTTTCATCTCCCTGCCCGAAAGGCGCGGGCATGCACGCTGCAAAGCTGAATATCAGCAAAAGGGTCACGCAAACAAAGACGTATCTTCTCATATCAATCACGCTTTTTTCCAAGTGTCAAAGCGCATCCTGCAAGCAAAAGAAGGGCAGAGCCTGCAAAAAGTACGCTCTTGCAGCCCGTGGATTGCTCGGCTTGGGTCTCGGGTGCTTGCGTCCCCGGCTCGGTGGTCTGGGGTGCCTCGGTCTGCTCGCTTGCCGTCACAAGCTCGGCAATTTTGTCTGTCAGTGCAGAGGCGTCTGCCTGCAGAGCGGTAAGTGTTGCTTTTGCCTGTTCAACCAAGGATGCCGCGGTATCGGTCTCGTCCTTGAGCTCTTGAATGGATGCGTTTGTGGCTTTGAGCGACTCCAAAGAGCCGTTGACCTTTGCCAAAAGCTCCTCTGCTTGCTCATAGAGTGCGGTTGTCTGCTCGTTCGTTGTCGCAACGTCCTGCACGGCAGCCAGCGCGGCAGAAGCGTTATTTGCAGCAGCTTGCGCATCGGAAAGGAGTGCGTTTACTTGCTTTTTTGCATTGAGCACGTCAAGCAAGGTCTGCTTGAAAGCACCGAAATCGGCAATACAGCCCTCGGGCACGTAGCCCTCGGTCAGCTTTTGAGCGTCTTCTGCGGTTTTTGCAAAGGCGATCATGGAAAACGTCATGCTGTATCCTTGATCGACCGTCGGTCCGTCAAAAATATCAAAGCGCAGATTGTTGATCTTACCCGACCAACCCGGCTTCTTGCTCATATCGATGATGTGGTAGCTCCACTCATCTCCCTTGGGGACCTCGTACCAAACGGTCTGACCGCCCACAGCGCCCATAGTAGAGCCACACGCGTAAAAGATGGCCGAGGTGCTGGTGTTGACGCTGTCTCTGTTGGTCTTGGCGCATATGACGATATACTTGTATTCGTCTGCGTTGACCTGAGAAAGCGAGGTCATGTCAAAGGCTGCATAGGGGTCGTTGCTTCTGGCATTGAGCTCGATGACCAGTCCGCCCTGCTCTTTGTCGTAATAGGTATCCACGGCGTTGTGTCCGCCCATGAATTCAGCCATCAACTCACCGCAAACGTACTCGCAGGAGATCTGACTGTAGTCAAAGAGGGGATATTCAATGTAGTCAAGCGAGCCTTGCGCGTCGCAAACGGGCGTATCGTTCCAGACAAAGCCCACGCCGTTGATCACGCTTCGTACAGAGCTGCCGATGACGTTGCCTGCGTCGTCCTTGAGCGGATCAGAGCCGTTGTTTCTTGCTATGTAGGTCGTGCCGCTCTCGCCCTCTTCCAAGGAAACGAAGGTCGCAGAGCCGCCGCCGTCCATGTAAAATACGCTGTTATAGCCAAGCTCGGTACAGAATTTGATGCCCTGGGAGAACTTCAGACCCGCATATTTGCCGGCGGACTGAGAGTTGACGGTCAGCATCATGACCGTTCCATCCTGCTTATAGCCGATCAGCGTGGTGGGGTATTCCGAGCCGTCACCGTTGGCGGTGTGGATCTTGCCGTCGTTGAGTACGATCATGTGGCCGCCAATGGCATCCTCGACGGTCTGCCAGAGCTCGGTGTTGCCCAATTTGTCGGTCAGCGTCAGATCAAAGGAAACGGTGTCGCCTACCGAGAAATGATCCTTGAGCTTACTTTGTGCCGAGCCGCGCGCGGTCAGCACTACGTTTTTCTCGTTGAATGCGGGACGGGTCGTGGAATTTGCGGGATAGATGGCCTTGACCGTGCCGCTGACCTTTCCGTCAAGCGTAAACGCCGAGGAATCCACCTCGATTTCGATCTCGTAAGCATCGGAAAGGGCATAGTTGGTATCGTTGCAGCGGTAGTTGTAAACGATCAGCGAGTTCCAGGCAGGCAGGCGGTTGATGCCGTCGGCCGCGGTGGAGTAATCCTTGCTTTCATTCTTGACCGTAATCTCCACAACGGGTGTGCCGACCAGGGGCTGGTTGGCCGAGGTAATACCAAATGCTGCCTTGTCGGGGCTGGTGGTGCCCTTTTCAGCATTGGTAGCCACGTAGTTTTCCATACCAATCTGCTGGGTCGCCCAGATTTCTCCGTCGATCATGGTAAAGCCGCGCGGCACCTTGAATACCTTAGTGGTCACCTCGGTATTGCTGTGCACGGCGGTCATCCAAAGGTCACCGTTCACGGCAGCCAGTACGGTCTGACCTGAGTGCTCGGCATTATATTTTTCTGCCGCCGCCATCATAGAGGTGGCGGAAACCATGTAGTCGCCGCAGTTGATGACTTCAATGGAAAGGTTGGTGTTGGCAAGGTTGGCAGAGGCAACGATGACCTCCTTACTGCCATATGTGCCGTCCAACGTGATGGTATCAATGGTCAGACCGGTTTTTGTACCGTCCGAGAGCGTGACCTCCTCGGTCTGGCGGCTGACCTCTCCGTCAAGCTCCCCTGCCTGCGAGGAATTCTCCTGTGCGGAACAGATGAGAGTCAAGGGCATTGCCAGACAAAGGCAAAGCGTCAGACATACCAAAGCTTTGAAAAATTTTTTCATGATCTGTCTCCTTTTTTGTATTTGAATTTACAGCAGGATAATAAGCATACGGATAAGAGGAGCAGCGCATGGCCTGCAATCAGTCCCTTGCAGCCGTCCGGCTGTTGTGTTTCCTGCTCGGGTGGGATGTATTCAAGTCCCGGGCCTTGGGTGGGAATTTCAATAGTGGGGCGCTCGGTTTCGGGCTCTGCCGTGGTCTGGCCAACTTCGGGTGCATCTGAGCCGTCGGGTGCAATGCCGTGCGCGTCGGCGTAAGCGTACCATGCGTCCATGTCGGCAAAGAACAGGATATCAGAAACGCAAACCTTTTGGGCGGTGTTGATCTGGGAAGCAAAATCCAGGCGCATGCCAAGAATCTCATCCGTCCAATATTCCGCCTCGGACATATCGTAGATCAGGTATTCCCAACTGTCCTTTGCCTGAAAATTTGCGCCAATGGCACGCGTGCCCTCGGCGTAATTGAAGCCGCCGGAATAGTAATAGAGCACGAAATTCTTGCCCACAATGCCCTCGTCTGCCATGATGCGCAGTACGATGACCTTGTTTTCCTCGGCGCGCAAAAGCGGCAGGCCGGTCAGAGATGCGTAGGTCTGCATATCAAAGCTGACATAGGGGTCGTTGGTGGTTGTGGTTGCGCTGAGCATCAGATGTCCGTATTTGTCAAAGTCAAAGGAGGCCTTATTTTCCCCGCCGAAGCAGGCGGCAAGGCTGTCGTCAAACCAGGTAATGGCGTCGGCTCTGCCCGAGGGAGCGCGTCCCTCTTCCATGTATTTGTCCACGGGCACGATGCCTTGCTCGTGATATACCTCAAGGGGCTCGTTTGCCGCAGCCTCTGCATTCTCACGATCGGGGTAAAAGCCAATGGATGCAATATTGGCGTAATCCCCAAGGGCAGCGTGGGCGTCCACAAAGTCAAAGCGCATGCCGTGGATCTGACCGGTCCAGTCGTTTTCCTCGTAGAGCGGGATGACGTACGTGTGCCATTTTCCGTCGTTGATGGGCATGAATGCAATGTGGCTGTCGCCCGAAGGGCCTCGGATGTCACCTGCGCACAAAAACAGGCGGAAGTGAGCAGCGGGATTGGTCTGGGGGGTCTGCAGCGTGATCACGGCATAGCGGTAGTGATCCGCGCTGACCAGCACGTTCTGCGTTTCGTTGAGGTAATTGGCCACGTTGAAATAGATATAGGGGTCATTTGTGTTGTCGGTGGCAAAAATTTTGGTATAAGTGCCCACCGTATCGTCTGCAAGCAGCTCGGGGGCTACCATATTGGCACCGCCCAGATAGTCGTGCGCACTCAGCGTCATGTGGATCTTGAGCTCTCCCGTATAGTAATCGGGTGTGCTGTAATAAAAGCGGATGCGGTCGATCTGCACGTCGGTATCCGAGGCAAGCTGCAGCTTGCCTGCGTAGTGCATATCTGTCAGATCGAATACGACGGCAAGCCCGTTTTCGGTCTCTTGTGCCGTGGCGGAGATCGAAAAATACAAGGGATCGGTCGCGTCTGCCGCCGAAAGGGTCAGCGTAGCGGGAGTGTCCAGAAAAATCTCGGCGCGCGTGAATTTGTAAAGGCTGTAAGCGTCAAGCTCCAAGGCTTGCGCGGCAGACAAGGTAAGGGAATCGCCCTTTCCGCCAAGTGCGCGCAGATTGACCTGGCGGTAGCTGAAGCTCTGCTCGTCCACGTGACCGATTCTGACATCCAGCAAAACAAGCAGATCCAATATCTCACCCGTGGTGGTGTAGCCGCGCACGAATACGTCGTACGTGCCGCGCTGCAGCAGGGAAACGTCGATTTGCACGCGATAGCCCGCCGTGCGCCAGGTGTCGGGGCAAAAATGCTTGGTGTCGGGACGCTCGGTGACCGCGTCGGTCAGCGAGATCCATGTTTTGCCGCCGTCGATGGTGTATTCATATTTTTGCATGGTCAGGTCTGTTTTGACCCAGCCCGAAAGCGTCAGCACGGGATCGGTGCCGTGTGCGTAGTCCTTGAAGATGACAGGGCTGTTTTCTGCGGTGATGCTTTTCGGCTCGTCCAGCGTGACCGAATAGGTGCGCACCTGCTCTGCATAGGCACTCTGCGTCAGCAAGGTAAAAAGCAATACAAGGCACAAGGCCGTGCAGTATATGTAAAAGGATTTTTTCATAACGGATCTCCTTTTGCAGACAATGATTCAATCTATATTATACAATAAAATCATTTGTATGCAAAGGGGAACGAGGCATTTTCTCACTTTTGATGCTTTTTTTGGTGCATTGCACAAAACAAGACAAGAAAAACAAGACAAAATGCCCGCATATCCAATCGGATATGCGGGCAAAATGATTGAAATTTCAGATCAGATCAAAGGATCAGTCCTTCTTCTTGATGCAAACAACGCCAAGAGCGATCATGGCAACCACAGCGCCAACGCTGACGATGCCGCCGCAGCCCTTATCCTCAGCCTTGTCGCCTCTTTCGGGTCTGGAAACAGCCTCGGTGGTGGGAGCCTCGGTTTCCTTCTCGGTTGCGGGCTCGGTCTCTGCGGGCTCGGTGGTGGGAGCCTCGGTTACCTGATCAAGACCTGCGTACTTGATCGCTTCATCTTCGGTTGCGAAGAAAGCCATCTCGTATACGTAGATTTCAGTATCCTCGTCTGCGCCCATGGGGTCGAATCTGAATACGTTGTAGTTACCCTCGCAGTCGCCGGTCAGGTCGTAGTAGATGTACTCAACAGAGCCGTCGTACATGCCGGGGTAGTCCGTAGTGGAGGAATAGCCGCCGGTAGGTGCGGAAATATCGCCTGCGCAGTAGAAGAGCTCGATATCGTCAATGTAGCCAACTACCTTGATCTTGAATACGACAAAGGGATAGGACTGGGAGTCGAGCTGCTCCAGATCAGCCTTTCTGATGTACTGAGACCAAGTGATCTGTACGTAGGGGTCATCGGGCTTGGTGATCTTGAGTCTTGCGCCTTCCCATTCGGACTTGTAGTAAGTCTTGTTAATGCCGTTGGGAGAGGTTATGATCTTCATATCCTTTGCGTTTTCATTGAAAACGAGCAGGGTGTTGGAGTAAGAGGGAGCTTCGCCTTCAGTGGTTTCTTCTCCTTCAGCAGCAACGGTGGTTTCTTCGGAGGCTGCGGTGGTCTCCTCTTCTGCATATACCATCATAGCAAAGCAGGAAGCAACCAGCAGCATGGAAAGAACCAGAGCCAGTAATTTCTTCATGGTAGTAATCTCCTTTGTAAATATATTTGGACATTTATCATTTTATACTATTTTTCTCAGATTGTCAACAGACCAAAAGCATTTTTGTGCAGATTTATGAAAGATGACGGCCGAATTTTATTCCGTACCGATATAAACTCCGTCCAGATAAGTCACAGTATAGGATCCGCCGTAAAGCGTTTGTCCGTCCGATCGCACAAATGGGGTCAGAGTGATCCGGTACTCTCCCTGCGCAGCGATCTGAAGCGTGGCTGTGTATATGCCCGAACCGCCGAATTGCCCGGCTGAGTAGATCTGTCCGCCACCCTCTATCTCGCTTAGCATCTCAGAGCCGCCAAGCGTCAGCTCGCGCGTGCCGCCCCCATCGGTCACGGAGCAGATAAAGCCGTAGGTGCCGCGTGAAAGAGACGCGCCATCCTGTGCCAGAGCGCAAAGTCGCACGGTGATCGTTCCGTCTATGGGATTGGTCTCCTGACAGGCAAGATAGCGCACGGGACAGGTGGGGAGTGCGGGGGCACAGATCTCAATTTGCCCGCTGCAGCCCTGCACGTACAGGGGTGTCGTGCTACCGTCCTCGTTCAACGCGTAAAAGGAGGCATCGTCGGGCACGGTGCAGGTGATGGGATAGGTGCCGGGTTGGATCTCTTCGCTTGTTTCAAAGGTCAGAGAGAGCAGAATATCCGAAACGGTCACGTTTTCCACCGCATCCAGCAAAAGGTTGAGCTTGCCGTCACGGTTATGATAGGTCAGCGTCAGCGTGTCGGGGGCCTCGGCAAGCGAGATCTCGGTCAAGGAGAACAAAAGGGGATCGTAAGTCAGCGTGACAAAGCCGCCTGCAAGCGTGATTTCGGGCAAGCGAAGTGTGAGCGTGACAGTATCCCCTGCCTCGCAAGCATTCTCTTGCACAAAGGAGAGCGCGGGCTGCGCCTCTGCTGCCTGCACAGGCAGCATCAAAAGAGAAAGGGAAAGGATCAGGACCAAGCATATGCGCATTTTCACGGCGGCCACCTCCTTTGCAAAGCGTTCGTTCAAAAATACGTCGGAACTGCTTTTATTATACACGAACGGATGAAATTTGTCAATCAGGCGGGAATTTCCATGCAAGCAAAAGGGCATTTTGCACATACTAATGCTGACCCTGAAAATACGGAGGAAGATTGCAATGAAATATACCGGTAAAGCTTTGACGCTTGCTTTGGTGCTGGGTCTTGTAACGGCTGCAATGGTTGGCTGCGTAGGTCCCGAGAGTGACGATGGCAGCAATACCAATGGTGAGACCTCGGGCAGCACGACTGCACAAGTAACCACCGCACCCGGGACGCAAGCCCCCACCACCAATGAAACCAGTGGCGGCATGATGGACAGCGTGGACAGTGTAGTTGAGGACGTCAGCGACGCGATCAGCGGCGGTGACAGCACCACCACGACCACCGAAGCCACAACCACCACACCCCGTGCACGCGGTATGCGCGGCAGAGACGGGAAGTAACGATAAAAATAGGCTGAGCCATGGGGAGATACTCCGCTTGGAGTATCTCCCCAGTTCTATTCGCCTTGGGCGAGTGATATTTGCTACGCAAGTTTAGGGCGAATAGAATATCACTGAAGCCGCAAGGCTTCAATATCACTATCGCAGCAGCGATAATATCACTCATATAGCAAAAAGAGAGAGCTTTGCGAAATATCTTTTCGCATTACTCTCTCTTTTCTCCGCTAATTCATCAGCCCCATAAGCGTGGGCTTTTTTGTAAAATTCTCAATCACCGTCACCCAAACGGCCCCTCCCACAAGACGAAAGTTTGGGTCGAGCCTTTTCAAAGGCTCGCGCGGGTGGAGGGCGCGAAGCCCTCCTCGCCTCCTCAGAGGCGAAAAATCATACTCGCCATTTCTTTGGTTCTTTCTTTGTGGCCGCTTGCTCAAAGAAAGAACGGAGCGATTTTTCGCAATGTTACGCGTCCTAATTCATTCCGTACTTTTTCTTGGCTATGTAGCCGCAAGAAAAAGTACCAAAAAGAACGGCGGATATCGGGGCGCTGCCCCGAACCCTGCGACCTTTTTGAAAAAAGGTCGATCAAAAACCTTAAAATCAGGTGGGATACTTGGGATCAGTGAATCTGCGTGCCGGTGGGAACGCTGTCGTCCACGAAGATGACCTTGCAGCCGCAGGCGTTGTTGGTAGCGGCCAGCAGCATGCCCTGAGAATTGATGTTGCAAATTCTGTTCGGCTTGAGGTTTGCGATGACGATGATCTTCTTACCGATGATGGATTCGGGCGTGTATTCTGCCTTGATCGAGGACATGATGACTCTCTCGCCAATGCCGTCGTCCAAGGTCAGCTTGAGGCACGCGTTGGATTTACGCAGTGTCTCTGCCTTGAGGATCTTGCAAACGCGCAGGTCCAGCTTGTCAAAGTCTTCGATGGTGACCTGCTCCTTGACAGGCTGCACGGGATCGGGCTCGCCTTTGGGAGCTTCGGGCTGTGCGGGGGCTTCCTCTGCGGGAGTTTCGCATACCTCGCATGCCTTCTCGGCGGCGATCTCCTCCTCGGTCTTGGGGTAGGAGAAGTCCAAAAGACCTACGTACTTGTCCGCGTCAATGGCGTACAGGAAGAGGTAAAGTCTGGGGCCCTGCTCCTTGTCGATCAGCAGCTTATAAACGGTCTTGAAGAAGTTGCCCTGAATGCCGCGCAGCTCCTTGGAGTCGGCCAGCTCGGGGTAAACCTGCTTGGGAATATCGTAAATGGCGGTGTTGAGCTCGTCCAGCGTGTAGCCGCCCTTGGCGATCACGTCGTGAAGCAGCGCGATCTGCTTCTTTTCCTGCTCGGAAAGCTGCTCGTACACTTCGAAATTACGGGTCGTGCGCAGGCGGTTGACCTGCTCGGGAGCGCACTGCTCCAGCCAGAACTTTGCACGCTCGAGTCTGTCGGCAAACTGCTCGTACTTGTAGGGCATGCCGATCTTTTCAAACACGGTCTCCAAGAGCGGCACGTTGAAGTCCACGATCGAGCCAAGCTGAACAAGCAGGCTCATGGGAACGGTCTCGACGTATCTGCCCTCAATCATGCACTTTTCCATGATGGAGGCAGTTGCTTCGTTTGCCTTGCCCTCGCGCCAATCGTTGAGCATCTTGTCAAACTCAAAGTACTGGCGCAGAATGCCGTCGTCAAAGCAGATGTCGAACGCCTTGACGGGATCGGTCTTGGCGTACAGCCAGAGCAGCACCTCGGGCTGATACAGCTTGAGCATGGTCTCGGGGGTCAGATTGATGCCCGAGGAAGAGGACATCTTGCCGGCCAGTCCCTTGATGCCGATGAATTCATAGCCCTGGTACAGGGGTGCCTGATGGCCAAATACCTTCTTTGCGATCTGCTTGGAGTTGTTGTAAGAGCCGGTGGGCGCGGAGTGATCCTTTCCGCCGGGCTCAAAGTCAACGCCCTCGTGTCTCCATCTCATGGCCCAGTCAACCTTCCAGCCAAGCTTGCAGTTGTGGTTTTCAAGGAAGTTGAAGTGACCCGTGTGACCGCAGCGGCAGGTATAGTCTGCCTCGGTGCCGCTCTCGGAGAAGGCGGTGATGGTGGTAAAGTCGGTGTGGCAGGCGTCACAGAAAATGCTCACGGGGCTGTATGCTGCCTTTTCAGCGTCGTGCTCAGCCTTAAGCTGCTCCTCGCTCTTGCTCTTATCCTTGGTCTTGAAGGAGTCAAGAATTTCGAAAATCTCTCCTCTCTTCTGAATGGATTCAAGGATCGCGTCCGCATATGCACCCGAGCGGTACAGGTCTGCCTGGTAGCGGCAGTCCAGCTTGATGCCGAAGGGCTCGATGCCCTTGAGAAATTCTTCCTCAAAGTGCTTTGCGTAGTTTTCGTGGCAGCCCCAGGGGTCGGGAATGTCCACGTAAGGGCAGCCGATGTATTTGTCGTAGGTGTTGCCAACCACGGCCTGCACGTTGGCAGGAATCTTGCGGCAACGGTCGTATTCGTCCCAGGAAATCAGAAGCTTGGCCTTCTTGCCCTCTTTTTCAAGAGCCTTGACAACGAACAGGGGCGTTGCCAGATCGCGGAAGTTACCAATGTGAACAGAGCCGGAGGGAGAAACGCCGGCAGCGCAAACGTATTCTTCCTTATCGGGATTTTGCGCGATGATCTTTTTTGCAATTTCTTCTGACCAATGCATAGTTACGTCTCCTTTATATCTGAAAAATTAAATATATACATACTTTATCCATTATAGTATATCACAGTTTTTGAGCTCTGTCAATCGGTACATTTTCTAAATATTGCGGGCGGGGGCCGAGATATTTATTGCGCTTTCAAGAATTTTGGCATAAAAACGGCACGGATGGGCAAACTATGAACGGATATCATCCAAATATGAAGTATATAGGAGAATAATATTATGATGCCTATTCTTGATAGAATCGCCCTGATCGTAGCCGCCATTGGCGGACTCAACTGGGGCAGCATCGGTCTTTTCGGCTTTGATGCGGTCGCATGGTTGTTTGGCGGACAGGGGGCAATCTTGTCGCGTATCGTTTACGTGGTGGTTGCGCTTGCCGCGCTTTGGTGTATCTCTCTGGTCTTCCGTGTCAGAGATACCTTCGAGCAGCCGGAAGAGATGTGAACCGCGTTGCGGTTCACAAGTTATGATCGCCTGCGGCGAGTGATGATGCGCTTTGCGCAGTGATGATTGGCTGCGCCAAGTGATGATGCCCTTCGGGCAGCTTGAAGTAACAAAAGGCGAAATGCTTGCTACGCAAGCTCATAACAAAAAACCCTTGCATTTGCAAGGGTTTTCTTGATTATCTGTCCTGCGCATTCTCATCCGCAAGCCGTTGGTTGATGATCTCTAAATTGCGCTTTTCGATCTTATCTAAAATATAATAGATCAAAACCATTAAGGGGATATATAATGCCAGCAGAACGCCAAGTGCAATGAGAAGTTCACGGCTTGGGCGGAATCCGTTGAACGCGAGATTTACAAAGATCATAGAAAACATGCTAAAGCCAATGGCAATAAAGCGCCTGATCCACAGATGTTTCGAAAACAGTCTGAGCTCAAACGTGAAAAACGAAAACAGATGGATAGGAATGGCGACCGCTAACATCATGTGTAAATATTTGACTTGTACGATTTGAGAGAAGGCCAATGACAAAACGGTAAATAAAATGGCGCAATATCCCATCATTTTGATAAATGAATCCCAGTATTTTTTTCCGATATTCATACCTTACACCCCCAGCTTTCTTTTGATTTCGGATACGTACTGCCTGGAAACAAGCAGCTTTTCGTTATTTGTCAGCGTTGCAATCAGACGGCTGTTTTCGGAATTTTTGATGCTTCGCATTTTACCGAGATTTGCTATGACCGTTTTGGAAATACGCGCAAATTTCAGATTTTGCAGGCTCTGCTCGATCTGGTAAAGCTTTGCCGTAGATTTATACGTCTGTTTTTCGGTATAGAAAAAGATCTCTCCGTCCACCGATTCAAAGTAGAAAATATCCTTGATCGGAATAAAAAACGTCTCCCCTTGTCGCTCTCCTGCAAAGGTATGCCCGACAAGTCCCATACCGGCAATCATATCTCTGAGCTCGTCGGTCATTTGCGCGCATTTGATCAGTATTTCGGTTTCCGTGATGCTCGGATCCTCGTGAATTGTGATTTTCAAGTCTGCCCCTCCGTTCTCTTTGGTGGTTTCATTATACAAGGCCCAAAAAGCAAAGTCAAGCGATTTTACTCATCCTGCAAATGGCGGACGGTAAGATGCGAATTGGGGGATCTTTGTAAATGATTGGGGTGAGCGAATGATGCGGATGCGCGCTGAAAAGGCGTCCCCGAAGGGGAAGAGGACCCGCAGCGCAGCAGAGCACAGCGACGCAAGCGGCCGCGGGAAAAGGGGCCGTGCGATGAGATTGGAACAGTCATATATTTGTTAGCTTTGTTAGCCCAAAACTCATAGGAGTTATCGCTGCATTTTTTCTTTTCCAATTTGCATACACAGCCCCTTTTCCCGCGGTCGCTCATTCCACTGCGTTTCATTTCGCTGCGGGTCCTCTTCCCCTTCGGGGACGCCTTTGCAGCGCGCATCCGTGTTTTACGCATTATCCCCGTGGGCAGAAATAAAAAATGCTGCCCGAGGGCAGCATTTTTAGATAATATCAAAGCTCTTCTGCGTAATGATTCTTATACCCCTCGCCGTAGATCTCGGTGGCCTTGGTCACGATCATAAAGGCGTTCTTGTCCTCCTGCTTGACCACGTCGCGCACCATGGGATACTGGTGGTCGTGCAGCACGCACAAAAGCACCTTTTTGCCCTTGCCCGTGTACGCGCCCTCGCCGTGCAAAAGCGTGACGCCGGTCTCCACCTCGTTGATCAGACGCTTGGAGACAAGCTCGGGGTGATCCGTGACGATATATACCATCTTGGCGTTATCTTTGCCGTACAGCACAAGGTCAAGAATGGTGGAGTGTGCGAATACGGTGATGACTGCGTACATCGCGACCAAAACGTTTTGGAATGCAATTGCGGAGAGCACCAGCACCGAGCAGTCCAACGCCAGGTAAAGCACGCCGGTCTTCATATGGCGGAATTTGCGGCGCAAAAGCTTGACCACAATGTCAAAGCCGCCCGTCGAGCCGCCGCCGCGGAAGCAGATGCCAACGCCAAGGGCTGCCAGCGCGCCGCCCGCAAGGGCTGCGATCAGCAAATGGTCGGACATATCGGGGATAAATTGCGAGAATCCGCGGTCAATGACCTCAATGATGGCCGAGGAGAGCGCGGTGACGTAGACCGTACCAATCAGGAATTGCAGCTTGAATACGATCAGTCCCACGATCATGAGCGGAATATTGATCAAAAAGATCCACACACCGGTACCGAGCTGGAATTCACCGAACTTGACCAAGGAGTTGATGATGATCGAAAGACCGGAAACGCCGCCGGGTGCTAAATGGTTGGGGTCGAGGAAAACGGCGATAGAAAAAGCGTAAATAAACGCGCCCACCGTCATCAGTGCAAAGTTTTTCAGGATCGGGAGAGCCTTGCTCTGCTTTTTTTCTTTTGATTTAGTCAACGTAGGACACCTCCGATCTTGTTTTCTCGGGTTCGTTTCCGCTCAGGGCGGTCTTGCGGTATTCGCTGGGAGACATGCCCACTTGCTTGATAAATGCGCGGTTAAAGGTGCGCATCGTGCCAAAGCCCACAAGGGCAGAGATCTCTGTAATGCTTTTGTTGGTTCTGCGCAGGTATCGGCAGGCCTCGGACACGCGCAGGGCGTTGATATAGTCGTTAAAGCCGGTACCGATCTTACTGCCGAACAGGTGCGAGATATAGTATTTGCTCAGATGCAGCTCCTGCTCCAGCGTCGCAAGCGTCAGCTCGCGGCTGTAGTTCTGCGCGCAGAAGGAGACGATGGAGCGCAGCGTCAGCGAGTCTGCCTGGCTGCTTTCGCGGAAGGTCATACGGGAAAGCAATTCGCCGAAGAATGCAAGGAGATAGCCCTTGGTGATGGCGTCACGGTAGTCGGCGGGCATGTCCTCGGTGTGCGAGAGCGTCATAAGCAGCTCGTGCATATAGGGGTCGTTGCCCACGCCGCGCACGATGGGGCTGGTGGGGGCAGCACCCGAGAAGCTGCGGGAAAGCTCGGGTAGGAGGTCGGGATTGATGATGAATAAGAGATATTTTTCCTTTCCCGAGGGATCGTAGCGGTGGACCTGGTTGGGAAACACCAACAGAACGTCACCGCTCTCGATGGTATATTCTCCGGTATCCACCGTGCAGGTGGTGCAGCCCTCCAGCATATACACCATTTCCAGGTGATAGTGTAGGTGCGCACCGAACGCAAGCGGATAGCGGCCGGAGAGTGCGTTGCGACAGGAAAAGTCACCCTTTTTGTTTTCGTACATGGCACCCATATCGCTTACCTCGTCTTTTTATAGCGGCGCAGTCTGATCTTGCCCTTGGAGGCGTTCCAGAAAATGTTGGCAATGATGGGAGGCGCACCGTATTTGCGGTACAGAAGGTAAACAAGACCTGCGATCAGGGCAAGCACGGCGATCACGGATACCAGAATGATGATCCATTCGTAGAACTGTACGCCAAAGCTGCCGTACATATCCACGCGATCGACCAGCAGCGTGCAGGTGCCGTCCTCGGCAAGCTCGGGAACCTTGAGCTGCACGGAAACGGTAATGGGATCGTCACCGTCTGCCAAGGAGGTGAAATCCGAAACGTCAAAGTAGATGACCTGCCAGGAATTCGGCAGAATTTCGGTCACTTCCTCGTAAACCACGGTCTCGTCGCCCGCGGAGATGGTGGAGGTGCCCTTCTTGACAAGGCGCAGCTTGACGCTGACGGGGGATTCGGTATCCGCGTCGGCGCAAACGGTCAGCGCCAGCGTTTTAATGCCCTTGATCTCGGAGCCCTGCAGCACCGTGTTGGAGATGCCCATATAGGTCTGGGGCTGTGTGCGATCCAGGTGTGCGGCAAGCACGGGCCAACCAAGCGTTGCATCCTTGGTAAGCTCCAGGTAGGAAACGCTGCCGTCGGGGGTGAAGTGACAGGTCGTGCCGTCCACAAAGGAGAAGAGCACTTGGCTCTTGGAGGAGGGGGCACCGGTGACGTCTGCACCCGTGACGAATTGGCGGGTCGCTGCCTTGGCGGACTGTGCGCTGTAAAGCGAGCTCCAGCCGGGGACCATGGAGGAAATGCCGATGGCATCCAATTGAGAGGCGTCCTTGGTGTCAATGGTCATAAAGACGTTGTAAAGCGCGCGACGCTCGGTCATCTGTCCCTTGTTATCGGTTGCCCAAAGACCCGAGCCCTTGATCAGGCTCTGCTCGTCGGTGTGTGCCGAGTAGATCAGCGCGTCCACGTGTCCGTTTTCCAGCGCCTTGTAGTAAGCGTACGCATAGGATGCGGCCTGCTCCTGCTGGCTCTGCCCGGGGGCGACCTCAAAGTCGCTGATGATGGTGTGGCGGCGGTTGCCGTCAAAGTAATGCTCGGGGTCGGCGATCCAGCCGAAATCCGAGAAATGAGCGGGGGAGAGCTTGAGCGCGCTGGCATTCTCATCCGACCAGGTGGGGTCCTGGCTGCCCGAGCCGTAGGCGTAGGCCGAGATGGCTACGTGCCAGTCAAAGCCGCCGCTGTAAAGGGCCTCGATGTTGTATTGATCCAGGAAATAATTGGTGGTCCAGTCGGACTTGGAGGAAAGGGAGTTGATGTCGGCTAAGTTGTTGCTGACCGACACGTAAACGCGGCCGTTTGCGTAGTGGGATTTGAGCGTGGAATGCGCCAGGCGCACAAGAGCCTGATAGCGGGAGACGTATTTATCAAAGTCCATCGTGCCCACGTAGTTGTTGGTGCTTGCCTCGTTGACGCTGCGTCCGATGATCAATGCGCCGCAAAAGCCGTGCGTGCCTGCAGGATCGGTGTAGCGGGCGGTAATGAAGTCAAGGAAGCCTGCCATGAGCGAGGCACTCTGATCGTCATCCATCCAGATGCCGTAAGCGCGTGCCTTACTTGAGCCCTCGCTGACTGCATACAGACAGGATACAAGCGAATTTGCCTTTTCGGGCGCGGTGCGCATGCGCAGACGCAGATAGACGATCGCACCCTGTGCGGTGTATTCGGACACCTGCTTGTCCAGCGCCTCAAGTGCGCCGCGGTCAAGGTAGTAGGTCTGTCCGTCGTACACGTAGGTCACAGCGCTTTGGCTGTAGCCGTCCAGGATCAGCACCGAGGGGTCAAGCTCAACCACGGCGTGGGAGACGCCCAGGTAAGCTGCGTCAGAGCAAACGGCTGCGTGCAGACCCTTGATCGAAGCGGCCTTGGGGAAGTCCGCGGTGTTTTCTGCCAGGTCAGAGACGTTGGAGACGTACACGGGCGGGGTCAGCAGCACGTAGGAATCCAGCGTTTTGTTATAGACGGCAACGGCAAAGGCGCAATGCAGGCGGGAGTGCGCCTGCAGGTTGCCGTCTGCATAGATCGGGAGCGAGAATTTGGGCGAGGTGTTCATGCCGCTCTCGGCCACGGGCTGTCTGCCCGAGAGTGTTTCGGTGGTATCGCCCGGCTCAAGCGCCATCAGATAAAGCTTTTGGGTATAGATCCCGGAATTGCGGAAGGTTTCCAGGTCCGCCTCGGTCAGTGCGGCCTCGACGTTGATCTCGGTGCCTTTTTTGTTGAGCGTCACCTCGGTCACGCAGCTCTCGGTAATCTCCTGCTTATCGCCGCAGGCAACAAGGTAGAGCGTCAAAAGCAGCAAAAGGGCAATGCTGAGAATCGACAGCGTTTTTTTCATAACGTCCTCCAGATCGTTGACTTTTATTTTTATCTTTGGTTTGGATGTTTATTCCTGATCGTAAATGCGGGGTACGCGTGCCGTGACAAGGCAGGGGATCTCGTAGGCGATCGAGCCTGCGTGCTTGGCCAGCGAGGAAAGCGATTGCACGTCGTTGCCGAACAGGGTGACCACGTCACCCACGCGGCAGGGCAGATCGGTGACGTCGATCATGCAAAGGTCCATGCAAATGCGGCCTACCATGCGTGCGGTCATGTCGCCCGATGCCGTATGCACGGTCACGTCGGTATCCGCGTAAGCGCGCAGCCAGCCGTCCGCATAGCCTGCGGAAAGCGTGGCGACCATGCGGTCGCGATCAGAGCGATAAAGCGCGCCGTATCCCACGGGCTCGCCTGCGGCTACCTTGTGGATTTGAATAATCCTTGTCTGCAGACGCATGACGGGGCGCAGCGCATCGGCAGGAAAAAGATTGCAATCGGGATCTCTGTCAACCTCGGGCGGGATCGGGGGTGTAACGCCGAAGAGAAGCGCACCCAGTCGAACGCCGTCGAGGTAGGTCTCGGGATAGCGCATGCAGCCGGGGCTGTTGCAGGCGTGGCAGACGGGCGGACATTTTCCGCGCGCCTCCAGGCCTTGCTTGACAAGCAGGAATCTTTGCCATTGCTCATAGCAGAAGTTGCCGCAATCGGCATCCGAGAGGTGCGTGAAAAGTCCGCGCACGTCAAAGGCGTCGCAGCGTTCTGTCAGGGCGCAAATGGCGTCCACGGTCTCGGCTGCCTGCTCGGGGGTAAAGGCGGGGAATCCGATGCGGTGCATGCCGGTGTCCACCTTGACGTGCACGGCAAGCGTGATGCCCGCTGCCTTGGCGCAGGCCTGCAAATCCCTTGCATATTCGGGGGAAAACAGCGTTTGCGTCAGGTTATAGTTGTGCAAAAGTGCGGCGTATTCGGGGTTGGTATAGCCAAGGATCAGGACACTCGCGGGCTCGGTTGCAAGATCCGCAAGAGCCTGTCTGATGGCAACGCCCTCCTCGGCAGAGGCCACGGCAAAATGACGGCAGCCTGCCTTGTAAAGCGCGCGTGCGCAAGGGCCGATGCCGTGTCCGTAGGAGTCCGCCTTGATCACGGCGACTGCGGGGGTGTTTGGATTATGCGAGTGTATGTAATCGCGGGAAACGATATAGTTATTGACCAGCGCGTCTAAGTCGATCTGAGCCCACACGCGGCGATTGTCGACCGATGCGGGCATGAAAGTGTCTATTTGATTCACAGAGAATGCCTCCTGTAGGTTTCTTATTTTAGTATATCACAACAAGACAAATATTGCAACATGTCCGCAGGAAGATTTTTGAGAAATTTTGGGAGAAAATATGCCCCACGCTTTCGGCATGGCACCCTCCGCTCAGGATGACACTCGGGGGCGCAATGCATTTTTCTTGACAACTCCTGTGTCCATATGCTATAATAAAACATAAACTCACCGTATCAAGGAGGAATTATTATGGGTGGAATGATGAGTATTATTGTCATATTGATCTATGCAATCTTTTTCTTTATCATGGCGTTGATCGCGCTGATCCCGCCGGTCATCCGAGCCATCGGCATTGCGCGTATTTGTAATAAGATCGGGGCGTTCAAGCCGGTTTGGTCGTGGGTGTGGGCGTTTTTGTTCCCGCCCGTGGCAATTCTGCGCGCGGGTGACGTGGCTGCGGCGCGTGAAAATCCGGGCAGACGCAAGATGCTGGTGCACGGCCTGATCGCAACGGGCGTGTATATCGTGCTTATGATCCTGACCGTGGGCTGTATGGCCGTGTTCGCTGTTTTATCCGAAACGGCAAACGGTATTTTGCTGGCCTTGCCTATGATTGCCGCGCTTTTGTTTGCTATCCTTGGTTTTTTGGCGGCTGTCTGGATGGCTGTTCCCACGTACATTTCCCATTTCCGCATTTTCAAGCTCTATATGCCCACCTGGGGCGCATGGTTGCTGCTGGCCGGTATGTTTCTGCTTTCTGATTTTTCATTTCTCGTCCTGCCCGTGCTCAGTTTCATCCCCATGAAAAAAACCGAGCCGCAGGATACCACCATCTACGACACCCTGTAAATACATATAAATATAAAATGAAGAAATCCCCGCACCCGCGGGGATTTCTTTCATCATTTTTCATTATAAAAAAGCCAAGGACTTGCGTCCTTGGCTATTTTTACGATTCGTCATCCTCGGGCTGTGCGTAGGGGAAGGGGTTTTCGTTTGCCTTCTCCTCGGCCTCGCGACGTGCGCGCTCCTGCTCAGCCTGTTCTCTTTGCTCGTTTTCCTCACGGCTCTTGCGCTTCTTTTCCTCAAGCATCTGTTCAAGCTCCTCAACGGTGGGGTAGCCCTCCATGGCAGCCTTGAACTGGTCGCCGTCCATGTTTTCATGGTTCAACAGATACTCTGCAATAAAGTGAAGCTTATCCATGTGCGCAGAAAGGATTTCGAGCGCGCGCTTGTACTGCGCGTCCATGATCAGTCTGGTCTCGCGGTCAATGGTCGCAGCCGTTTCCTCGGAGTACTCCTTGCCGGACGAGAAGTCTCTGCCAAGGAATACCTCGGAGCTGGAGTGCGCCGAGCCGTACAGCACGGTACCCAGCGTCTCGGACATACCGTAGCGGGTGATCATGCTGCGAATGGTGGAGGTTGCGTGCTGAATGTCGCTGGATGCACCGGTGGAGATATCCTCCAGCACCAGCTGCTCGGCAGCGCGTCCGCCAAGCGCGACGGCAACGTCGTCTAACATCTGACCCTTGGTTCTGCCCATTCTGTCCTGGGTGGGAGGCGTGAGCGTCACGCCGCCTGCAGAGCCTGCGGGAATGATGGTGATATAGGATACGGGGTTGGCCTTGGGGCAGAAGAAGGAGACGACTGCGTGGCCTGCCTCGTGGTATGCGCAAAGCTTGTTGTCCTCGGGGGTACGGATGTGGCTCTTTTTCTGCGGGCCGAGCACGACCTTGAGGTACGCCTCGTCAATGTCCTCCATACCGATCAGGGACTTATTCTTACGTGCGGCCAGCAGCGCTGCCTCGTTGAGCAGGTTTGCAAGGTCTGCACCGGTAAAGCCGGGGGTGTGCTTGGAGATCTCGGCAAAGTTGACCGTCTCCTCGATCGGCTTGCCCTTTGCGTGCACGCGCAGAATTTCCTCTCTGCCCTTCATATCGGGGTAGTTGACCGTGATCTGACGGTCAAAACGGCCGGGTCTGAGCAGTGCGGGGTCAAGGATGTCGGGGCGGTTGGTGGCTGCGATGACGATAATGCCCTCGTGAGAGCCAAAGCCGTCCATTTCCACCAGCAGCTGGTTGAGTGTTTGCTCTCGCTCGTCGTGACCGCCGCCAAGACCTGCGCCTCTGTGACGGCCGACGGCGTCGATCTCGTCGATAAAGATGATGGATGCAGGAGCCTTGCGTGCGTTTTCAAACAAATCACGCACACGCGAAGCACCCACGCCGACGTACATCTCCACGAAATCGGAGCCCGAGATCGAGAAGAAGGGAACGCCTGCCTCGCCCGCGACTGCCTTTGCAAGCAGCGTCTTACCCGTACCGGGAGGGCCCATGAGCAAAACGCCATGGGGAATTTTTGCGCCAAGGCGGGAGAATTTGCCGGGAGCCTTGAGGAATTCCACGATCTCCTGAAGCTCCTGCTTTTCCTCGTCCGCGCCTGCCACGTCCTTGAAGCGGATCTTGTTCTTGTCATCGGGCACGGGCGTTTTAACGCGCGCCTTGCCAAAGCTGTTGATCTTATTGCCCTCGCTGCTTGCGCGCTTCATGGCAATAAAGTAGAATACGATAAAGACCACGATGATGAGAAGGAAGGGGAGATAGGAGACCCAGCCGGGCAGCGTGATCACGGGCTCGTTGACCACCTCTTCGATCAGTCCCTGCTCGGAGAGAGAGACGATGATGGGGCTAAGGTCACGCTGGAAGTATTCCATATCCGCGATCTCGTAGCGATAGGTTTTATCCTCGTACGTGGTATAGGTTAGGGTTCTGTGGCGGAAGCTGATCACGCAGCTCTTGACGCCCGTGTCCGCCGTGCCGTCGCCGTCCGTATCCGCGGTATCGGCGAAGTCCTTGATGACCTGTTGATAATCTGTGACGTCGGTGATGGCCTGTTTATTCCCGCCGCCGCCAAACAGCATCACGACGACCAGCGCGATCACTGCAATAAAGATCAAGTAAAACAGGATCACCTTGATATTATTCTTCATTCAAAAACCTCCGTTGGTTGGGTACTGTATCAGCTTTTACCGGGAATCATTCGTAGATCTCCGGCTTGAGAACGCCCACAAAGGGCAGATTTCTGTATTTTTCGTTGTAGTCTAAGCCAAAGCCGACCACGAACTCGTTGGGGATGACGGTGCCGCAGTAGTCGGGAACAAAGTCCACCTCGCGGCGATCGGGCTTATCAAGCATGGTACAGGTCTTGACGCTGCCCGCAAGTCTGTTGGAGAAAAGCTGTGTCAGTCTTTGCAGGGTTCTGCCGCTGTCCACGATGTCCTCAATGATCAGAAGGTCGCAATCCGGCAGATCGTCGCGGAGCAGATCGGTATGGATACGGATCTCGCCCGAGGATTTTGTGCCCGCACCGTAGGAGGAGACCTTCATGACCTCTATCTCCAGGGGGAGCGTTACGCGCTTCATCAGCTCGGTCGCAAAGGGGATCGAGCCCTTGAGGATCACGACAAACACAAGCTTGCGCAGAGAATCCTTATAGTCGTTTGTGATCTGCGCTGCCAGGCGGTCAATGATCTCGCCAAGCTGCTGCTCGCTGATCAGGATCCTTTCAATATCATTCTTTATCATGGTATGCCCCTTTTCATTCAAGTATCAAAATGTTTATGTAAGTAAATGCAAAAGTCAAGAGCAGGATCGTCCTGCGCAGCGGCTGCGCCGTCACGCAAGCAGATGCCGGGCACGGCAAGGATGCCGGCCTCGTCGCAGAGCAAAGGGAGTCTTGCACGCAAAGCGAGCGGAACGCGACTCTCCGAGTACAGCTTGCGGACTTTTTTGTGCATGCCGTGAAAGAGGATTGTGTCGCCCTCCTTCATGGGACGCCAAAAAGCCCGTCCTTTTATTGTATCAAATCTTATCCTTTGTTCTGTATATAAATTGTAAACATTTGTGCTGCAAGCCGTGTCCGTTTGCACTTTTTCGGGAAACCTTGCCAGAATTTTCACACCCGCGTCACAAATCTCGGTCACGCCCGCCTGCAGCGGAAGCGTGTAATCGATACGGGCTTGCTTGCTCCCTTTTCGGGTCATGCGCAGCGCGTCGTGATCGACCACGGCGCAAATGTCGCAAGGTAAGCTGATGCTGCCCGGCTTGCAAGCGCAGATCTGCTGCCAAACGGCGTCCAAGTGCACCGCCTCGGCCATGGCGTATCCGATGCCGTTTCGCACAGCAAACCCCGTGTAGCAAAGGCGGATCAGCCTCTTGGCAATGGCGGGCGGCTGCTCGCGCAAAAGCGCAGTGGGAAGACGGCCGTCCGCGCCGTGCTCGTGATAGATCTGCATGGCGATGGCGTCCAGCGCGTCGCAATCCTCGGCAGCCGCGCGGCAAAGCCTTAGGGCGGCGTGCTGGGGGTGTGCAAACAATTGCTCCAGCTCGGGGATGACGCGGTTGCGGATGCGGTTGCGCGCATAATCGTCGCAGGCGTTGGTGGCGTCGGTCACAAACGAAAGTCCTCTTTGGCGGCACTCGTCAAGGATCTCCTGCTTGGTCAGGTGCAAAAGCGGTCTGCATAAGCAAAGCGAGCTGTCCTCGGGCGTGCCGGGTAAGTGGGCGAATGCGGGAATGCCGCGCAGCCCTTGCGTGCCCGTGCCGCGACAAAGGCGAAAGAGCAGCGTTTCCAAGTTGTCGTCCGCGTGGTGCGCGGTGGCAAGCAGGGGAATACGGTGCTTTTGCATCAGACGCGCAAAATGGCGGTAGCGTGCGTGTCTTGCTGCTTCCTCAAGGCTTTGCCCAGACTTTTTTGCAAGCGCGGGCACGTTGACCTTGACGGCAAACAGCGGAACGTGCAGCTCTCTGCACACCTGCCTGCAAAAGGCAAGATCCGCGTCTGCATCCTTGCCGCGAATGCCGTGATGCACGTGGACTGCGTAAAGCGCAGCGCCCGTTTCCTTTGCCCTCTCGTGCAAAAGGTGCAGGAGCAGCGTGGAGTCCGCGCCGCCCGAAAAGGCAACAAGCACGGGCGTATCCGGAGCGAACACGTCCGGCAAGCGCACGTTATCCGCGGCCTTCATCGTCTGTAATGGTGCGGAATTTGGTGTATCGGCCGATCCATCCCATCTTGACCGTGTTGGTCGAGCCGTGACGGTTCTTGGCTACAATGACCTCGGCGGTGGAATCCTCGGGGGCCTCCTCGCCGGTCTTGTAATATTCGTCTCTGTAAAGGAAGATGACCACGTCAGCGTCCTGCTCGATCGCACCCGAGTCACGCAGGTCGGAAAGCATGGGCTTTTTGTCGGTTCTGCCTTCGGGTCCGCGCGAGAGCTGTGCGCAGCAGATGACGGGAACCATCAATTCCTTTGCCATGATCTTGAGTGCACGGGAGATCTCGGAGACTTCTTGCACGCGGTTGTCGATCTTGCGGTCGGATTGCATCAGCTGCAGATAGTCGATAACCACAAGGCCCAGGTTGTCCACGCGGCGCAATTTCGCCTTCATGGCCGTAACCGTCTGACCCGAGGTGTCGTCGATCAGCACGTCGCATTTTGCAAGGTGAGAGGTCGCCTCGGCGATCTTTCTCCAGTCCTCCTGGCCAAGTTCGCCCGTGCGCAGCGCATAGCTGTCCACCAGCGCTTCACTTGAGATGACGCGGTTGACAAGCTGATCCGCCGACATTTCCAGCGAGAAGATGGCAACCTTTTTGCCTGTCTGAGAAGCCACGTTGGTCGCGATATTCAAGCAGAACGAAGTCTTACCCATACCGGGACGCGCACCGACCAAGATCAGGTCGGATTTGCCCATGCCGGCCAGCACGCGGTCAAGGCCGGAAAAGCCTGTGGACGTGCCCTGAGACGCGTTCTTGTTCTCCTTGAGCTCGTGCAGGTGCGCGTAAACGTCCCCGATGACCTCGCGGATATGCTTGAAATTCTTGGTGTCGCGTCCTTGCGCAATGGCGTAAATGCTGTTTTGCGCGCTCTCCAGGATGCCCGCCACCGAGTCCTGTTCGGAGTAAGCCGCCTCGGAGATGTCGTTTGCCACCTCGATCAGACGGCGCAGCGTGCTCTTTTCCTTGACGATGCGTGCATAGTCCTTGATATTGAGCGCATTGGGGACTACCTCTGCGATGGTACGGATATAATCCTGGCCACCTGATTTGTCGTAAATGCCCTTGTAGACAAGGGTATCGATTAAGGTGACGATGTCAATTTCGCTGTTTTGTGTAAAGAGATCCTGAAAGGCCAGGTAGATCTGGCGGTGCTCCTCGAGGTAAAAGTCGTCGGCCGTCATCAGATCGGCAATTTCGTTGAGCGCCTTGGGGTCGATCAGGATCGAGCCAAGCAGGGATTGCTCGGCGATCAGGGAGAAGGGTAGCTTGCGTACAAGTTCCTCGCTCATAAAGACCTCCTTGGGATTTTGTCCTTGTCGGATTTTGTGCGCTTACGCGCCGACGGTCACCTTGATCTTGCCCACGATCTCGGGGTACAGGCGCACGTCAAAGTTGTAGGTGCCGTAAGCCTTGATGGGATCGGGCATAACGATCTTGCGCTTGTCAACGGTAATGCCGTACTGCTTTGCCAGCACCTCTGCAAGATCCTTTGAGGTGATCGAGCCGTAGAGTCTGCCGTCAGCGGCCGCGTTGACCGAGATCTTGACCACGGTTTCTGCCAGCTTTGCCGCGATCTCCTTGGCAGCTGCCTTTTCGGTCTCGATCTTATATTGCTTGGAAGCCTCTTTATTCTTTACTTCGTTGATCGCCTTGTTATCGGCAATGACTGCCAGCTTTTTGGGAAACAGGAAGTTGCGAGCGTAGCCGTCGGAAACGTCCACGATCTGATCCTTTTTGCCCTGACCCTTCACGTCCTGTAAAAGAAGAACCTTCATGAAAAAATACCTCCTTGGGGTTTATTTATCGTCTTCGGATTTGTAGTCGTATTCGTAGTATTCGTCAATCGCCGCCGTCAGCAGCTCGTATGCGCTGTCCAGCGTTGCGTTCTTGACCTGTGCGCCCGCCACGTCAAAGTGACCGCCGCCCTGCAGCTTTTCAAGGATCAGCTGCACGTTGATCTCGCCCTTGGAGCGGCCGGAGATGACCACCGTGTCGCCCATGAGCACCATGGCAAAGGATGCTTCAATGCCCTTGAGCGAGAGCAGATTGTCCGCTGCCTTGGCTGCAGCCACGCGATCCTCGGGGGAGGGAGCCTTGCCGGTGTCCAGACGGGTAATGGCCACGCCCTCGCGGTAGATGCGCGCGCCGGAATCAAAGGCGCTGGCAATACGCATGTCCTCCAAGTCCTGATTGAAGAACTCACGGACAACGCTTGTGTGCGCGCCTCTGGAGTAGAGGTAGTGCGCGATCTCAAAGGTCTGCGCGCCTGCGTTTCTGGTAAAGTTGTGGGTATCCAGCATCATGCCCGAAAGCAGCAGATTTGCCTCGCCCTTTTGCAGGCAGTCGGCGTATTTGCTTTGCTGCATCATCTCTGCAATGATTTCACTTGCAGAGGACTTGGTGGGCTCGATATAGTTAAGGAACGGGGAGAAGTCGGGCTCCTTGACCAGGCGGTGATGGTCGATCAGTGCAATGTCAGACACGCTGTTTGGCAGATCGGGTGCTTCGAAGATAAAGCGGTTGTTGGCGTCCACCACGATCAGAAGCGTATCCGAGGTGACTGCGTTCATGCCCGCCTCGCGGTCAATGAACATCTCGGCATATTCATCCATATCGGCAAGGTGCTCAAAGCAGGTGCGGAAGTTGTCGCACTTGCGGTCCATGACCACGTGCACCGCGGGGATCGCCTCCGGGCCAAGGCTTTGCTCGGCCGCCTTGGCAGCAAGCACGCTCATGGCAAATCTGGCAGCACCCACGCAAGCGCCGATCGAGTCAAAGTCGGGGTTGGCATGTCCCATGATCAGCACGTTACCGCATGCGCGCAGCTTGGTCTCCAGCACGCTTGCGCTGACGCGGGAGTTGATCGAGGAGTTGCTTTCCAGGATTTTGTGCGTACCGCCAAAGTATTCAAGGCTACCGCCCACGTCTCGGCGAAGGGCCACCTGGTTACCGCCGCGGGAGATGGCGACCTCCAGCGCCGAGTAAGCGGCGCGCTCCTTTTCCTGCAGCGTGCCCTGTACCGAGGCAATGCCCATGGAAATGGTCAGCGGGAAGGAGTTGTCACCAATCTTTGCGTCCATGACCGTGCCCAGGATACTGAAGCGGTCTGCAATGCAGGCCTCCAATTTTTCCTGCGTAAAAACGGCCAGGTATTTGTCTCTGTCGTATTCGCGGATCATGCCGTCCAAGGATTCCACCCATTCCATCAGAATGCGGTCGATACGGATCGAGGTCTCGCGGTAGTTGGCGCGCACGAACTGGGTCAGCTCCTGCAAGTTGTCAATGGCAATGTATGCCACAACGGGATTGTCGCGCTCGGATTGCTCCTTGAGCTCCAAAAGGCCGCTCACGTCGCGGAATACGGTAAAGAAATATTCCTCGCCGTCGATTCTCATGGGATAGCTTTGCAGCTCGTAGCGTTTGCCGTTGCCCAGTCTGGTGACGGGGCCATCGGGCAGCAGATCAGATTCCTCGGCAGAGGATTTTGCGCCGTGCGCGGAAACTGCAATGATGTCTGCGGGAACGGCACAGAAATCGGACAGACGGATATTGCAAACGGGAGAGTGATAGCCAAGCACGTCCTGCAGCGCGCTGTTGATGACCTTGACCACACCGTCGCGGCCGATGATGGCGTAGGGCACGTCAATGACGTAGCGGAACATGTCATACATGTCGGTATCCACGCGATCCGCCTCGGTCATCGCCTCGCGCAGGCGCAGATAGCGCACAAGGTAAACGAGGAAAACGATCACCGCCGTCAGAACGAACAGGGAAATTGCGCCAATGCCGAACCAGCCGTTTTCGGTCAGGGCGGGCTTGATGCGGTTGATCACGGTATACGCGATCAGCAGGATCAGAGCCGTGACTGAGCTGATGGCAAAGGGCACACGCAAATCGATATACAGCGAGGACTTTTTGCCGGTATAATGCCCGTTTTTGTGATGCTCGGAATGATTTTTCATAATCAATTATCTCCTTGCGAGTCTTTCATTTTCTTTTCTATTACCTTTGCAAGTGCCTGCATGATCACCCCGAACGCGCCAAAGAAGGCGAGCATGGGAATGATGGCAATGCCAAGGAAGAGGAAGGCGATGACGTAGGTTAAGATCAGCGGCCACTTGACGGGGGCGCGCTTGACGTTGGTGATGGTGATCGAAATGCCCATGACGGCAAGGATCGGCATCAGCACGCACAAAAGGTTGAGCGCGATAAAGACTACGACCTCGGCAGCGGGGATCATGGAGCAAATCAGTAAAACTGCGTAGCATAAGATCATGAGCACGGCCGTGGGCACCGAGGGGGCGTATTGAGAGAGGTGCTCGGGGCAGGCCTCTTTGGGCTGGCCGTGAAGGAGCACTGCCGTAAAGCCGCGATTGGCGGTAAATGAGATCAGCCAGGTCAGCATAATCACGCAGCCGGGCAGAAGGCCCAGCACGGCGTAAGAGATCGACTCGGAGAATTCCGTAATGATTTTTGCGTCCAGCTGTCCGCCAAGCATCTGCTCGACCTGCGCTGCAAGCTCGGGTGTGTCGGCCATCATCTGCAAAGCCTCGGCAAAGATCTGCGAGACGGATGCGTGGAAGGAGCCGACGGCATTGGTGATGCCCTCTGCCGAGAGCGGCATGCCCGCAAGCATCAGATTTCCAAGGATCAGGAGCACAAAAGCACCGACAAGCGTGCCCGTGACCGTGCCGATTGAGACGATGAGAGAAAGCTTATTTCTGAAGCTGACGGCCAGCGCAAGTGCGCCCAGAGCCGGTAGCAGGGAAAGCAGGGAGAGCATGAGATTCTGCGTCAAAAGCAAGGAGAGCCCAAACGCTGCGGGAGCGGCGATGGAAAAGGGCAGGAATGCTGCGCCCTTGGCATCGGCCAACAGGGCTGCACCCGAAACGATGGCGCAAAGCAGAGCTGCAAACAGCGCGCAGAACCAGGGGCTGATCAGAAAAGAGGCGGCAAGACCGATGACGCTGCAGGTCAGGAAGAGCGGCCTTCTGCAAAGCGTGAGCGCAAAGGTCGCGCAAATTGCCAGGACTCCGAAGGAAATGGCGGAGGGGATATTCAGTCCCGCACCGGTGGTGGGGTCAACGAGGTTTATATAGTGAAGAAGCACGGGAAGTGCGATCTGACAAGCAAGAAAGACAATCGTGCAAAAGGCCAATACCTTGACGGACAAGGGCTTGCGTTGCACGCTTGGCGTGGGAGTGTTTGTAGTATCCATCTTTTCTCCTTTCCGTACCCGCAAAAAGACATGGGGGCACAATCATACCATTATAATAGTATAACATATATTTTTGCGTTTGTAAACAATAATCCTGACAAAAACAAGAAAATGAGGTGAATTTTCTCTGAAAAAAGCGCAAAAAAGCCCGCCAAGCGTCTCTTGGCGGGCAAAATTGGTTTGGTTTACGCGTCGGTTTCCTGTTTTTTCTGCTTTTCGATCAGCTTTGCGGGCAGGTCGGCTAAAAATTCGATCCCGCGGTCAATGCGCAGCAGCTTGAAAAGATAAATTTTAGCAAGCGTCAAAAGCGAGGTGGCAAGGTAAATGGCCGCGATCGCACCAAAGGAGCAAAGCACCATTTTCCAGGTAGGATAGTCTGCAAAGTCACGGAAGGAGTGCCACAGCTCATACCAATACCAGCCTGCCGAGCAAACGTGCAGCACAAAAACGCCCCAGGTGGCCTTGGCGAGGTTGGCGATCAGCCATTTGATCGGCTTTCCCTTGATCTGCAGCTGCATAAAGAACAAGAGCAGCATGACCGACATGATGACCATGAGCGGTGAGACGTAGCTGATCAGGTCGTCGCGGTATTCGTAGAGCACCGAGTCCTTGGCCACAAGGCCGAGGGATGCCTGCTTTTCTATGTACATCATCTTGAACCACGCCGCAGTGGCACACAAAAAGAATGCGGGCAGCGTGACAAACCACTTTGCCCATTTGGGCGCGCCGTACATGCGAAAGTATGCACCGATGACGTAAAGCGAGATCAGCCAGATGGTGGAATAGCCTCCACTCAGACCAAAGCTGTCCTTGTGCACGATCAGCTTGATCACGGTGGGCACCTGCAGCCAGAAAATGATGGCGATATGCTGGCCGCGCGAGATCGCGTGCAGACCCTTGTTGAGCAGGGGCATCAGCGGAAACAGCAAAAAGTAGGCACAGATATACCACAGCTCACGCTTGGCCATGGGGAAGATGGCGGCGATCCACCATTCGCGCTGCACCTCCACCGAGGGGATGAAAAAGTGCGCGATGGCGGTCATGGCCAGAATCAGCACCACGGTCTCTATCCAAAGGTGGACAAAGCGGCGGAATTTGAATTTCGTTTTGACGTTGGCAAAGCCGGAGATGATGGCGTAGCAGTTGACGGAGCAGTAGCCCACCGTCTCCAAAAACCACGCGACCATGTAATTGGTCGAAAGGGGCTCGGCGTAGGTGTATACGCCGCCGTGTCCCATGACGTGCAGTAAGATCACCAGCAGCATGGAAACGATGCGGAACAGCTCCACGCCCATGTTGCGCTCGCTCTTTTGCCCCATGGGCGGCAAAAGCTCGGGCTGCGCCTCGGGTTTTGTTTTGAGTGCGGTCATTTGCATTCTCCTTTTCAAAGCGTTGTCGGCATAGACCGACACGGTATGCCGTCTATATTATGCCACAGATCCGCCCTCCTGTCAAGAACGGCGGAAATCGGGCGCTTCATGAGATAAGGACGCTTTTTTTGACCGAAAAGTTCCCGTTTTTCAGAAATTTTTTGCAAAAAATTCAAAAAATATTTGCATAAGGTATTGCAAACGGCAAAAACTTGTGTTATAATACCAACAGTAGGATAGGATGTTGGAGTGGGTTGAGCAAATCCACTCCAAAAATTTTGTTACGGAAAGGATACCGGACATGAGTACAGCACAGGGCGCAAAAAGACAGGGCAGTATTGCTCAAAGAGTTTGGGAGATCGTGCTTCCCACGGCCGACGAGCTGGAGTATATTCTCTGGGACGTTGAGTTTGTCAAGGAAGGCGCGGACTATTATCTGCGCATCACCATCGACCACCCCGAAGGCATTACCATTGACGATTGCGAGCGCTTCCACCGCGCCATTGACCCGGTGCTGGACGAGGCAGATCCCATCACGCAGGCATATATTCTGGAGGTCTCCTCTCCGGGCATTGAGAGAGAGCTCAAGACCCGTGACCACGTGGAAATGTGCCTTGGTGACACGGTAGAGATCAGACTTTATTCCGCCCTGCACGGCGCAAAGGTGCACCGCGGCATTCTTGTGGGAATGACCGAGGAGGGCAATATACTCATCGAGCAGGGTGACAAGCTGCTGGAGTTTGACGCAGACAAGATCGCCAAGCTGCAGACAATTTACGATTTCGGCGCAAATTGAGAAAAGGAAGGAACCAACAATGAATAACGAATTTTTCGCTGCTCTGGAGCTTCTGGAGAAGGAAAAGGGAATCCCCAAGGAGTACATGATCGAAAAGATCGAGGCGGCGCTCTTGTCCGCATTCAAGAAGGAATACGGCAACGGCACCAACGTCAGAATTCATATTGACGAGGTCAAGAAGGACGTGCGCGTTTACCAGCAGCACGAGGTCGTGGAAGAGGTCGAGGATCCCCTGACCCAGATCTCCCTGGCCGATGCCAAGGCGATCAGCAAGAGATATACCGTGGGCAAGATCGTGGAAACCGAGGTCAAGCCCAAGAATTTCCGCAGACTCAGCGCAGCCGCTGCAAAGTCTGTCATCATCCAAGGCATTCGCGAGGGTGAGCGCAGAGCCATGCAGGAGGCTTACGAGAATAAGAGAGAAGAGATCATCACCGCAACCGTTGACAAGATAGATTACGAGACCGGCAACGTGCTGCTGGCAACCGACGACGGCAGAGCCGTGCTTCGCGCAGAGGAGCAGATCCCCGGTGAGAGCTTCTACCCCGGCGACAAGATCAAGGTGTTCGTACAGGAAGTCAACAAGGAGTCCAAGGGCCCCATCGTCACGCTTTCCCGTTCTCACGCAGGTCTTGTGCGCAGAATGTTCGAGCTTGAGGTTCCCGAAATCGCGGACGGTGTGGTCATTGTCAAGGGCGTTTCCCGTGAGGCAGGCTCGAGAACCAAGATCGCAGTCTTCTCCAGAGACCCCGACGTGGATCCTGTGGGTGCCTGCATCGGTAACCGCAGCATGCGTATCGACAGCATCGTTGACGAGCTGCGCGGTGAGAAGGTGGACATCGTCAAGTACAGCGAGCAGCCCGAGGAATACGTGGCAGCCGCACTTGCTCCCGCAAACGTGCTGGACGTCGTCATGACCGGCGAGCGCGCGTGCCGCGTGCTGGTAGATCCCGATCAGCTTTCCCTTGCCATCGGTAAGGAGGGCCAGAACGTGCGTCTGGCCGCAAGACTGACCGGCATGAAGATCGACATCAAGTCTGAATAAACCGTATATATGGAACAAAAGGCAAAAAAGATTCCCATGCGTCAGTGCCTGGGCTGCAACGAGCATTTCCCCAAGCGTGAGCTGATCCGCGTGGTCCGCACACCCGAGGGAGAGGTGGTTGCGGATACCACGGGGAAAAAGAACGGCCGCGGCGCATATATCTGTCCCAAGAGTGCTTGCCTGCGCAAGGCGCAAAAGAGCAAGAGACTGGAAAGAGCACTGGAGTGTGCCATTCCGGACGAGGTGCTTGACGGCATCGCGCAAGCGCTTGGCTCAGAGGAGCACGCATGAGCGGCGGGGATCGACTGTTTGGCGCCATCGGGCTTTGCAGAAGAGCGGGAAAGCTGATCTGCGGCGTGCCCTTGATCTGTACCGAGCTCAAAAAACGCGGAGCGGTGCAGGCGGTGCTGGCAGCATCCGACGTATCGGACAACACAAGAAAAAAACTCAACGATAAATGCAAATTCTACAGCGTGCCGCTGTACTTTCTGCCCTGCACGGCAGAGGAGCTGGCGGCAGCGGTAGGTAAGGATGCACCTATTGGTGCCGTAGCCGTGACAGACGCGCAGCTGATGCGCGCGGTCGGGGCGCACCTGCCCGAAGGGGAGTAGGAGCAGTCCTTACACGTATATGCGAAGATCGGATATACGACCTCAAGGGTATTTTAAGGAGGATTTATGGCAACAAACCCGCAATTCAAAGTGATGCAACTGGCCAAGGACCTGGGCCTGAAGAGCAAGGATATCGTAGATCTCTGTGCCGAAAAGGGCATGGACGTCAAGACGCAGAAGGTGCTCGAGCCCGGTGAATTCGACCTTCTTTTCGACGCGCTTACCAAATCCCGTCAGGTGGATAATATTGACGATTACTTAGATGGGGTGACCTATATTCCCTCCCGCATTCCCAAAAAGGAAAAGCCCGAGGTAGACGCCGCAAAGGCAGCAGAGGCCGCAAAAGCAGCAGAGGCCGCAAAGGCAGCGGAAGCCGCTAAGGCAGCTGAAAAGGCAGCAGCCGACAAGCTTGCAGCCGAGAAGGCAGCAGAAGCTGCCAAGGCAGCGGAGAAAGCGGCAGCCGAAAAATTGGCGGCCGAAAAGGCAGCAGCGGATAAGATCGCAGCGGAGAAGGCGGCAGAAGCTGCCAAGGCAGCCGACAAGGCAGCTGCAGATGCAGAGGCGGCGAAAGCAGCCGAAAAGGCAGCGGCAAGAGCGGCAGCTATCGAAAGAGCGGCAGCTATCGAGGCAGCGGCAAGAGCAGCTGCAGATAAGCGCGCGCAGGCTGCAGGCGACCGCCGTCCCGAAAGAGGCGCAAGAGACGATCGCCGTCCCGCACAGGGTCAGCAGGGCCAGGAGCGCAGAGGCGCACAGGGCCAGCAGCCCCAGAACGATCGCTTTAACCGCGACGGTCAGGGTCAGAAGCCCGCACAGGGACAGAACGATCGATTCAACCGCGACGGTGGTGCAAAACCTGCACAGGGTCAGAATGATCGCTTTAACCGCGACGGACAGAATCAGAGACCCGCGCAGGGACAGAATGACCGCTTTAACCGCGACGGTCAGGGACAGAGACCCGCACCCGGTCAGGATCGCGGCTTTGGCGGCCAGGGCAGAGACAACGGCCGTCCCAACAACAATCAAAGACCCAATAATAACTATAACCAGCGCGGCGGCGTAGATAAGGACGATTACGTTCCCTCCGCACCCAGAGAGAAGTTCCAGGTGCAGGCCATCGTGCGCGGCCAGACCCCCAAGGGCGGTGACGGTCAGCACAAGAAGGGCGCTGTACGCGTGGTAGATACCAGAACCACCGAGGTCGATCTTTCCAAGTACGACGAAAAGCTGGACACCTTTGTCACCGAGAGCGACAGAGATCTGCGCTCGGGCAACCAGCGCGGCGGCAAGAAGCAGATGCCCGGCAAGCCCATGGGTAAGAACCAGAAGGGCGGTAAGAAGCAGATGCCCGTGGTCAAGCAAATCGTGCGCGTGGAGATCCCCGAGGAAATTTCGGTGGGCGAGCTTGCAAGCCGACTCAAGGCAACCGCAGGCGAGGTCATCAAAAAGCTGGTCGGCCTTGGCGTTATGGCGACCGTTAACCAGCTCATCGACTATGATACCGCGGCCATGATCTGCGAGGAAATGGGCGCAGAGTACACCCGCGAGGTAGTCGTTACCATTGAAGAAAAGCTGTTCGATCAGACCGAGGATACCGACGAAATGCTGCAGAGCAGAGCACCCGTCGTATGCGTTATGGGTCACGTTGACCACGGTAAGACCTCTATTTTGGACGCGATCCGTCATGCAAACGTCACCGCAGGCGAGGCGGGCGGTATTACCCAGCACATCGGTGCGTACAGAGTCAAGATCAACGATCAGGATATTACCTTCCTGGATACCCCCGGCCACGAGGCGTTTACCGCTATGAGAGCGCGCGGCGCACAGGCAACCGATATTGCGATCCTTGTCGTAGCAGCGGACGACGGCATTATGCCCCAGACCGTTGAGGCGATCAACCACGCAAAGGCTGCAGGCATTGATATCGTTGTCGCAATCAATAAAATGGATAAGCCCACGGCAAACCCCGACGCGGTCAAGCAGGAGCTGACCAAGTACGACCTGGTTCCCGAGGAATGGGGCGGCGACGTTATCTGCGTGCCCGTTTCCGCGCTGACCAAGCAGGGTATTGACGATCTGCTTGAAAGCGTGCTGCTGGTTGCAGAGGTCAAGGAGCTCAAGGCAAATCCCGATCGCCGTGCAAAGGGTATTATCATCGAGTCCAGACTGGATAAGGGTCGCGGACCTGTGGCAACCGTGCTGGTACAGAACGGTACGCTGCATGCAGGCGACGTGGTCATCGCGGGCACAGCCGTCGGCCGTGTCAGAGCTATGACCGACCATACCGGCAGAGCTGTCAAGGTGGCAGGTCCTTCCGTGCCCGTTGAGATCACGGGTCTTGCAGAGGTTCCTCAGGCGGGCGACCAGTTTGCCGCCGTTGAGGACGAAAAGATGGCAAGAGAGCTGGCAGAGCAGAGAAAGGCAGAGGCCAAGGAGGAGGTATTCAAGGCCAACTCCAGAGCAAACCTCAACGATCTGTTTGCACAGATCTCCGAGGGCGTCAAGGATCTCAACGTCATCATCAAGGCAGACGTGGACGGCTCGGCAGAGGCAGTCAAGCAGTCGCTGCAAAAGCTTTCCAACGAGGAAGTCAAGGTCAATATCATTCACGCCGCAGTCGGCGGTATTACAGAGGGTGACGTTATGCTCGCAGCAGCGTCCAACGCCATCATCGTCGGCTTTAACGTGCGTCCCGACAAGAGCGCTTTGGACAGCGCAGAGCGTCAGGGCGTCGATATCCGCACCTACCGTATCATTTACGATTGCATCGAGGAGATCTCGGCTGCAATGAAGGGCATGCTGGCGCCTCAGTTTGTTGAGGTACTGCTGGGTCACGCACAGGTCAGACAGACCATTCACGTGCCCAACGTCGGCTTTATCGCAGGCTCTTACGTGCAGGACGGCAAGATCACCCGTCAGTCGCAGATCCGCGTGGTTCGTGACGGCATCGTGATCTTCGAGGACGAGATCGCATCGCTGCGCCGCTTCAAGGACGACGTCCGCGAGGTTGCCGCAGGATACGAGTGCGGTATCGGCCTGAAGAAGTTCAACGATATCAGAACCGACGACATCCTAGAAGCATTCATCATGCAGGAAGTTGAGAGATAAGATATAGCAAAAAAAGAGCAGCCGTATCGGGCGTGCAAAATTAGCGGAGAAACCCGCACAAAACAAGGACTGTATCACGTGGATGCAGTCCTTATTTGTTTATTTATAAGTAGTTGCAGCAGGCGCTGGCGATCAATGATCGCCCCTACAGAATTTCTTGTAAAGGGTTTATGATATAAAACCCAAAACAATAACACTTGTAGGGGCGATCATTGATCGCCAGCGCCTGCAGCAACTAAATATTGAAAGCATATGCATAAACAAAAGCTGTCTTTTGGTTAAGACAGCTTTGCTTTTTTTCGCTTATTTCTCAGCCCCATCGGGCTGCTCTTTTTTTGCATATATCCAAAAGGTCTTTTAATGATCCAGCGCACTCTCCACCGCCCGGACCAATTCGTCATACGTCAGGGGCGTTGTGATCTTTGTTGCCACGATACCCTCGGCGTCCACGATCACGGTCATGGGATACGTGCCCTTGCCGCCAAGCTCTGCGTAGTAGGCCTCGCCCGTGTCCAGCGCAAAGATCATGTCAGAGTCTGCGTAATGCTGCGCGATATAGGCAGAGGCGGTGTCGCCCAGATACTCCGTGTGCACCGCGAGCACAGTGACTTGGTCTGCATATTCGCTTGCCACCGCGTCAAAATGCGGCAGCTCCTCAATGCAAGGGCCGCACCAAGTGCCCCAGAAGTTGATCACGGTCACCTTGCCGCGGTTTTGCTCAAGGGCAAAGGTCGCGTCAAGCAGACCTGTTTCATCCAGAGTCACAAGCTCTGCGCTGTAGCAGACCGCGCCCGGCTGGTTGCCCGGGACTGCGGACGGCTTGTCAATCCAGTTGAAATATACCAACGCACCAAGCAGTACGGCCATCATGAGCACACACGCCGTGATTTTGAGCACCTTGCGACGCTTGGCGTATTTCTTTTGCACCCGCTCGGAGGCGGGAGCACCGTCAATTTCGTTGGGAGGCAGCACGAATTTCGAGCCGCTCCAGCGAATCGCACCCGTCGGACAGGACGAGATACATTCGCCGCAGCTGATGCACTCGGCGTCTCCCGCGTGTCGGATGTCCATTTTGCACTTGGCGTGGCACATGCCGCAATCGGTGCATTTGGGCTTGTCCAGCTTGATGCCGATCAGCGAGATCCTGTTGAAAAGGCCGTAAATCGCGCCCAAGGGGCAAAGGACACGGCAGAAAAAGCGGTAGAAGAAGATGCATCCGACCACGATCGCGATCAAAAGCGCGAATTTCCAGGTGAACAGCGGCCCGAGCATGGGCAAAAGATCGTTGTTTGCACCGGTCAGAAGCAGTCCGAGCGCGCCGCCCAGCGTTCCTGCAGGGCAAATGTACTTGCAAAATGCGGGCAGAGGGAAGTCGCGAAATGCATAAATCAGAGGCAGGATGATTGTGAAAAGTGCCAAAATTACGTATTTGAAATACGAAAGCACGCGCGTGACGGAACTTTTTTTGATTTTTGGCGTTTTTATTTTATGGAGCAAGTCCTGAAGCAGGCCGAAGGGGCACAGAAACCCGCAGATCCAGCGGCCGAACAGCACGCCAAAGAGCAGAATGATGCCAAAGACGTAGTACGGCACGCGCGCGTTTGAGGACGCAAGCGCGTTTTGCAAAGCCCCCAGCGGGCATGCGCCCGCCGCGCCCGGGCAGGAATAGCAGTTGAGTCCGGGGGTGCACAAATTTTTCAAGGGCCCTTGGTAGATCTGACCTGTCGCAAATCCCTTGAGGTTTGCGTTGGCCAGGAGTGCGGCGTAAAGCTGGATCAGCCTGCGCTTGGTGGGCATGAGCGAGGAGAGCTTACGCCCGATTTTGGAGAACGTATTTTTCATGTTCATAGCCTCACCCCAATCCGATGCACTCGGTGCAGATCTTGATGGCTTTCTGCAAAACGTCATGCATGCCGCCGTTGAAGATTCCGAAAACGATCATGAGCACGGCTGCTGCGATCAGCACCGAGCGTACGACAATAATTGCGTATTTGGGCAGTCCGCGTCGCACCTTGCCAATCGGCCGTGCAGGGGCTGCGGGAGCAGGCAGGAGCATGATGGATTTTGCGTAGAGAAGAGCGCGCTCGCAGCTGATATCGGTCAGGATCCGAACCGCGCAGCAGTATGCAAGCGCAGCCGCGCCAAAGCAGAGCGCGGGGAGCGCAAAGGCAATCACCTGTCCGTTCAGCGTTGCGTCCGTCGGTGTGAGCCGATCGAAATTACATAGATAGTATAAGGGATAAAGTGCACAAAGCAGGCAGACTGCGACCGCGGAGATGCGCATGGATCTGACGTAGATCTCTTGCTTGGTAAGCGGCAGGAGCAGCTCTTTCGAGTATTGCTTGCGAAAGAGTCTTGCCTTGGCCTTTGCAAGACGCAGCTCGGGGAAGATCAGTCCCTTTTGCTTGCCGCTCGGCACAAAAAACAGCACGTGCCACAGCCCTGCCGCCACGGCAGCGAGCACGAATAAAAAGACAAAAATTGCGACTCTTGACCACGCTGCTTGCACGCTTTCGGGCGTGAACGGATGCTCGCCGCCAAGGCTGATCTGCACGCAGGCGATCACCAAGGCCGCGGCGCAGACCGCGCAAAGCAACAAGAGAACCATCCCCATGACGCGCCGCACGGTCAAAGTAGTTTTATCTGACATCGGAAAACCCTCGATTCAATGTTCTGTTATCTCTATTATAGCAAAGAAAACGCGCCCCGTCAAGACGCAAGAAATTCCCGTTGCATAATTCACAAAACAAAGGGAGAGCATTTGTCCACCCTGCCAAAAATCCGTCCCGACGCGCGCGCTTTATTGACTTGAAGTGCGGGCTGTGGTATAATGATACTACTTATAATCTTTTATTGAAGAAATTTTCCGAAAGGAATTGAAAAATATGACAATTTGCAGAAAATGCGGTACAAGCAACAAGGATTCCCAGAAGTTCTGCTCCTTTTGCCACGAGCTTTTGATCGCCGATCCCGCCGAGCTGGAGAAAATTGAGCATGCCAACGCCAAAAAGCACAAAAAGGCGGAGAAAAAGCTGAAATTCAAGCTGTTCAGATGGAAATTTGCGCCGCTTTTGCTGATTCCCATCCTGCTCCTTGACCTGATCGATCTGCTGCTTTGCGTTGACTTGCTGTTTTTGGGCATCGGTCAGTTCCTGGGCGAGATCTTAGGATCGATCGTCTCAAATATGTTGGGATATACCACCGAATTGTTCGGCAATCTGGTCTATACGGATCAGCTTGTCGTATTTGTCGTGCGCGGCTTGGAGATGCTTGGCGCGATCGCGCTTCTTTTGCTCGCGTGCGCGCTGAGCGTGCTTATGATCGTATATATGATCAAATGGGCCAAGCATAAGAAGGACCCCTCCGCTGCCCAGCAATCTGCGGTTGCGTCTGCCGCTGAAGGCGGCACGGAAGCCGCAGCAGAGAGCACCGTGGTGGCGTTTGACATGGGCGGAGAGTCGGTGTCTTACGCCGAGCTTGAGAGCGTCGCCAAGCATTGCGCGGCGAATCCCATGCCCGCGCCGCTGTTTGAGCTGTCCGCTATGGGGCTGTACGAGTCGGTGCGCCCCTACCTGTGGGAATATGACGATCAGAGCGTGCGCCGCATCCTCTCGGCCATGTCCTGCTCCCGCCTGCTGGTCTGCAGCGCGGGTGCGGTGGATAGCGCGGGCGTCTTTGACAGCCTTGCGCGCGCCCTGGGAGTCAGAGCCGAGCTGCACGTGTATGAGGAAACGGATGATGTGAACGGCGGTAAAAGCCTGGCACGGTTGCTTTTGCAGAAAAAGCAGGCGGAAGAGGGCGCACCCGCGCAATATATGCATACCGCGTTTGCAAAGGCTTTGTATGCTGCGCGCTTTGCACCCACCAATCTGTTCCTGGCGGGCATCCGCGGCCTTGGCGCAGCCGAGCTTGGCGACGTATTCGCTCCCTTGCAGGAATATTTCAAGCTGCCCGATTCGGGCGTGGAGCTGTATCTCGGCCGTCCTGCCTCTATGGCGTTGCCCGAGGGCATTTCGGGTGGTCTGATGACGCTCTCGCCAAACGTCTGGATGCTGAGTATTCTGCCCGATGATAACCACGCACTCAATCTTGACAGCACCCTTGCACCCTCTTGCGCCGTGATCTATCTGCGTAACTCGCAGAACGTGCTTCCGCCCGAGGATCTTGAGGGCTTGACGCATGCGCTGCCCTCGGTTTCCGCCTGGGAAAACGCCGTTGCGGCGGCCGAGCAGGAATATTACCTGTCCGAGGAGCTCTGGAGCGTGATCGACGCGATCGAGGAGCAGATGCAGGAAGTGTGCGGCACGCGTATCTCTAACCGTACGCTGCGCGCCTTTGAGCGTTATACCGCGGTATTCCTTGCTCTTGGAGGCAAGATGAACGATGCGTTTGATAACGGCCTTGCTGCCGTGATTCTGCCTGCGTATGCAAAGCAGATCTGTGCTCTTTGCCAAAAAGAGGAGGGCGAGACGCTGGTCACGCTGCTCTCTCGCATGGTCGGTAAGGATCGCTTGCCCGTTACCATGGAGGCGCTTGCTTCCATGGGGCTGTAAAGTGCCCCCGAGTGAAAGGAGAAAAATATGAAATTGCTTTTACAGTTTTTGTGGGAGCTGCTTTCCTCCAGAACCGCGATCGGGCTGTATGCATTGATCGTGCTTGGCTTGATCGTCGGCCTTGTGATCGCCGTTTTGCGCGCGGATTCTGCGCGCGTGCAGGTCTCGGCACCGCCCAAGGATAAGAGCCGCGGCACGGGTTATGCGGGCGGCACCACCCCCGGAGCCCCCGAGAGAGCGGACGGCGAGAGCAGATTTTTCATGCTGAGCAGGACGGATCGCTATATGAAAAAGTACGCAGCCCCCGCCTTTGATCGGGAGCTGTCCTTGGAAGGCTTTTGCAAGAAGTTCCAAGCGTACGCGGCAGGAAATCTGGGACTTTACTACGATATTGCGGACATTCGCCGCTTTATCTCCAACCTCGGCGTCAGCCACGTGTTGGTCATGCAGGGCATGTCGGGCACGGGTAAGACCTCGCTGGCATATGCGTTCGGCGAGTTTATCGGCAACCCCTCGGTCATCGTGCCCATCCAGCCCATGTGGAAGGAGCGCACGGATATGATCGGTTATTATAACGAGTTCACGGGCAAGTTCAATGAGACCTTTCTGCTCCAAAAGATGTACGAGGCCAATTACAGCAAGGATATGTATATCACGGTGCTGGATGAGATGAACATCGCCCGCGTGGAGTATTACTTTGCGGAATTTCTCTCGCTTCTGGAGATCCCCGATCCCGAGAAGAGATATATCGACGTG
>JAFVTI010000032.1 GCA_017503325.1 Clostridia bacterium | reverse complement strand
TGCACCAGTCTAACAAGCATTACCATTCCCGATAGTGTGACTAGCATTGGTTATTCAGCTTTCTCCGGTTGCACCAGTCTGACGAGCATTACAATACCTGATAGCGTAACCCAAATCTGCGAGCATGCGTTCCATGGTTGCACCAGTCTGACGAGCATTACAATACCTGATAGCGTAACTCGCATGGACGGTTATGTGTTTCAAGGTTGCACCAGTCTAACGAGCGTGACTATCGGGAACGGCGTCGAGGGCATTGACGGAGGTACATTCCGAGGTTGCACCAGTCTGACAAGTGTTGCCATCCCCGATGGTGTTGAATATATTGGCTCTAAGTCTTTCTATGGTTGCACCAGTTTGACAAGCATTACCCTTCCCGATAGTGTCACTTCCATTGGAGCAGAAGCATTCTATGATTGCACCAGTCTGATAAGCATTAACATTCCACGTAATGTCACTTCCATTTCCGAGAGGGCGTTCAGTGGTTGTAGCAGTTTGACTAGTGTTGACTTTGCCAACGTCCATGGTTGGCAGGCGTGGCCCCTCTCCTCTGGGTGGGTAGAGGATATATCGCCACTTACTTTAAGTTCCACCAAAAAAGCAGCCGAACGTTTACGATTCAATTCCAGGTATCACTGGCGTCGACGCTAACCTGCAGATGATGCAAAACAACTAGCCCCCGAGCAATCGGGGGCGTTTGTTTATCCATTCCAGCGGGATTTGGTGGCGCGGACGTCGATATGCGTAAACGTATTGTAAATTCCAATACCGCCGGAGCGGGGAAGCAGTGTTTCGGCATACGCCGCTACCTTTTTCGGGGACACCCCTGCGATCTTTATATCCGCCGCTTTGCCGTACTGGTGTTGTGAATAGGTCGTCCCTCCCACGCTTTTGTTGTGCGTCGGTGTGCGGTAAGCTGATGTAATTGTCACAGCCCGTCCGAAATGCGTGCGGATTTTTTGCAATACCTCCACTAGCTCGGAATCTATGAATTTCGGATCGGAGCCGCTCTGGTAAGCAAACTTCTGACGAGATTCGCGGTATGGGTCATTGGATTGGCGGAAGACTGTTCGTCATATTCCGATTTCCAATGAAGAAGTCCGGGGCTATTGCGGTTGCAATGCGCCCCGGGCATAAATCGTATATGAGGTGTCACTATGTCATTGTGTCACCAGGTAGCTAAATGACACAATGACAGAAATGACACACTACATATGCCTTGTTAGTTTAATGGCGCTGTATAGCTGATTGTCACACTGCGCGTCGCTGCTGAGCGATAACCTTTCACTGAAATGCCCAATGAATTTAGCACCTCTGAATACTGCGACGTTAGTTGCCTCATGCGGCTGATGCTAATATTTGGATCAATATGTTCGCTGAGCCAATTTGCAAACTCATCGTTGCTTCCGTTGAAGCCACCAGTGGACAAAACGGTTTCAATCAATCGAGCGATTTGGGGCGGAAGGGCACAGTTGTAGGCGTCCTTCTCGGACATATCAAATGTGAGTGTGTCCGGCTCGAAAGACAGCGAAAGATCAATGGCGCCAATATCCTTGCCAACGCATTGCAACTCAGCTTTAGCGGACTTAAAACTGCGTTCCAGGATGAGAATGGTATCGGCGGTACCGGTGAGTCCCGTTGTACCCGATACTCTCTCTAAGGGATTGCAGTCTGCTGAACCCTTTCGGGTGTGATGTACGACAAGAATGTTAACGCTAAGCTCATGAGCAAGCTGTTTTAGAGTCGCGAGCTCGTCCACATCGTTTCCATAAGACATTTTACGCGAAGGATCGCGAATCCATTGCAGCGTGTCGATGATGACGAGCACAAGACCGGGATGATTGGACTTGAAGTTCCGTATACATTCGAGAAGACCGTTGGCCAGAGTGTACTGTTGCGTGATGATATGGCATTTGGCTGAGGGCGTAAGATTCATCTGCATTACGCGCTCTTTTACTCGCGAAAAGGTGTCCTCGAAGGTGAAGTATAACACCTCTCCGTATGTTGCCTTCGCATTCAAAAACGGCTTTCCGTTCGCAACTGCATCTGCGAGTGCCATGCAGAGGCAGGACTTGCCACTTTTGGGCGGGCCGGCCAGCAGTGCTAATCCTGTACCTATGATGTTGTCAACCAGATAGGAAACAGGGGGCAGATCTGCGGAGCAGAGCTCCAACGTGGAATAGCTGGTTTGGGAATGGGGGAAGGGGGCTTGGGACTCGGTAAGACGAGTTGGGGCGTGCGGTTGGTTGGTGAAGAACGCAGAGCGCTCTTCTGCGTGTTGAATACTCATAACGTATTCTCCTTTCTGTTTTTTTAGCCCAATTGTGCGGACTTCATATAAACAAACAAATGACAAAAGCCGCGCGTGACATTTTTTCGGGAGGGGAACTGTATATTTACAATTTGTTAACATTTGGCGTGCTTTTGGGTATTAGTATAAGTGCTTCAATTGGAATATAGCAAAAAATTACACCTCGAATTCAGGCTTCGAGGTGTATAATATAAATGCAGCATGTTCTTGTTTTTTACTTATTATTTTTGTGTTTTTATTGCTTTTATCAAAACTTGTCCTTATGTGATAGCATCATAACAAAATATGTCAATTTTTTCGAGGTGCGAAAAATCCTTATTTTATAATGGTTTTTGGCACATCTTTAATAAAGGTTGTTGTTGCGTTATAGCAGCATCGGCTGCCAGATCTTCATTGAGGTCGGTGATGGGATCGCCCTTGACTGCCAGGTACTTGGTATCAAAGGGCACACCTGCTGCGCTGACGGGGTAGATACCCGTGGTATGATCCACGAAATACGAAGCGAAGGGGCTTTCGTTGATCTCCTTTTCCGAGAGATTGCGCGTCAGCTGGTACACGATGGCCGAGATCATTTCCATGTGTGCAAGCTCTTCCGTGCCGATGTCCGTGAGTGTGCCGATGATCTCCTTATCGGGCATGCTGTATCGTTGATTGAGATAGCGCAGGGATGCGCCAAGCTCACCGTCCGGTCCGCCCAGCTGCGTGATGATGGCGGTGGCGAGCTTGGGGTTGGGTGTCTTGATATTGACGGGGTATTGCAGCTTTCTTTCATAAATCCACATAATATGCCCTCCTCATTACTGATCGTTTTGCCAGGGCCAGGGGCTCTGTCCCCATTCCCAAAGGGCGGGGTTTTTGTTGTCCATGATGGTCATGGGGCCGCAGCCCTGCTTGTAAGCGCGGGCGACCTCCTCGCGCTCTGCGATCAGCTTGCCGTAATAGTCAAGGGCGGCTGCGTTGTCGGGGTAGCTGTCCAGGTAAAGGGCAAGCTCCACGATTGCGAAATCCAATCGCTGCAGCTTGGCGTAAAGCTGCTTGCAATCTCTGCTCTGATTCTGATCCATTTCTTACCGTCCTTTCCGCGAGCCCTTGAAAGGGAAGTCCAGGGCAGTAAAGATGGTGCCCTTGTCCAGCCAGAGCTCGCGATCATACAGGTTTTCAAACGCTTGCGTAGGGGCGTACACCATGGCAAGCGGGTATGCGCTAAGGCATGCGGGATCCGAGGGCTTTTGCGGCGTGACGTTCATAACGGGAACGTGGCGCTCGCATTCGCAGTCGGGGGTAATTTGGGATTGCCGCAGTGCAGCATAGGGGACGCGCTCTCTGCCGTGTCCCGCGCTGCTTCTTTGTGCGTACATGTGAGTTCCTCCTTTGATAGGAAATTGAGCGTGCGTACTGGGGCAAGCACGCGTGCTCAATGGCAGTATATGACGAAGAGGCGCGAGGTGTGTCGAAGCGTGGCTGCAGAAATATTCTTTTGAAAATTGTGAGAAGTGCACATTGTTGACAGAGGTTTTTTGTGCTATAATAAGTAAAGAATTGTTGTCTTATTGCTGAAAAATTCAAAAAAACTATTGACAAAGTGGAAGAAGCGTGATAAAATGGTTTTGAAAACCACATCCGAGCAAGGAGGCTCATTTTGGACATCTTACTTTACAGTCTGTTCGCCGTATTCTGCGGTGTTTCGTTGATTGGTATCATTTGTTATTTCCCCAGAATAAAATGCTGGTTTTACGCATTCGGGCACCAGGAAAAGCTGCACAACCCCAAGAAAAACCGCCTGGCTGTGATCGTGCCCGCCAAGAATGAGAGTGAATCGATCACCCCGTTCTTTGACAGCGTGGACAGACAGACCTACGACCGCGAACTGTTTGACGTGTACGTGGTGGTGGATGACCCCGGTGACCCTACCATTGCCATGACCAAGCAAAGAGGGCACGAGGCTGTGATCGTTTCGGGGCAGACCAAGAAGGGCGACGCTCTGGACGGTTGTCTGAAAAAGATTCTGGCCGAGGACGCTTACAAATACGACGCGTATATCGTCATCGACGCGGACACCGTGCTGGACGATGCGTTTCTTGAGGAAATGAACAACGCCATGGTCAAGGATACCGAGATCGTGGTGTCCAAAAAGAGAGTCAAGAACTATTATTTTGGCGACAAGAGCACAAGGACTCTGTCGGCCTGCTGCAACGGCGTGATCTGGACGCTGATGGACAATTTGGGCAACTACTACAAGACGCAGCACGGATACCCCTGCTTTATCGTGGGCACGGGATTTCTGATGCGGGCGGATCTGGTGCGCAAAAACGGCGGCTGGCCCTATCAGAGCACGCTGACCGAGGATGTGGAGCTGATGATGGACACCGTGCTTTCGGGCTATCTGACCAGTTATTACGAGCACGCGATCATTTATATGGAGGAGGCGACCAAGCTCTCGGTCACCAATAAGCGCAGACAGCGCTGGATGACCGGCGTGGTGGACAGCGACAGGCTGTACATGCCCAAGATCGATGCAAAGCAAAGTAAGGGCGCATCCAAAACCGAGAAGATGAAGCGTTATCACGCGACCAGCCTGAATATCGTGTACGGCCTTGTGGGCACGGCGCTTGTGTATTCGGCAGTCAGCCTGGTGCTTAGTATTGTGCTGGCAATTCTTGCAAATCCGATCTGGTGGTGGGCGTTGCTTGGTTGGGCGATCGGCCTTGGCGCGATCTATCTCTATTTCCTGGTTCCCACGCTGTTTGCGGTATTTTCGGATTGGAGCATTATTAAATTGTCCTTTGTGGGCAAAATCATATTGATATTCGCACATCCCATCTACTACATGGGATATATCCCGGTTATGCGCCGTGCGCTGTTCTCCAAGAAGAACAGACACACCTGGGTGGCCATCGACCGCGGCAATTTTACAAAAGGCAGGTGAGCATCCATGACAGATGCAGAAACCAGACAGCAGGTTCTGGCCGATATAGAAAAATATGAGCTTTCGGGCGAGTTTGATAAGCACGTCGACCCCGTGGATTACAGCCTCGTGCTGCCCGTGACCAAGGATTTTCCATACGTGCGCAAGGGCTTTGATAAGATCAAGACCTTCTTTGCGTATCAGTTTATCGTCAAGTCCTTCCGCAGAAAGACGCTGCGCGACGAGATCAAGCCCGAGGTTTACGGCATTGAGAACGCCAAGGGCGTCAAGAGCGCGGTGATTACCTGCAATCACGTCAACAAATTCGACTGCCTTGCCTTGCAGCACGCGTTCCGCAAGCTCAAGGATAAGATCTATATCGTAGCCGCACCGTTCAACAATATGAAGGGCGCGTTCGGTGACGGCATGAGAGCGGGCGGTATGCTACCTCTTTCGGATGACCCTGCCGTGATGCGACACTTTACCAAGTCTGTAGACTGGTATTTGCAGCATAACAATTTTGTGGTCATCTATCCCGAGCAGGCAATGTGGTGGAATTACAAAAAGCCCCGCGTGTACAAGGACGGAGCTTACACCTTTGCCGTTAAGAACAACGTACCCATTATTCCGACGTTTATCACGTACCGCCCCAGCGGTATTGTGAACGAGCAGGGAATCGAGCAGATGTATCTGACTGTGCATGTGATGCAGCCGATCTATCCCGATCCAACCCTGCGCCGTCACGACAACGTGGCGTATATGAAAAAGAAAAACTTCGCTATGTGTAAAGCGAAGTACGAAGAGGTCTACGGCGAGAAGCTGACCTATTCGACCATCGACCCCGAAAAGGCACCCGATAAGATCGCGCTCGGGTAAAGGGAAGATGTTCCGTTATTATATCATCGCGATCGTCGTTGGCAATATTCTGATAGGCCTTGCGGGTGGACTTGTGGGCCTGCCGGGATATTCCACACCCGTGGCAATGCTCGTGTGCTTGGGCATGTCCGTTCTCTTTACCGCGCTGGAATTCGGTCTTGACGCCGTCATTGCATGGCTGACAAGACTCTTGCCGCTAAAGGCTGTAGATCCTTTTCGCAAGCTTTACCGCGTGGCAAAATGGGAGAAGAAGCTTTACAAAAAGCTGGGGATTGTCAAATGGAAGGATAAGATCCCCGAGGCCGGCGGTCTTTTGGCAAAGTTCCAAAAGAAAAAGGTGCTGGATTTTCATGACAACGAGTATATTCTCAAGTTTATGCGCGAGTCCGTCTATGCCGAGGTGATGCATGTGATCTCCGCCTTGGCAGGACTTGCCGTCCCCGCGCTTTGCGCATGCCGTCTGCTGTGGCCGGACGTCATTGTGCAGGTGCATTGGTGCGTGCGCGTCGCCATTCCCGTAGCACTTGTCAATTTCGTGCTGCAGGTGCTGCCCGTCATGGTGCAGAGATACGTGCGCCCGCAGCTCATGAGCGTCTATCTGCGCAACCAAAAAAGAGCAGAGAGAATGGCAGAGCAAAAGGTAAATGAATAAAAAGAGTGAAGGCAACACCTTGCGGTGTTGCCTTTTTCGTGATTGGGATCAGAGCATGCGGTGGGTACGCAGGTACCAACGCGCGTATTCTGTCCAAAAGGTGTTGAAGATGCGATAGGAATTTTCGTAAGCCTCGTCTCCCATGGAGACCAGATCCATCATGGCGATCAGATACCACGCATAAAGCTTGGCGTGCGGGGCTGCGACCAAGAGGTCGGTGTCCAGGTCATCCTCTGCGTCGTAGGACGCAATGTCTGCAGGATAAATGCCCATGATCTCGGTCTGCACCGCGCCTTCAATTTCGTTGATCCACACCATTTTGGTTGCGTTTCCAAAGGAGTTGGGGCGAATTTCATCCACGTAATCGATCAGCTCCTGAATTTTCATTCACCCACTCCGTTTCTATTGTAAATTCGGCTTTCACCGTGGGCTTATTATAGCATAGATGGGCAAAAAAGTCGTCCCCGCAATGTGCGAAGACGACTTTTGCATTTATTCAATTCTCAAAAGCTCTCCGTCGCCTGCGTGCAGGTGGACGGTATAATAGCCGTCGGCGGTGCGGGACATTTTCTCCCAAACGCCGCGGGACTTGCTGAATTTGTAAAGTGCCTTTTCGGTCGTGATCCTGGCAAAGGCCTCGTTATGAAAATCCTTGTTGGCAAGCATGAGGTAGCCGCCTTCGAAAAAGCCTGCGACAAATTTGCCGCCCTCAACCTTGTCAATACCGCCAAAGGGCGCAAAGGGCACGGGCAGGGGATCGCGCTCTTTGCCCACGTGGAAAACGGCCAGATGCTGCGCGTCGCCGATCTCACGCATCACCGCTTGAATTTCGCGGTTGATCTGCTTGACTACAGGGTATTTTTCGCCGCGTGTGCCGTCTGCTTCAATGATGCCGTGGTGGTACGACCATGGCTCGTTGTGGCTGACACCGGGCGTCCAGTAGGTAAAGTAGCTGATCTGCGAGGAGCCGTAAGCCAGCGCGGTAAAGACCTCCCAGCGGATCTCGGATTCGGTCAGATAACGGTAGCCCCAATGCTCGACCAGCAGAATGATGATCATCCAAGGGATACCCGCAGCGCGTGCGTGATTGCGGATCTGCTCCAAGTTGTCGTAATAGTCGGGTCTGTCATATTCGGCGTAGAGCACCTGTTGCGTGCTGTTGCGCTCGCGGCACTCGTCCGACACGCGCGCCTCGCGCAAGCCCTGCGCGAATATCTCGTCTGCGGTTTTCTCGGTCTTGCAAAGGCAATAATGGTCGTAGGAGAGCAATGATGGCTTGACCGCGTCAAGATACGCGGCGATATGCGCGTCGCTGTTCTGCTTGCCGCCGGGAACTGCCACGTTGGGCAACAGGTTAACGTAAAAGTCAGCGTCCGGGTGATGCGTATGGAAATAGTCCGCAATGCGCGCCAGCATGGGGAACTGCGCTTCAATGGGCTCGTCCTTGATAAAAAAGCGATCCAGCGCGGGATAGCTTGCATAGTCTGCAATCATGTCGTCAAGTGCTTGCTGCCAGCCCTCGGTTTCGTTGATGGCGGTGGCCATGCGGTCGTCCCATACGTAGGCGCGCAAGCCCAATTCCTCGCACCAGGAGAGCACTTTTTTGTTGGTTTCTGTGTCGTAGCGGCATTCAATAACGGTAAAGCCTGCCTCTGCGGCCTCTTTAAGTCGCTCGCGACAGATAAATTCGGGGCGTATCCCGTACCAGAAGTTGATGGGGTAAGACATATACAGCACCTCAAATACGGCTCATGAAATCGAGCAGGATGCGACAGCCGACGCGCGCCGAGGAGTCGCGGAAGGTTGCGTAGTCCATGGTAGAGGGGTCGTTGCAATTGTCCGAAATGGCGCGCAAAATGCCTACCTCAACGCCGTTGGCGTAGCAGACCTGGCAGATGGCCGAGCCTTCCATTTCGCAGGCCACAGCGTCAAAATTGCCGGTGATACGCGCACGCTGCTCGGGCGAAGCGACGAATACGTCCCCCGAGGCCACCGTGCCGAGTACAAAGTGCACGCCCTGTGCCTGTACGCAGTCGGCAAGCAGGCTGCAAAGGCGCTCGGAGCATGGGAGATAGACCTTGTTGATGCCCGAGATCAGGCCCACGGGGTCACCGATGGGCGAGGTGTCCATATCGTGCTGCACCGTGCTTTTTGCAATGGCAATGTCGCCGATGCGCAGCCCATCACACAGCGAGCCCGCCACGCCAACGTTGACGATGGCAGTCACGCCAAAGTGCAAAATCATGGTCTGCGCGCACATGGCGGCAAATACCTTGCCGATGCCGCAGATGGCAATGACCGTGTCTTTTCCGCACAGAATGCCTTGCGTAAACTTGATAGAGCCAACGGTCAGGGTGGATGCGTTTTCCATTTGCGCGATCAGGGGATCGACCTCGCACGGCATAGCGCCGATGATACCGATTCTTTTATTCATAGGAAAAATCCTTCCTTTCGCAAAACTTTTCGTTGTCCATCAAGGCGTTCAGATAACGTGTGCACTCTGCCTTGGCGGCCGCCATGTCAAGATTCTGGTAGTTACCGCACTCCTTGCGCGCCTGTCCCGGCATTTCGCCCGTGTAGGCAATCGCGTCGGCAAGGCACTTGCAAAGCAGAGCAAAGGCATCGGCAGGGGAAGTGTCGCGCATGAGCAGGTAAAAGCCCGTCTGGCAGCCCATGGGGCCAAAATAAATGACGCGCTCGCTATCCTCGGAGTTGCGCAAAAGCGTTGCCAGCATGTGCTCAACCGAGTGCATGGTCAGGTTGTCCATGTAGTCGCCTGCGTTGGGTGTGCGGGTGCGCAGATCAAAGGTGACGATATCACCATCGATGCGCGAGATATAAAAGCCGGGCACGATGGTGTCGTGATCCACGGTAAAGGAAGTGATCCGTTTCATGTCTTGTTTCCTTTCAGGGTTCTTTGCTTTCATTATAGCACAAGACACACAAAAAGAAAAGGGGAAAGGTGTATTTTTTCGGGAAAATGCCTTGAAGGGAGCAGAAAAATATGGTATACTGTAATTAAGTGCAGCGGCTGATCATAGCCCCGCCCGATTGTTTTGCTTGATTACCCCAAGGAGGATTTGGATATGAAGCCCTATGAAAGATTTTTGAATTACGTTGCATTCCCCACCATGTCGGACGAGAAGTCCGAGACCGTGCCCAGTACAGAGAAGCAGGTGGTGCTCAGCCTTGCGATTGCTGCCGAGCTAATGAGCATGGGTCTTGCTGACGTGGAGCTTGACGATAAGGGATATTTGTACGCAACGCTGCCCGCAAATACAGACAAGAAATGCCCCACCATCGGCCTTGTGGCGCACGTGGATACCTCGGACGCCTGTGCCGATGCTCCCATTGCGGCAAAGATCGTGGCTTACGAGGGCGGCGACATTTGCCTGAATGAGCAAAAGGGCATTTATATGACGGTTGCGGACTATCCGAGTCTGCAGAATTATGTGGGTCAGCATCTGATCGTGACCGACGGCACCACGCTGCTCGGCGCAGACGACAAGGCAGGCGTTGCCGCCATCGTCTCTGCCGTGGAGAGACTTTTGGAGAGCGATGCACCGCACGGTAAGGTCAGGATCTGCTTTACCCCCGACGAGGAGATCGGCCGCGGCGCGGATCACTTTGACGTGGAAAAATTCGGCGCGGATTATGCATATACCGTGGACGGCGGCCCGCTTGGCGAGCTGGAATACGAGAATTTCAACGCAGCCTCTGCCGTGGTCAATTTCGCGGGCGTTTCCATTCATCCCGGCTCTGCCAAGGATAAGATGAAGAACGCGCAGCTGATGGCCATGGAGTTCAACGCATTGCTGCCTGCAGACCAGATCCCCGCCAAGACCGAGGGATATGAGGGATTTTTCCATTTGTGCGATATGCAGGGCGATTGCGAGAACGCAACGCTGGTTTATATCATCCGCGACCACGACCGCGCACTGTTTGAAGAGAAAAAGCAGGTCATTGCCGCCGCTGCTGCCAAGATCAACGAAAAGTGGGGCGAGGGCAGCTGCATGCTTACCGTCAAGGATTCCTATTACAATATGAAAGAGATCATCGACGACCATATGTACACCATCGAGCGCGCCAAGACGGCTATGCTGGAGCTGGGCATCCAGCCCGTTGTCACGCCCATTCGCGGCGGTACGGACGGCGCAAGACTTTCCTTTATGGGTCTGCCTTGCCCCAATCTGTGCACGGGCGGCGAGAACTTCCATTCCAGATTTGAATTCTTGTCGATCGAATCTTTGGACAGAGTGGTTGACATTGTGGAACGCATCCTTGTCAACGCTGTAAAGGAGTAAGTATGGCAAAGTTATATTTCAAATACGGCGCGATGGGCTCATCCAAGACCGCAAACGCGCTGATTACCAAGTTCAACTATGAGGAGCGCGGCATGCGCGTCTGGCTGATCAAGCCTGCCATTGACACGCGCGACGGCGCGGGCATCATCCGCTCGCGTATCGGACTTGCGGCAAACGCACAGATCATTGGCGCGGACACGGATATCAGAGCGGAGTTTGAATCTCATAAGGATTGCCATGTCATTATTGCGGATGAGTGTCAGTTCTTTGCCGAGGCGCAGATCGATCAGCTTCGCCGCATCGTGGACGAGCTGGATATCCCGGTGCTGTGCTTTGGCCTGCGCACCGACTTTATGACCCGCCTGTTCCCGGGCAGCCGCAGACTTTTCGAGGTGGCAGATTCGATTACCGAGATCAAAACCATTTGCACCTGCGGCAAAAAGGCCATCGTCAATGCGCGTATTGACGAGAGAGGTCGCGTGGTGACCACGGGCGGTCAGATCCTGCTTGGCGGTAACGATTCCTACGTGGCCATGTGCCACGCTTGCTGGAAGCAGACGATCGCAGCACAAGAGAGCGAGGAAGGCCATGAATAAGCCCATGATCGTTGGTGTGGCGGGCGGTACGGGCTCGGGAAAGACCACGCTTGCAGAGCATATTGCCAAGGCGTTTGGCGACAACGTGACCGTCATCGCGCACGACAGCTATTATCATCTGCAGGTGGGCAAGACGTACGAGCAGCGCTGCCTGACCAATTACGACCATCCCGACGCATTTGAAACCGATCTGTTGCGTGCGCACCTGGACGCGCTTTGCCGCGGCGAGTGCGTGGACGTGCCGGTGTATGATTATACCATTCACAACCGCAGCGACAAGGTGGTGCGCGTTTGCCCCACGCCGCTGATCGTGCTTGAGGGCATTCTGATCTTTTCGGATGCCGAGCTGAGAGATATGATGGATCTGCGCATTTTCGTGGATACCGATGCGGACGAGCGCATTTTGCGCCGCATTCTGCGCGATACCAAGGAGAGAGCCAGAAGTCTGGATTCTGTCATTTCGCAGTATCTGACCACAGTCAAGCCCATGCATGAGGCGTTTGTCGAGCCGTTCAAGCGTTATGCGGACGTCATTGTACCGGGCGGCGGCAATAACCCGATCGCGCTTGAAATGATCGTGCAATGCATTTGTAAGCAGACCGGGCTGCATACCGTAAAGTAAGAGAGAATAAACTGAATTGATCGGGGGTGAGGGGATGAAGCGAAAATTCTTTGCAGCCATGCTTTGCGCCTTGCTGCTTGTATGCACGCTTGCGTCCTGTCGTGCACCCGGCGTGCAACCCCGTGAGAGTATCAGAGAAAACCCCGTCTCGCCCGTGCCGATTGTGTGCCGGGGAGAGGGAGAGCTTGTCCGTGGCTTTGCCCGTACTGAGCAGCATCTTGCTTTTGAGCAGAGTGCGGGGGAGTACATATATCAATGCCTTATGGCAGAGCAGAGCGAGATCGATATTGCGGATTACAAGATTTCCATAGATCAGATCACGCAGCTGTATACCGAGGTCATGAACACGCATCCCGACCTGTTTTTTGTCAATTCGGGCATTTCTTATTCGTATGATGCGCAAAACCTGATCATCACGCTCAAGCCCTCGTACCGATTGACGGGCAAGGAGCTGGAGGCCGCAAGAGAGGATTGCGCCAGGCGTCTTGACGAGATCTGCGCGGGCGTTGACCCCGCGTGGAGCGATTTTGAGATCGCACTCTACCTGCACGACTACCTCTGCCTGCATTTCGAGTACGATACGAGCTATGAGATCTACGATATGTATGGCTTTCTGACAGAGGGGCGCGGCGTTTGCCAGGCCTATACGCTGACGTACATGGGGCTGCTTTCGCGCTACGGTATCGCATCGGGCGTGGCGGTCAGCCAAGGCATGAATCATATCTGGAATATCGTGACGCTGGGCGGCACGCCCTATCACGTGGACGTGACCTGGGACGATCCCATTCCCAACACGGAAGGGGTTGCGCTGCACGCCAATTTCTTGCGCAGCGACCTTGGCATTGCACAAACCGAGCATTACGGCTGGGAAAGCGATCTTTCCTGCACGTCGGACGCGTATGAGAGCACCTTTGTTATCAAGGTCGGGCTTCCGTTTTGCTATACGGCAGGGAAGTGGTTTTTTGCCGACGGCGTGGAGCGTGCGATCCTTTCGGCGGATTTTTCCACCATGAGCACGCAGCCTGTGCTGGAAACAAACGATAAATGGATGGCCCCGGGAGAAAATTCCTATTATATCGATGCCTTTTGGGGCGTTGGTACGTATCGGGGCAATCTGATCTATAATACCCCGAATGAGGTTCTTGCGCACAATCTGCAAAGCGGTGTTGTGACAAAAATTGAGATCCCGCCCATAGAGGGGCAGCAGATCTTTGGCCTTTGGGTCATGGACGAGACCGTATATTACGCGGTGTCCGACACACAGGGCGGGCAGATGCAGGTGCTTGCCTGCAGCATTGCGGATCTGGTGGATTATTTATGGGGAGATGCCGATCAGAACGGCGTGGTGGACGGACGGGACGTCACCGCCATTTGCCGCTATCTGGAGGGCTTACCCACCGTGTGCCACACGGGGGCTGCTGATCTTGATGACAGCGGCACGGTGGACGCACGCGACGCGGATATTTTGCGTCAGTATCTGGTAGAAAACAATTAAAAATGTTTATAAACTGCGTCGGCTTTGACCGACAGTACAGGAGGTAAAAATGGATTTTAGATTTGTGGACAAAAAGTACCGTCCCGTTCCTTTCTGGTCCTGGAACGAGCGTCTTCGCACAGAGGAAACGCGCAGACAGATAGGACTGATGGATGACGTGGGCATCGGCGGCTTTTTCATGCACGCACGTGGCGGTCTGCAGACCGAGTATATGGGTGAGGAATGGTTCGAAAACGTTTCCGCATCCATCGACGAGGCAGGCAAGAGAGGCATGCATGCATGGGCGTACGACGAAAACGGCTGGCCCTCCGGCTTTGGCGGCGGTATTGTCAACGGAAAGGGCATCAAGTATCAGCAGAAGTATCTGCGCGTCAAGAAGTTTACGCCCGATCTTGAAGATCCCAGAGGTCCCGAGGTGATTTATTGCTTCGAGAATTACTGCTTCTACTACGAGGTCAACCCCTTCTACGTAGACACCTTGGACGGCGAGGTCATTGCAGACTTCATCAACGAGATCTACGAGCCCTACTATGCAAAGTACGGCACCACCTTTGACGGCTTCTTTACCGACGAGCCGCAGATCTCGCGTAACGGAATTCCGTGGAGCTTTATTCTGCCCGAGGAATACGAAAAAGCATACGGTGAGCCCATCTATGATCATCTGATCGAGCTGTTTATCGAGCGCGGCGAATGGCAGCAGACCAGAATGAACTTCTGGAAGTTGGTCACCGAGCTGTTCTCCAAGAACTATAACAAGCAGATCTACGATTGGTGTGAGGCACACGGCCTGCTCTATACCGGCCACCTTGTGCTGGAGGAGTCGCTGGAATCTCAGCTGACCAGTAACGGCGCCTGCATGCCGCACTATGAGTATTATCACATTCCGGGTATGGACTGGCTGTGCCGTCCCATTTTCCCCTGCCTGACCATGGCGCAGCTTTGCTCCACCGCAGCGCAGACCGGCAAGAAACAGATTCTGTCCGAGACCTTTGCGCTCTGCGGCCACAACGTCGGCCACGAGGAGCTCAAGAGAAATTACGAGTGGATGATGGTGCGCGGCGTCAACCTGATGTGCCAGCACCTGGAGGGCTACTCTCTGCGCGGTATCCGTAAGAGAGACTACCCGCCCGCAATGTATTGCCAGCAGCCCTGGTGGGCAGATTACAAGGTGTTCAACGACGCCATGTCCCGCATCGGTATGATGCTGGCAGAGGGCGAGATCCGTTACGACACCCTGGTCATGCATCCCCAGACCTCGGCATGGATCAGCTTCAACTGCGGTGACAACAAGGGTCTTGGCGATTACAACAACGACATCATCAACGTCATGAACGCGCTGGACGCAAAGCACGTGCTGTACCACCTGGGCGACGAGATCATGATCGAGCGTCACGGTAAGGTCGAGGGCGGCAAGTTTATCATCGGACAGCAGGCGTACTCCACGGTCGTGCTGACCAAGCATATCGCATACCTGCCCAATACCGAAAAGATGCTTGCAGAATTCAAGGCACAGGGCGGTAAGATCGTAACGGTTGACGAGGTCGAGGGCTGCGATCTGATCGACAATCCCAACATTACCTACACCAAGCGTTACTACGACGGCTTTGAGCTGTATTATTTCGTCAACAGCACCGACCAGGAGCAGCCCACCAATTTCAAGGTCGGCAGCTACGGCATTGACATTGAGACCGGTGAGAAGGTTGACTTCTTCGGCACCTACAATTTCCCCGCATACGGCAGCCTTGTGATCGTTGACGACGGCACTGCTCATGCAGAGGCACCCGCTCCCCGCGCACTGACCGAGGTTTGCCTTGGCGGCGACTGGGTAGTTGCATCCATGACCGACAACGCGCTGACCTTAGATACCTGCACCTACTGGTTTGACGGCGTGCTGCAGCAGGAGAACGCTTGCGTGCTCAACGTGGCAGAGAGAGCGTACGAGCTTGGCCGCGGCGTGGATATCAAGTGCCACTTCACCTTCCAAGCAGAGGTGATCCCCGAGCGCATCTTCCTTGCTTGCGAGACGCCCGAGATCTTTTCGATCAAGCTCAACGGCAAGGATGTTGACAAGACCGATTGCGGCTACTTCCGCGACCACTCCTTCCGCATGCTCAACATTGCGGGCCTTGTACAGAAGGGCGAGAACGTCATCGAGCTGCAGGTTTACCTCAAGGAGACCGACGAGGTTTACGAAAACCTCAAGAAGTCCAGAATCTTTGAGTCCGAAAAGAACAAGCTGACCTTTGGCACCGAGATCGAGCCTATGTACCTGGTGGGTGACTTCGGCGTCAAGGCAGACGGCAAGTTTGAGCCTATCCCCAACAAGGCGTACTTCTACGAGGGCGGCTTTGCGCTGGTCGAAGCACCCAAGACGCTGACCTTAAAGGAGATCGAGAAGCAGGGACTTCTGTTCTTCTCGGGCGAGGTCACGCTCAAAAAGACTGTCACGCTGGACGGCGCACCCTGCTGCCTGAAGTTTGACAAGAAGGGTATCAACGCCATTCGCGTCAAGGTAAACGGCAAGGATGTCCGCACCGTCATGTGGACGCCCTTCGAGGTGGATATCTCGGATTACGTTCAGGCAGGCGAGAACGAAATTGAGCTGACCTTGGTCAACAACCTGCGTAACCTCATGGGACCGCACCACCATGCAGCAGGCGAGCTGCTGGCCGTTGCACCTCCTCACTTCTTTGACGAGGGCTGCATCTGGAACAACTACTGCGGCGGTTACTATACGCCTAAGTATAGCTTTGTGGAGACAGGGTTGATCTAAAATCATTTCAAGGGGCTGTGTAAAAGCAGCCCCTGTTTTCATTTTGCTCATATAGAGAATCAACAGTTGTAGGGGGCGACGTCGCGCAGAACGAAATCCCCTCAAAAATCTTTGCAAACCTATTGACAAACCGCCCCCCGAGTGCTACAATAATGTAAACCGATGAGAAAGAGGAGTAGCGTGCGAAAAGCACCCTTACAGAGAGCCGCGGCGGTGGGATGCGGCAGGGCGTGCGTGCGTGAATGGACTTTCGAGGGCAACGGGAAATTTTATCCCTGCGGGATAGAATGTATAGGCGACGGCATGACCCACCGTTACAGGGGTCGGCATATTTGTGCAAGCATTTTCGCAAGCGCAGTATGATTGAGCGGATAGCAAGACTATCAAGCAGGGTGGCACCGCAAGAGTTTTTCCTCTTGTCCCGGCATTTCAAATTTTGATTTGCGGGATGGGAGTTTTTTTCTTTTCCGCGCCCGATTCGTATCCCCGACGGATTGGGAAAAAGCAGGGGAGAAAGGCAACGATATGGCAAACGTAGAGATCCCTTACAAGATTTATTTATCCGAAAATGAAATTCCCAGACAGTGGTATAACGTCCGCGCGGACATGAAGAAAAAGCCCGCGCTGCTCATCGATCCCCGCACCATGAAGCCGATCACGCTGGAGGCCATGAGCGAGGTATTTTGCGAGGAGCTCGCAAAGCAGGAATTGGACGATACCACGCCTTATATCGATATTCCCGAGCCGCTGATCGATTTTTATAAAATGTACCGTCCCGCACCCTTAGTGCGTGCTTATTGCCTAGAAAAGCAGTTGGGCACGCCCGCGCACATTTACTATAAGTTTGAGGGCAACAACACCAGCGGCAGCCATAAGCTCAATTCCGCGATTGCGCAGGCATATTATGCAAAGATGCAGGGCCTTGAGGGCGTGACCACTGAGACCGGCGCGGGCCAGTGGGGCACCGCACTCTCCATGGCGTGCTCTTATTTCGGACTTGATTGCAAGGTGTTCATGGTTAAGGTCAGCTATGAGCAAAAGCCCTTCCGCCGTGAGGTCATGCGTACCTACGGGGCAAACGTGACCCCCTCGCCCTCTACCACCACGGCAGTGGGCAGAAAGATCCTTGAGGAGCATCCCGGCACCACGGGCAGCCTTGGCTGCGCCATTTCCGAGGCGGTTGAGGCCGCAGGTGCATCGGGCGGCAGCTACCGTTACGTGCTTGGCAGCGTGCTCAATCAGGTGCTCTTGCACCAGACCATCATCGGCCTTGAAACCAAGACCGCGCTGGATAAGTACGGCATCAAGCCCGATATCATCATCGGCTGCGCAGGCGGCGGCTCTAACCTGGGTGGTCTGATCTCTCCCTTCATGGGCGAAAAGCTGCGCGGCGAGGCAGATTACCGCATCATCGCGGTTGAGCCCGCATCCTGCCCCAGCCTGACGCGCGGACGCTATATTTACGACTATTGCGACACCGGCCGCATCTGCCCCATGGCCAAGATGTATACGCTGGGCTCGGGCTTTATCCCGTCCTCCAGCCATTCGGGCGGACTTCGCTATCACGGCATGAGCACCGTGCTCTCCGAGCTGTACGACCAAGGATTGATGGAGGCAAGAAGCGTGGAGCAGACCGCAGTCTTTGCGGCAGCACAGCAGTTTGCACGCATCGAGGGCATCCTGCCCGCGCCCGAGTCGGCGCACGCCATCAAGGTAGCCATCGACGAGGCTATGATCTGTAAAGAAACCGGCGAGCAGAAGACCATCGTGTTCGGTCTGACCGGTACGGGTTATTTCGATATGGTGGCATATCAGAAGTTCAATGACGGCTTGATGGGCGATTATATCCCCACCGATGCCGAGCTTGACGCAGCGTTCACCAATTTCCCGCCTCAGCCGTGATGCGCGGTGTAAAATACAACTTCGTAGGGGAGATCTGCGGTCTCCCGCGGGCGAACGCAGTTCGCCCCTACGGCTACAATATCACCACCCGAATGCCGGCGGGAGCAAGCCCCCGCCCTACGGATACCCGGGGCGCCGAGAGGACGTCGCCCCCTACAGACAGTCGGTTTACATATCTATGGACCGTTCGCCGCATGCGGCATGACGCTAATCCCTATGGGAACGATATCACAAAAAAGCCAAGAGCTTTCGCTCTTGGCTTTTAATTTTTCAGTTGGTCTCGGGAGTACCCGTGCCTTGCATGCTGTCCTTGAGCGCTTGCTTTTCTGCGAGCAGCTGCGCTTCCATTGCGGCAATATCCTCGGCATGTGCAGCCTCAAATTCTGCAAAGTAGCTGTCCTTTGCGGCATTGAGGTTTGCCTCGATCTCGGAGGCCTTTGCCTGCAGCGTTGTCTCAATGTTCTCGTCAAACAGCTGCGCCTCCAGCTCGATCAGCTTTGCTTCTGCCTGCTTCATGACGTTGATCAGTTCAAGCAAAGCAGCGTCTGCTTGTGCACCCAGTGCCTCGTAAGCGGCAAGTGCCTTGTTGTATTGCTCCTCGGTAAGGGTCAGATCCACGGTTGCCTGGGCATAAAGAGCGCCGTCCACCTCAAGGGACGCGACGTAATTCTTTTTGGTCAGCAGCTCGGTCTTGGCTGCGCGGAGCTCGGCAAGCGATTTCTGATAGGGGGATTCGGGGGAGATCAGCGTCTCATAGCGGAAATCCTCTACGGCAAGGATTGCGGAGCTGTAAGCGTCCAGCGCTGCCTTGTAGGCTGCGTGGGTCACTTTGTAAATGCCGCCCATTTCCTCAATAATGCGAGCGGTTTCCTCGCGCTCGGCAAAGCTGATGCGGGATTCCTTGGCTGCATAGTAAGCCTCTCTCATTTCGGCAGTCAGCAGCAGCGCGGTTTCCACGCGGCTCTGTGCAAGCACGGTGTAAAGCTGCTTTTCATCCATCGCATCAATTTCCTCTTGGGTGTAAAGTGCGGTGGAGAGCGCCATGGCGCGCAGTGCGTCAAGGCTGAGAGCCTGCGCTGTTGCAACGGCACCGTTGATATCAAGCGCTGCAAGTGCCTCGGTGGCGCTTTGCTGCACGCGCTCGGTCAGCTCGCGGGCGTACTCGGAGTTACCCGAGATCGAGATCTCGACCGTGTTTTGGTCAGCCTCTACGTTGCCCTTGACCAGATAACCGGTCTCGGTTGCGAGGTTCACCATCATATCCGCGGCCTCTTCGGGAGTCTTGCCAACGAATGCCTCACCTGCGATCAGAATGCTGCCGTCGTCGTTAAGTGCGGTTGCGCTGATGATCAGACCCTGATCGTCAACCAAAAATTCTACGCTGGGATTGATGTCTACGGTCATGCGCGTGACCGTGCCCTCTTCGGGCGTGGCGGGCTGCTTCTCGTTACAGGATACGAGAGAAAGCGTGGCCAACAGCATCATCATGCAAAGCAATGCGCAAAGAGGTCTTGTTTTCATAATGAATCTCACTTTCTATGATTTTGCAATATTATTATACCATGAAAGCGTCCATCATTCAAGTGCTGTTGGTGTGGCATAGCGTGCATTCCGTGGGACTTCCGTGCGGCCGGGGCAGAGAAAAGGGCGCGATTACGCGCCCGTGATCTCATATTTCTCGCAAGAGCGGAAATCAATGATTTTGGGAGTCTTTGTCAGTGCGACCAGCACGTAATATTGCTCGTTTTGCGCAATCTCGGTTTCGCGCTCAAGCTTGACCTGCCCGAGTTTTTCAAAGTCTACGTATTGCCTGGTGACGTAATCGGGTCTGTTCATGCGCGCGACCCAGGAGCGGGCGTAAGTGCGGTTTTTCTCGCTGCGCAGCTCAATGCGCTGCACGCGGTCGATCTCAATGGTGTATTTTCCCGTCAGCAGGCAGAAGAGGGGAAGATTGGTCGTGATAGCGGTATATGCCATATAGCCGGCATAGATCCAAAGCGCCACCCCAATGCCTATGAACAAAACTAAGAATATGGGCGGGATGTCGGCATAGCCGAGTATGGTGATTGCCGTCCAGAACGCGGACATTGCAATGATGATGACGGTGAGTGCCAATAAAAGAGCACCCTGCGAGAGCAGCAGACGCTGCTCGTTTTTGATATATTCGGCACGCTTTAAGGGGATCTTGCGGTTTTGATTTTTGTCCATTGGTTATCACTCCTTGATCTCGTATTCGTCGCACTCCCAGAATGCTAAGATGTTCGGCTTTTTGGCCAGTACCACGAGCAGATAGCATTCCTGCCCCTGCTGCAAGGTGCGCGTTGATTTGAGCCTGCCGTATTTGGCAAAATGCACGTATTGGTTGGTCACAAGCACGCGATGATAGCCTCTGCCAATCACGTTGCGGCGCTGTTCGTATTCGCTTTTGAGCTCCAAAAGATCCACCGTGTCCACTTCAATGACGTATTTGCCTTGCAAAATGTAAATCCCATCACGGAGCAAAGCGCCTGCACCGATCAGCAAGAGGATCACGATGCCCCAAAGAAAGACCAGCATGACGATTGACCAAACGATCACAAACGGACCTTCTCCCGCCATGGAGCTGCAAAGCCCCCAGGTCAACAGCGCGACAAATCCGCTCAAAATCAGAGCGGCCATGCCGATCATACCTCCGCCGATCAGCTGCTTTTTCATATTTTCCTGCACGATCTGCTCGCGCCATAGCGTAGTTTTTTCATTTTCCTTGTGCATATGCTCACCTCTGTGTAATTTCGTATTTGTCGGTATCGTAAAGTGCAATGATGCGGGGCTTTTTGTTCGTTGTAATGATTATATCACATTTGTCTTTGTTTGTAAAGCCAAAATTGACAAGCCATGCAGGGTGTGCTATAATGAAAATGTAATTGGCTGAAAACCCGAATTTTCTATGGATGGTAGAATCAATATGGAAGAAAAATTGCCGGTGAGAAAAAGAAATCGTTTGGAATATTTTGACTACAGTTCCTGTGGAGCGTATTTCATTACGATATGCACGTACAACAAAAAGTGTTTGTTTTGGGCAGGCAATCAGTCGGATTTCGTAGGGGAGGAATATTTGCAAGCAAATTCATCCTCCCGCCCGAAAACGTAAGATTGTCAGCGATCGGGGAAGTGGTAAAGCAATCGATTGAGTCAATTCCTGTTCATTATCCCAACATTGAATTATGGGATTATGTGATTATGCCGAATCATGTTCATATGATCCTTCTCATTCCTGATACGTGCGGGAGGATGATATCCTCCCCTACGAACAAGGGGTCGGTTTTAACCGCTGTGGGGCAAATGAAAAGATACGTTTCGAAAACAATCGGAATGCCAATCTGGCAGAGATCTTTCCACGACCACGTTATCCGCAACAGGCGTGATTACGAACAAATTGCCAAATACATTTATGAAAATCCGATCAGGTGGCAATACGATTGCTTTTACGTTGAGGATTTTTGAGAAAGGAACAAATGATGAAGCACCCCGATTACATAAAGTGGATCAGAAGCCACGTTGGCCACGAAAAGATTATACTTGTGCACGCGGGCGGTTGTATTTTCAACGACCGCGAAGAGGTGCTGCTCCAACGACGCGGTGACTGTGATCAATGGGGATTCCCGGGCGGCACGGTGGAGTTGGGTGAAACGCCGCAGATGGCGGCTGTGCGCGAGGTCAAGGAAGAGACCGGGCTTGACGTTCAGGTCGGCGATCTGATCGGAATTTATACTGATTTTGACGTGGTTTGCTCCAACGGAGATCAATTCCAAAGCATTCTGATCGCGTATGAGCTGACGGTCACGGGCGGAGAGCTGTTTTGTGATCAACAAGAAACCAAAGAACTCAAATATTTTGCTTTAACCGATGTCCCCGCACTGTTTTGCAAGCAACACAACGATATATTGAAGGATATACGTAAGAAAAAAGAACAATAAAAAAGCTCCCGATGCAATGTCGGGAGCATTCTTTATGCTTTTTTCACGTACCAAACGGGGGGTAATGCTGCTTCGTCGGAAAGCGGGTCGCGGTCGGCGCGGGACTGGATCAGCTCCATGACCTCTTTCATGATGCGCGCGTCGCAGGCCTGCACGGGCGCGTTGCCAAGAAAGCCGTCCGTGATGGCACCGTGGTAGCGGAACGCGGTCTCATATTTGGGAAAACGCGCGGAAATATCGGGCGTGAGCGTGGAATGGTGGGTATTGATGCGCCTCGTGACCACCTCGCCCGATGCGCGTCTGATCTTGACCTCGGTGGGGGTATCCGTGATGCGGTTGGGCAATTTCATCATTTCGTCCACCGCGTGCAAATAGGTGTTTCGCGCGTGCGAAACGCCCACAAGCAGCACAAATCCGCCCATCTCGTAGATCTTGCCGTAGCAGCTCTCGGGAGCGGTGCCGGATGGCGTGTCGATCTCGTCCTTGGCAAACGCCTCGGCCTTGTCGCGCTGCCCGAATACGACCATGGAATGCGTGGGGTTTTCGGTGCGGATGCCGCGCCCGTCGGCCACGGCTAAATCGGAAAATGCGCCAAGGCAGGTGTGCACGTCGCGCACGTCCAAGGTGTATTCCTTGTCAGTCGCCCAAAGGTTGGCCCAGGTGTGCGTGGGTACGCAGAATAGCCCGCCCTCGGCAGTAAAGTATTCAATCAGAACGTCCAAAAGCGCAGCTGCACCGCCCTCGATCTGCCCGATAAGGCGCAGAGACGAGTGCATGAGAAAGACACGATCATGGGGAATATGCAGCGCGTCCAATTGTGCCCAAAGCTCGGATTTTGTGTAGATGTGTGACATGACGGCCTCCTTTATGCTTGCAGAATCGCAGATTTGAGCGCGTCGTGCAATCTCTGACGAACCTCGGGCAAAAAGTCACCGTGGCCAAGGCCGGGCTGGCGGTCGTAGGTCACGTCGTGTCCTGCGTCGCGCAGCTTTTGCACGTAATCGTTGCAGAAATGCTCGGGGAACAGCACGTCGTCGCCGTCGCTGCAGATATAGTACTTGGCGCGCGGCATGTCCGCTATACGATAGACGGGGGAGATGACGCGCAGCGCGTCCTCAAGAGGCATGTCGTAGCCGCTCACCGCGCTGATATAGGTGCGCGTGATGTCCGAGCGGCAGTCAAGCTGCACAGTCGCATCCACGCCGGGGCAGGCTGCTGCCACCACGCAAGGGGTGTGACGGGAATCTGCCGCAAAGAGCAGCGCCCCGTGGCCTCCCATGCTGCCGCCGCAAACACCAAGACGCAAATCGTCCACGCCGTATTTGTCGCAGATGGCGTCCAGTACCGCGTCTCCCATACGCACAGCGCCCTTGTTGCCCCAGCTCCAGGGGCCGGGGAAGAGGTAGGCGAGCAAAATGCCGTGTCTGCCAAAATCCTTGGCATGCTCTGCATCGTAGCTGCACGGCTCGGCCGAGCCGCCAAGGCATGAACCGCCGCCAAGTCCCGGCAGCTCCAGCACCACGCCGCGCAAGGGCAGCGTCAGGAATTGTTCGTTGGTGTTGGCATAGAGGGGAATGGTGTCGCGGTTGATGTATTTGCGGTCGTCAAAGTGCTTTTGCATGGTGTGCCTCCCGTGAATGATCTTGATTCATTATAGCACGGATCTTGCGAATTGTAAAGGCAAAAAACTGCGCTCTTCCACAGCTTTTGCTTGACAAACCCGTATAAAAATGGTACACTTGAACCAATAAAAGAGGATTTTTCGAAAGGAGCAGGAACATGAAAAAACTCAATGTTGCCATCATTGGTCAGGGAAGAAGCGGACATAACATTCACGGCACTTATATGTGCAGTCCGGATAATCTGTATTATACCGTCAAGTACGTGGTGGATATGGACGCGCATCGCCGCGAGGTGGCCGAGAAAGAATACCCCGGCTGTATCACGCTTTCCGATTACCGTGAGCTTTTCTCCTTTGACGACGTGGATCTGGTAGTCAACGCGTCTTATTCCGAGATGCATTATCCCATTACCAAGGATCTTTTGCTGCACGGCAAGAACGTACTGGTTGAAAAGCCGTTTGCGCGCTCGCGCTATGAGTGCGATGAGCTTTTGCAGATCGCCAAGCGAGAGGGCGTTTTGCTGGCGGTATTCCAGCAGACCTTCCTTGCGCCCTTTTATGAATTCTGCTACGACACGATCAAGTCGGGCAAGCTGGGGCAGGTCAAGCAGATCAGCATTCGCTATAACGGATTTGCCCGCCGTTGGGACTGGCAGACGCTGCAGAAAAAGTGCGCGGGCAGCACGTATAACACAGGTCCCCATCCGATCGGTATGGCGCTGGGCTTTGTAGACTTTGACCCGCACGCACAGGTGGTGTACAGCAAGCTGGATACCGCGCTGACAAGCGGCGACGCGGACGACTATGCCAAGATCCTGATCGCCACGCCGGACAAGCCGCTTGTGGATATTGAGATCTCCTCGATCGACGCGTTTGCAAATTACAACGTCAAGATCCAGGGTACGCTGGGTACGCTCAAGGCCACACCCGCGTCCTATGAAATGGTCTATATCAAAGAGGGAGAGAATCCCGAGCGTCCCGTGGTCGAGGGCTCCTTGCGCGACGAGGCGGGCAACCCCATTTATTGCGGGGAGCAGCTGATCCGCCATCAGGAGTCGGCGCAATTTGACGGCACCGCCTTTGACGTGGGCACGGCAAAGATGTACAAGCAGATCTATGAAAAGATCACCGAGGGCAAGGAGATGACGGTCACGCCCGAGATGGCGGCTGCCGTGATCTCGGTTATTGAGACGGTGCATGCGCAGAATCCTCTGCCGCTCAAATTTTAAGGGGAAAATATGAAGAGAATTGCGATTTTAGGCTGTGAAAACTCCCATGCCAACGCGTTTTTGCGCGAGATCCGCGAGAATGCGGCATACGCGGACGTGCAGGTGGTGGGCGTGTACAGCGACGATGCCGAGGCTGCGCAAAAGCTGCACGATGCCTTTGACGTGCCTGTCATGGCGCACTATGCGGATGCAGCGGGGCAGATTGACGGCTTGATCATCACCGCGCGACACGGCGATCACCATTATGAATACGCAAAGCCGTATCTTGGCAGCGGCATTCCCATGTTCGTGGATAAGCCGATCACGGTGTCCGAGCAGGACGCGCGTGAGTTTGCCGCAGAGCTTGCAAAAAATCACGTGCGTGTGTCGGGCGGCTCGTCGCTTGGGCAGGATACGTACGTCGTGCAGCTGCGCAAGGCGGCCGTGGAGCAGGTCGGCGGCAGAACGCTTGGCGGCTTTGTCCGCGCGCCCTATCAGAGTGTCAATGCGTACGGCGGCTTTTATTTCTATGCGCAGCACTTAGTGGAAATGGTATGCGAGATCTTTGGCAGATTTCCGATTAGCGTGACCGCCAAGCAAAACGGCGACTGCATCCACGTGCTGTTCCATTACGAGAATTTCGATTGTACGGGGCTGTTTTGTGATAATAACTATCACTACGCGGCCTGTCGTATGTCCGAGTCGGGCACGGAGTGTTACGCTATCCCGAGTACCGACGAGTGGTTTGCACGCGAGTTTGCCGAATTTTACGGCCTGCTTGGCGGCAATCCTTCGCCGCTTTGCTATGCGGAATTTTTCTCGCCCGTGTTTATCATGAACGCCATTGATCGCTCTTTGCAAAGCGGCAGGGAAGAGGTCGTTGGCCGTATAGAGCTGTAAGGAGTGTGTATGAGTCAATATATCCTGTCCGCCTTTGCGGACGAGTACGCCGCGTCGTTTGAGGAGCAGGTGCGGGCGCTCTCCCGCTTTGGCATTGACTTTATTGAAATTCGCGGTGTGGACGGAAAGAATGTTTCCACGCTGACGGACGAGGAGATCTTGAAGGTTAAGCAGACCCTGGAGAGCTACGGCATCCGTGCGTCTGCCATCGGCTCGCCCATCGGAAAGGTTGCGTTGGACGCGGATATCGACGCGCATTTTGCCATGGCACGCCGCGTGTTTGCGACAGCAAAGCTGTTAGGTGCGCGATATGTGCGCGTGTTCAGCTTTTATGCGCCCGCAGGCATGGGGATCACCGATTGCTGCGAGCAGGTGCTTGATGCGCTGACGCGCCTTTTGGACATGGCGGATGAGTACGGCGTGGTGCTGTGCCACGAAAACGAGGCGCGTGTTTACGGAGACGTGCCCGAGCATTGCAGAGAGCTTGCCCGATATTTTGGCGGAAGGCTGAAGTGCGTATTTGATATGGGCAACTTTGTGCTGGAGGGTGTCGAGCCCGTGGCTGCCTATCAAATGCTGCAGGATCACGTGGCGTATTTTCATATCAAGGATGCCTTGTATGCGGGCGCAATCGTACCGCCGGGTAAGGGCGAGGCGTGCATTGCACAGATCCTTGCAGCGCACAAGAGCTATGCAAACGAGGACTTTTTCGTCTCGCTGGAACCGCATTTACAGACCTTTGACGGTTTGAATGCGCTGGTGGGGCGCGGATTTGAAAATCCTTACAAGTATCCCGATGCCAAGGCGGCGTTTGCGGATGCAGTACAGAAATTTCGGGAGGCTACGACATGAAAAGCTTCAAAACAGATCTTTTGAACGTACAAATACACGACAGCAGAGCCCTGATGGGCGCGGCTGCCGCCAAGGATATCAAGGCCTGCCTGCTTGCTCTGATGCAAGAAAAGGATAAGGTCAACGTCATTTTTGCTGCCGCGCCCTCGCAAAACGAGGTGCTGGCTGCGCTTGCAGCCGACAAAGAGATCCCCTGGAATCGCGTTAATGCCTTCCACATGGACGAGTATATCGGCCTTGCGGCAGGTGCGCCCCAGGCGTTCGGCAATTTTTTGCGTGAGCATATCTTCGGGCTTGTGGACATGGCAAGCGTGCAGTATATCGATGCCACCGCCCCCGATGCCGTGGCCGAATGTGTGCGATACTCCGAGATTTTGAAAGAATACCCGGTCGATGTGGTGGTCATGGGCATTGGCGAGAACGGCCACATTGCCTTCAACGACCCTCCCGTGGCGGATTTTTGTGATCCGTACCTGGTCAAGCCGGTAGAGTTGGATGAGGTCTGCCGCACCCAGCAGGTGCACGACGGCTGCTTTGCCGCTTTGAGCGACGTGCCCAAGACTGCCATTACCCTGACCGTTCCCGCGTTGCTTGCGGGGAAGCACCTATTCTGCATCGTGCCTGCCGCCACCAAGGCAGAGGCGGTGCGTGCGACGCTGCAGGGAGAGATCGGTGAGCATTGTCCCGCCACGGCGCTGCGCCGCCATGCAAGCGCTGTGCTGTATCTCGATCCCGACAGCAGCGCGCTTTTGTAAGGAGCGGGTATGATCAGGATCAAGAGCGAAAAAATCATACTGCAGGACGGGTATTTTGATGGCTACGTGTACGTGGAGGGTGACAGGATCGTAAGCATCAGCAAAGAGAAAATGCCCGCAGAGCGTGAATATGATGCTACAGGCTGTTACGTCAGCGCGGGCTTTATCGATATGCACACGCACGGCGGAGGGGGCAACCCCTTTGAGGGCAGCGTGGAGCAGATCGTGGCAGGGTGTAATTTCCATCTTGCGCACGGCACTACCACCATTTGCCCCACCGTCTCGGCAGCACCGCTTGCGGATATGGCGCGCTCGGTGCAGAATATCAAGGCCGCCATGGCCGACGAGCGCGTGCAGGGCACCATTCCGGGCGCGCATCTGGAGGGGCCGTACCTTTCGCGCCGGCAATCGGGCGCGCAATGTGCGGATTTTATCACCGCGCCCTGTGAGCGCGAATATCTGCCGCTGCTGGAAGAATATGGCGACGTGATCGCGCGCTGGAGCTATGCCCCCGAGAACGACGAGGGGCAAAGGTTTGCCCGGGCGCTGGCAAAGCACGGCGTGCTGGCGGCAGCGGGGCATACCGACGCGATCTATGATGAGCTCAAGCCCGCGATGCAAGAGGGCTGCAGGCTGATCACGCATCTGTATTCCTGCACGTCCACCGTCACGCGCGACCACGGATTCCGCAGGCTTGGCGTGATCGAAACCGCGTTTTTGGAAGACGACATGTATGTGGAGATCATTTGTGACGGCAAGCACCTGCCGCCCGAGCTGATCAGGCTGATCTATAAGATCAAGGGCGCGGAGCACATCGCGCTGATCACGGACAGCTTAGCCCTTGCGGGTACCGACCTTACGCACGGATTTATGCAAAGCACCGAGTTTATCATTGAGGACGGCGTTTGTAAGTTGATGGACCGCAGCGCGTTTGCGGGCAGCATTGCCACGGCCGACAGACTGGTGCGAGTCGCGGTCAAGGAGGCGGGGATCCCGCTGACAGACGCTGTGCGCATGATCACAGCCACCCCCGCACGCATCATGGGCCTTTCGCATAAGGGCAGCATCGCGCCCGGTATGGATGCCGATCTTGTCGTGTTTGACGAAGAGATCACGGTCAAAAAGGTCTTTGCCCGAGGCAGGGAAGTCAAATGAGATTGTTCTGATATGCACCGAACAGGATTTAGAACCTATGCTTGCGCCAATACTCATCCAAGCCGTTTAGGAATCCTGCGCAAGCCGTAGCCGATTTGCTCCTATCGTCGCAAAGCGGCGAGGTTCTGAATCGGTGAGGGGCGAGCACCGAACAGGATTCAGAACCTATGCTTGCGCCAATACTCATCCAAACCATTTGGGAATCCTGCGCAAGCCGTAGCCGATTTGCTCCTATCGTCGCAAAGCGGCGAGGTTCTGAATCGGTAAGGGGCGAGATAAAAGAAGAGGGGAATCCTAATAGGATTCCCCTCTTCTTTTATGGCGCACCGAACAGGATTCGAACCTGCGGCACCAAGCGTCGGAGGCTTGTGCTCTATCCAGCTGAGCTACCGGTGCGTACCGTGTCATTATATCATATTCCAATCCTTTTTGCAACCCCTCGCACGCAAAAATCCCTCGTCAAATTCCTGCAAAAACGCCCGATTTGCTGAATAAATGCAAGCTTTTTGCGGCATACTCAAAAAAGAAAAAACTTTTTGGAGAATTTTTCATTTTGGTATTGACAAATGCAAACCTTTCTGTTATAATAACCGATGTTGAAAATATTGCGGCATCGCCAAGCGGTAAGGCAACGGACTCTGACTCCGTCATTCCCTAGGTTCGAATCCTAGTGCCGCAGCCATGATTGCCGACCGAAATAGATGACGTCGGCGAAATCCCAGAACCTGCAAGGGTTTCTGGGATTTTTTATTGCCAAATTCACTATGCAAACAAAAAGATGACATCGGGTAAAAATTCGGGTTTACAAGGATTTGAACCACTGCACTAACATTTTAGGGGCAGTATTTGCGAAATTATATCGCAAATACTGCCCCTTTTTTCGTTTCATCAAAAAATAAATATGTTAATTTACTGTGTCTAAAATTGGTTTGTTAGTACGAAATATACCAAACCAAAAAACAAAACAAAAGAGGTTTGTTAGTACGAAATGTACCAAACCAAATTCTCTAAAGAAAGGATCAAGAGAGGTCAATGATGTTATTCTACCATTCAAGAGATTCCCCTACTCAAAACTTATTCAAGACAAAAATATAAAGAAAGGATAAAACCATGATAGCAATTATTTCAAATGGCGATTACACCGCCCGTGTTCAACTCCCCGTGGAACGCAGACAGCTCGCAGGTGCTCTCTCATATTTAGGTGCAAACCACGCAAGTGCGTATGAAATTAAATATAATGAGGAATCCGACAAAGGTCTCTCGTTCACGCTGGAATGCCGTGGCATCGTCGAAAACGCCATTGCCAAAGCAATCCCCACAGGCTTCAGATTCCACACATTCAATGACGCTATTGCTCTGATGCACAACCTCCCCTATCTGAGCAAGCGAGAGTTTGAGAACACCGTGAAGGTCGAAGGTCTTGCTTCCTACGAGCAGCTCAACAGAATGCTTACCGAAGCCTATCCTCAATCGGTTACAACCAAATACTACTGTCCGCTGACCATTCAAGTACACAGCAGGGATTGCTATGGTGACATCGATGAGGACGGCTACGAGGAAGATGCCAAGTTTGCAGCTCGTCACGAAGATATTATTCGTCAAGGCTTGCTGGAGTATAATGCCAGTGATGAATGTAATATGGCAGAATACTTCCACGGCAACAATGGTGTCTCGGAAAAGCTTCGTTCCGCAGATTGGGATTTTGAGCGTAGGAATGGTGAGCTCTACGGATGCATTACTGTTCAGACGACAGGCCCCCTCACGGAAGACGAGGAACAGGATCTCAAGGACTGGATCTCCGGACAGAACTCGGACGGCCTTGGCGAAGGTTTCGAGCAGAGAGAAATCTGCTTCGACGGAACTCGGTACGGTGGATTCATGTACGTGAGTCTTTGGCATTCGGGCGATGATTATTATATCGACAACGAAACCGAGTTCGAGGATCGCCTCGCAGATCAAGGCATGACGATGGGTGGGATGTAATGGCTGTTCAATTCTCTCACGTTCGGGTCTCAACTCCCGATGGTAACCAAGCCGAATTCCTCGTCTGTGGCATTCCGAGAGAGTTTGATGACTTTGAATATTACACGGCTTTCGAAGACTTCCTTGATAGCATCGAGGAAGAAACAGAAATCAGCGTACACGCCGAAGCATATCTCTATGGCGAGGGTGAAACGTATAAAGCCTCCATTGAGGAAGTTGCCTACTTTCATCTTCGGATGCAACAGGACGAGAACTTCCTGTCAGGTCATTGTGATAACATCGAATCCGTCGATTTTACCTGCAATTATTCTCCCGACGAATTATTCGGGATAGATTGGGGGTGATAGGTTGCAGTACTTTGACAAAAATGGTGTTGAGATCAAAGGCGGTATGACTCTGCGAATGGCTGACGGTAGCGAAGAACTTGTCTACGAAACCACCGATGCATACGGCAATCCCGACCTTGGCATCAATGCCTCCAATGAAGAATACCTCGAAAGGCATCCCTATGCCAGCAGAGAGTATTATTCGCTGTGTAACTTCGATATGAGTGAAGTCGAGATCATTGAGCAGAAGGAGTCCTCCGAACTTACTATGGGTGGGATGTGAGAAAGTATATGGTAAAGCTGAAAGAAACAAATCTTGACGGAGTCAAAGCTATGGCGAGGACTCTACTCTTCACCGATATACACCAAACATCCTTATCGCCCATCGTTGTACAGCATCCCTTTACCTCCTCCGGCTTCAATATGATTATGGTTAACGGCGAACCGAAATGCGTTGATATCACCGCCGATAGCGAAGCTCTACACCAATGGCGCAAGATGGTATGCGAACAGATCAATTCTGCCAAGAGCGCGTTTGAAATCTATATGATGACAAACAAGCCCTATAGCATGACTTTCCTCAAGTACGCTTCTCATCAACTATCAAGAAAGGACTTCTCACAGATTCTCGGCGATGCATGGATACGTTCAGAAAACCCTAACGACGATCCCAACCTTTCACAGAGCAAGCTCCTGTCAATGTTTCAATCTGCAGAGCCAAGACATCTGATGTCCCAAGACGAACTGAATACTCTCAACGAGCTTGAAGCCACGGTAACAGTTTATCGTGGCGTTACTTCGTATAACGCCAAAAATGTCAAGGCACTCTCGTGGACACTGGACAGAAATGTTGCCGAATGGTTCGCAACACGATTCGATGAAGACGGTACGGTGTATCAGGCACAGATAGACAAAGCTCACATCTATGCCTATTTCGACGGAAGAAATGAGTCTGAAATAATTGTGGATCCGAAATATCTGATGGATATTACGGAAGCAGAAATGATGGATAATGCCTTTGATATTTCTATGTAGAAAGGAAGGAACTCTCTATCAAATGTCAGACTATAAGCTCACACCGTTAGAACGAGAAACGATCATCTTGTGGAACGAAGCAGAAGATGCCGTGTACATCGACACCTGCAATCCCAATCTGATCAAGCGCCTCAATAGCGCAAAGAAAAAGCACCCCACTAAATTCAAGGTCGAGCCTCCCGACAACTTCGGAGCTGTCAGCGCCATCGTGAGCAAGGACGTGATTCGCGTTTCTTTACACGCACCAATGACGGAAGAAAAGCGCGAAAGGCTTTCGACACAGGCGAAGGAATGGCAAGAGAAAAACGGGGTTTGAACCCCCATTTTGAAGGTTTAAATAAAGGGGTAAGGCAAACATACCACCCTCCTCATTTAAGTAGCTGAAATAGGGGTTTGAACCCCCATTTCAGCACCTCAGAAGCCATTTCTACGCCCTTATATTACCCACTCTATATACAAGAAAGGAGAGCGATAATTTGACTTTTTTTGAAAAAGAATTGCACAGGCTCTTTGATGATTCGGAACGAATCTCTGCCGATGCGGTCTTCGCAGGTAAAACGATGATTGCACCTATCGGCGACAATCTTCGAGCCAAGGTGCAATTCGTAAACACAAGTGTCTCCGCACAATATGATGCCTTGCGACTGACCATTATAAACCGACACGAAGGAACTGTGGACAGCGAAACCTTCAAGTTTAAGGATATCATCGGAATGAAGGGCGACCGCGCTCCCCACATATGGGAAGACGGACAAAGAGTCGATTGGTACATCTACCACCCGACCGCCTATGACTACAACCTCATCTCCGATGTGGTCGAGGACTATATCTCCATGTACGCAGACCAAGGCTATCGATTTGATAGCGGGATGGAGATGGGAGGTATGTGATGGAATATACCGACACTCAATTACGCAACATTGCCGACAAATTGCGAGAACGCTATCCCATTGGAACACGTGTCATACTATTGAACATGGGCAACGATGATCCGGACCCTGTTCCTCCCGGAACAAAAGGAACGATTGATTGGATAGACGATGCCGCGCATGTCAACATCCAATTTGACAACGGACGAAATCTTGGTATGGTATACGGTGTGGATCATTTCCGCGCTTTGTCACAACGAGAAGTTCTCGAAGAAAAATGCGCTCGGAATTACGACAAGTATTTCGACGCAGTTCACCGAGATATCTTTGCAGACGTTGACCTTGACCGCTTTGCAGAGGAAATCGAAAACGCCAATGACAACTACACCATTGAGATACTCAAGCAGCTTCACGATAAGTTTGTTGAGATTTACGATACAGACAATGTCGATGAGCTCGTAGGATTTATTCAAGTTCCTGCAGTAGTCGAAGCGTTGCAGACAGGCGATTACTATCCTGCCCTCGTTACGCTCGACTTGGATTCGTCAGGTGAACATTGGGGCTTGTGCGTGATGACACCTTTGGGTGTTATCGATCACGATGCAGTCGAGGAAACTGCAGAAGAAAAGACCTTCAAGCAACACCTTGTTCCGTACCGATACTGGTACACAGTAACTTGCGAAAACGACATTCACGTGGATATGGCAGATTGTCCCGAAGATATCGGGGATATCATCTCCGCAGCCACAGGTCAGGCGTTTGAGCAGAACGGAGGTATGAGCCTCTGAGAAATCAAATTAAATATTTGGACATGTTCGCCGGAATTGGTGGGTTCAGATCAGGACTCTCCAAGTTCGGCGATTTTTTTGTCCCCGTGGGCTTTTGCGAGATAGATCCCTTCGCACGGAGAGCCTACGAAGCAATGTATGATACGAAAGGAGAACTATTTTTTGAAGACGCAAGAAAGATCGTGCCGGAAGAACTGCCGGATATCGACCTTATTTGCGGAGGATTTCCTTGTCAGAGCTTTTCAATCGCTGGAAAGCGAGGGGGCTTTGAAGATGCCAGAGGAACGCTGTTCTTTGAAATTGCCCGGATTGCCCGAGTTAAAAGACCTAAGTATCTGCTCCTTGAAAACGTTCCCGGCTTGCTATCGCATGACAGCGGCAGGACGTTTGCGACCATCCTCACTACGCTTTCTGAATTGGGGTACAATGTCGCATGGCAGGTGCTTAACAGCGCGAATTTTGGAGTACCCCAATCCCGAAAAAGAGTGTTTATTATCGGGTATCTTGGAGAAGGATCCTCCGGAGAAATACAGGCTTTCACCGACGCAAATCCAAAAACTATTATCCAAAAAGTCAGTGGAAGACAAGGCGACAGAGTCTACGACCAAGACGGATTAAGTTGTACACTTACGAGCAACGGTGGCGGTTTTGCAGGTAATACAGGTCTCTACTCTGTAGGACAGCTTCCCATCAAATCGCTGACTAAATCGGGATATCAGATAGCCGAACCCGGCGATAGCATTGACTTGGCGTATCCTAACCTTAACACACGGAGAGGACGCGTCGGAAAACAGATCGCACACACGATTACACCGAACATCACACAGGGTGTTTATTGCCTTGATATGAATGAAGATCCCAAGATCACCGAGCTTGCTCGATGCATCACAGCAAGACAGGATGCAGGTATCAGCAAGCGCAAGGGTGAGCATTCGGGAGTAATCGAGATATCCAAAGAGATTGGCCCAAGGGCGATTATTTCCCCCGATAGAGAAACTGTAAGACAGCAAGGCAGAAGGATAAAAGGCCCAAACGAGCCAATGTTCGCTCTTACAACGCAAGACCGCCACGGTGTGCTTGACTACGATCCGGAGTGCGATATCATTCGCAAACTCATGCCAATCGAATGCTGGCGCTTGCAGGGGTTTACCGATGAGCAATTCTATAAGGCACAGGCAGTTGGTCTGTCCGACGCAAGGCTTTATAAAATGGCTGGTAATGCGGTAAGCGTGCCTGTCATTACAGCTCTCGGCGAAATCATCAAACGAGTCCACGAAAGCAAAGGAGAACAATAATGGCAAACAACATCACAAACAGATTAAGGTTCGACCAATGCTCCACGGAACGCTGCCGAGAAATACTTGAAGCCATTCGGATTGAGAATATCGGATTCGGTTCAATCGATTTCAACAAAATCATTCCCGAACCATCCTTCACATCCGATCAAGAATGCATCAATTGGCGTATTAAAAATTGGGATACCAAATGGGATGCCTACGGATACAAGGACGGCATTAAGTACGATGAAGACAAGAACGAAATCTGCTTTTTGACCGCCAACCGTTCTGCACGGAAGCTCATCCTTGCACTCTCCCGTCAGTATCCCGACGTTCTCTTTGAACTGCGATACGCTGATGAAAACTTCGGATATAACGTGGGTGAGATCAGCATTATGGCAGGTGAAGACTTCGACGGTAGTATTCCCAAGGAAAATACCTTCGAAGCTCAAGAGATGGCGGCAGACATTATGGGATTCAAGCTCGAATTCGATATTGAATCGGCATCGGGATACGTTCTGCAGTTAAACAGTAACCTGTACGAATACTGCGAAGGTGTTCACGTTTCGCAATCCTTCCAATGCGATCAGTCCCTCGGACATCCCGTCGTCCTTTGCTATGACTTTGACAACAGCAAGGTGTGGCTCGAAATGTATCCTTTGCTTGATGAAGATGACGATATGTATGAAGATATCAAAAACAGCATTCAGGCATGGGGTATCCATCCTTGTGAGTCATGGGATGATTTCAACAGCTACGTTCAATGCCTTGGCGATGATGCCATGGAAGCCGCCTACTATGATGAAGGGGGGATGACGATGTGTTGACCTTCTTTATCGGTCTGATGGTTGGTGGCATCGTGGGAGTTGTTACGATGTGCCTCTTTCAGATCAACAGAAAATAAAAATACAGTAATAAGGTCGTTTTGCAGAAGAAAAGCAAAACGGCCTTTTCTTTTTGCAATTCGGTCTTGGAAAGGATGCGAATGAACAGCTTTATGTCGTGGGTGGGCGGCAAGAAAGCCTTGCGTGATGAAATCGTTTCAAGGCTATGTCACTCCTGCGACAGATACGTTGAAGTGTTCGGCGGTGGCGGTTGGGTGCTCTTTCATAAGACACCCGGCAAATTCGAGGTTTACAACGACTTCAATCCCAATCTTGCAAACCTCTACAGGTGCGTAAGAGATCACCCCAACGAGCTCTGCGAGGAACTCCGATACTCTTTGAACTCAAGAACAGATTTCGAACATATCCGAGAGGTTCTCAAAAGTAAGACAGCCATCCCCGACATCAAACGTGCCGCCTACTTCTATCAAATCATCAGACAAAGTTACGCTTCAGGTCTCGACTCATACGGAGCGCAACCCCACAATATGTGGCGTAACTTTCCGCTGATAACCGAAGCGTCAAGGCGCTTGCAAACGGTGGTAATCGAAAACAAGGACTTCGAAAAGCTCATTGCACAGTACGACCGCCCGAACACCATCTTCTATCTCGATCCTCCGTACTACGAAACCGAGGATTATTACGAAGACGTTGGATTTGGACGAGCTGACCACGAAAGGCTGTGCAATGCTTTAATGAAGATCAAAGGCAAGTTTCTCCTTTCATACAACGACTGTCCCGAAATTCGGGAGCTGTACTCAAAGGAAGGAATCATGATCGAGTCCACCACACGCATTTCGAATATTGCCCAACGGTTTGATGCCGGAAAGCAGTATCCCGAATTGCTTATTTCAAACTACGATACCTACGAGGAAGGAGTCCTCGCAAGGCAACTCACACTCTTCGATGATTTCGAAGAAACACAAAAAATACTAAAGGAGCACAAGATTATATGGAAATCAAATGTAAAGTAAGTTTCGCCCTTCCCGAAGAGCTCATTAACGCTCTGAACATTACGGAAGATACAGCAATCTATGCATCGTTTTCCGAAGGACGAGTTGTTCTCGAAATCGCCGATGAGGACGAGTATGACGAGGATGAATGCGACGAGGAAGACTTCGACGAGGACGATTATACCGAGGACGACCTCTACGATGAGGACGATGATTACGACTGCGATGAGGATGATTGCGATCATTGCGAGTATTTCTGTCAGCACTGCGGCAAGTGCGTACTCAACTGACCGGAGGTGACTGACATGAGCAAGATCTACAGACTCATCGGCAAAGAAGGCCGAACAACCATCCCCTTCGACATCCGACTCAAGATGCGCATCGGATACAACAGCCTCCTCTCCTATGAAATGAAGGACGAAAACACCATCATCCTCCGCCGTGAGAAGGTCTGCGATCACTGCAAAGATACCGATGTACGTGAAGGCTCGATCCTCGATGTGGTGAACAGCCTTACCGAAAACGAGCAAAGAGCTCTCCACCGTTACCTCTCCATCAAACTCAACACTGGTAAGGAGCGACGCTAATGCCTGTACCGTTATATCGTTACTCGTTCCGTGAAGCAAAGGATCACGACGAGGTACAGGATTGGAAACAGTCCCATGCGGAAAACATCCGCTGTCGTGATGCCATTGACCAAATGGTACGAGAACGTTACCGAAACAGCATTCTGCCAACCGATATCATCAAGGATGCATGCAAGGAGTTTGGTATTGACCGTGTCGGCTGGGTATTAGCCACTACGGTGAGCGAAAACAGCAACGACGGTAGATACCGACCGGATACCCGGCGTTGGTCAATGCAAGCGTTCTACACGCCTAACGATTCTCGCAACCATGAATTCGAACTTCAGACTCACCCCGAACTTGTAAACGGCATGGTTGGGCAGTACAGAAAATACCTGTCTGAAGAACTTGGAATTCTGACAAGAGATGCCTGTCTGCCAAACAGTAATCAAGAAGATTATACCGAGAAACTTCTCATCATGCACACCGACGCTCTTGCAGAAGAATACAAGAAGGGTGAATTCCAGTATTTTTATGCAAGCGGTGGAAACGGTTGCCGACCGACATCAATTGGTCGGAAGATTTTCGGCTTCTTCGTTTCGGATGGCGAAAAGACCAATTTCGTCCGTGGCGATTTCATCGGTATTGCAGATCCCGAACAAGTTCCCGATTGGGTAAACGAAAATCTCGAAAAGTTCCTTCACCCACAGGAAAATACAGAAGACGGAGGTATGAAACTCGAATGAGAATCAACATCTATCAGATCGACAGTGATAAGGATACCAACCGAGTCAAATTTGAGGGATACGAAGAAACCTTGAAGCATGGTGGGATCAACCCTGCCACATATAAGTGCGTATTTCATGGCGATGTGGACGGCGACCTTGAAGCGGTATATTGCCTCTTCAACCTTCCCGACCATCCCGGAACCTTCCAAGGTCATTCGCTCTCACTCTCCGATATTATCGAGGTAGTCGAACCCTATAAAGCACCTTACGGCGTTGTCGAATATCTTTCAACGGATTCCGACGGCAACCCATACGTGGATTCAAGAATGTTCTGCGACACGAAAGAAGAATTCGATGCAGAGGTTTGGCGTTGTAAAATGAGCAACGAGTTTATAAGTTCTGCTGTGCTTCATGGTCAAGACGTCGAAATTGGTAATTATTTTGTCGATCATATTGGCTTCAAGAAACTCGCCGAATTCGATTCAACCAAGTGCGCAGAGATGGATGGCATTCGAATGCTAATGATTCAGCCTCACAGAACTCCCATCGTCACCTATGTCAAAGACGAGCTTGACGCATTGCAAAACGCTGTAAGCGATCATTGCGAGGACGCGTTAATCGAATTTACCTATCCCTTTGACGATGATTGCATTATCCTTGGAAATGAGGAAGCAAAGCTCAATGGTATGGAAGGTAATCGCATTTTAATCGACGCCATCTATGCTGGGCCTATCTTTGTAACTAAGGATAATGGTGTCGGAGGACTATGTAGCCTCAATGACGCAGAGGTTCAGAAATACAGCGAGATGTTCGCTGAACCCCACGATATCAGCCCCGAAGAAGTACAACGTGATGTTGGTTTTACCTTCTACGGTTGGTGATATCCCATCCGACAGGTGCGCAACTGTCGGATTTTATATAGATACTACTGAAGAAAGGAGGATCCACTGTGGCTTCTAAGAAAGGCTCCGGCAATGCTGCTCCTACACAAAACGAGCAGAAGAAACCTACCGATCAGGCAGAAAAGAAGAATGAAGCTGTGCAGAATGAAACTGAACAGCAGCCTATCCCTAACATCACCGTAAAGATCGACAAGCTCTTTGATGATGATACCAAAAAGCTCAAGGCATTCGCCTCTGCTAATGTCGGCCCCTTCGCCGTTCACGGCATCCGCATCTTTGAAAACGATAAAGGTGCGTTTGTGAGTATGCCTACCATTCCTCGCAAGGATAGTCAAGGCAACACGCAGTACGACGAAGTATTCCACCCTGTGACCAAGGAAGCACGTGAAGCACTCGTCAAAAACGTTATCGACGAGTATAACCACGCACTCGAACAGGCACAGACAGCAAGTCAGGCTCCCGTTCAGTCGGGCGGTAGTCAGACCATGACGCAGATGTAATCTGCACCCACATTCGGGGAGTGAGATAAAGTCACTCCCCGTTTTCATTTTCCCGACAACAACCAACAAATAAAAAACAAAAAGAAAGAACGAGGTAATTATCCTATGAAAAAGCTTATCAACTCCATCAAGACTAAGGTCAACTCCGCAATCATCTCCGCAAGAACCGCCATCGAGTCCACCTCCGGCGAGGGATATATCGATACTGGTGTCAAAATCATTATCGGTGTAGTTATCGGCGGTGTCATCCTCGCAGGTCTCTACGCACTCTTCAACACCACCATCATCCCCACCCTCACCACCAAGATCGGTGAGATGTTCAACTACGCTGGTTAATCAGAAGTTGAACCGCAGTAAGCAAAGAAAAAGCAAAATCCAAAATCAAAGAAAGAACGAGGTAAAAAAACACATGAAAAATCTCATCAACAGCATCAAGAGCAAGTTCAACAAGGCAGTCGTTTCTGCCAAGACCGCCATCGAGTCCACCTCCGGCGAGGGCTATATCGACACCGGCGTTAAGATCATCATCGGTGTCGTAATCGGTGGCGTTATCCTCGCAGGTCTCTATCTCCTGTTCAACTCCACCATCATGCCCACGCTCTCCTCCAAGATTCAGGGCATGTTCAACTACGCCGGTTAATCAATCAATGTAAAACCCTCGGAAGGGGCGCAATCCGCCCCTTCCACAACTAATTTGAGAAAGGAGAAATCCATTGATCATTCAACCCATACACCCAATCGTTTCTCCTCCTGTGGTCAATCCCATATTTCAGCAGTTTGTCGCTGAAAACGTGATTGCATGGGAAGCTGTTGTACTCATCATCAAGATGATTCTTGTGGCAACTGCCGCCCTTGTAATCGGATTGCTTCTTCACAGAAACATGGAGAAACAGGGTTTCGTAACCAACAAGACCTTCACCTTGATAGCCTCAACGGTGATGGCACTCGGTCTCTCCCTCCGATTCGGAATGAGCGTATACACGTTCCAAGGACTCTTCCTGTTCTTCCTTCTGCTATACGCTTCCATGTCGGATCTCACAGACCGCCACGTGGCAAACCACGTAACAATTTCAATTCTTGCCTTGTCCCTCATCAGCGTACCGACCGTTGGATTTACCTCCATGCTTATAGGCGGTGCGGTAAGTGCCGCTATTCAGCTTGGCGTGACCGCATTGAGTGGCGGTGGATACGGCGGTGCTGACTGGAAGATCTCTTCTGCCTGTGCATTCTTGCTCGGATGGCAACGAGGTCTTGCAGGTATGGTGCTTGGTCTTCTTATCGGGGTTATTTTCACTCTCATTTATAACAAGATCAAAGACCGTGATATGCGAGAAGGCTTTGCCCTCATTCCGTTTATCTCTATCGGTATGATGGCGGTATTCTTCATCTAAAAAACGCAGAAAGGAAACAAACAAATGAAACAGAAAAAGTCAAGCGGTTCTCATCCCGTGGGCAACC
>JAFVTI010000001.1 GCA_017503325.1 Clostridia bacterium | reverse complement strand
TGCTTCTTGAGAGGTAGCCATGTGCTCAAACAAATAAATATGTAGTTGCCGCAGGTGCTGGCGATCAATGATCGCCCCTACAAGTGTTTTTGTTTTGGGTTTTATATCGTAAACCCCTTACATAATTCCCTGTAGGGGCGATCAGTGATCGCCAGCGCCTGCGGCAACTACATACATACAAACAAATAAGGACTGCATCCATGCGATACAGTCCTTGTTTTGCGCCGATTTTCCCGCTAATTTTGCACGCCTTCGGGCGATACCTTTTTCACCCTATCAGTGATAGGTAATATTCGTTCTCTCCAGGATGAAATTCTGCACCTTGGCAAACAGGGCGTTGTCCTTGATGGCAGCATCTCCTACGTTCTCGCGGATATATTCGGCGGTGTACTTTCCCTCGTAATACTCTACCAGATAATCAAGCTCTGCCGCAAATTCCTCGTCGGTGATCTCCTCCAAGCCCTCGTTCTCGGCAATGGCGTGGATCAGAATGCTCTGCTGCACCATGCTCCTGCATTGCTTGGTCAGCTCTGCCTTCCAGTCAGCACCCTTTTCAAGCCCCATGTAATCCACGGCAAACTCGTCCATCGACTCGTAGCCGTACATGTAGCTGTAGTAGGAGTAGTAATATTCAAATTCATCCATATAGTACGCGTAATAATAGTCCACCTCTCCCTCGGGGTAAGCGGTGAAGGTCAGCTTGTCGATCAATTCCTGCATGACCATGCTGTAAGCGGCAGACTTGGCAGATTCAGCCAATTTTTGCTCCATGCCCTCGCGCATCACGCGCAGGTAATCCTCTGCAAGCGCACCCTCCACGTCGGGAAGATCGTATTCCGGCTTGTATTCCAGGATCTCTCCTACAAACTTGTCGGTCAGCTCGGGAATGTCGTACTGCACCACGTATTCAACCACCACGTAGAAGATCGCATCCTTGCCTGCAAGCTCCTCGTTGTAATTCTCGGGGAAGGTCACGTGCACGGGATAGGGGTTGTCCTTGCTCGTCTGGGCGGGTACAACGCCGATCAGTCCCTCTTCAAAGCCGGGAATAAAGTTGCCCGAGCCAATGCCAAGGCCATAAGGCGCAGAGTCGCTCATATTCGAGCCGCCCGCAAATTCCACGCCGTCCACCTCGCCACGGTAATAAATATACGCCTTGTCACCCATGCGGATGGGCTGATCGGTCACCTGCTCGTTGCCGTTGGTGGGCGTTGCATACTGATACAGCATCGCCTTGATCTGCGCGTCAAATACCTCGTCGGTCAGCACGTAATCGCTGCCCACGTTAGCGCTCAGGGATGCGTACAGGCTCTTATCAAGCGTCACAAACTGCGCCATATCGCCTGCAAAATAATCGTAACGCTCAACAGGTGTTTCCTGCTGCGTGCCCGCCGTGGTCTGCTCGGGCGCAGGCGCAGGTGCTGCCGTCTCCGGTGCGTTTGTTCCGTAGATCTTATCCAGCACGTTGTCGATCTGCTCGCGTCCGCCGCCAAACTGACCGCAGGAGCAAAGCAGCATGCATGCTGCCATCGCGCCGCAAAGCAGCGCAGCTCTCATATACTTACTCATAAATTCTCTCGCTTTCGTCAATCATAATCATACCCCATTATCATACACCCATGCAGCCCAAAAGTCAATAGATACGTTCCAAAGTTCAAAAAACGCTCACGCTTTTGCCACCAAAATGCAAAAATTGCCCGAGGCGATGCCTCGGGCAAAATGATCAATCCCTGATTTTATGCGCTTCTCTTGCGCTTGATAAGGAATACAAATGCTGCCGCCGTTGTGATCAGACAGGATGCACCCGCTGCAAATGCGCCGCTGCAGCCCGATTTTTCGGAGTCGTTGGTCTCGATTTCGGATTCTGCTTCGGGCGTGGAGGTCTCGGGTGCTTCAGTCTCGGGGGCTTCGGTCTTGGGCGGCTTTGTCGGCATCTCCATACCCGTATGGGCATACGCCTCCTCCTCGGTCTTAAAGAACGCAATCTCATTCAAGATCATGTAAGCGTCTTCAGCATTGCCCTCGTAACCAGTCGCCCAGTCAAGGCGTACCGTGATAGGCGAGCCCTCGGATTCCCAGGCGTCGCAGTAGTTCAAATCAATGATCATATACTGCCACTCGCCATTCGGCTCACAATAGCTCGCCTCTACGTCCTCTGCGGTAGGTCTGCTGGTGTAATAGAATTGGATGTCACCGGTCGTGCCCTCTGCCTTGACCTTGAGTACCACATACAGATAATCCGCGCAGCTCAGGGGCTCGGCATTCACCTCGGACACGTATTTTCTGAGATTGATAGTGGCATAGGGGTCAACGGTCTCGCTCGCAATACCGATCAGCTTGACGCCCTCCTCGGTATACGCCACATCGGTCTGATTGAGTCCCGTGAAGCAACCCTCCACCAGCTCTTCGGTCCAATAGTTATATACGTTATTCTGTACCAGGAGCGGATCGCCCTTTTCTCCGGGCTGAGCTCCTGCACCGATTTCATTTGTATAGTACAGCGAATTCTCAATATTGAGGTAATTTTGGGTAAAGCGGATCTCGGCAATCGAGCCACAGAACAGACGGCGGATCATGCCCTCTGCATGCTTGGGGTTCATGGTTGCCTTATCGGTGCCCAATTTACGACCCACACCAACCTCCCAGCCAAAGAAATCATCGGTGGAGTACAGCTCATTGTTCTCGGAAGCTGCAAACACCAACTCACCGTTGATATACGCCTCGGTATACGTGCCGTCACTGGTCACCATATAGTGAATCCATCGCTCGCCGTAAATCTCGCCGTTCATCAGCTCAAAGTTTGTTTTGTCCTCGTTGACGTCCACGTGTACGTACTGAAGGCCCGTCGTACCATCCGTGCCGATATAGCCGTCGGAGGAGCCTGTAATTTGTTCAGTCAACGCCATGGAAAAGGAAGGCTCATCCTGGCTTTCCACCACACCCTGGCGCGAGAAAATACCGGCGTAGCGATTGTAGTTGTTATTCCACTCCGCGTCGATCTTAAAGATGATCTCCACCGCCCAGCCCTTGGAGCTGTCTATGGAGTTGAGCGGAGCGGCATCTACCGTCTGAAAATACTTTCCCGACACGTAAGCACCGGTGTATTCGGTCAAGGAAGGGTCATACGGGTCAACCGACTGCGCCTTCTCCCACGTGTTACCAAAGCGCAGAGAGGAAGAGGCCTGATAAGCGGAGTTTTCACTCAGCAAAACGCCCTCATCCCATTCAAAAATGTCCAGATCGTTACCGTTGCCCTCGGAGCACACCTCCAGATCGTTTCCGTTACCGGTCAGGTCAATGAAGGTGAGATCCTCATCCTCTACGTTGCCTGTGTAATAGCCCTCTTCATCCTGGAATTTCCAGTGGGCTACAACGTTGTTCTCTGTCTCTCCATCCTCGGCAAAAGCGGGAATAATCATCCCAACGGGAAGCAGAAGTGTCGCCATCAGAGCGACAAGGATACGAAGATTTGTTTTCATAATCGGTTTCCTTTCTGTCTGTTTTTTTCGATTTGCGTGCACAGAGGCGTTCTGTTATTTCCATTATACAAAAATCAATCATACGTGTCCACTCCGTTCATGACTTTCTTGTTGCTTTTCTTGACTTTTTCAACAACACTATCCCAAGCAAAGCCCCGAGAGCCCCGATCTCATACTGTTCTGTACACAAACGTTCACTTTTTTTACGGCAAAATCGCGTCTTGACACTATGCCGCAACGATGCTATAATGAAAACTGATCTTCATGAATAAAAACAAGGAGGCAACTTATGAGGAAAATCATCCTGGGAACGGATTGGTGGACGGATTGCGACGATGCTGTTGCTTTGCGTTTGATCTGCCGTGCCGTAAAAAGCAATGACATCCGACTGCTCGGGATTGGAATCAATGCCTGCATGGAGCTTTCGGTTGCCTCTCTGAAAGGCTTTTTACTGGCAGAAGGGATTGAAAATATCCCCATCGGCATTGACCTTGACGCTGTCGATTTCGGCGGGAATCCCCCTTATCAAGAAAGGCTGGCCAAGTCCTTTTGCCCTTCAATCTCGAACACAGATGCACAAGATGCTCTTCGTCTTTACAGACGGCTGCTTGCATCCGCGCAAGAAAAGGTGGAGATTGTGGAGATCGGCTATCCTCAAGTCCTTGCAAGCTTGCTGAAAAGCGGCGCGGACGATATTTCTGATAAAAGCGGAATAGCGCTTGTACAACAAAAGGTGTCCAAATTTTGGGTGATGGCAGGAAAATGGGATGCCGATGGGGAAAAAGAAAATAATTTTTGCCGAAATCCGCGCTCCCGCTTGGCAGGCAAAGAGTTTTGTGAGCTTTGCCCGATTCCTGTCACGTTCCTCGGATGGGAAGTCGGATACGGCGTATTGACAGGTGGGAATCTGCCGGGGAATGATCATTTGCACCACGTGCTGTGCGATCATGGATCCGAGCACGGCAGGCATTCCTGGGATCCCATGCTGGTTCTCATGGCGCTGATTGGTGACGAGGAAAAGGCGGGTTACCGCACAGTGAGCGGCACAGCCTGCGTAGACCCCGATACGGGTGCCAATCATTTTGTAGTTGACGCCAACGGCATGCATAAGTTTGTCGTCAAGGCGCAGCCGGACAGCTATTATGAGAAGCAGATCAATCAATTGCTTTAGTAGAAAGCGTATGATTGGCTTAAAACCAAAAGAAAGCCCGCGGCAATACCGTGGGCTCTTCTTTTGTTACAGCAATATATCTGATCAATACAGCGGCAATGCTCCCGTCAACTCATCCGCAATCTCAGCAGGCAGCGGCTCGAGTGCCAGACAGGTCTTGGTAGGGTGGCCGTGGAATTCTGTCATGCCCGCATCCGTAATTACGGCTGCAATGATCCCGCGTTCCTCTGCCTTCTTGGCAATCTCCAAGAGCGCATCCTCACCGTCCACGTATACGCACACCTTTGCACAACCGTACGAAAACCAATCGGTCAGCGGCGTGCTTGCCTTGTCGCTCTGCTTCAGAGCAAGGCCGTCCGCAGTCATTTCAAGGTCGTTCATACGCCCTTCCTTGCATAGCGCCATCAGCACGGCGTCAATGCAAGCATGCCCCGCCTGTGCAGCGATCTTCCCCTTGCGCATCTTGAGATCCCGACGCATCACAATCATCATTTTGGATTTATACATGACAAACTCCTTACTCTGCAGCGTTTTGTGATTCTATTATATCATAAAATCAGGGTTTTTCAATGCATTTTGCGTCTTTTGTTTCGCTGCAAACAATGCGTCCGTGGCTGTTGATCTCATATGCAGTAATAGAACTCTGCGAGCAAACGTCACCGTTGATTTCATGGCAATGGATATGTCCGTGGCAAACCACGTCACCGTTGATGCTACCGTCGGACACAAGATTTCCAAAAACCTCTACCTTGAAATATTGCCTGGTCGTTTCATTGCAATTTCGCGGGAAAGACACCTCTATGCAAGCATTTCCTTGCTTCGATTTCAGAATTTTCTTGCCCACGGTTTGAAAAATGCGTATCGTATTATCGTCGGGCCAAGGAAACTGCGCGCAGTGGTCATAGTGAATCTCGGTTTTGACCTCTCTGGAGAAGAGCTCGTCGATGTAGCAACCGAAAATTTCAGCCATGACGGGCAAGAATGCAATATCCGGCGCAGCCTTTGCGTTTTCCCACTTCGAAACCGCTTGAAAAGTCACGCCTAATTTGTTTGCAAGCTCTTCTTGGCTAAGCCCCTTTTTCTTTCTGTATTTCAGAATATTCGCTGCTAAAACTATATTTACGTTTTCCATATCACCCTCTCCTTTCTTTGTGTTCATTATATCACATCTCTTCCTCTTGCACAATAAGTCATTGGTTTAAATTCTTCAACCTGGGGTTGAAGTCTGGCAGGGGGCTCAAACGAAAAAAGCAGGGAGATAGCCCAATGTCATTAAGTTAAGAAAACTCGATGCGCCCCCGCCCCCAAGATCCTTCGCGGCGCGTTTGGGGCTGTCATTCTCGAGCGCAGCGAAGAATCTTGCCCCAAACGCTTGCTCGAGGATGACGGGGGCGGGATTGCAATTCCTTAACTTAATTACATTGGGCGATTGCCCTGCTTTGATTGAGTTACTCTAACAATTTCGCGCCTTTGTATTTTATATGATAGTAAACTGCTCGGTTCTTTTATCGGTGCGGCGATAGGTATATTCATCATTTCCGCATCCCTGCAGAACGATCTCGTCATCTGCATAACGTTTGACACACCACATAAGACCTTTTGTTGTCATAAGGCACTTTCCAAGCTCACATTGCTCGGTCGGGATTTGTATATCCCTTGACTCATAAGAGAAATCACAATGGAATCTACACCATTTCTCACTATTGTCCTTATAATTCCGAATTCTGAAAAACTGCCCGCCGCTAAACAGACCGAGATCGAAAACGATGTTGTACGACGCCCCGCAATAAATATTGGTATTCTCCGCTTGTATCGAGAAAACGTACTCTGTCTTTCCCGTACATAAGAAAAAGCTAAATTCATCATGTGTCGCATGATAACTGTCAGCCATTCTCCACAAAGTAAGACATTTGGGGATTCCGGCTTCTTTTACGGTTGGGAGCGGTGTGCCACTATGATCCACCACAAAGGATTCCAGACGTCGCATTGAATTCTTCAAACTCGGGTCATAGGCCTCCCCCAATTCTGAAGCTAATTCACTATTTCGAATTACTGTATGAGGATCACTATCTTCCACAAAATATGCATATTCCGTTTTTTGGCTCACCAAATCTCTTTCGCAGATCGCCACAAGACGCTTTTTATTTTCGTAGCCACGATAAAGCTTTGCTCCCAATATGTTTTTGTCCGAGGAGCAATACATTACAAGTGAGAACTTTTCGGTCTCTACAATCTCACAATTCGGGCCACGATAAACGCCGCAGGTAAAATGCGCAACATCAGCATCAAAAGTACTGATGCCATCCTTTAATATTGAATCGGTGCTGACAGAAAAGACTCTGCTGATGAGTACGATTTTGGCAATCTCCGGGAATGTCTGATCAAGCTCCCAACGCGAAACGGTTTGCCTCGTTGTGCCAAGCTTTTCTGCAAACTCTTCTTGTGAAAGTCCGTGTTCGATTCTGATTTGCTGTATCCTCTGCCCAAGTGTCATAATAATTCCCCCCTGCCCGTTTGTTTGTATTCATTATATCATATTGCGAGCAAGATGTCTACCAACCGAATGCGGAAGTTTGTCACGCTGCGCGTGACAAACATGTTCACAAGTTCAAATTCAACGGGGCAGGGAGAGTACTTGATGACGTTTTATCCCCCGCGGGGTGGGGGGCAGGTAGCCAAACAGCGCGTGCGCAGTCATTGTATTTTGCAATTGAAAGAAGTATAGATCCCCATATCCGGATTTCCAATAATCCCCCCTCGGGGGTAGGCGAGGGGGTGACCACGATAGTGGTCGGGGGTGTGGGTGGGGGGAGCGG